>NZ_BCFK01000021.1 GCF_001417815.1 Bifidobacterium aesculapii
TCGTTATCTCAGTTACGTGACTGAGATAAGAGACAGGCACAAGCTCATTTGCAATGATGGTTGTCTGTATGGCTTATTTGTGGAGGTGATGGTGACGTCATGGCGCGCTCGGCCTGAATGGCATGGACAGTGAAAGCGTGGTCGTGTCGGAATTGTCTGGATCATAGGTGAATGTGTGTCTGCCGGTCGGTTCCTCGCGCAGCACGCCGATGTGGCGTCCATTGAGCAGAACGTCAAGCGCTTTGATCTTCATGGTCGGTTCCGTTTCCTGTGGTCGTGGTCGTTGTTGCCGGCGTGGCGTTCGTCAGTTTCCGCAAGGCGGCGAAATAGGTGTCCGTCGGGAAGCCTGCGAGAGTTTGCAGCTGTTCCTCCATTTTGGATATCTCATCGGAAGACGGAGATGGGACGTGTGCCGTGGGATGAAGCGCGTTTCGCCTGTCTGGCGCATCGGTTGGATGCGCTTCATGTGTGGTGGCGTGGTGTCGCCGACGTTGAATCCGGGGATGTGAACTTCTTCCACAACGATTTCGACGAGCGGCTCGGCAAGGCCCTGTTCTCCGGGCATCCGTCGCGCATCGACGACGTGAGCACGCCGGATGTCACCAGTGCCGGCGACCTGCCGAAACGATGGGTCATCGGCGGCAACGGCGTCAGAAGCCTGATCAAAGGTGGGCGTACCAGCAGGGAGCCGGACAACGATCGCATCGCCTACCGGCTCGCCGGGCTGTCGGCATCGACCACATCGAATACCGCATCGACCGTGCGCAGGTGTTCGCGATCGCGTGTACCGCAGTGCGCGGCATCTGCAAAACGTGAATCCGACATGCCGAATCAGTGTGTAAAACGTGAATCAAATATGCCAAAGCAGGGTGAAAAACGTGAATCGGCATGCACTATATGTCGATATATGCGCTCGCATGGCTTGACCCGGCCAAAGCCTGAGGCCGTATGGGCCGTCGTAAGGTGGAACTGCTCCGGCAAGCGCGGCCGCTTGTGTGGAGCAGTGATGCTCCACACAAGGAGTTGGGAAATGTGTGTGGAGCGCCGGTGTTCCACACATCGATTTCGAGCCGGTGTTCGCGGCTTGTGTGGAGCGATATTGCTCCACACTCGTGCCGGAATCCCCATATGCGTCTTGTGTGGAGAGGCCGCTCTCCACACTTTCGTTCCTCGTCTTCCATGCGCATTGTGTGGAGCAATAACGCTCCACACAACCCTCAGTGAATCCCTCGCGAGTCTCGTGTGGAGCATCTCTGCTCCACACTCCAAAACCCGACCCTCATGTGGAGCGCTGAATCGCAGCTGAACGGGCGCTTGACGGCATGGTACAGGATAGGCGAGTCTGTCTCCGCATGGTGAGACATTCTGGGATTTGCCCGGTTCCAGTCGCACGGCGGCTGGGGGGAGCATCCCCTCTGTGCGCGCCGCCGCCGGAAACGCCGCCGACAGGTCGGCGCGCGATGCCGTTCCGTCGCGGCATCGACGCGTCAGGCGGAGAGGGCGCCATGACGCCGCATAGCGATATCGCGATGTAGGCACGAACGGGGACCATCGAATTGTGAGGGGCGGCATCGAGTTATGGGGGTCATTCCTGCAACAAACGACGACTTTGACCCCTACGGCTGGGCTGGAGTGGTTCCGAACCGTCTCTAGCCAGATCATGGTTCGAGATCGCCGTCTTCGGCCAGAAACTCCATCAGGTTCAGATGGCGTACGCCATCGCGCTGCTCGGGCAGCGGATCGAGCGTGAACAAGTATCGTGGATAATTGTCGCGGATATACCGGAACGGACGGTATTCGCGTTCCTCCACGTTGGGGTCGGCGATGGTCTGCGAAACCTGAATGTACCAGTACGTGTTGTTCTTGCGGGCGATGAAGTCGCATTCGAGCTTGCCGATGCTGCCGACGCTCACAGCGTAGCCTTTCGCGCGCAAGTGCTTGTAGAGAATGTTCTCCAGCGCTGGCCCGTAGCTGATTTGGGCGTTGGTGTTGCGTGCGGTGTAGATGCCGGTGTCGGCGAGGTAGAACTTGTCGCCGCCGCGCAGCATCCGACGCGACTTGAGATCGAACCGGGGGCATCGGTACATGATCTTCGCGTCCTCCAGCAGACGGATGTACTTTGACAGCGTTTCGCGTTTGGTGTGGATGTTCTCGGCGTGGAGCAGGTATTTGCCGATGTTGCTGATGTTGGTGGGGGCAGCGTAGTTATTGATGAAATACGATTGCACGCGGTCGAACAGCGCCACGTCCTTCACTTTGCGGCGGGTGCGTATGTCTTTGTCGAAGATCTGGGACACCACGTCGCGGATGTAAAGGTCTCGGGCGCGAACGTCGGGAATGCTCAGTGAGCGGGGGAATCCTCCATAGGTCAGATAGTCGCGGAACAGCATGGGGACGTTGTCGGCAGGCAAGCCGAAGAACCCTCGCATTCCCAGATACTCGGCGAAGGAGAGCGTGAACATCTCCACTTCGATATACCGTCCCGTCAGTTTGGTCGCCAGATCGCCGGACAGCAGATAGGAGTTGGAGCCGGTCAGGAAGATCGACGTGCCGCCGTCTTCTCGTATGGCGTTGATCAGGGGTTCGAAATCCTTGACGTTCTGCACCTCGTCGATGAGTAGATAGCGTAGGCCTGACTGTGGTTTCGACGTCTTGATAGCGGCTTCCAGCTGGTCTGGGGTGGTGACGTTGCGGTATTCGCTCCGATCGAGGTTGAGGTAGATGATGTTCCCGTCGGGCACGCCGCGCTCACGGAGCTCGTCCATGACCGACAACAACAGACATGATTTGCCGCAGCGACGGATGCCGGTCACCACTTTGATGAGGTCGTCCGCGTCGTAGAAGGGGCGCAACTGGTCGAGGTAATGCTCTCGTCGGTATGGTTCGGACGCGTTGGATGAGTTCATGCGTGCTCCTTGGTTCATGGCGTTTCTTTGCGTGACAATAGGTGCATCGAGGCGAAAATGACAGGTTATGGGGGTCATTCTTGCAAAAAATGACGACTTTGCCCCCTACGACTGGGCTGGACGGTGTTGCGTGCGGCGGTTTCGCTGGGGGCTTTCCTCTCGGATCAGAGCGCGACGGTGTTCGTGTTCGTGTTCGTGTTCGCGACCGCGACCGTGTTCACTACAGTGCGCGGCGGCTGCAAGCCGTGAATCGAACATGCCGAATGGGTGTGTAAAACGTGAATCTGAGTGCGCAAATGGCGTGCTTCACCGTTATGTGCGGAGCAGTGGTGCTCCACACAAGGGGCTGAGCGATGCTGTGTAGAGCGCCGAATCGCGGCTGAACGAATGCTGAACGGCATGGTACAGTGACACGTGGGACTACCTCCGCATGGTGAGACACTATGAAGTTTGTCTGTCTCGCATTCGTGCGGGGGGGGGGGGTCTAAGTGCAAAGATCCCCCGCGAGCTGTTGGGAACGGGGAGAAGAAGTCCAACAGAAGAAAAAGAACAATGCTGCAAATGCCGTACGAAAAGCAACATGTCGCAAGCCCTACGCTGATGAAGCGTCTGCGGAACACCCGTGAGGAGGATTACGATCGCATCAGGTACGCGCTGATGTTTGCCGGTCAAGGAGGATCGGCATGGAAATCCGCACTCCGGGAGGCCTGTGCGGATACGACCGTCGCGGCCTTCGTCGAGGGGCTGGAATCGGATGCGCGCCGGGTACTGTCGCCCATCGCCGCCGAACTGCTGTCAAGCGCGCCGGATCAGGGCATCGCCTCCGACCTCGATCCCGCGGTCAGTGTGCCCGGTATCGTCCGCGCACAAGCCGCGCTCCTCGTCTACTTCGACACCGCCACCGAGCCGTTGTTCGCCGATCATCGGCCGGATGCGATCATCGGTCATTCACAGGGTGTGATCGCCGCCCGGCTGGCCGAGGCATACCTCGACCATGATCAGGACCGTGCCGCCCGCTACTATGCGCTCGCGCGCATCATCGGCGCCGCCGCCTCCCTGCGCGTGCGCGCGCTCGGCATCGTCTCCACAGGCGAGCGCACCCCCATGCTCTCCGTCACCGGTCCGCGCGTCCAGGAGAGCATGGACCTCGCCGCGCGGATACTCGGGCATGAGGCCGCACCGGCCGTCGTCAACGCCTACGATCATGTGGTCTTCTCCGGCATGCCGGTCGAACTCGCGCGTCTGGCGGACGGCATCGCGCATGAGGCGGACCATGCGGCGGCGAACGCGAAACGATTCGGCGGCACGCCCGTCACGCCGGTGACCGAATTCCTCGCCGTGGAAGCGCCGTTCCATTCCGCGCTCATGGCACCCGCCGTGGAGCAGGCCGTCGCATGGGCGGTCCGTTGCGGATTCGACGAGAACGAGTCGCGCTCCATCGCCGAGCACGTGCTCACCAAGACCGAGCGGTGGAACGAGCGCATCACGCACGCCCTCGACGAGGGCATCCGCTGGTTCGTGGACCTCGGCCCCGGCAGCGTGCTCGGCGACCTGACCGACAAGCTGCTGGCCGGTTCCGGAGCGGGCATCATCCCCACAGGCGGTACCAAGGCATGTGACGCCGTAGGTCTGCCCGACTATGACCGCAAGCCCAACGACGACTGGTCCGCGTATGCGCCGAAACTCATCACCCTGCCGGATGGCCGTACCGTGCTCGACACCGCGTTCACCCGTCTGACCGGACGCTCCGCCATCATGCTCGGCGGCATGACGCCCACCACCGTGGACCCGGCGATCGTGGCCGCGGCCGTCAACGCCGGCCACTGGGCGGAACTCGCCGGAGGCGGTCAGGTCAGCAAGAAGATCTTCTTCGGCAACGTGACCCGAATGCACGATATGCTCAAGCCCGGCATGGCCGCGCAGTTCAACACGATGCTGCTCAACCCCACGCTGTGGAAGCTGCACTTCGGCTCCCAGGACATAGCCGGCAAGGCCCGTCGCGCCGGCGCCCCGCTCGACGGCGTCACGTTGTCCGCCGGACTGCCTGAGCCGGACAAGGCGGGCGCACTGTTCGACAAACTGCACGCCGACGGCTTCGTCTACATATCTCTCAAGGTCGGTTCGGTCAACCAGATCCGTCAGGCCGTGGCCATCGCCAAGGACCACCCGGAGACGACGCTCATCCTGCAGGTGGAGGACGGCCGCGGCGGCGGCCACCACTCCTGGGAAAGCCTCGACCACATGCTGCTCGCCCAGTATGCGAGCATCCGCCGCATGCACAACCTCGTGCTTGCCGTCGGCGGAGGCTTCGGCACGCCCGGCAAGGCCGCGCGCTACATCACCGGCGCATGGTCCGCCCGCTACGGCCTGCGCCCCATGCCGGTGGACGCCGTGTTCGTCGGCACCGTGGCCATGACGTGCAAGGAGGCGCTCACCAACCCGGATGTCAAACGTGCGTTGGTGAAGGCGAACGGTACGCCTGAGCGTGAGCAGAACGGCGATGATACCGCCGACGGTTGGATTCGCCGCAACACCGCACGCGGTGGCGTCGCCTCGGGCGTGAGCTCCCTGCACGCCGACCTGTACGAACTGGACAACGCGGCCGCACGCTGCAACCGTCTGCTCGACGAGGTCGGCGCGGCGAAGGACGTCGAGAAGGAGGTCGAGGCGCGCCGCGAGGAGATCATCGCCGCGCTCGCCGCCACCGCCAAACCGTACTTCGGCGACGTGACGCATATGACCTATGCCGCATGGCTGCGCCGGTACGTGGAACTCGGCCACCCGTGGGCGGACGATTCGTGGAGCGAACGTTTCGCGCGCATGGTCGAACGGTGCGAGCAGCGTTTCACCGCACGGGACCACGGCACGTTCACGCCGCTCATCGACGCCGCCGAGGCGGTCGACGATCCGTCCGCCGCCATCGAACAGCTGGAACGGGAGTATCCGCTCACCGCGGCCGCCACCGTGAGTGAAACCGACGCCGCATGGTTCGTGGCACTCTGCGCCGGCGAAGGCAAGCCGGTGCCGTTCGTGCCCGTCATCGACGGGCAGGTGGCGGGCTGGTGGGGACGTGACGCCATGTGGCAGTCGCAGGATCCGCGCTACACCGCCGATCAGGTGCTCGCATTGCCCGGACCGGTCTCCGTGGCGCACGTCGATCATATGAACGAGCCCGTCGCCGACCTGCTCGGCCGTTTCGAGCAGGGGTGCGTGGACGAGCTCGTGGCGCATGGCGTTCAGCCGACGCCTGCGGTGGCCCGTCGCGCCGACGCCCGCACCGGCAGACCGGCGGCGAGCAAGGAACGGTTCATCCGTTCCTCGGCGCTCATCTCACGCCGTGAACACCTCACCCTCAACACGGGAGCCGACCACAGGGAACTGGACGGGCACATCATCTACGAGGCCGTGCCCGACAAGCCGGACACGTGGCAGATCGTCACCCATCTGGACAACACGTATTGGGATTCGCACGACAAGACGGAAGGCGCCTACGCGGTGCGTGAGATCTCCGTGCCGCTGACGTTCCCGGACGGCGCGGCCGACGGCGCCTACCCGGTGGCCGACGACGTGCTGCTCGACGACGACCTGCTCAAACAGCTCAAGGGCATGGCGGGTGTGGGAACGCGCGACATCTGCGGCAACCCCATCTACGATCTGCCGAAGGCGGTACAGTCCTCGCGCTCGCCGTTCGGCGAATTCCACATGCGGCTGCACCTCGACGCATTGCTCGGAGCCAAGCACCTCGCCGTCACGTCAGGCAGGCTCCCGGAGCCGCTCGACCCCGCTTCGGCCGTGCCGGACGCGCTCATGTGCATGCTGTGGCCGCTGCTCTACACCGGCGAATCCTCCGGCGTGACCGATGGCGTCTCCTGGCTGGAATCACTGCAAGCCACCATCCATCTGAGCCATGAGATCAGGTTCCCGCAGGACGGCACCGTGGAGACGCTGATGGAGCGGTACCACGTCAAGGCCGAACGTGGCGAATCGCCGTGCCTTGATGCGGTGGGCTGGGCGGATCCGGCCATCGAATCGGTGAACGGACGCGTCATCGTCGCCCATATCGAACTGCGTCTGCATGACGACGCCGACCCGGCCGGAAGCGATGCGGGCGAGCCGGTGGCCGAACTCGTGGAACGGTTCATCATCCCCGCGCGCGTCTACTCGGACGACCCCGCGCCCATCGCCGAACCATACGGCGGCGTACTGGCCGAGGAACACGAGAAGCCCGTCAAGACCGCGCGCCGTCTGCTGCGCCGCGTGCGCATCACCGCGCCGACCGACATGATGGCCTTCGAACAGGTCTCCGGCGACTACAATCCGCTGCACGTCTCGCGGGTCAGCTCGAAGATGTCCGGCTACGACGAGCCCATCGTCAACGGCATGTGGCTGTCCGCCGCCGCGCAGCAGGTCGTCTCGGCCCTCAACACGCTTGACGACACCCGCTACCGCATCCAGGGATGGACCTACTCCATGTTCGCCCCGGTGCCGCTCGGCGCCGCCGTCGACGTGACCGTGGAACGCGCCGGGCGTGCCTCGGACGGGCGCACCCTGCTCGACGTGCAGTGCAAGGTGGGCGACCTCACCGTGGCGCGCGCCCGCGCCATCGCCGTCGCTCCCGTGACCGCCTACGTGTTCCCCGGCCAAGGTTCCCAGCGCAAGGGCATGGGCCTGGCCGACCTCTCCCGTTCCGTCGCCGCACGCGAGGTGTGGGAGCGCGCCGACCGCCACACGCGTGCCAAGTACGGGTTCTCGATCCTGTCCATCGTGCGCGACAATCCCGCGTCCATCGTGGTGCGGGGCGTGGAATACAAGCACCCGGACGGCGTGCTGTTCCTCTCCCAGTTCACGCAGGTGGCGCTCACCGTGCTCGGATTCGCCCAGTTCGCCAAATTCGACGCGGAAGGCGTGACGGACAAGTCCACCGCCTATATCGCCGGCCATTCGCTTGGCGAATACACGGCCCTCTCCGTGGTGGGCGGTGCGTTCCCGCTGGAAACCGTCATCGACATGGTCTACCAGCGCGGCAACACCATGTACGAGCTCGTGGACCGTGACGAGGATGGCCGTTCCGATTACGGCATGGGCGCGCTTCGCCCCATCCAGTTCGGCGTGGGCGACGATCAGGTCGACGCCTACGTGAACGAGGTCTCCGCCCGTTGCGGCGAGTTCCTGCAGATCGTCAACTACAACGTGCCCGGCTCGCAGTACGCGGTGGTCGGCACGCTGCGCGGCCTCAAGTTCCTCAAGGAGGACAGCGAGAAGCGCGCCGAGGAATACGGCGGCAAACCGTCGTACATGCCGATTCCCGGCATCGACGTGCCTTTCCACTCCCGCAAGATGCGCCCCGGTGTGCCGAAGTACCGTGAACGGCTTGAGGAACTCATTCCGGAGACGGACGACCTTCGTGGCCTTACCGGGCACTACATCCCCAACCTCGTGGCGCGCCCGTTCGCATTGACCCGCGAATTCGCCGAGGCCATCCTCGAGGTCGCGCCTTCCGAAAAGGTCAGGGAGGCGCTCGCCACCGAGGAATCATGGCAGTGGTGGCAGGACCACCCCCAGCAGCTCTCGCGCATGCTGTTCATCGAACTGCTCGCCTGGCAGTTCGCCTCGCCGGTGCGGTGGATCGAAACGCAGCGCCTGCTGTTCACGCCCAAGTCTCGTGGCGGACTCGGCATCGACCGGTTCGTGGAGGTGGGTCTCGCGGCAGCGCCCGTGCTCGCCAACATGGCCGTCAAGACGCTGCGCGAACCCGAGTTCATGGACGCGCACGTGCAGGTGCTCAACGCGGAACGTGATAGCGACCGCGCGCTCGGCAACGACACCGACCCAGCGCCCGGCGTGATGGAGTTCGACGCCGAGGACGCGGCGGAGACGGCCGAGACGGCCGAAACCGCAGCGGTGAAGTCCGCCCCCGCGACCGCCGCCACGGTGAATGTCACGGCCACGGCCGAGGCGGCTCCGGCTCCGGCTCCGGCTCCGGCCGGCCCGGTCGCCGATCTGCCGTTCACCGCGGTGGACGCCGTCCAGACGCTGCTCGCCATGGAGAACAAGATCCGCCCCGACCAGATCGGCAAGGCGGACACGTTGGAGACGCTCACCAACGGCGTCTCCTCCAAGCGCAACCAGCAGCTCGTGGACATCGCCTCCGAGATCGAAGTGCCTTCGCTGGAAGGCGCGGCGGAAGCCACGATGGACAAGCTCTCCGGCATGGTGAAGGCCGCCGCCGGCGGCTACAAGCCGTTCGGCTCCGTAATCGACGACGCCGTGAAGACGCGCATGCACGAACTGTTCGGCAGGGCGCGCGTGGCGCAGTCCCACGTGGGCGAACGCCTTCAGGAACATTGGAACCTCGGTGCCGGATGGGCGCACTGGGTATTGGTCGAGCTGCTGCTCGGCACGCGTGAAGGCGCGTCCCTGCGCGGCGACGACCTGCTCACCCTGCCCACGGCTACGGTGGCCACCGCCGCCGAAGCCGACCAGCTCATCGACGCGGCCGTCGAGTCCGTCGCCGCCGCGCACCACATCGCCGTCGCGCCGGTGGCCACCGCCGCGGCGGGCGGCGGCGTGGTCGACTCGGCCGCGTTGGACGCCTATGAGGCGAAGGTCACCGGTCCGGACGGCGTGCTCGCCGCCACCGCGCGCGACGTGCTGCACCGTCTCGGACTCGATGCTCCCGCAGCCGAACCGGACGATACCGAAGCCGAAGCGAATGCGAAGGTCGTCGCATTGGTCGAACAGGAGCTCGGCTCGGATTGGGCGAAGAGCGTCGCCCCGAAGTTCGACGCGGACAAGGCCGTGCTGTTCGACGACCGCTGGGCCTCCGCCCGCGAAGACCTCGCCCGCCTGTACACGGACGGCGAACTCGGCGAGGACCCGCTGTTCGGCGGTGAGCCGCAGTTCATCGGCTTGGGGGAGACCATCGCCGGGCAGGCCGAATGGTGGGCCGCCAAGTGCGAGCGTGAGGGCAGGGAATCCCTCGTCGCCCGCTACCGTGCCATCGCCGCCGACGCCCGTGCAGACGACGCGTCCATCGCCGAGCGCCTGCCGTACGACGGCAAGGTCGCGCTCATCACCGGCGCCACGCCGCGTTCGATTGCCGGCGCCGTCACCGCGCGCTTCCTCACCGGCGGTGCCACCGTGATCATCACCGCCTCCCACATCGACTGGAAGCGCCTCCAATTCGCGCGCGACACCTACCGCAGGCACGCCTCCGGGCATGCCGCGCTGTGGCTCGTGCCGGCGAACCTCTCCGCATACTCCGACGTGGACGCGCTCATCGCATGGGTGACCACCGAGCAGAAGCGCAGCGTCGGCGCGGAAAGCATCCTGCTCAAGCCTGCGCTCATGCCCGACTTCTTCATCCCGTTCGCCGCACCGCACGTCTCCGGCACGCTCGACCAGGCCGGACCGGCGGCCGAACGTCAGATGAGACTGCTGCTGTGGAGCTTGGAACGCGGCATCGCCGACCTCGCCCACGCGCGCGAGGACGTGGACGTGGCGCACCGGACCATGGTCGTGCTGCCGGGTTCCGGCAACCGCGGCGTGTTCGGCGGCGACGGCGCGTACGGCGAAGCCAAGAACGCATTCGACGCCATCGAACGCAAGTGGAAGAGCGAACCCGGCTGGCACGACCGCATCCTGCTCGCGCAGCCCACCATCGGCTGGGTGCGCGGCACCGGCCTCATGGCGCAGAACGATCCGCTCGTCGCCGCCGTGGAGGCCAAGGGCGTGCGCACCTACTCCACCGGCGAAATCGCCGACGAACTCATGAAGCTCGTCACGCCGGAATCCATCGAAGCCGCCATGCACGCGCCCATTCACGCCAATCTCACCGGCGGCGTGGGCGAAGTGGATGTCGATCTCGCCGAGGTCGGCAGCCAGTTCATCGCCGACTTCCGCAAGCAGCAGGAGGAGGAGCGCAAGCGCAAGGCCGCGCAAGCGGCGCACACGCCCGTCGAGACCGTGCGCGAGCTGCAGGCGCTGCCGATGCCGCCCACCGCGCAGGCCGCGGGATTGGACGCATCGCGTGAAATCGCCGCCGCCGAACAGTGGGGCGACGTCCATACCGGTCTCGACGACATGGCCGTGATCGTCGGCACCGGACTCATCGGACCATGGGGTTCCGGCCGTACCGCCGCGGAGGCCGAACTCGGCATCCACTATGACGGCACCGCCGACATGACCACCAACGGCGTCATCGAACTCGCCTGGTCCATGGGACTCATCACCTGGCAGGACAAGCCCCGCCCCGGCTGGCTGGACGCCAAGACCGGCGATCTGCTTGACGAAACGGGCGTCTACGACCGCTTCCACGAGGAGGTCGTGGCCCGCTGTGGCGTGCGCGAGCTCGAAAACGACGGGGAAGTGGACCCGGACGGCGACGAGATCCTGCCCGACGTCTACCTCAACGAGGACGTGTCCTTCAACGTGCCCGACCGCGCACAGGCCGAAGCGTACCTGCGCATCGACCCGGAGAACACGCGCATCGAGCCGAGTGGGGAGACCGGCGAATGGACGGTGACCCGCAAGGCGGGCTCCCAGGTGCGCGTGCCGCGACGCAAGGCGCTGCTGCGCCACGTGGGCGCGCAGATCCCCAAGGGATTCGACCCCGCCAAGTGGGGGCTTCCCTCGTCCATGCTGGAAAGCCTCGACCAGGTCTCCCTGTGGAGCCTGTTCACCGCGGTGGACGCGTTCCTCGCCTCCGGTTTCACGCCGGCGGAGATCCTCGAAAGCATCCACCCGGCCGATTTCGCGTCCACGCAGAGCACCGGCATCGGCGGCGCCCGCTCCTCCATGGAGATGTTCCAAGAGTATCTGGGCAACCAGAACGTCTCGCCGGACCTGTTCGCGGAAGTCATGCCGAACATCATCGGCGGCCATGTCATGCAGTCCTACCTCGGCGGCTACGGCGAGATCAACACGCCGATCGGCGCCTGCGCCACGGCGGCCGTCAGCATGGAGGAGGGCATCGACAAGATCCTGCTCCACAAGGCCGATTTCGTGGTCACCGGAGGCTCCGACGACATCTCGCGGGGTTCCGTGTTCGGCTTCGGCAACATGAACGCCACCGCCGACGACGCGATGCTCCACAAGGAGGGCGTGGCCACACGGTTCATGTCCCGCCCGGACGACCGCCGCCGTGCCGGCTTCATCGAATCGCAGGGAGGCGGCACCGTGCTCGTCGCACGCGCCTCGCTCGCGTTGAAGCTCGGCCTGCCTGTGCTCGGCGTGGTCGGCTACGCCCGCACCTTCGCGGACGGCGCGCACGCCTCCATCCCCGCACCGGGCATGGGCGCGCTCGCCGCGGGCCGCGGCGGCAGGGACTCCGCGCTGGTCCGCCAGCTCGCGGGGCTCGGCCTCACCGCGGACGACATCACCGTGGTGTGCAAGCACGACACCTCCACGAACGCGAACGACGCGAACGAATCGGAGATTCACCGTCGTCTGGCGCACGCCATCGGACGCACCCCCGGCAACCCGCTGTTCGTGTTCTCCCCGAAGGCGCTCACCGGACACGCGAAGGGCGGCTCCTTCGTGTTCCAGACCTCGGATGTCATGCACATGTTCCGCTCCGGCAAGGTGCCCGCCAACATGTCGCTCGACTGCGTCGACCCGGCCATGCGTCAGGACGACGAGCTCGTCTGGGTGCGCAATACGCCGCTTGACCTGGGTGCCGCGGGCATTCCGGTCAAATCGGTGATCGCCACGTCGCTGGGCTTCGGGCACGTCTCCTCCGTGGTGGTGTTCGTCAACCCGCTCGCCTTCGAGGCGGCGGTGCTCGCATCCGGTGCGACGCCGGAAGAGGGACGTGCGGCGCTCGAAGCATGGCTGCGCCGTTCGACCGCCCGGCTGGTGGCGGGCGCTCGGCGTCTCGACGCCGGCATGCACGGCCATGCGTCGCTGTACGAGCCGATCGCCACGCGTCACTTCCGTGAGGACGGCGACGAGGACGTGCACGAGACCGAGGCGGCGATGCTGCTCGATGCGGATGCGCGTCTTGGCGCGGATGGGTACTATCACCGCTGATCAGCGGTCGTGGCGATCTGCGATGGCGTGGGAACCCGCTGTGGTGGAGGGGTTCCACGCCGTCGCCTCCTGGATGCACATAGACATGAGGGCGAGGCGTTATGAAGCCGACATCGATGCAATGGTGGGAGCACCGCCATCGGGGAGGGAGACGTGAACCATACCCCGGTGAGGACACCGCGAACCTGCGTGCGGTGCTCATCATGCTCGTCATGCTGTACCACAGCACCATCATCTATACGGAGCCGGGATTCGCCTATCATACGACGAGACAACTCGTGCAGCCGGGGTCGTTGCCGTCCGTGGTGCTGGGCGTGCTCTCGCTGGTGCTGTTCACCCCGATGATGGCGCTGTTCTTCGCGCTTTCCGGATACAGCTTCGTGTACACGCTGCGCAAATCCACGAATTATTGGGTGCTGTTGCAGAAGAAATTCTGGAGGCTGCTCGTACCGTTGCTGTTCGTCGGGCTGTGCTGGATGCTCCCCATCAAGCTTGCGGTGGGGCATCCACAGTATCGAGGAAGGCCGGTATGGGAACTGCTGGCGCGCATATTCGTCACGGGTGACCTGTCCGGGCACCTGTGGTTCGTCGCCGTGCTGTTCATGATGTTCGCCGTGTTCGGGATCCCCTACCAGCTGTTCGGTCTGACGCGCAAGGCCGATGTCGCGATGATGGGATTGGCCGCCGCGTTGGTGGTGGTGCTGTATCCCTTCCGTGACGGCACCTACCTGATGAACAAATTCTATGTATGCTACTTGTTCTTCGTGCTGGGCCTCATATTCCATCGATTCAAGTCGTCCGTGCTGGCTGGGCTGCACGACAGGCGTTGGTGGGTCGGGATCGGTATGGCCGTGGTCGGCTTGGTGCTGGTCGCACTATCTGACGCCATGCCGCATGTGGTCCATGTGTTCGCGTTGAACCTGCTGTGCATGCCGTTCCCGATGCTGCTGTTCCGCATGATCCCGAAACGCAGCAACCGGTTCTTCGTTCTCATCGGCGACAACTCGATGCGCCTGTACCTGCTGCACAGTCCATTGCTGTACTTCTCCTTCACCTATTGGCCCGACATCGATCCGTGGCTGATGACCGGCATCAATTTCTTCGGATGTGGAGCGGTGGCGTTGTTGCTCGGACTTGCATTGGCGAAAGCGCATCTCGGCGTGCTGCTGGGAGAACGGGACTTCCACGCACGGCCGGTCATCGGGGAGGCGTGATGCACAGACTCTCGGAATGGGAATATGGGAGTATGGGGAACGGGTTGAGACGTCTCATCGTCGTGGTGCTGACCGTATGCGTCTCCTGCCTGCCGCTCGGTGCGGTCGTCGCCTCGGCCGCCGAAGCCGATGCCGATGCCAGGCCGGTCGACGTGTTCATAGGCGACAGCAGCGCAACGAACTATTCGCCGGATACCAGCGACGCCCAACGCTGGACGCGCCTGTTCGCTGATGCCGACGGTGCTATGGAGCTCAGTGTCGCCATCAGTGGCACCGGATATCTGGTCAGGGGGAATAACGGCAAAGGCAAGACCTACGGCGAACAGCTGGACACGGTGCTCGGCATCATGAAATCACGTCACCTGACGCATGACCGTGTCCGACGTGTCTTCCTCGTCGGCGGCGGCAATGATTTCCAACTGGAGAAAACCCCGTATTTCAGTGAGCATCTCACGGCAGCCGCCAACAATGTAGCCACACGCATTGAGCAGGAGTTCCCCGATGCCCAGCATCTGTACATTCCCGAGATGGCGCCGGCGACGAAGCGAATGCTCGCCGCATATGGACGGGTCAAACCGTATATGCCGGCCTTTTTCGCTCTCGCCTACATGCATGGGTTCCAATATGACAAGAACTGGTACCAATGGCTTGCCGATCCGTATGCCAACGGGTATGCGGTCGCGGATGATACGCATCTGAGCGCCAAAGGGCACAACGAGGCCGCACATTGGGCCGTCGGATGGGTGAATTCGCTGGACGGGCCGAAAGTGGCCGGCACCGTGCCCGAATGGGACGGATCCGCCGGACCGGTCATGCGGTTCCAGTCCCACGGCGGGTGGGGGAGCGTCCCTTCGATACACGCCGCCGCCGGCACCGGCATCACCCTGCCGCGAAGCGGCATGACCAATGAAGGCCACGAACTCGTCGCGTGGAATACGAAGGCGGACGGCACCGGCACGGCCTATCGTCCCGGCGACGTCATCACCATGCCGGCACGGTCCGTCATGCTGTACGCGCAATGGAAGACCCTGCCGGCATCGGAGCGGCGGCGGGACACGATGGGATGGCGGGTGCTGTACATCAGCGCGGCGGTGCTCGTCATTCTCGTGCTGACGCTCGCGTCCGTGCTCGTCGTCACCAGCCATGCCGGTGGCCGGCGGAGGCACGGCTGATGACGACGTGGATTTCGCGCTGCGGCTCCTCTACCATGCCACGTCCGTGCATTGCCTGGACGCGGCATGTCGCCGCGGCCGTTCTTTCGGATCCGTCAGGGCCGGTCGGCCCGGCGGCCCGTCAGGCCGCCTTCTTGCGGCCGCGGCGCTTCATCGTGCCGGCGACGGCGGTGGAGGCGTCGAAGACGGCGGCCTTGTCGTCCGGGTAGAACGCACCGGTGACCTGCTGGTAGGCGACCTCGCCCTCCGGCGCCTCGGGCAGCGTGAAGAACGCGCCGATCGCGGCGAGCGGGGCGTTCTCGCGCACGCTCACGGACGTGGTCTGCCTGCCTTCAGGCTTGCTGAACTTCACCGCATTGTCCGCCTTGGCGGTGGTGGGGACGACCGCGATCTGCCGCGTCTTCTCGTTGATGAGCACCTTCACGTACGCCGGGAAGCCCAGCACCTCGGCGGTGGCCTTGTTGAAGCGCACCACATCACCGGTGACGGTCATCACGATCTTGCCGACCGGCTTGGCCAATTTGACTTCCTCGAATCCCTGCAGAACGGATGCCATAACAGTCTCCTTGAGTATGCGTTGACTATGCGAATTACACGCTAATAATCACAATGAATTATCCAACAATCATTGTAGCGCAATATCTCAGGCGATTGGCATATGTTAATGCACGTGGCAAACGTGAATAATCTGCACGATATTCCCGATTATCGCGCCATGATTCGAGACCAATTCGTTAAACCAATCCGGTCGTGAATGTGCCTTATTCCAGTGCGGCGGCAAGGCGCTTGAACAGGCGCACGATCGTGTTGTGCGCCTCCACGAACGCGGGCATGCCGCGGCCCTGCGGATCGGCCACATCCTCGGGCTCCGGCAGCTGCGGGCGCAGCAGGCCCGCGTTGGCGATGACCGAATCGATGCGTTCGGCGAACGTGCCGCCCTCGATCCAGCCCTCCCGCTTCGACGCCTCACACAGGTTCACGAAATCGGTGATCAGGAATGTGCGGCGTGCGGCAAGCGGCGACTCGACCACGATGTCGCCGCGCTGGCGCCCCTCGAAGCACAGGATGAGATCCGCGTCCGAAGCGATCTGCGGCGTGATGCGGCGCGAACGGAACGCCTTGATCGCCGTCTCGTCGATATGGTCGCGTCGCATCAGTTCCACCGCGTCGTGCGACATCGCATGATCATGCAGGCCGCGCGTTCCCGCGGAGGCGAACGTCAGCGACATGTCGGTAAAGAAGTGCGGTGCGAGCATCTCGGCCATCGCGGACCGCGAGGTGTTGCCGGTACAAACGAACAGAATATGCATGGATGATCCCCCTGGCTGGTTTTCCGCGAACCCATCGTAGACGGCGAGAGGACGCGCGGCAAACGATGCCATCTCACGGGCGGAGGGGGACGGCGGAGTGTATAGTGCCGACCAACAGGCGACGGATGGGGGTTGACATGTCGCGTCACGCTGCAAGCCGGAAAACAAACCGGGAGCGCAAGGGAACAAGAGGACTCATCATTGCGGCCGCCGCGGGATTGGTTCTCATGCTCGTCGTCATGCCGGTCGTCGCGGTCGCCATGTTCGTCAACGACCTCAACCGCAGCATCGCCGTGGACGACGACGTGCGGCAGGCCCTGCGCTCCAGCGCCGCGAACACCCCGTCCACCACCGCCGACAGCGCGTTCTACACGCTGCTCATCGGCAGCGACCGGCGCTCCGACGGCGAGAACGGACGCTCCGACAGCCTCATTCTCGCCCGGATCGACCCGGACGCGCGGCGCGTCGACCTCGTCTCCATCCCGCGTGACATGCAGGTGAGGATAGACAAGATCGCCGGCGTGCAGAAGATCAACGCCGCCTACTCATTCGGCGGTGCGACGCTCGCCATCACCACCGTCTCCGAATTCGCCGGCGTGCCCATCAGCCATTACGCCGAAGTCGATTTCAGCCAGCTCACCGGACTCGTCGACAAACTCGGCGGCATCACCGTGGACGTACCGGAATCGTTCTCCGGCGGCAACGGCGGCGTCTCCCTCAAGGCCGGACGTCAGACGCTCAACGGCACTCAGGCGCTCGGATTCGCGCGTGAACGCTACAAGGTGCAGGGCGGCGACTTCTCGCGCGCGCAGGCGCAGCGCATCGTGCTCACCGCGCTCATCGAGAAGATCGCCCAACAACCCGTCACCGCGCTGCCTGGACTCATCAGGGAGTTCGCGGGCGGCATCGCCACAGACATGTCAGTGCAGACGATCACACAGTATGCGATGACGATGCGCAAGGGCGCGATCACCGTGGACACCGCCGGATGCCCCTCCTACGCGTTCAATCAGGACGGCGTCAGTTATGTGGGCGTCGAATACAAGGAATGGCAGGACATGATGCGCCGCGTCGACGCCGGGCTCGGGCCGCATGGCACGGGGAGCATTCCTGCGCGGCAGAAGCGCAACACGAAGCTCGGCGCTGCTGCGAACGCCGCCTCGCCCAAGGACTACGAGACGCTCAAGAACCAGTCTCTTAATTCGGACAGCGTCATCGGCGACCAGTGACAGGCGGACTCGCCGCCCGGCGATGGTCCGGTCGGTCTCGTCGCGCGTCGGCTTTCGCGGGAAAAGAGAGGAAATGGTATTTCCGGTTACGTGGGGAAGGTTCACGTTACAGTGGCAACGTGACTGAAATCGAGGAACTGACCACCGACACGATACCCACGTCGCGCACGGGCTCGGGCGACGCGCATTCAAGGGAGCGCGGAGGACGCGGCGATGATGGTTACTCCGGTGGCGACGGCCATCATCACGACAGCAGCTACCGTCGCCATCGCGAGAAGCGCATGCTACGCGACGCGTGGCTCGTGCTCGTCGCCGTGGTGCTGTCCGCCGTCATCCTCGTAGGTGTGTACGTCGCCGTCTCCGCGGCGCTCGTCGCGCGCGAGCTCCGCAGCGCCGCTGCGACGGTCAGTGACATACGCGATTTCGATGTGACCGAAGACGGTGCAGTCGCGAAACTCGACGCCACGGCGCGTGATTTCCGCCAGCACGTGAACGCCGCATACCTGCACACGTCCAATCCGGTGTGGGCGGCGCTCGCGCACGTGCCGCGCTACGGCGGCGACGTGCAGGCGATCCGGAGCACCGTTGGCGCGCTGCACACGCTCGCCAACGACGCGCTGCCGCTCATGGCCGACGCGGCGAACGACATCAACCCGGACGCCATCAGCATGGCCGACGGCACCATCAGCGTGCCCGGCCTCGACACCGCCGTGCCCAAACTCGCGAAAGCGAACGCCGCTGTGCTGCGTGCGAACAACGAGATGCAGTCCACCGACGGCGCGACGCTCGGCATGCTGCAACGGCAGCTCGAACCGGTGAAGGAGCAGTTCCTCACCCTCGCCTCCACGAGCGACGGCATGGCGCGCGCCGCGCGGCTCCTGCCGTCCATGCTCGGCACCAATGGCGACGGGGCTCCGCGCAACTACCTGCTGCTCGCGCAGAACAACGCGGAGATCCGCGCCACCGGCGGCATCGCCGGATCGTTGGGATTGCTGACCGTGACCGGAGGTCATGTCGAGATGCACGATTTCGTGCCGGCGGCCGGATTCGAGAAGCTCGACCAACCGGTCGTGCAGCTCACCGACAATGAGAACACGATATACGGGGAACGGCTCGGCGAGTTCATGCAGGACGTGAACTTCACGCCCGATTTCGCGCGGGCCGGCCAGATCGCCACCGCCATGTGGGGGGCGAAATACGGCGACCACGTGGACGGCGTGATCGCCATCGACCCCGTGTTCCTGCAGCAGGTGCTCGCCGTGACCGGATCGGTCACGGTGACGCAGGGGGGCTATACGGCGACGCTGGACGGCGGCAACACGGCCTCCGTGCTGTTGAACGAGGTGTACCACCAGCTGCAAGGCAACGACGATCAGGACGCGTTCTTCTCGAACGCCTCCAAAACCGCGTTCGACAAGATCCTCCACTCGTCCGGCGCCGATCCCGTGAAGCTCGGCAAGGCCGTCATGAACGCCGCGAAGGGCGGCCACTTCTACGTGTGGAGCGCGAACGCGGACGAGCAGAAACTGCTCGCCGGCACCACGGTGGGCGGCACGCTCGTCACCAAGGATTCCGGCGCGTATCTCGGCATCGGCGGCGCGGCGCCGCAACAGGTGATCGGCGTGTACTACAACGACTCGATGGCCTCCAAAATGGACTGGTACCTCGACCGCAAGGTGGAGGACAAGCTCGTCGAGACCTATGCGGACGGCAGCGAGAAGCACGAGGTGACCATCACCATGCGCAACACGCTCGACGCCTCGCAGGTCGATTCACTGCCCGGGTATGTGGTCGGCACGTTGGAGAACGGCGCCGTGAAGGGCAACGTGCAGTTCATCAACTACCTGTACGCGCCGGCCGGCGGCGGCATCCCCGACTATGCGGCCGGGCCGAACGGCGAGAAGGGCGACGTGTACGCCCTGCACGACGGGCTCACCGTGATCGCCAAGCAGATCAGTCTTGCGCCGGGGGAGACGTATCAGGTGAAGGCGACCGTGGTCACCGCGCCCCATGCGGTGGGCGGGAAGACCGTGGTGCGCGAGACCGCGCACGCACGGTAGATGGCGCCACGCACGGACGTGTACGCGTAAATGCCCGAATAGTGAGATGGCTTTGCTGGGACGTCTACTGCAGGGCCTGCAGTCCGATCATTGCGGCCGCGCCTCCCATGCAGACGATGATGAGCAGCACCATGTCCAATCGGAACAGGAACCGTTCCCTGCGGTGGCGGCGCTTGATGCGCTCGATGTGCTCCTTGTTCAGGCGGTGCCCATGATGGCGGCGCTCAGCCTTCTCCTCCACGGCGATCACCGGCACCTCCTTGTCGACGGCGTTCATGTCGATGACCTGCTGCTGCGCATGCTTCTGGTCGTGCGACGATTCGACCTCAGGCTCTTCCTGCGGCTTGTCCGTCGACTCCTCCCGCGGCATGCGGCTCAGTCGATTCCTCTCCGACTGCGGTGGTCGGTTCGGCTGCAGTGCCTGCTCTCTCTCAGCCATCCTTGTATCTCCCCGATGCGGCATGATTATCGATTTCGGGCCAAATCATAGGCCTGACGGACACCATGTTACCCCGTTGTTAACCTCGGTCCCTACCGTTTCGTCACCCCCGGTGCTAGGCTGTACCGCAGAGGGAAGAGAGTGAAGATTCCTTCTCCGCCGCAAATTGAAGTGCATTATGCGTCGTGTGCAAAGGGGATTTGCACACCGGAAGGATAGAGAGATGAAGAAGATTTCCGCCGTTATGGCCGCCGTCGCGGCCCTGCTGTTCTCCGTGTTCGCGTTCGCCCCGACTGCCATGGCCGCCCCGTACTCCGCGACCATCACCCCGGGCACCTCCGAGGGTTCCGCCACCATCACCGTGACGATTGACGAGGCCACCGCCGAGGCGTACCCGTACGTCGCCATCCAGTACGATGACACTCAGGTCTCTGAGGTGACCCCGGTCGCTCTGAAGACCACCACGTGGTACAAGGTCACCGACACGTTCGAGAAGAACGGTTCCAACTGGGAGAAGACCTTCAAGGTCAAGACCCTGAACTGCAAGGATGCCGTCGTCACCGTCCTCGGCGCCAAGGCTGCCAATGGCGCCGGTGCGGAGGAAATCGGTAAGCAGACCGTGAGCTTCGCCAACACCTGCCCGGCCGGTCAGGGCGGCTCCAGCACCGGTGCCAGCACCACCGCGAAGACCGGTGTCACTGTGCTCCCGTACGCTGTGGCCGTCGTGCTGATGGCCGCCGCCGGCGCCGCCATGTTCGCCGTCCGCAAGAACAGCACCCGCTGAAATCGCGCTGGCCGGTTCAGGGCGTACACGCTGAATGACCGGTGATTCAAGCCCCCGACCGTAAGGCCGGGGGCTTTTCGTTTCCTTTCGTATAATGCGATAAGGGAAACCGTCGGATGGCCGGAAAGGCCTGACGGGGAAGGACGCATGCAGGCCATCAAACAAGGATTCGTCATGCGCGATGGGCGGGTCAGACCGTCATCATCGCGACCGGTGAGGCGTCGAAGTCATTCCAAGGCATGATCCGCATGAACGCCATCGGCACGCCATCGTGCGTGTACTGCGCCTGTCCGGCTGGAAAGGGCTCCACCGCGAGCCCTTTCCGAGACCGGCTGATTCGGTGCCCTCTACAGGCGTTTTCTTCGCCGACGCAAACGGCCATTCCCAGATCGTAATGAGAGTGGGGGTGCGGTTCAGGATTGAACCGCACCCCCACTCTCATTACGCCGCTCGGGCGTGCTGACGGATCAGTAGCTGTGATGCGACTGCCAGTAGGTGTAGGCGCCGGTGATGCCGCCGTAGCGACCGTTGCAGTAGCTCACGAACCACTTGAACTGGGTCTGGTAGTTATCCGCCCAGTCGGCGCCGGCGGAGGCCATCTTCGAGCCGGGCAGCGCCTGCGGCAGACCGTAGGCACCGGAGGAGGCGTTCGTGGCGTGCGGGTTCCAGCCGGACTCGTGGTTGATGATGTACACGGCGGCCGTGAAGTCCGCTTCGCTGTAGCCGTTATCGATGAGCCAGTCATGCGCCCACGACTGCATCTCCGAAGCCGGCACCGTGGTGCCGAGCGAGTTGGAGGAGGACGAACCCGACGAGGAGCCGGACGACGAACCGGTGCCGACGAGCACGATGCGGTCGGTCGGAGCCTCTTTCACGTAGGAGGCGAACACGTTCGACGAAACGACCTTGCCGCCCGCACGGGTGACGAGGCTCGTGGTCTCCATCGTGCCGGCCTTGCCTTCCTGCTGGACCTTCTCCTGACCCTTCGGCAGCGCCTCGGTCTCCTTCTTCACCGTGTTGAACGCGATTTCGCTGTCGCTGGTCTCCAACGTGGCGCCCGCACGTTCGATGGTGATGACCGTGGACTCGGTGACCTTCGTGTCAAGCGAAGGGGAGACCGCGTCATCCGGGTCGAGCACGATGTCGCCCGCCTCGAGCACGGACTTCACGTCGGTGAAATCGTCACCCAGCACGGTGCGTGACTTGCCGTTGATCTTGACGGTCACATAGGAGGTGTTGCCGTTGAGATCACCACGCGCGCCGCCACGGGAGACACCGAGGGCGTTGCTGTCGGTGGCGGAGAATTCGGTGACCGCGGCATGCTCGTTCGACTGCTGGTAGAAGTTCCTCGACACGATGCCGGCACCCGCAAGCATGCCCACCGTCGCGACGATGGCCGCGACACGCGCCCACTGGCGCTTGCTCAGGGATTTGAGGGTGGGCGTCTTCTTGCGATGATTCGCCATAATGCTCCTTAGATTTCGTTGTGCCGCCCGTTCTATTGGATGCGCACGCGGCACTCACTAATCCACCAGTGTAGATGGCGTGTTGAACATTGCGTGAACGGGTCGGCGACCGGTGACGCTCTCCGGCGTCACTCGACCTCGTCCTGGGTGGAATTGCCGCCGCCGTTGTTGTTGCCGCTGCCGGCACCGGTCTGGTTGCCGCTGCCGGTGTTGCCGCTTTCCTGACTGCCGTTGCCGTTGTTGGTCTGTCCGCCATTGTTGGTCTGGCCGCCGGTGTTGCCACCGTTGTTGGTCTGGCCGGTGTTGTCGCCGGTCTGGTTGCCGGTGTTGCCGGTCTGGTTGCCGGTGTTGCCGTAATACGGGTTGCCGGTGTTGCCGTAGTACTGGTAGGTGTTGCCGTTGCCGTAATACCGGTAGGTGCTCTGCGTGTAGGCGTTCATCGAATCGTTGACCGCCGTGGATGCGTTCTGCAGGTCGGTCTGCGCCTGCGTGAGGTCGGCCAGCTTCGGGTCGGTCGCCTTGAGTAGCGCGTCCGCTTTGTCGACGGCCGCCTGCAGGGTCTGGCGCGTCGCGTCGTCCGCCACCGCGCCCTCGCTGTTCGTCAGCAGGGTCTTCGCGTCCGCCACGGCCTGTTTCAGCGTTTTCTTCGCGGCGTCGGTATCCGCCTTGGTCTTCTTCGCCTGACTATCGGTCACGGCCTTCACCGCAGCGGTGAGCGTCTTCGTGTCGGATCTGATTGTGCTGGCGAGCTGTGCGTTCTGCTTCGCGTTCGCGTTGAGCTGCGCGACCGGCAGCGTGGCCGTGCAGGCGTGCGTCGCATCCGTGGATTCGACGTCGTCGACGGCGTTCGTGAGCTTCGCCAGCGTCGAGGAGTCGGCGAGCTGGTCCGCCGGAATCTTCTGCGTGGTCTGTGCCTTCTCCAGTTCGGACGCCAACGCGTCGTTCGCCTTCGTCGCATCGTTCGCCGCGCTCTTGCATGCGGCGACCGCGGCGTTCAGCTGGGACTCGCGCTCCGTGCGCTGGAAGTAGCCGAACGCGGTCACGCCGGCCACGGCGGCGATCACCGCTATGGCGCCGACGCCGATGAGCAGCTTCTTGCGCGGGGAGATCGGCGGTTCCGCAGCCGCCTCGGCCGCTTCACCCGTGCCATCCCCGCCACCTGACGGCGGTTCGATACGGTCGCTCGTCCCCTCGATGATGCCGCGCAGGCCGGAGCCCTCCTGCGACGCGTCGGCGACCGCGCCCAACGCGTCCGGAGCGATGACGGTCGTCTCCTGCTGCGCGAACGCCGCATCCGCCGCCGCACGCGACGAGCCCGCACCCACCGGGGGCAGCACCGTCGTCTCCGACGTGGCCGTGGCCTGCGGGGCCGGCACCGGCGACTGTGCTAGCGGCGACGAGAACGTCGGATGATCGGCCTCCCACGCCTCGACACCGTGCCCGGGCTTGTTCACCGGCTCGCCGGACGAGGTGGAACGCGGCGCGGAAGCGGCGCCTGCCCCCTGCACGGGAATCGCGTCTGCCGCGGGAACAGTGCCGTCAGCCGGTGTGGCATCCGTCGCGTCGTCGCCCGTGCCGTCCACCTCCGGGAACGACAACGCCCCCGTCCGCGCCTGAGACACATCCGCATCATCGATCGACGGGAACGTGAGCGCGGGAATGTCCCAGTCGCCTTCGTCCCCCGCACTCAGCAACGATGCCGGCGACTCGCCGAAAATCGGCTCGTCCGGCTGTTGCTTGGTGCCATCCTCCACATGCTTGTCCGCCATATGCTCCTACACCCCCATACTTATGCTGCCCCATATCATAGCGTGCCGGGTGGCTCGCGCATACGAAAGCCGCCCGGCCGCTACTCGGCCTGCGCGGCCCCGGCCTGCGCCGCGTTCAGGTCGAGCTTCTTCACCTGACCGATCAGATCGTCGAGATCCTCGGCACGCAGCGCGCCCGCCTGCTGGAACACCACCTGGCCGGACTTGACAATCATCAGCGTCGGCACCGCCTGGATGCCCGCGGCCGCCGCCAGATCCTGATTCTGATCGATGTCCACCTTCGCGAACACGATGCCCTTGTTCTCCGGCCTGTCGCTCGCCTCCTCGTAGATCGGGCCGAACGCGCGGCACGGACCGCACCATGTCGCCCAGAAATCGACGAACACGATGTCGTTGCCGGTGATGGTCTGCTCGAACTCAGCCGAAGTGATCTGCGTAGTGGCCATGGAATCTCCTTGAATCGCGGGTGCCGCAATGCCGACGGACGCCCATATGGAAACTGCTCCCGGCATCCAAGCAAACCAGCACGGGCGAACAACACGCGAGCGCCACGCGGCCGATTGGGCTGAAGGCTGACCGCCGCGCACACGCCGTCACACTGCCGCGCGATAATGGGACGCATGCCAGTGATGAATGATGAGGTGCCGGACGAAGGCGACTTCGACGCCGACCGTCCGCGCGGGGAATTCGACCACGTCACCCCGGAGGATTTCATCCGTGGATCAGGCCACGGCAATCCCCCCGGATGGCTCGACCCCGCGGACATCAACCGCGCCCGCAGCCAGATGCCCATCGCGTACGTGGAGATCGTGCCCGTGCGCACCGACGAATTCGGCCGTGTCGCGCAGGTCGGCTCCCTGCTGCGCGTCACCGACGACGGCTCCATCGAACGCGCCGTGATCTCCGGCCGCGTGCTCTTCCACGAGACGCTGCGCGAAGCCATCGCACGCAACGTCGCCAAAGACCTCGGCGACATCGCCCTGCCCATGCTGCCCGTCAACCTGCAGCCCTTCACCGTCGCCGAATTCTTCCCCACGCCAGGGCTCAGCGAATACTACGACCCGCGCCAGCACGCCATCGCGCTGTGCTACGTGGTGCCCATCGCCGGCGACTGCCGCCCGCAGGACGAAACCCTCGACGTCGAATGGGTCGACCCCCACTCCGACATGCTCGCCACCTTCCTCGACCAGATGACCAACGGCCACGACCGCATCGTGCGCAAAGCCCTCGAATACTGCGGGGCATGAAAGGAACCGACCCGATGTTCACCATCCACAACCGCATCCTGCGCGACGGCGACGGCACGCCGCTCATCCTCGTCAACGCCTACCCGGTCGACGGCCGCATGTGGACCGTCTGCGCCGAACGGATCGCCGCGCTCGCCGACGAGGCCGGTCTGCCCGCGTTCCCCATCTGGGCTCCGGACATGCCCGGCTCCGGGCTTTCCCCGGCCCCCTCCGACGCCGCATCCGGCCGCCGCGCCGCCAACGGCTCCTACCCGGACGCGCTCGACCGCATGGCCGAATCCTACGTGGAGCTCCTCTACCGCGGCGGCTATGAGAAGGCCGTGTGGGCGGGACTGTCCATGGGAGGCTACCTCGTCACCGACCTGTACCGCCTCCACCCCGAAACCGTGGCCGGCATCGCCCTGTGCGACACCATGGCCGCATCCGACGGCGTCGGCGGCGAAGCCCGACTCGCCACGTCCGACGCATGCGAGCAGACCGATTCGGTCGAACCGGTCATGCACTTCGCGCAACCCGCCGACGGCGACTCCACCGTGAAGAAGACGCCCGAGTTCATCGAGACCATGACCGCGTGGATTCGCGACCAGAACCCCGCCGGACTCGCCTGGCGACAGCGCATGACCTACGGGCGCACCGACCTCGCCGGCGTGCCCGAGACCGTGCGCGTGCCGGTCGCCGTCGTCTCCGGCGAACTCGACCCGACCTCGAATCCGTCCGTCATGCGCCCGCTCGCCGAACGCATCGGCGGGAATGCGACCTTCACCGCCATCGCCGACTGCGGCCACTTCAGCGCCGTCGAACACCCCGACACCGTCGCCGCCGCGCTCGTCGACCTCGTGGGAAGGGTGAACGCATGACGCTTGCGCTGAACCCGCTCGCCCTCACCCAGACGCTCCCGTTCCTGCCGCTCGCGCAGGGCGACATCGACTACCAGACCGAACGCCGCGCCGAACCCGGACTCATCGAGCGCGTGCTCGCCGAACCCGCCACCAAAGTGATCCTCACCCGGGAAGGCAAGATCGCCGTGCCGCGCGGGCAGGGCGAACTCGCCGACTACGAGAACGTCAAAATGCGCCTCGCCACCATCCCCGGAGCGTATGTGGCGCACGACCTCGCCGAGCATCCGCAGGCCGTCGCCATGTTCCTCGGATCCTACGGCGGGCGACGCGACGAGCACGTCGTCGCCGTCGACATCACGCGCGTCGAACGGCTCGCCGGCGGCAGCGAACGCGGCGCCGACGACGCGTTCGACGAGCCGGAGGACGGCACCAACGGCGGCGTGATCGCCGGTGCCGCGCGCGCGGCGTTCGCGGGCGTCGGCTCCGGCGCGCGGCGTGGCGCCGGACTGCTCGAACAGGCCTTCGACCGGTTCGACTGGGTGGACCTGCGCGGCTTCGCGCCGCACGCCTCCGCGCGCGAAGCCGGTCAGGCCACCAGCGCGATATCGCTGTCCATCTGGCACAACCGGCAGCGCCACTGCCCGACCTGCGGTGCGCCCGTCGCCGCGGCGAACGGCGGATGGGCGCAGCGCTGCACGAACGACGCCGATGGGCGCCGTCTGCTGTTCCCGCGCATCGAGCCCGCCGTGATTACCATCATCGTGGACTCCGCGGGGCGCGCGCTCATGCAGCACAACGCCGCATGGAAGAACCCCACGCTGTACTCCGTCTCCGCCGGATTCGTCGAAACGGGGGAGAACCTCGAACACGCGGCCCGGCGCGAGGCGCTGGAGGAGGTCGGCATCCGGCTCGGCGAGGTGAAGTACCTCGGGTCGCAGCCGTGGCCGTTCCCCTCCTCCCTGATGATGGCGTTCAAGGCGCACGCGCTCACCACCGACATCCGCGTGGACGGCGCGGAGACCGTGGAGGCGCGCTGGGTCACGCCCGACGAATACACCGCGGCATTGGTCTCCGGGCGGATGAGCGCGCCCGGCAAGGCCACGATCGCGCGGTACATGATCGAGGAGTGGCTCGGGCACGAACTCTGAACGGAGTGACGGCGCCGCACGTTCAGAGTGACGAAACGACATATCTCGAATAGTGATATGTGCCACAAACCGTTGCGCCGGCGGCGAATCCGGGGTGTCGCAGGCGCGAACGGACGCCGTTCTGGGAAGGTGTCCGAGTACAGTCGGAGCCAGTCCGCAAGAGGTTTGCGGGCGACGCGGGAAGCGGCGACGGGCCGCGCCCGCGGGATATACGTAGACTAAGGATCGCGAATGACCGACGAACGCAACCAGCAGCCGACCGGACGGCCGGAATACGGCGCCATGCGTGAGGATTTCGAGACCACGCAGGCCATGCCGCCGCTGCCGGGCGTGGGCGCCCCATCCGACGGATTCACCGCCATGAACGACGTTCCCGTTCCTCCCGAGCCGCTCGCCATCGGCACCGTCGCGAAGAAGTCGCACAAGCCGCTCATCATCACGCTGACCATCATCGCCGTGCTGCTCGCCGCGCTCGTCGCCGCGTTCTTCGGCGCGCGCGCCTACTACGACGGCAAGGTCGCGCCCGGCGTGCACCTCGGCGCGACGAGCCTCGCCGGCCAGACCCGCGACCAGGTGAAGGCCGCCGTCGAACAGGCCGTCAAGGACTCCGCCATCACCGTCAACGACACGGCCGGCAAGACCAGCGCCACCGCGTCTCTGGCCGACCTCGGCGTCGACATCGACGTCGACAAGACCGTCGACGCCGTCATGGAGGCGAAGAACTCCTCCGGCATCGCCGGCGACGTGCTGCGCGTCAACCCGTTCAACCGCGTCGACGTGCCGTTGTCCGCCAGCACCGACACCAGCGTGCTCGACGAATACCTCTCCGCCAAGCTCGTCTCCGACGCGGAACGCGCCGTGCCCTCGTCCGTGAGCTTCAACGCCGAGGCGGGCGCGTTCGTCGCCGCCGAAGGCCGCGCCGGCAAGGCGCCCAAGCTTGACAAGGTCGTCGCCGCCGTCAAGCAGGCCATCGCGCAGCCGGGCTCCGCCGCCACCGTCGAGGTCGAGGACGAGACCATCGACGCACCGATCGCCCTCGAAGCCGCGCAGAAGGCCGCCGACGCAGCCAACCAGCGTCTGAACAACAAGATCGTCATGACCAACGGCGACGCCAAGCAGTTCGAACTGCCCGTCGACGTCGTCGCCTCGTGGATCAAGGCCGAAGACCAGCCCGAGCAGGGCGCCATCACCCTGTCCTACGACGACACCGCCATCGCCAAGTACATGTCCGAACAGCTGCCCGGCCAGCTTAACCAGGACATGGTCCCTCAGGAGGATATCGTCGACGACAAGGGCTCCGTGATCGTCGCCGCGCAGGTCAAGGGCGTGGACGGCGTCACCATCAAGGACACCGATCAGGCCGCCGAACAGGTGCTCGACATCCTCAAGGAAGGCAACGGCGGCACCGTGCAGGTCGCCAGCGACGTCAAGAAGTTCGAAGTCAAGCAGAAGCAGAGCGAATGGCGCATCGTCGTCGACAAGACCTCCCAGACGGCCGTCGTCTACCACAACGGCCAGCAGGTCAAGAGCTTCCTCGTGTGCACCGGCGGCCCCGGCCACAACGAGACCGACAACGGCAACTGGCGCATCTACCTCAAATACCGGTCGCAGGACATGCGCGGTTACAACGACGACGGCACCAAGTACCTCTCGCCGGGCGTCAGGTGGGTCAGCTACTTCAACGGCGGCGAAGGATTCCATACCGCACTGTGGAACTACGGCGGCATCGCCTCCGGCGACCCCGCCAACCACGGCTCCCACGGCTGCGTGAACATGTACGAGCAGGACGCCCAGTGGGTCTACGAGAACTGCCCCGACGGCACGCTCGTGCAGGTCGTCGGCACCCAGCCCACCGGCCCGGTGCGCTGACGCACGCTCCGGACGACCGGTGCGATCGATCGTGAAAGCCCCGCCCCATGGCGGGGCTTTCGCATGCCCGGGGCGCGGAAGCCGCCATCGCCGTGATGTGCGCCCGGGCGCGCACAGTTCGCTGCGGGCGTGTTCGGAGTTCCTTGGTAGGGTGGGTGGCATGAGCGATGAAATTGACGACCAGCCGCAGAACCTCGACGTGCCCGAGCACCTCGAATACTCCGACGATCACGTGTGGGTGGACACGACGCTCGACCCCGCCGTGGTCGGCATCACCGAATACGCCGCCGACCAGCTCGGAGAACTCGTCTACGTGGACCTGCCCGAGCCCGGCACGCGCGTCGAAGCCGGCGACGAAGTCCTCGAACTCGAATCCTCGAAGGCCGTCGAACCGCTGATCGCGCCCGTCGCCGGCACGATCCGCTACGTCAACCAGGCCGTCGCCGACGATCCGAGCGTCATCAACTCGGACCCGTACGGCGAAGGATGGATCCTGAAGATCGAACTGGAGGACGACGAACCCGATCTCCTCAGCGCGGAGGAATACGCGAAGGTCGTACGATGACACGCGTATGGAGGCCGGTGGACGGCGACGGACGCGGCACGTCGCGCGCGCTCGGCGACATGCGCCGCATGCGCGCGACGGACGACGCGCCGCGGACGCGCGCCGACGCCGCCGCCGACGACATGCCCACCCTGCCGATTCCGGCGCGACGCGCCGTCACCACGTTCGACGCCGCGTCGCGCCGCGAACGCTACGAGGTGCAGCCGCTGCTCGAACGGCTCGCGCGCCAGGCCATCACCCGCGCGTTCGGCGTGTGGGTGGCGGGCGCGACGCGCACCGCGCACCGCCTCGACTGGTTCCCGCGCGTCGACCCGTACGTCGGCTACGGGACCGAAGACTACTCGCGTCTCATCTGCCGCACCGTCTACGCGGGCGAAGGCAGCCAGTACGGCAAGGCGACGCGCGGCATCCGCGGCATGCTCGCCATCCCCTCGCCCCACACGCAGGTCAAGATCCGCATCGACGACGTGCCGCTCGAAACCGTGCAGGTCGGCGTCTCCGAGACGTTCGACGCGGTCGACTCGCGCCCCGAGCTCGACAGCGAATACGCGATCTCCGACACCTCCGGCTACCTCGACCTCGTCGCCGAACACCGGCTCACGCCCGGCACGCATGACGTCTCCTACCGGGTCAACGGGCGCAAACCCGTGCACGCGAACCTGTTCACCATCCCCAAGGACGCGAAGGTCGGCATCATCTCCGACGTGGACGACACCATCATGATCACGCAGGCGCCCATCCTGTGGAAGGCGTTGTGGAACCTGCTGTTCCTCAACCCGGACAAGAAGGCGTCCGTGCCGGGCATGAGCGTGCTGTTCAACAAACTCGCCGACCTCTACCCGGACGCGCCGTTCTTCTACCTGTCCACCTCGCCGTGGAACGTCGAAGGCGCGATACGCCACTTCATCGAGAATCACGGCTTCCCGGCCGGGCCGCTGCTGCTGCGCGACCTCGACCCCCGCCCGAAGACGTTCATTCCCTCCGGCCCGCAGCACAAGCTCGAATTCGTCGAACAGCTCATGGCCGATTTTCCGGACATGCGGTTCATCCTCGTCGGCGACGACGGGCAGAAGGACCCCACCACGTACGCGACGATCGTCAGACGGTACCCGGGCCGTGTGCTCGCCATCGCAATCCGCCAGCTCAGCCCGCGCGAGTCGATGCCGTTCGGCATCAACCCGGCCGGCATGACCGCCACGCAGCCGATGCCCGCGACCGACGTGCCCGTGTTCACCGGCACGACCGGCGCGAACCTCATGAAGACGATGCTGCCGTATCTGAAGACGCATGCCGCGCAGACGCTTCGATGATGCGCGTGGATGCGTATAATCGTGCGTTATGACCAATGAGAGGAATCAGGCCGGCGGTGTGGGCGGCTCAGGCGGCGGCATGCGCGACGCGATGCCCGACGTGAAGGAACCGGAGACGGATGTGATGACGAAGGATGCATCGGTAGCGCCTGGTGGCGAGTCGGGTGCGTCGGGTGATTCTGTCGCGTCGGGTGAGCCGGTCGCGCCGGTCGCGGATAAGGAGCCGACGCGGCGCGAACACCACGGCGACGTGTTCATCGACCCGTACGAGTGGATGCGCGACAAGGACTCGCCGCGCACGCGCGCGTACGTGGACGCGCAGAACCGGCTGTGCGAGGCGCGCAACCGGCATCTCGACGGACTGCGGCGCACCCTGTTCGACGAACTCAAATCGCACGTGCAGGAGACCGACATGTCCGTGCCCGTGCGCATCAACGACTACTGGTACTACGCGCGCACGCAGGAAGGACGCCAGTACGCCGTGCAATGCCGTATGCGCGTGCGCGGCGCCGACGATTGGAACCCGCCCGAAATCGACCCGCTCGGCGCGCCCGGCAGTCTCGACGGCGAGGAGATCGTCTTCGACGCGAACAAGGAATCCGCAGGGCACGACTTCTTCCGGCTCGGCGGCATGGACCTGAGCCGTGACGGACGGTGGATGCTCTACGGCGTCGACACGGAAGGCGACGAACGCTATGACTACCGCATCCGCGACCTGAACGACGGGCACGACCTGCCCGAACTGTTCCCCGCGGTCGGCGGCGCATGCTTCACGCCGGACGGCGGCTACGTGTTCTGGATCGAACTCGATGACGCGTGGCGTCCGTGCGCGGTCTGGCGGCACAAGGTCGGCACGCCGGTCGGCGACGACGTGTGCGTCTACCGCGAAGGCGACGAACGCTTCTGGGTGGGCATCGGCCTGAGCTTCGACGAACGCAGCCTCGTGCTCGGCACCGGCTCCAAGACCACCACCGAAGTGCTCATGCTGCCCGTGACCGACCCGGAAGGCGAGTTCAAGGCGTTCATCCCGCGCAAGACCGACGTGGAATACGACGTGAGCTTCGCCTGCTTCGAGCACGCGGGGGAGCAGGGCGAGGACATCCCGCTCGCCATCGTCTACCACAACGCGAAGAACCCGAACTTCGAGATCGACGTGATCGACATGCGCCGGCACGATCCGCCGTACACGCTCGGCGAAGGCGTGTGCGTGGCCGAAGGCTCGCCGTACGGATGCGAGCATGCGGCCGACGCCGCGGACCGGGACCGGTCCATCACCGCGCCGTACATGAACCCCCGCAATCCCGCCATCCTGCAGGGGCTGCACGGGCTCGGCATCGAAGGCATCGCGGTGCATCGTCACTTCGTGACGCTCTCTTACCGTGCCGACGGACTGCCGCACGTGGCCGTCATGCCCAAGGTGCGCGCCGTAGAGGACTTCCTCGCCGGACGGCCGTGGCGGTTCACGGAACTGTTGCCGCCGGCGCTGGAGGACGACTGGGACACCGTCGCCGACGACCGCGACGAGACCGGCGACCATGGCGAGACGCTGTGGGCGGAGGATTGGGATGCGCGTGGGGACGCACGGCACGCTGGTGCTGGTGATGATGCCGGCGTGGAGGCTGGTGGTGCCGGCGTGGGCGTCGTGGGCGCTGGCGGTGCGGGCGTCGTGCCGGACCACACGTCCTCGTCGGACGGCGCGAGCGACGACCACCTGCCCGGCGAGACGCGACGCCTCTACTCCATCGGCACCGGCGGCAACCCGTCGTACGACGCGCCGCGCATGCGCTACTCGTTCACCAGCTACACGCGCCCCGGCGAACTGCATGAGATGAACCCGGAGACCGGCGAGGATCGTCTGCTCAAACGCGCCACCGTGCTCGGCGGCTACGATCCGCGCGACTACATGGAACGCCGCGTGTGGATCAAGGCGCGAGACGGCGAACGCATCCCCGTCTCGCTCGTCTGGCGGCGTGAATTCCCCGCACAGGATTCGCCGATGTTCATCACCGGCTACGGCGCGTACGAGATCTCCTCCGACCCGAACTTCTCCGTCGCGCGCCTGAGCATGCTCGACCGCGGCGTACTGTACGCGGTGCCGCACATCCGCGGCGGCGGCGAACTCGGCCGCGCATGGTACGAGCAGGGGCGCCGTCTCAACAAGAAGCACTCGTTCGAGGACTTCGTCGACGCGACCGCGGCATTGCAGCGCGCGCACCTCGCCGACCCGCGGCGCACCGTCGCCAACGGCGGCTCCGCGGGAGGGCTGCTCATGGGCGCGATCGCCAACCTCGCGCCCGAACGGTACGCGGGCATCGAGGCGGACGTGCCGTTCGTGGACGCGCTCACCTCGATCCTCGACCCCTCGCTGCCGCTGACCGTGACCGAGTGGGATGAATGGGGCGACCCGCTGCACGACGAGGACGTGTACCGGTACATGAAGTCGTACACGCCGTACGAGAATCTGCCGGACGGCGATTCGGCGGCCGGGCGTGCGTTCCCCCGCATCTTCATCACCACGTCGATGAACGACACGCGCGTGCTGTACGTGGAGCCGCTCAAGTGGCTCGCCGCGATGCAGGCGCGCGGGTTCGACGCCATCGCCAAGATTGAGGTCGAGGCCGGGCACGGCGGCATCTCCGGGCGGTACAAGCAGTGGGAGGAGGTCTCCTACGAGAACGCGTGGTGCCTGGACGTGATGGGGCTGCGGTACTGAGGTGTGCTGGGATTCCGTGCCGAGGTGATGCGGAGTGTCCGCCGGATGGCGTGATGCCGGCCGACATGTGAAGGACCGTGACTCCTGTGGGGGAGTCGCGGTCCTTCACTGTGGATGTGCTGCTGTGTACCGGTTTCAGGACGGCGTGACCGGTTTCAGGGTTACCGGTTTCAGGACGGCGTGACCGGCCGGTGGAGGCTTACTTCTGCTCTTCGAGGGTAAAGAATTGGTCGCCGATGCGCAGAGTGGAGGGAGCCTCCAATTGGACGGACGTGCCCTTGAGCACCTGCTGCTCCTCGCCGTTGCGGATGATGAACGTGCCGTTCAGCGAACCGTAGTCCTCGATCCACAGCTGGCCTTCCTGGTCGATGCTGATGGCCGCGTGGTTGCGGGAAGTGGTGCGGGTCGGATCCTCGATCTTCACGGCCTTGGCACCTTCGGGAATCGCCTCGGAGGGACGGCGCCCGAGGAGCACGCTGCGGTCGATGAGAATCGTCTGGCCCGTCGCTTCGTTGTGGAGCATGTAGGTCTTGTGCGCCTGCTTGATGGTGAACGAGCCGGACAGCACCGTGCTGTCCCAATCCTCGTCATCGTCCTGCGCGGCGTGCTCGGGGGCAGCGGGTTCGGCGTGCGCCGCGGCCTGTGCGGGGGCGGCGGTCTGCGTGGACTGGAACGGCTGCACGGTGGACTGGATCGGCTTCGGCTGCGACTGGTTCGTGACGAACGTACTGGTCACCACCGGTTCGGCCGAAGCCAGACCGGCGGCGGCAAGACCGCCCGCAGGCTGCTGCGGTTCGGGCTGGGCGGTCTGCTCGGCGGGCTGGGCCTGCGCCGGCTGTGCGGCGGGCTGGCTCTGATACCCGGTCTGCGGTTGGGTGGCGGGCCCGGACACGGTCCGCGCGTCCGGCGCGTCATATGCCACCGGATCGTCGGCGTACCAGCCGGGTTCCGGTGCCGGAGGGAATGGAATCACATTGCGCATCGTGCCATGCTCCTCACTTGCGGTTGGCAAGAGCCGCGTTGACGACCGGATCGCCCAATTGGGCCAGCCAGTCGACGAGAGCCGGGTAAAGGTTCGGGTTCTGCGCCAGGGCGGCGTACAATTCCGGCGCCTTCTGCGCGATTTCGGCCATCTGCATCTGATCGGTGGTGGTGCGCGCGAGTTCCGCGGTGAATCCGTACGGGTTCTGCGGCGCTTGCGCGTACGGGGAGGCCGCGTACGGGTCGGGCTGTGCGGCGGAGGTCGCGGAGGGCTGCGCCTGAGCGGCGTATGCGTCATAGACGGGCTGTGCGACGGGCTGTGCGGCGTACGGGTCGGGCTGCGCCGCCGGCTGTGTTGCGGGCTGGTTGGCGCCGGCGACCGGCTGCGCGGCCGTGTCATACCCTGACTGGATGTTGCGCTGCTGCAGCACCTGGGCCACGGTCTCTCGCGCGCGGTCGTCGCCGAACTCGGCGAGCCAGCGCAGCAGACCCGGGTAGGCGCGTGGATTCACCGCGACGTTAGCGCCGAACTCCGGATTCTCGTAGGCGACCTTCGCCAGAAGAATCGGATCCGCGTTCTGATCCTGAACCGCCTTGACCGCGGAATCGTAATCGACCATCATGGCCTCCTTGGTGCTATTGTCCGTAAGGTTTGCAAAGTCTCGTCGGCGATATTGCCGATATCCTCCTCGTCGCCCAGTTTAGTCACCGACCAGGGGTGTCGCGCCGGTGCGAGCACAGGCATATCCGCGACGATTACGGTCACGTTGTCGTGCCCGCCGGCCTCGAGGGCGGCCTGTTTGAGGGCGTCGGCCGCCTGCTGCGGATCATCGTACCGGGCTGCGGTCGAGGCGATCTCGTCATCGCCCGAGACTTCGGCGTGCAGACCATCCGAACAGATGATGAACCGTCCGGTGGCGTCGGTGAGGAACAGATCGGGCTTGATGCCGTCCGGATCTCCGATGCACTGGGTGATGACGTTGCGGGGGATCAGCGTCTCCGCCACCTCCGGCAGCAGTTCGCCCGTGTCGATGGCCTCCTGCCGCTGCGAATGATCCCTGGTGATGCGGGTGAGCGTCGAAGCGTCCCAACCGGAGCCGTCGGGGAGGGCCTCCATATGGTAGGTGCGCGAATCGCCGATATTGACCACGTAGGCGAGGTTCTCGGTATTGAACTGGACTCGCGGCGTCCCGTCCTCGGCGGTTTCGGTGACGTCTGCGGCCCCGGAGGTCTCCGAGGAGTCCTCGGTGCCGGTCCCGGAACGGTCGGGGGCGTCCCCATGCACGAGAATCAGGCCCGTGACCGTCGTGCCGGCGACGCCGCCAAGCTCCTGCCCCAAGGCGAGTACATCGGTCTGGGCGTCGGTGAGCACGGTCTCGATGTCGGCGCGGTTGCGGACCGGAAGCGCCACCAGCGCCTCCAGGTGTTCGATGGCGCGGGCGCTTGCCCGTTCTCCGCCCATGCCTCCGCCCATGCCATCGCACACCACGTATACGCCATGATCGGCGTAGCCCAGGTCCTGGTTGTTCCTGCGCTTGAGACCGACATCGGTGGCGAGTCCCGCCGTGAGATGTCCGATGTTCATGAACGCTTCCCCTCTGTCCGTGCGCCGGCCTTCTCGGAGCCGGACGTTTTGCCGTGCATGCGTCCTGCGAACCAGACACGCATACTCGCCACTATACCTGTTGACATGTGCACTCGCCCGTCGTCCATATGGTGTGTGAACGTTCCCGCAAGGCTTAGTCGCGCCCTCCAACGCCTCGGTCGGGGCATCGACGCGAGCATGGCGGCGCGTATGCCGTCCACCGATGACCAGTAGCTGCGTGCCTGTTCGTCGCTGACGCCCTGCCCGGAGAACGCCGCGTAATCCGCCTGGCGGGACATGGCCATGAACTCGGCTCCATCGAGATGCAGCTGGTCGGCGATCGTCCGTCCCTCCTCACGGCGTGTGCCGTGCGCGTCGATGCCGCTTTGCCGTGCGAGCGCGGTCAGGGCCCGCCATCCGGCGGCGACACGCACGCGTGGCGTGCCCCGTCTGCGCGCGCGGGCCAGCTGGATCGACTTGCCGAGTAGAATCGCGCCGCAGATGACGAGCGCCGCCCATAGCGGGCTGCCGTAGACGGCCACGCGGCGTGCGACCCGCCCGGCCCGCGCCCAGAACAGGTTCGTGCCGGCGTCATCGGCGTCCTCGCCGGCGAGCGAGGACTGCCCGCGGGCCTGCTGCTCGTCGCGCAGCGGATCCTGCAGCGGCACCGGAGGCTGGCGTACCAGCGTCTGCGGATTCGGCGGCGTGAGGTTCTGGTTCTCGTCCGGGATCTTCGTCTCCTTGGGGGTCGGGTAGAACGCCACCCACCCGTAGCCGTCCAGTTTGACCTCCACCCACGCCTCGATGTCGTTGCCCGTGAATTCGGTGACGGTCTGATCGCCGCGTCTCTCGGTGCGTGAGGCGCTGATCGCCCCGTCCTTGTTCTTCGGAACGAACCCGAGGACCACGCGGCTGGGAAGGCCGAGGCTGCGGGCCATCAACGCCATCGCCGAAGCGTACTGCTCCGAATCGCCGACCATTTCCTTACCTCCGAGCAGCTTGTCGATGCGATAGTTGCCGTGCCCCGGCAGTGAAGGATAGTCGCCGGACAGCCCATGGGAGAACCAGCCGGATTCCTTGAGCTCCTGCGCGAGTTTGCTCGCCGCCGCACCGCCCTTCATCTCGCCGCCGGCCAGCGCCGTGGCGAGCCTGCCCGCCGAATCCGGTGAGTCGATGATCTCCGGTTGGCTGATCTGCGCCGCCTTGGCCGCGTCGATCTGCTTGTCCGAGGGATGCCGCGGGATGATGCCGGTCTCCGTATAGGTCAACCCCTTGGCGGTCCCTGAAGGGTAGATCGCGGAATCGGTGTCCTTGTTGTAGTAGAAGGTGTTCCGTCCGTCGCCGTCGTTCGTGACGTCGCCGGTCCCGTCGAACGTGACCGAGCTCGCCGCGCCGGACAACGGGAGCCATGCGTCCGCCAGTCCCGCTCCCACGGTGAAGGTGGCGGTGAAGCGGTCGCCCTGCACGTCGTTCGCTATCGTCGTACCGACGCGACGATAGTTCGACGAGCCGGAAACCGCCGACGAATCGGACAGGTTCCACACGTTGCCGTCGAAACGGTCCATCACCGCGAGACGGACCGTGGCGCCCTCCGGCAGATTGCGGACGGTCAGCACGGTGTCGTCCTTGTGGTCCTTGATGTACGCGCGCAATCCCGACAGCGGGCTCGTATAGTCGTATGGGCTCAACGGCGGCTCGTACCGGTCGCGCAGGATCAGACGGTTCTGCGGCACCGTGAGGCAGGTGCCCACGGCGAGTCCGCCGGCGAGAACGACGATGACCAGTGCACTGAACCACCGCCCCAGCTCCAGCAGGCTCCACCGCGAGGACGACCAGACGATGAGGACGAGCGCGGCGGCCGTGCCCGCGGCGGGACGCCACCACCCCGTCGAGGTGCCGAGCAGCGCGGACGCCGCGAACGAGGCGATGACGGGCAGCGCCGCGAGCGTGGCGGTGCGGCCGTCGTCGCCGATGGCGAACAGGCCCGTGAGGAACGCCGTCCACAGGGACAGCGTCCATAGGGCCATCAGCGATCCGTCGCCGGTACCTACCGGGGGAGCGATGGAAATGAGGTATTTGAACGCTCCGAACGTGTCCTGCCACCCTTCGGACAGGGTCGCTGGAGTGGGCACGACATGCGCGATGGCCGTGCCGTTGAGCAGCGCCGTCGGCCCGACGACGAATTGGGCGAAGGCGAGGAACACCAGCTGCCACCACAACCGCAGCGGCTGGTACACGCCGGACAACGCGATCAGGCATCCGATGACCGTCGCCGCACCCGCGGTCATCGTCCAACGGCCGAGGTCGCCGTAGACGTCGATGAGGTTCGATACGGCGAGCAGGGTCAGCAGCACGGTGACGGCCATATTGGCAAGATGCCTGGCCCAGGGTTCGCGGGCGCCGCCCGACAGGGAACCGCGGCCGCCGCGGGTCATCCAGATCACCGAATGGGTCGAATCCGCCCACGAGCCGGTGGCGGTGCCGGTCCGGTCGTCGACGTTCCGGTCCGCTGCGGCGCCCGTAAGGGAGACGGACGCCGGGTCGAGGGGAAGCTGCTGGGCGATCATGCGAGCACCCCCATGATGAGCGGCAGGTCGTCGAGTTCGCCGACCGTGGCGAGCGTGAAATCGTGGAAGCGGCGGACCGCGCGCGGGGCGCCCCGATCGGTCTGCAATACGAGCGTGGAGGCGGATCGCGGCAATGCCATGACCATGCGTTTGATGCTGTCGAGTCCACGCAGCGAACCTACGGTGAGGAAGTAGAACGAGGCGTCGTGGTCATGCGCGAGCGTGCCCTGCACGAGGTTCGGATTGTCGTCGCGGTCGGGGGCGATCATGCTGCACGAATCGAGGAAATCGGCGGCGTGGCGTGGCGTGGCGTGCATGCTTCCGGCATGCGTCGACAACGGTCTGTCCTGCGTCAGGCAGCGGACGCCGATCGAGGCGTGCACGGACACCGCCAGTTCGAATTCCTCGGAGGATGCGTATTCCTCGGGATTGACGGACAGGGCCAGCGCCGTGTCCGTGCGTCGTGTCGCCTCGTACTGGCGAATCATCAGAGTGCCTGTCTTCGCCGTGCTCAGCCAGTGCACGTTGCGTACGTCGTCTCCGGGTTCGTATTCGCGCAGTCCGTAGAAGTCGAGGTCGTCGTCGACGATGTCGCCGCTGGGCTGGCCTTCGAGGTCGCGGGCGAGTCCGGCGTTGAGCGTGGCGAGCGGGACGGTGGCGGGGTGGATGAACAGGTCGTGCCGGTCGGCGAGCCGCTTCTCGTGGCGTATCAGACCGAACGGGTCGCCTTTGCGCACGCGCAACGGCCCGATGGAAAGCACCGCGCGCGACAGCGTGCGGAATTCGATGTCGGTCTCCTTCGACTGCCCGGAGGCGAGCATGGGGATGGAGAAGCGTTCGTGCATGTCGCCGATGGGCAGGTCGCCGCGCGCCGTCGCCGTGGGCATGCGGCCGGGGTTGGCGATGTCGACGCGCACGGCCACCGTGTCTCCGACGGTCACCCTGCGGCGTTCGAGTCCGACTGATGCCTTGAACGCCGTGTTGCCGAGCGACATGACGATGGCGGCGAGGGTCATCGTCATGGCCGCCACGCCATAGGCGAGCAGCTCGTGCCAACCGAGCGGAAGGAACGCGATGAGGGCGGCCGCTCCGCTGACCGCCACCGCCCACCCCAGCGGGGAGACGTATCCTGTGAGCAGACGGCGGACGCGGCGCAGGATGCCGTCGGCCGTGCGTCGCATCCTACGCCTGCGCGACCGGCGCTCGAGTTCGACGGCGGATGGGGCGCCCGCGCCGTCGGCTGAGCCGGTCGCCGGCGCGGAACGGCCGGCGGGGGCCGGCATGGCGACGGCCGCCGGGACGGCCATGGCCGCCACGGCATCGTTCGGCGCCACGGCGCCGATTCGCGCCGATGCGTTGCGTCTGAATGGGAACATGATCCCGTCCTCCCTCCCTGGGCCCCGGTTCAGCGCCCGAGCACGGGCGCCGGCACTTCCTCGAGTATCCGTGCGACAGCGCTTTCCTGCGTGGCCCCGGCGAACGTGGCTTCGGCGGTGAGGCTGAGACGGTGGGCGAGCACCGGTACGGCGAGCTCCTTGACGTCGTCGGGCACGACGTACCCGCGGCCGTCGGCGGCGGCCCAGATGCGGGCGCACCGGGTCAGGGCGAGGGCGCCACGCATCGACGCGCCGACCATGATGCAGTCGTCATGGCGCGTGCGTTCGACGATTCTGACGATGTATTCGGTGATCACGTCGTCGATGTACACCGATTGCGCGGTTTGCCGCAAGGCGATGACGTCGTCGCCGGTGAGTACCGGCGAGACTGCGGCGGCGCGGTCGGTGACGTCCAGCTGTTTGAGGATGTCCACGGACACGTCGTGCCCCGGGTACCCGATGGAGGTCTTGATGAGGAAACGGTCCATCTGCGCTTCGGGCAGCTTGTAGGTGCCGAGCTGCTCGATCGGGTTCTGCGTGGCGATCACGATGAACGGCTGCGGCACGTCGTGCGTGACGCCGTCGACGGTGACGCGCTGCTCCTCCATGACCTCGAGCAACGCCGACTGGGTCTTCGGCGAGGCGCGGTTGATCTCGTCCGCGAGCACGATGGATGCGAAGACGGGGCCTTCTCGGAACGTGAAGTCGCCCGTTTTCTGATCGTAGAAGGTCACGCCCACCACGTCGGAGGGCAGCAGGTCCGGCGTGAACTGGATACGTTTGAAACTGGTGTCTATCGAATGGGCGAGGGCTCGGGCGAGCTGCGTCTTGCCGGTTCCGGGGTTGTCTTCGAGCAGCACGTGGCCGCCCACCATGAGGGCGGTGAGCACCAGACGGATTGGCCGTGCCTTGCCGACCACGGCCTGGGCGATGTTCTCCGTGAGAAGGTTGAACACGTCCCGGAAGTGGTCGACGTCGCCGGATGTCGCCGTCATGGTCGGTTCGATGGGCTGCACTGCGGCAGGGGCGTGGAACGTCGAGGTCGTCTGTGCAATCGGCGGCGAGACGGGCTTGGCCGGGATGGAGGGCTTTGGCCGGGACGGCTTGTTCGGTCTGCCCGGCAGACTCGTCGTGATTGGCGGGTGCGCGTCCGTGCCGTCCGAAAGCTGGGTGGAGTCGTCGATCGGCTCGTGGGTGTTCTCGCTCATGGTGTGCTCCTTGTGCAGGGTGTGGGCGGCGTCGCCGCCGAGTCGTTGGCGGATGAGTGCTCCGCCAACGAATCTGTCGTCTGTTGGTATCGTCTGATAGTTGATATCGTCTGATATCGGCCAGCACAGTCGTCTGCCGGTATCGTCCGGGTCGTATCCGGGACGCAATCCGTTGTGATCCGGGCTGTGTCCGGAGTGCATCCGGGCTGTCGTCTGCCGGGCGTCCGACCGGGCCGTTGGCTGCCCGGGGTGCTTCTGGCCATGGTGTTCCGGCTATTGTGCGTGATAGGCGAGCCCCCTTATCCACGGTTGGGCCCTGAGGCTGCGTTCGGAGAGCCCGCCGGAGAGGGATTTCGAGGAGTCGTCGGCGATCGGCCGGGAGTTGGTGACGGAATCGTGGGCCTCTACGCCGTCGACGAGTTCCTTGGGTCCGTCCTTGAGGGTGATGCTCCAGTCGATGTCGCCTTCGAGGTCGTAGTCCTTCATGTCGATGGTCTGCGGTTGGGGCTGGTTCACCGCCCAGGACACGGGGCTTGCGGTTTCGCCGTTCTCGTCGGTCAGGGTGAGCACGACGGTGGCGTTCTGCCCGTAGGTCTCCACCATGCCCTCCGACAGACGCAGCGTGTTATGGTCCTCCCATTCCAGGTCGTACCCGGTCACCTTGGCTTTCGGTTTGTTTGGAACGTCGTCGCTGGAGGCCGTCGCGTCGTCGCCGGAGGTGCCTCGGAACACCTTGTGCACGTTCACCGGCCCGCACGGCCGCCATGGGCCGGGGTCGTAGGAGAACGAGTCGTCGTCGGTCGTGTCGGTCGGGCCGTTGGCGGCATGGTATTCGAAGTAGCCGGATTTGCCGTCGCCGTCGCTCCACGTGACCAGGCAGTGGTCCTCCGTGCCCCTGACCGAGAGGCCGGTAGGCGCGGCAGGCCTGTACATCGGCGTGACGGCCGGTCCCGTGCCGGAGGTGGTCTCGCCCTGCTTCGTGTCGATGGAGTAGCCGGGCGTGAGCGAGGTGCCGAAATCGGAGTCCTCGATGTCGAACTCGTACGAGGTCTGCCCGCATGGTGCGTCATGCGAGTAGTCGTCCAACGTGAATGTGACGGAGTCGCAGGTGGTGTTGCGCATATTGCCGGGTTTGGCGGTGACGGTGACCTTGTTGCTGTTTGCGGTCTGAACCGCCGTGACGGCGGGCTGGTCGGGGTCTCCGTAGGGTTTGGCGGCGTCCTTCGGCGTGGCGCTCGGGCCGTCTCCGACCTTGTTGTGCGCCGAGACCGTGGCGGTGACGGAGTATCCGTCGTTGATGTCAGCGTTGGCGATGTCGAACGTGTGTGTGGTCGCTCCGCGCACGGTCTCCTTGTCTCCGTTGCTGAGCGACACCGTGTAGTAGTCGACGGGGGAACCACTGTATTCCGGCAGGTCCCAGGTGACGGTCACTTGCTGCTTGCCCCCGTTCACCGAGACCTGTGAGGGGGCGGGAGGCACCTTGTCCGGCGTGCCGGTGGCGCTGTTCGATTCCTTCGACCAGCCGACCTCGTTCCTGGCGCGCACCCGGAACGTGTACGACTTGCCGTTCGTCAGACCGGTGATCTTGCAGGTGGTGACGGCGCCGCAGGATTTCGACATGGCCTTGTCGCCGTCTTTCCCCCACCGCACCTCATAGTCGGTGACCGGGCTGCCGTTGGCTGAACCGGGTGTCCAGGTCAGGTCGACCGCGGAGTCCTGCGGTTTGGCGTCCACGGGGGAGAGCAGCGGCGCGTCCGGTTTGTCCATGACCGATACGGTGATCGTTCCCGTGACCTTGCGTTCGGCGATCTTCGTGCCGTCCTCCACGGTGACGAGCACACGGTTCGAGCTGCCGCCGATGTCCGAGGCCGCGGTGACCGTGATGACGCCGTCCTCGCCGCACCGGACCGTCAGCTTGGAGGTGTCGTCCACCGTGCATTGGACCACTGTGAGGGGTTCGGATGGGAACGGGTTGTAGGCGTCGTCGAGCATGCCCACCGTTTCGGTGCCCCCGGCCATGACCTTGAGCGTCTTGTCGGCGATGCGCGCCAGCGGCCTGGTGGAGGCGACGACGCGCACGGTCACGCCGGCATCGACGGTTCCCTTGCCGTATGCGATCTTGACGGGGACGCTGACCGTGGTGCCCGGGGAGGCGTCCCTCTCGGCCTTCACCTGAAGCTGGCCCGAGGAGGATACGGTGGCGCTCACCTTGCCGGTGGTCGAGCCTCCGGAATACGTGTACCGCCGCTCGTCCTCGTAGGCGCCGCTCGGTGCGTGGGTGAGCGCCGTGAGGTCGATGGTCTTCGTCTCCTCTCCGGCCACCACGTCGATCGTAGACGAGGAGAACGTGGGCGGGGGCACCTCGCGTCCGATCACCGTGATCGGCAGCGTGAGCACCGCGGAGTTGATGATCTTCGTCTTGTCGGCGCCTTTCCTGCCGTCCACGGCGGTGAAGGTGATCGAGGCGGGGCCGGAGTAGTCCTTCGGTGCCGTGAACTTCAGCGTCTTGTCGTTGACGTACAGGTTCCCGTCCGCGGCCTTGGTGGCGCTCACCGAGTCGGCGCCGTCGATGTAGGGCTCCTTGCCGGCGCCGACGCGCACGTAGTCGGCGATGTTGATTTGGATGGTCTCCCGCGCGTTCACCTTGAGTTCGGGGGCCTTGGGTCGCAGGGACGGCGGGAACACGCCGTATGCCGGCACCTGGATGAACGCCGTGGCGGTCACGTCGTATTTCGTGTTGGTCACCGTGTACGGCACTGCGCGCGCCTCCTTCGTGAGGTCCACGGTGATGACGGTCGACTTGTCCCCGCCTTTCATGCGGGCGTGCGCACGCGCCGAAGGATGCACGTCGACCTTGAGGTCGGTGATGCTGCCCGACGGGTTCGCGATCCACTGGCTGACGTCCACGTCGACGCTTTTCTTGTCGATGGTCGCCGAGGAGGGGACGCGGTAGTCGTAGGCGCCCGGGGGCTCGATGGGCGCGTTCGGGTCGACGTTCACGGTCAATGTGCCGGTGTCCGTCAGACCAGCCTTGTCCTTCACCGTGTAGACGATGTAGCCCGTTCCCGTCTGAGAGGGCGCGGTGAAGTCGATGGTGGTGCCATTCGCCTTCGCGCCCGGCACGCCGTTGGAGTCGAGCTCCTTCACCAGGGACAGCTCGGTGTTGTCGCCGGAGATGTCGTTCTGGGTGACGGGCACGGTGGCCTCGGTGCCCGGCCGCAGCGTGACCTCGTCGTCACGGGCGAACACGCCGGAATCGGAGGCCCCCCGGAACACGCCGACCCTGATCTGCGCCTGCGCGCGCTGGCCCGTCCAGTCCTCCACCGCATAGGAGAAGGTGTCGGTGCCCGACGAGTCCGCGTATGCCTCGTACACGAGATAATTTGCACCCACCTCGGTGATGCGCCCCAGTTGGGGCGCCTTGTTGCCCAATCCGAGGAGCTGGTCGTCGTCGCCGTCTACGTCGATGCCGGTGAGCGTGATGGGGATGCGCACCTTCTGCCCGGCGGCGACCTGCGCCTGCGTGTCGTGCGGGGTCGGTGCCGCCTTGTTGTCGGCGTTGCTCTGATGTACGGTGATTGTGATCGTGCCGGAGGCGGAATTGCCCATATCGTCCTTGACGGTATAGGTGATGGGGAACACGCCCGGCTCGTCGGACGCCTGATAGCGCACGGTGTCGCCGGAGACGAACGCGATTCCCCTGAACGTCGCCTTGTCGGTCTGCAGATCGTTCTGCACGGTGACGGTCGTGCCGTCCGGGTAGCTGACATGGTCGAGTACGTCGATGGACACGATGCCGCCGGTGCGTACCTGCGCGTTCACGTTCGAGGCTTTGGGGACCGAACCGCCGGTCGACAGCGCCGGCGGCTGCAGCACGATGGTCCCCGTCGACGTTCCGGCGGTGTTCGCGACCGTATAGGTGACCTCGACGGGTTTCGTCGGCACCCGGCGCGCCGTCAGATAGACGCGTTTGTGGCTGACCAGTCCGGTTTTGATGCCGGATGAGGGGTCCGCCGTCACCGAGGTCACGGACAACACGCCGCCCATCGGGTCGATGTCGTTGGTCAGCGGTTCCACGATCGCGGTGTTCTGTGCGCCGAGCAGCGCCACGTCGTTCGCGGCGATGGGCTTGGCCTGTTCGCCGGTGGCGGGCGCGACCTCCACGCGGGCGAGGCCCGTGGCGGGAATCGAGCCCTGCGTGACCGTGTACGGCACGTAGTACGTGCCCGGGTCGGTCGCCTTGAACTGCAGGGTGAGGTCCGCCGCGTTCACCGTCACCGACGCTTCGTTCGGGGTGTCTGCCGCGGAGAGCTGCGCCGGCTGGGCGCTGGTCGCATGGATGTAGGGCTTCAGGTCGATGGAGGTGTCGGTGGCCGGCAGCGTGCTTCTGACCACCGGGTCGATGTCGGCGGGCAGCGTGTTCGCCGGCTTCACGGAGAAGTAGATCATGCCCGTTCCGGTCTGGTCGCCGTCGGAGACGGTCGTCTGCACGCCGACGCGGCCGGAGGTCATCGATCCCGTGTTGAACGTGAGCTGCCCGTCGGCGCGTGTGGAGACGGTCACCTGGTCGGAGTTCTGCGGGATGGCGGAGACGAGCGTCAGGGGGTCGCCGTCCGGGTCGGTGAAGCTTCCCAATGCGTTGAACGTGTATGTGGCGCCTTGTTCGACCGACAATTCCGGCGGCACGTCCGTCTGCGAGGGGGCGGCGTTCTCGTCGGAGACGAGCGTCAGCGAGACGGTGGCGGAGGAGGTCTGGCCGTGCCCGTCCGAGATTTCGTAGGAGAAGCTCACGGCCCCGGCGCGCGCCTTCGTGGCGTCGAGCTGCAGATAGCGGCCGTCGTATATCGGAGAGACCGTGACGGTGGCGCCTGCGGGCGCGTCCACGTGCGTGATCTCGAGTACGGAGCAATCGGTCTGCTGGTCGTTGCGCAGCACGTCGAGGATCTGCTCGCCGCCGGCCCTCGCGCCGAACTCGTCGTCTTCGGCTTTGATTTCGCCGGATTGCCGGGAGCAGGTCTTGTCGAACTTGCGTTGGTTGTTTGCGGTCTCGTCGTTCTGCCGCTGTTGCTCGGATTGGTCGGTCTGGATCGTGTTCCACTGGATCTTGATGACATCGGTGGATTCACGTGGGTTCCATACGTTGCCGTTCACGACGTCGTTGAGCACGACCTGGCGGTGGTTGGTGCGGAACACGAGTTCCGAGGTGGCGTTCACCGACTGCAGGGAGGAGAACCGTGATTCTGAAGCCTTCGGCGAGCATGCGGAGACGTAGTTGTCGGCCTTCTGGCTCCATGCGGCGTACACACATCCCCCCGAGGAGACGGGACGTGCGGGCTCCCCCTTGCCGCCCGACCTGAGCGGTATGGGTTTGGGCTTCGACGAACCGAGATCGACGAGATCCAATCCGCTCTGCCCGGCGACGGCGACCCATCCGGCCTGCTTGCCGTCCACCGGCGGCAGCTGGGCGACGAGACGCCCGGTCATGTCGAGCATCGCGCTCCCGCCCTTGAATACCACCCTGTTGCCCGAGGTGATGATGGGAACGTCGCCGATCACGGTGAACGAGGAGACGTTCATCCGCGCCCCGTCGGTGATGGATCCGGTCTCGGAACCGGAACGGTCGTGCGGGGAGTTCAACCGCAGCACCATGCCGTCCGACGGCCGGTACCCCCATACCACGCCGTGGAAGTCCACCACCGCCTTGCCCCCCGTGCCGAGACGCAGCTGCGGGTCGGCGTTCGCCGGGGACGCCGATTCGATGTCGTCAGCGGGTCCCGCCCACACGTCACCGGTCTTCGTGTCGAGGAACGCCACGGTGCCGCCGCCGATCATGGACGTGACGTCGCCCTTCGTCTCGGTGTTTCCCTCCACGCCCACCGTGGAGGCTTTGATCGACGAGGCCTTGCCAGATTCGTCGAGCACGGTGTCCGCGCCGTGCTGGGCGACGTCGAATCGCTGCGCCGCGGAGGCCACCCCCGCGTCCGCCTGCCTCAGGCGCACGTTGAAGCGCGCGGCCTTGCGGTCCTTCAACGAGGTGATCCACACCGACCCGTCGTCGAGCTGCACATGGCGTTGCGTGACCGAGCTGATGATGATCGCGCCGGCGACGACCGCGAGGAGCAGCAGCAGGACGACCACCGGCGTGATCCACCTGCGGTTACCCGACGGCGCCAGACGGTGCAGCAGGGCGCCGGCCCTGCGTGAGCGCTCGTATGCCTGGGAAGATTGTTTCGCCATGCCGTGTCTCCCGTCGCTTCCTCCGCCCCGCCGGGCGGTTCTTCACCCAATGTAACGCCGCTGCGGGGCGCGCGGTCGGGGTGTGCCGGTTGCCGGAGTCACGGCGTGTCGTCGCGGATGTCAGTGTTCGACGGCGCAGGCCGTCGCCGGCTGCGCCGACATCTGCCGGTCCGCCCGCACGATCGACACCTCGATGCAGGTCTGTCCCGCGCCCTGGACCGCCTTGAGCGTCACCTTCGTGTCCTTCGCGATCGATGCCGTCGGGGTCTGCCCGGAGGTCTCGGCGGGTTGCCACGCGTAGGTGTCGCCTTCGTGTGGATCGGGGTTCTCCCATGTGAACGTGACCGTGCCGTCGTCGTTGTAGTCGCCGTACAGGTTCGTGGGGGAGGGCACTGCCGACGTGTCGGTCTCGTCGGGGGTCGTGGTCGTCGCGGAACCTTCGTCGGTCGTCGCGTCGCCGATCGAGGTGCGATCCGAGGCGGAGCCGGAATCGAGCCGCGGGGCGACGACGAACACGAACGTCAGCGCGATGGCTGCTGCCGCCGCCATGACGCCCGTCGTGATGGCCGCGGGCCGCAGCCATCGGCGGCGTTCCGTCGTGCCCGCCGGAGCGTCCGCGTTCGTGGCCATCCGCCGTTGGGTCGGGTAGGGCGGTTGCCCCTCGGCGACCACGGCCGTCATATGCCCGTAATGCTCCTGCTGGACGCGTTGCATCTCGCGTGCGAACTGCAGCGCGGAATAATACCGGTCGTCGGGGTCCTTCGACATCGCCTTGCGCAGCACGCGCTCCACGTCCGCGGGGACGTCCGGGCGGTTGATGGGGGGAACCGGCTTGGTGAGGATGAGGTCCTTCAGCTGCCCCGGCGTGCGCGGCCGGTACCCATGCTCGAACGGGGAGCGGCCCGTCAATGTCGCGTACAGGGTGGCCGCGAGCGAGTAGATGTCCGCGGCCTCGGTGCCCGGGTGCCCGCCCAGCACTTCGGGCGGCGCCCACGGCAGCGAGAATCCGGTGAACGTCCTGTCGTAGATGTTCGTGGAGATGCCGAAATCGGCGAGGACCGGCAGCCCCTGCGCGTTGACGAGCACGTTGCTGGTCTTGATGTCGTGGTGGATGATGCCGGCGCGATGCGCGGTGAACAGCGCGCCCGACAGTTTGATGCCGAGGTCGAGCATCTGGTCGCAGGTGAGTGACGTGCGTTGCGTGATCTCCTTGTACGTGCCGTTCGGCGCGTATTCGAGCACGATGTATCCCAGTCCGTTCGACGTGACGCCCGCGCCATAGATCTGCATGATGTACGGGTGACTCGACAGCTGGGCCATCGTATTGGCCTCCTGTGTGAACCGCGCGGCCGCGCGGGGGTCCAGCGCCTCGTGAGACACCTTCACCGCCACGACGCGGTTCGGTGTGTGCTGCTGGTACAGGTACACGCTTGCCGTGGAACCGGAGCCGAGCGTCTGGACGAACGTATAGCCGGGTATCTTCGGCGGTGTCATGATTGATGCCGACATGGTGCCTCTTTCTTTGAGGGCGGTCTTCCCCTGAATCTACGTTCCCTGTCGCAATCGTACGTGCGGCGCGGGATGAACGCGTTCGCCGGGCGGTTTCGGATGTGTGCGAGGTGCCGCGGCGGCGGCATGCTGGGGGCGTGACCGCGACGGCCGGGGGTTGCGCCGGTGACGATGCCGGAACCGACGGCTCCCCTCCGGCGCGACACGCGGGGCGAAGCATTGCTTCCGGTACATATGTACCGGTTTGCCCGGCTCGGTCTACGCTTGAGGCATGAACGGATACGAGGATGCCCACAAGGCGCTGGACGACCTGCTGCGCGGCGATGCGGCGCATGGCACGCTGCTGGTCGCCGGAGCCCCCCGAAGCGGCAAGACGGGGTTCGCCTATGACGCGCTGATGCGTGCGCTGCACATGTTCGGGAACGGCCATGCCGTGATGACCGTCGCGAACCGCGTCATCGCGGACGATCTGGGCGATCGCGCGATCCGCGGCATCGGAGCCACCCCTCAGGTGCGCCCGGTCACCACGTTGTCCGCATTGGCGTTCCAGGTCATCGCCGAATGCCGGTACGCCGCGGGGGAGTCGGCCCCGAGACTGCTCAACGGCGCGGAGCAGGACTCGTTGCTGCGCCGTGTGCTCGCCGTCCATCTCGGGCATGCGCAGGCCGGCGAACCGTGCGGCACATGCATGCTGCTCAGGGAGTATTTCGCCACGGAGGACTGGTCCGCCGCGGTCGGCACGCGGGTCGGCCTGGCCGAGGAGCCGCGGAATCGTCGTGGAGGCGCCTCCTCGGGTGCGGGCGGAAACGCCGGTGGGAGCGTTGCCGCCGATGAGGGCGACGCCGTCGGAACCGCGGTGGCCGCCACCGCCGAACTGCTCGAACGCAGCGTGTCCGCGTCGTTCACGGGCCAATTGAGGGACATGCTCGCCCGCATGGACGAGCTGGGGGCGTCACAGGAGCGCGAGGATGAGCTGCTCCGGTCGTTGGAACGGTCGAGGTCGCGTGAGACGGGCGTGCGTGACGGGCGCATCGACCGTCTGCGCATCCAATGGCGTCTGGCGTTCACCCTGCGCGGCGAATACCTGGAGGCCGTGGAACGCGCCTACCCGGGCGAATACCGGCTCGACGCCTCACGGCTGCTGGTCGAGGCCGCCCGTGAGGTCGGGGCCGGGAACGCGCATGTGCCGAAGCTGCTGGTGGCGGACGACTTCCAGGACACCACGGTCGCGGGGCTGCGGTTCCTGGAGGCGCTCGCCGGCCGGGGCTCCTCGCTGCTGCTCGTGGGAAACCCCGACGAGGCGGTGCAGACGTTCCGCGGCTCCTACCCGGAATACCTGTTCGCCCAGGCCGTGCAGGGCCCTTTGCACGCGCGGGCCGCCGTTCTGGACGCAGCTGGTGGCGCGGTGCCGGATGCCGCCGGAGCGACGGTCGCCGGGCCCGCCACCTATCGTGACCTTGTCGCCTCACGGGTGTCGCTGTCGATTCCCTCGCCGGTCGAGGAGTCGGCGCCGCTCGCCGAACGCCCCGGCAAACTGCCGAGGTATGAGGGGTCATGGCCGGTCCGGCGCCTTCCCGCGGAATCGGCCCTGCCTCAGGACGGCACGATGCGGGGCGCCCTGTACCACAGCCCACGCGAGGAGCTCGACGACGTGGTGTGGCGCATCAAGCGCACGCACCTCGACACCGGTGCGGCATGGAACGACATGGCCGTCATCGCCCATGACAACGGCACGGTGCGCACATTCGGCGAACGGCTGCGACGGGACGGCGTGCCCGTACGGTATTCGTCCGTCACCCGGCCGCTCAGAGAGGCGCCGTTCGTGCAGGGGCTGTTCTGCCTGATCGAACTCGCCCGCCTGCGACTGCGCGGGGCAGGCGGCATGAACATGCCCCTGCGCCGTCTCGCCGCATACGCGCGTGGCCGCGTCGTCTCGCTGATGAACAGTCCGCTCGTGACCGCCGGGGCACGCCCGGGGGAAGGCGCTCCCGGCCGCATGGAACCGATTGAAGCCGCGATGCGCTCGCTGGCCTCATTGGGGCAGATGATCGACGCCGACCGGCAGGGCGCAGCCGAAACGGAGCCATCCGCCACCGAGTCGGGCGGGGAGCAGGCCGCAGGCGTCGCCGACGGGCCGCTGTGCTCCCTGACGGCCGCGTGGCACGACCTCGTGCGGTCATGGGAAGACGCCCGTCAGGGCGATGACGCCACGGTCGTCGTCGACGATTCGCTGCTGGACGGCCCCGAAGACATCTCCTTCGACACGGACGCCCAATACGTGATGCTCGCATTGGACGATCCGCACGCCCCCGCCGAGCGGACGCTCGCCATCCTCAATCAGGTGCTGGGGGATGACCCGCAGACGCGCGCCTTCCTGCGGTTGTGGAGGCTTGTCGGCAGAACCGCGGAAGCACTGCGCCGTCTTGAGGACGACGCCCCGCAGTTCGTGCTCGCCGCCGCCTGGGACGTCGCCGGCGTCGCCGGCGCCTGGCAGCGGCAGGCGCTCGCCAATACGGCCGAAGGTCGGGCCGCCAACGATCGTCTCGACGCGGCGATGCGCCTGTTCCAATACGCCGAAGGCGGCGCGGGTGGGAGCGGCATCGTCTCGTTCATCGAACAGGTGCGGTCCATGCAGATCGAAGCCGATTCCCTCGCGCGCGTCAGACCCGTCGAACAGGCGGTCACCCTCACCACTCCGGCGGGTGCCGCGGGAAGGCACTGGCGTTTCGTATGGATGCCCGCCGTGCAGCAGGACGTGTGGCCGAACCTCGCCGAACGCAACACCATGTTCGGCGGCGAGGACATGGCGCGGATCATATTGTTCGGCGACGGTCAGGAGACCATGCGGGGCACCGGGGCACCGGGGCGTGATGCCGGATTGTCCGAAGTGCTTTCCGGAGAGAAGAAGAGCTTCCTGTACGCGCTCACCCGGGCGCTCGACGCCGACGGGCATGCGGGCGGGGTCATGGTCAGCGCCGTGCATGACGACGACCTGACACCATCCGATTTCCTCTACGGGTACATGCCGGAACGGTTCGACCGTTCGAGCGCCGTGTTTACCGTGGTCGGACGGGAGGACGATGCGGCCCCGGACGGTCCGCGATCCGGTGACGGGGAAACGTCGGATGCGCCCGACGACGGTCTGTTCGCAGGCTCCTTCGCGGGATTGGACGGCGACCCGCGCGGACTCGTCGCCGCCGCACGAGCCGTATTGGCGCGTCACCCGGCGCAATCGGCGCAGGCAAGGGACGCCGCGGCGACGCTCGCGCTGCTCGCCTTCCACGGCGTCGCCGCCGCCGACCCCGCCAATTGGGCCTACCTGCATGCCGCGGGAAACGGCCGGGCCGATGACTGTGTCACGTCCGAAACGCCGATTACGCCCGGCACGTCGCCCCACACCTCGGGCGCGTCGACCGCACCGCAAGCCCACGTCGCTGCGGCCGCGCACGATGACTCCGCACCGGTCGTGGGCCTGTCCCCGTCGGCCGTGGACCGGCTGTGGGAATGCCCGGTGTGCTGGCTGCTGGAGAACCGGCTCTCCGGCCCGCGCCCCAGCAGCGTGGCCACCGGATTCGGCACGCTGATCCATGCCGTTGCCCAGCGGGGCAGCGGCGAGGGGCTCGACCGGCCCGACTTCATGGCCGGGCACGGCTTCACGGAACGCGTCGAGGCCATCACGTCGCGCCTCGCCGACATCTACGCCGAACTGAGGTCCGATCCCGCGCAGATCGACGACCCGGCCACACGGTATGCGGCGATGCACAAGGACGACCAGTCCGGCACGGTGTTGGGGAACATCGCCGCGTACTTCGCCGGAAGCAACGACGCCGGCTACCTTGCCGCCAACGCCGGGAAATTCGATGTGGGCGTCCTCGAACGGGCCGATTGCGAAGAGGAGTTCGCCGCACGGTTCGACCTCGATGACATTCTCGCCGCGTATCGGGCCGTCCCCGGCGCCGCTCCCATCGGCAGACACGATCTCGCCGTCCTGATGGGCGAGCTCGTGGGCGGATGGCCCGAAGGTATGCGCGACGATCTGACAGTCCGGCTTTCCGGGCGCATCGACCGCAAGGAGACCCGTACCGACGCGCAGGGCCGCACACTGATCAGGCTCATCGACTACAAGACGGGCCAGGTGCCTTCCACACGACAACGGTTCAACGACCTGCAGCTCGTGTGCTACCAGCTCGGCCTCGTCTTCCCCGAATCCCCCTCGGACGCGGGAGGCGGACTCCGCGGGAGCGAGGCGCTCCGGCATGCGCCGCGCATCGCGCAAAGCGGACTGTTCCACGTGGAGGCGCATGGAGCCCCCGCGCAAAGCTTCGCGCCCGAAGGCCTGTTCCAGCCGCCGTTGTTCACGGACGGCTCTCTCAACGCGGAACCGTTCACCCCGCGATCCCACTACCCGGTCCCGGGCAAGCTGATGGACGTGCCCACATTGGAGGGAGAGCCGCCCGCAGGTGTGGACCCGCAGGTCTGGGAACGGTTCACCGCGTTGAACGGCACCCAGACGCTTTGGGCGTTGACCATGATCGCGCGCGTGTTCTACGCGGCTGCGGCGAGCAGGTCCGAACACCTCATCGCGCACCCCACCGAACAGCATCTGGCATACTGCCGGATGCGCACCGTATGCCCCGCCTGCGCAGGCGGCGTCGACACCGTATTCGAAACGAGGCAGATATGAGCGCCACACCGACCTTCACCGACAGTCCGGAACAGGCGGCGGTCATCGACGCGCCGGTCGATGACGACGTACTCGTCGTCGCCGGAGCGGGATCGGGCAAGACGTATACGATGACCCGCCGCATCATAGAACTCATCCGCCGCGGCGTGGCGCCCGAACGCATCCTCGGTCTCACCTTCACACGCAAGGCCGCGGGCGAACTGCTGTCCAGGGTCTCCGCCGCCGTGCTCGGCGACGCGGACGGGGGCGGAGACGACCGCATGTTCCTCAAACCCGCCGTATACACCTACGACGCGTTCTTCCAATCCATCGTGCGCCAATACGGGCTGCTCGTCGGATTCGACCAGAACACGCAGCCGCTGAGCGAGGCGGGCGCGCTGCAGCTCGCCGCCACCGTCATCGACAGGCATATGGACGATCTGCGCGGCCGGGACCTCGGGGCGTTCAACACGCTCGCGGCGAAGGTGCTGGCCCTGTCGGGAACCATCGGCAGCGCGATGATCGGCGCGGACGTGGCGGACATGGCCACGGCCATCGGCAAGGTGCGCGCATGGGACACGGCCTTCGCCGCGCAGGTGAGGCGGGCCATCGGCGCGGAGCGCGTCCCCGAAGACGAACCGAAGCTCACCAGGCCGCGGCGGCTGAAGAAGGACTCCGACGCGACATGGTCCGGAAAACTCGAGGAATACCATGACCGTCTCCACGCGGCCTGCGTCTACCATTGCGCCAACCTCATCGACGTCGTCGAGCAGCGCGACGTGCTGCTCGACCTCGTCGAAGCGTACACCGCGGAGAAACGCAGGCTCAACCTGGCCGAATTCGGCGACTTCACCATCGCCGCCTACCAGCTCGTCACCCGGTTCCCCTCCATCGGCGAGCGATACCGGCAACGGTTCGGCCACGTGTTGCTCGACGAATACCAGGACACCTCCACCACGCAGGCGGCATTGCTCGCCACATTGTTCCATGACGACGCCACCGCGGTCAACGCGGTGGGCGACCCGTTCCAGTCGATCTACGCGTGGCGAGGCGCCAGCCCGGGAGCGTTCCGCATGTTCCAACGGGATTTCGGCATGCCGGCCGGCAGCCGCCCGTACGCGTTGACCGTCACACGGCGCAACTCGCGGCTCGTGCTGGAGGCGGCCAACGATCTGACGTTGCCGCTGCGCGAGACCCCGCGGCGTGCGGGCAGTTCGCTGATGCGGGAGGTCGACGTGCCCGCGTTGGGGAACCTGCCCGACGCCCCCGAAGGCACGGTGGGCGTGCTCGGGTACGACACGCTCGGCCAGGAGATCGACGGCGTCATGCGGTTCTGCCGGCAGGCCGCGGCCTCGGGCGCCAGCACCGCGGTCCTGTTCCGGTCGAAGAAACGCATGGCCGCATACCGGCAGGCATTGGAGGACGCCGGATTGAGCACGCTGGTGGTCGGATATTCGGCGATGCTCGAACGCCCCGAGATCCGGGACGTGCTCGCGTTGCTGCACGTCGCCTCCGACCACACCGACAGCGCCTCCCTCATGCGCCTGCTCGCCACGCCCCGCTTCGGCCTGGACGCGGGCGCGCTGTCCGCGCTTGCGGCGCTCGCCGACGCGGACAACACCGAAGCGCGGTATCAGGCGCTCGCCGCGGCCGGCGTCGTCCCCGCCGACGCGCCGCGCAGGGAGCGCGCCGGCCTGGTCAAGGAACATCGCGACATGGTGCCCAACGCGGTGTTCCTGCCCGACCTGCTGCAATCGGAGGACCTCGCCGCCAGACTGGAACGCGACGGACGGTTCGGCGGCCAAGCCATGCACGGCATCCTGCTCGCCGGCGGCATGCTGCGCACGGTGCGCGGCATGGTGGGGCGCCCGCTGCCCGAAGTGGTGCGCGCCGCGGCTCAGGCGCTCGATCTGGACATCGACACCGTGGTGGCCCAAGCCATCCGTGGCGGAGATCGTCCGGTCAATCCGACGACGGCGCATATGCCGGTCGAGACGATCATCGGTCTGGTCGACGACTACACCGCCGAGATAGCCGTCGACGTCGCTCCCACACTCCGGGGGTTCATGGCCTGGGTGGATGCCCTGCGCACCATCGAGGACGAGACCGCCGGGTTGGAGGCGGGCCGTACGGCGGATGTGGAACTGATGACGGTCCACCAGTCGAAAGGGCTCGAATGGGATGCGGTCGCCGTGGTCGGGCTGGCTGAAGGCGCATTCCCCAGCAATCAGGGCGACCATCTCGCCGTCATCCCCGACGCCGACCACTCGGGAGGCGTCGAGCAGGGGCGTTGGACGGCGCCCGAATACCATGAGCGTGCCTCGACATGGTTGGACGATCCGACCGCAGTGCCGGTGCCGGTGCGGGCCGACGCGGGAATCCTGCCCCGATTCCCGCACGACGCGCCCCTCGATGGCGATCCGCTGGACACGTTGGCGGAACTGGACGATGTGGAACTCATCGACGATGAGATCTACGGGTCGCTGCGCGCCGTCGGCGACGGCGTGGACGACGTCGACCCCGACTCGTGGCATCTCACCCAGGAGGAGGAGTACGGGCGGCGGCTTCACGCCGATGAACGGCGACTCATGTACGTGGCGTTGACGAGGGCCAGGCGCGACGTGCTGCTGACCTACAGCCGCACAGGGGATGAGAGCCGTGACCCTGCTGCGCTAGGCGCCAAACCGCGTATGGCGAAACCCTCCAACTTCTGGCTGGAGATCCACGACGCCATACGCACCCACGACGCCGAGGCATCGGTCGCATGGGCGGATTCCACGCCGGCTATGGGCGATGGGGCGGAACCGGCCCGGAATGCGGCCCCCGCCGACTCCTCCAACGTGGCCGATGCCTGCGGAACAACCGGTGCGAAGACGCCGGAATCCGTCGGCGTGCCGCGTCCTGACGGGTTCTTCATCGGCGAACATGCGGCATCCTATCTGCGGTCGGTCGTCGATGAGGCGTGGCATGCCCCATTGGCCGACGACGAGCCGGACCCGCTGCCGTGGCCGTCCACGCTCGGCGAGACCACCGGATCCATACTCAGGCGGTCCGCCGAGGCGGTCGGCGAGGCCATGGACGCGCTCGCCGGCGCGGACGATGCGCCGGAAGGCCCGCTCCCCGAGCACGGCGACCTGCTCGACAAGGCTCGTCTGCTGCTCGCCGACATCGACCTCATGCCGGAAACCGTCGACGACGCGTCGCTCGACGAGCGCGTCAAATCGCAGGCGCAGGGCATTCTGGCGCGCTCACGGCAAAGCGTCACCCGTCTGCAGACGGGAGCCTCGCAGATGGGGGAGCATGAGGAGCGCCGCTACTGGCGTGGCATCGTCAGGCCCATCCCATCGGTCGCCTCGCCGGCGGCATCGCTGGGCACCAGATTCCACGCGTGGGCGGAACGCTTCATGGACGCCGCCATCGAAGCGGACGCAGGCTACGACAGACAGTCGATGATCGCCGGCCTGGAACGCGCCGAAACGCTGGACGGTCCCGAAGCGGAGCTCGCCGCATGGCAGCGCAGACTCGTGGAATCCGAGTGGGCGGCACGCACGCCGGTGTGGGCCGAACGGCAGCTCGTCGTATCCCTACCGATGCTCGACGGCATCATCGTCAACGGCAAGCTCGACGCCGTGTTCCGCGGCGGGCTCGACGCGAACGAGGCCGGCGGCACGGAAGGCCCGGGCGATCCGGGCGAGTCCGGCGAACGGTACACCATCATCGACTGGAAGACCGGACGCAGGCCGCGCGACGCACGTCAGATCGCCGCCAAACTCGTGCAGCTCGACCTGTACCGGCTTATGCTCTCAGCGACGGAAGGCGTGCCGTTGGACAGTATCGACGCCGCTCTCTACTATGTGAGTGAACCCGACGCCAAGCTCCGCGAGCTGCGCGCCGGAAAGAAAACAGAACAGGAAATCATTGCCGAGTTGAGCTCCGGAATCCCCGAGCACGCCGACGACGATTAGACCCATCGCCACGGGCACGGATGCCCGGCCGCCATGCGTCGCCTCATACGGCGCATGGCGGATGCGACAGCGGGTCCCGCGGCTGGAACGCGCCGTGAACGTCTCGCCGGCGGGGAGGCCGCTACCCTCGTGCAGGCATGTGTGGGCGGGCACACGTGCTACACGACACCAACGAACCAAGGAGTGGAACACCCATGGCTGCGAACAGCAACGCAACCGCCAACACCGCAACGAACGGCATCGTCTATCGTGCCGTCACCTGGAACGACGTCGAAGCCATCGTCGACGCGTTCTACCAGACCTGGGGCGTGAACGAGCCCGGCGACCCGGCCATCGCACGCATGACATCACGTCATTTCGTCCTGCACTATCTCGAACCGGCGACTCGCGCCGAAATCGCCGAAGACCCGGACGGCCGGTTCATGGGCGTCACGCTCGCACGCGTCGCGGGCGCCCCGGTGCTGTTCGACCGCGTCCCCGACGCCCTCGCCCACGTCGACGATGAACTCGGCGCCACCCCGGAAGGCGCCGACGCCCTCGCCCGCACCAAGGCATGGCATGCGCTCGAGGAACGCATGGAAGACGACATCGCCATCAACGACCGCGCCCCCGCCGAACTCGAACTGTTCGTCGTGGCGCCCGCCGCGCGCGGCCACGGCGTCGGCGGTACGCTCTGGCGGCATCTGCTCGCCGCGTTCGCCCATGCCGGCGTCGAACGCTACTACCTGCACACCGATTCCAGCTGCGACGTCGGCTTCTACGAGCATCAGGGCCTCGCCCGCGTGGCCGAACGCTATGCGAAGGACCATCCCGGCGAACACGTCGGGGATGGGGAGGACATCTTCATCTACGAGGGCGAGGTGAGGCCGAGCGGAGTGGATGAAGCGGTGTGCACCGGTATCTACGAGGGCGAGGTGAAGCCGAGCGGAGTGGATGAAGCGGTGTGCACCGGTATCTACGAGGGCGAGGTGAACGCATGAGCGGCGCGGCGACGGTGAGGGTGCGCTCGCCCTATGCGCGCCTGTTCCATATCCCCGGTGCGAAGGCGTTCTGCGTCTCCGGCGCCGTGGCGCGACTGCCCATCTCCATGATGAGCCTCGGCATCGTGCTCGCATTGAACCATCTGTACGACAATTGGACGGTCGCCGGCACGATGAGCGCCGCCTACGTGTTCGCACTGTCCTGCGTCACCCCGTTCTATGCGCGCCTGTTCGACCGTTTCGGCCAACGACGGGTCGGCCGCGTGGCGCTCGCCGTGCAGGTCGTCGCCATGCTGTCCTTCGCGTTCGGCGCCCTGCTGCGTGTGCCCATTCCGCTGCTGTTCGCATTGGCGATCGTCATGGGACTGACCCAGTTCTCGTTCGGCGCGCTGGTGCGCACCCGTTGGGCGTACGCGCTGCGGGAGGACCGCGACGGCGAAGCGCTGCTCAACACCGCATACGCGATGGAGGCCGCCATCGACGAGGTCGTATTCATCCTCGGCCCGATCCTCGCGGCATGGCTCGCCACCAGCGTGCACCCCGTCAGCCAGCTGTTCGTGCCGACCATCGCCTGCGGCGTGGGCGGTGCTGTGTTCTTCTCGCTCAAGTCCACGCAGCCGCCCGCCATCATCGAAACCGTGCACGTCCCCGCGGCCACGCGGGCATCCGAAACCGCTGCGGATGCGCCCGGGCATGATGGCGACCCGTCGGCCGTCTCCTCCGCGGCCCCTGCCACCGACGGCCTGTCGCTCAGACAGCTGCGCCATCAGGGCGCCAAGCCGAAGAGCGCCCTCCTGTACGGCGGCGTGCTGCCCCTGCTCGTCGTGTTCCTCGTGTTCAACATGAGCTTCACGTCGTTCGACGTGTCCATCACCGCGACGATGAAGGCGATGGGCCTGGAAAGCCTGCTCGGCCTCCAGCTCGCCATGTTCGCGCTCGGCTCGTGCGTCGGCGCCGTCGTGTTCGGGTCGCGCCGCATGCGCGGCTCCCACTGGGGCCACATGGTGCTGTTCCTATGCCTGCTGACCATCGGCTACGTGGGATTCCGTCTGTCCATGGACCATCTCCTCGTGCTCGGACTCGTCGAGATCCTCGCCGGACTCGTCGTCTCGCCGTTGTTCACCACTGGCAACCTCATCGTCAAGGACATCGTGCCCGAGGAAAGCCTCACCGAAGGCCTGAGCTGGGTGAGCACCGCCGGCACCGTCGGCACGTCGATCGGATCGTCCGCGGCCGGCATCGTGCTCGACGCCGCCACCCCGCACGTGGCGATGTTCCTGCCCGCGCTGTTCACCGCATGCGCGGTGCCGCTCGCGCTGCTCGGCTGGGTCCTGGCGCGCAGACGCTAGCGGGCGTCGTCCCGACAGACGGGACCGGTGTTGCGCCGTGTCGCGTCTTGCCGATACAACGGGCGGTATGACTGGTGAAGCACAGCAGCATGACATGCCGTCCAACCCCGCCGAAGCGGCCGGCGCGGCCCGGCCGACAGGCGACGGCGCCGCGGCCGGCGCCGCCGGGGCCACGGCGACGCCCGTGATGTCCCGCAGGGCGCGTGAGGCGCAGCCGTTCCGCGCCATGGTGTTCGGCGAACAGGCCGACCGCATGATCGCCGAAGGCGTGAGCGTCATCAAACTGTCGCTCGGCGAACCCGACTTCGGCGCGCCGCCCGCCGTACGCGACGCGATGCGTGAACAATACGACGGGCGCGCGCTGCCGTACACCGCCGCCATGGGATTGCCCGAACTGCGCCGCGCCATCGCCGGCTTCTACAAGGAGCGGCACGACCTCGACATCGACCCCAAGCGCATCATCATCACCTCGGGCGGATCGGCGGCGCTCCTGCTCGCCACCGCGCTCACCGTCGACCCCGGCGACGACGTGATCGTCGCCGACCCCTCATACCCGTGCAACCGCGAACTGATCAACAGCTTCGAAGGCAACGTCGTGGACGTGCCCACCTCCGCCGCCACACGCTTCCACCTCAACCGCGACCTCGTCGCCGCGCACTGGACGGACCGCACGAAAGCCGTGATGATCACCTCGCCGTCCAATCCGACCGGCACCACCATCGACTTCGACGTGCTCGCCGAGGTATGCGGCTACGCGCGCGAGCACGGCGCATGGCGCATCGTCGACGAAACCTACATCGACCTCGCCGACCGCGAACCCGACGGCACCGACATCAAATCCGTGCTCGCCTGCGACGACGGCGCGATCGTGTGCAACAGCTTCTCCAAGTTCTTCGGCATGACCGGATGGCGACTCGGCTGGGCCGTCATCCCCGACGACGACGCGGTCCTCAACGCCGTCGACGACCTCGCCACGAACTACTACCTGTGCGCGCACACGCCCACACAGCATGCGGCGCTCGCCTGCTTCACCGAAGACAGCCTCGCCGAATGCGAACGCCGCCGCCAGGAGCTGCTCGCCCGCTGGCGCATCGTCATCGATGGGCTCGCGCATATCGGTCTGCCCGTCGAAGTCGAACCGAACGGCGCGTTCTACGCCTACTTCGACATCACCTCCACCGGACTCGACGCCTGGACGTTCTGCGAACGCGCGCTGGCGGAGGCGCACGTCGCGTTGACGCCCGGACGCGACTTCGGCGCCGCCACCGCCGACACGCACGTCAGGCTCAGCTACGCGGCGTCGCGCGAGGCGCTCGCCGAAGGCCTCGACCGCCTCGGCCGGTGGCTGCCGACGCTGCGCCGCTGATTCGCGCGTCCATCACCACGGCATCACCGGCGGAATCACCAGAGAACGAGAACCACAGAAGGAACGGAACACCACCCATGGTCAACCTGCGTTCGCACACCACGCGTCTCGGTGTGCTCGACATCGGTTCGAACACCATCCACATGCTCATCGTCGACGCCGCGCCCGGCGCGAGGCCCGAGCCCGAGGCCAGCACGAAGACCACCGTGCGTCTGATGACGTATCTCAAAGAGGACGGTTCCATCAGGAAGGCCGGCATCGAGGCGATTCTCGAAGCGGTGGACGAGAGCATGCGTCTCGCCGAGGAGTACCAGATCACGCAGCTGCTTGCCATGGCCACCAGCGCGTTGCGCGAAGCCCCGAACGGCAACAAGGTGCTGCGCAAGATCGAGGAGCGCATCGGCCAGGGGGTGACGGTGCTGTCCGGCACGGACGAGGCGAGGCTCACGTTCCTCGCCGCCCGCCGCTGGTACGGCTGGGATGCGGGCCGTCTGCTCATGCTCGACATCGGCGGCGGCTCGCTCGAGGTCGCTATGGGCTCCGACGAGGAGCCGACCGTGGCGCTGTCGGTGCCGGCGGGCGCCGGGCGCGTCACCACGCGGTTCCTGCCCGAGGGCACGGCGACGCCGGAGGAGCTGGAGGAGGTGCGCAAGCAGGTGCGGCGGATTCTCGAGCCGATGGTCGAGGCGTTCCCGAAGTCGAAGCATCCGAATCATGCGGTAGGCACGTCGAAGACGTTCCGTTCGCTCGCGCGTCTCGCCGGCGCCGTGCTGCGCCAGCCCGGCCGCGAGGACACGATGATCATGACCCGCGAACAGCTGGAGGATTGGATTCCGCGTCTCGCCGCCATCGAACCGGAGCAGCGCGTCGCCCTGCCCGGCATCACGCCGGAGCGCACGATGCAGATCGTCGGCGGTGCGATCGTGGCGGACGAGGTCATGAAGGCGCTCAACATCCAGGAGATCGAAATCTGCCCGTGGGCGTTGCGCGAGGGCGCGATTCTGCGCTGGCTCGACCAGTTCGGCCGCACGCGTCTCGGCTTCTGACCGGACGCGCCGTCGCTCCTTCAGCCGTCACGACTCCAGACGGCTGAGCTCCGCGCGCGTCTTGGCGAGTTTGGCGAACGCCTCGTTGCGTTGCGTCGGGTTCTTCGCCCGCGCATGGTCGCGCACGAGCTTCGCCTCCTGCGCCCGCAGCGCGACGATGCGGTCACGCCGTATCAGCTGCGCGTCCAGGTCGGCGTGGTCCGCGGTGCCGAGGATCGCCTGCGAACAGAGCGACTCCCACACCTCGTCCATGTCGGTGCCGACGGTCTCCAACAGCACGTCGCGCGGGTCCTCCCAATCGGAGGCGTGCACGAGGAACCGTTCGACGTGACCGGCGCGCGAGGCGGGGTCGCGGCGTCGCACGACCAGTGCGCACTGTTCGCGTATCGCGCCGCCGGCCGCGTCCGCCGCGGCGTCCGTTCCGGTCGCCTGCGCGTCATGGCCGTCGCGCACGCACACGAACAGGACGCCGCTCGCCTTGCGCTGCGCCGCGATGTGTTCGATGACGTCGGCCGGTACGGCGGCGTCCGTGCCGTTCAACCGCAGTCCCAGCACCAGGATCTCCTTGATACGCGTGCCCTCCGCGGCGCCGGTGTTCACGGGGCGCAGCAGGGCGAGCATGTGGATGGAGGCGACGGCGTGCAGGAAATGCTGCCGGAGCGTGTTTGATATCGGCCCCTTGCCCGCGAACAGTCCTTTGGGCAGCGTGCCCTTCTCGGCCGGAATGGCCGACCGTTGCGGCAACCCCAGTTCCAGTGCGGTCACCGAACCGCAGCGTGCGGCATCCATGGCCATCATCGGCCTCCCTTCCGTCGGCGCCGGCATGCGGCGCATGAGGATGATGGCTATGAGGGTACACCAATCGTCCCGCACCGCGCGGCATGCGCATCGCGCATCGATACCCGAAGCCGTGGTGCCCGCAGGTGCGATGTCGCCCGGTTCCGGCCTTCGGATATCCACGAGCCGTACGCGGCATGCGGGGCGAGCCGGCATCGCCCTACAATCGGCATCGGGCGGATTCGCGTGACGGACGAGTGGCCGTGCACGTCGGCGGCACGGACTGGCGGCACGGACTGTCGGCACGGGGCCTTGGCATGTGCGCGGCCGGCATCCGTCGTCGGCGCGCCCGTCGGACTATGGGGAGGACACATGGCATTCACGCATACGGTGACGTTGCATGACGGCACTGCGATGCCGCGGCTCGGCATGGGCACGTGGCATCTGGCCGAGGGCAGGCGGCCCGCGGCGCAGGAGATCGCCGCGCTGCGGGCCGGACTCGACGCCGGAATCACGCTGATCGACACCGCGGAGATGTACGCGGACGGGCGTGCGGAGTCGCTCACCGGCCGCGCGATCGCCGGATACGACCGTTCCCGCCTGTTCCTCGTCTCCAAGGTCTACCCGCACAATGCCGGCCGTCGGCACCTGCGTCGCAGTCTGGAGGCGTCGCTGGAGCGTCTCGGCACCGATTACCTCGACATGTACCTGCTGCATTGGCGCGGTTCCATACCGCTGGCCGAGACCGTGGCCTGCATGGAGGAGGCCAAGGCGGACGGTCTGATCCGCAACTGGGGCGTCTCGAACTTCGACGTCGACGACATGCGCGAACTGTTCGCCGTGCCGGGCGGCGACGCCTGCGCGGTGAACCAGGACCTCTACCATCTCGGATCGCGCGGCGTCGAATTCTCGCTGCTCGACTGGATGGACGCGCATGGCGTGCCGCTCATGGCCTACTGCCCGCTGGCGCAGGCGGGATCGTTGCGCAGCGGGCTGCTGTCCTCGCCCGCCGTGCGGGAGGTCGCGCGGGCGCACGGCGTGGAGCCGATGCAGATCCTGCTCGCGTTCGTGCTGCGGCGCGACGACGTCATCGCGATCCCCTGCTCCGGCAGCGCCGACCATGTGCTTGCGAACCTGCGCGCCTGCGACATCGAATTGACCGCGGGCGAGCTCGCGGCGTTGGACGACGCGTTCCCCTCGCCGACGTCGAAGGAGCCGCTCGACATGCAGTGACGGCTCGCGCGGCGACGATCCGCGACGTGCGCGCGTGATGCGTGCGTCGCGGCGTGATGCGGTTCGGTGTCCGCGTGTGCGCGGATGGAGGAGGATGGGTGGTATGGACGCGATGAACGGTATGGATGATGCGATGGCGCCGGCACGTCCGGCGGCGATAGACGATGTGGTGTTCGACTGTTGCGGCGTGCTGGTGGACTGGCATCCCCGGCTCGCGTTGGAGGGGCTGTACCCCGCGGGCGAGCTCGACGGGTTCTTCGCCGCCGACGACCGATGCGGGTTCATGTACTTCGATGACCTGCACGACCGTGGCATGGACTACGACCGGTTGTGCGACGCCTACGAGGAGGAGTACGGGTCGCGGCTCGGCGCGATGATGCGCGCCTACGCCGGGCATGTCGACCGTACGCTGGCGGGGACGGTGCCGGGCATGACGGCGCTGCTCGCCGACCTCAAGGCCTGCGGTGTGGGGGTGTGGTGCCTGACCAATTGGGGGCGCGACGTCTGGCCGGTGCTGCGCGACCGGTTCCCGGAACTGTTCGGCATGATGGACGGCGTCGTCGTCTCGGGAGTGGAAGGTGTGGCCAAGCCGGACGCCGCGGCCTTCGATCTGGCGGTCGCACGGTTCGGGCTCGACCGGGCGCGCACCGCGTTCGTGGACGACTCGCCGTACAACGTGGACGGCGCCCTCGCGGCAGGCCTTCAGGCCGTCCGTTTCAGCTCCGCCGCGGACACGCGGCGTTGGCTGGCCGAGCGTGGCGTGCCCCATCAGTGAGCGTGCGTGCCCGCAGGCTGCGTCCCCATTGCCTCCGCACGGCGTTCCGGGGATAAAGGGAGATAAAGGAAAACCCCTTGGAATCGCAATGATTCCAAGGGGTGAACGTGCCCCAGATCGGATTCGAACCGACGACACCCGCTTTAGGAGAGCGGTGCTCTATCCACTGAGCTACCAGGGCGACGGCAATTCATTGTACACGGTGCCTCGCCAACCTCGGGCGAAGCGCGTCGGGTCCGTCTGCGAAGCGCGTCGGGCCCGCCCGTGAAGCGCGCGGTAAGGTGGTGCACAAGCGAAAGGGGTGTCCGTGGCGAAACGAAGCCGAGACGACTATCTCACACCTGACGAGGCCCGTGCCGACGCCCGCCGGGAACTGCTCGCGCGGGCTTCCGGCGCACGGCCGTCGGCCGGTGGGAAGGCGTCGAAGGCATCGAAGGCGTCGTCCCGCACGTCATCCGCAACGGCTTCGTCGAAATCATCGTCGTCGAAATCGTCGTCGAAATCCGCGGCATCGTCGCGCCGGAAGTCCGGCCGGGGCGCCGGCGCGACGGGCAAGCGCGCAAGCGGCTCCGGAGCCGCGAACGGCCGTGCGGCAAAACGTGCCGGCATGCGCAACGGCGCCGCCGGCGGCGTGAAGCGCGGCGGAAAGGGCGGACGGGGGAACGCGGGCGCCGGGAGGACGCGCGGTGCGGCGGCCGTGCGCACGACGCCGCCGGGACGCCGCATTCTCGCCGCGATGGCGTTCGTCTGCGCCGCGGCGTGCGTGCCGGCCGTCGCCGCACGCGCGCTGCCGGCGGGACTCCAGTCATTGCCGTACGTGCCGGTGCTCGTCGCGGCGACGCCATGGTTCATGGGACTGTCGGTCATCGCGCTGATGCTCGCGATCGCGTCGCGGCGGTTCCTCGCCGGTCTGCTCGCCGTCGTCACATTCGCGGCGAACGTGTGGTGGCAGTATCCGTTCTTCAGCACGACGGAACCGTTGACGCGAGCCGCGGACGCCGCCGTGGGGCAGGCGCACGCCGTGACCGGCGACGCCTACGCGCGCGTGATGACGTGCAACGTATACAAGGGGCGTGCGGACGCGCGCGCGATCGTCGAGACGGTGCGCGACGAGCGGGTGGAGGTGCTCGCCCTGCAGGAGACGACGGACGCGTTCGTCGCGCAGTTGGAGGAGGCGGGGATCGGCGATTATCTGCCGTATGCGAAGGTCGCCAGCTCCGACGGCATGTACGGCAACGGGCTGTGGTCGGCCTCGCCGCTCATCGGCCCGGCGAACGACGACGTGAACTCCAGCGCCTCGTTCATGCCCGGCGGCACGGTCGCGTTCGCGGACGGCGTGAAAATCCGGTTCGTGTCCGTGCATACGACCGCGCCCGTGCCCGGCTATTGGGGGCAGTGGAGGCGCGCGCTCGACGAGCTCGGCGCGATGAAGGCGCACACGGACACGCGCTACGTGTTCATGGGGGATTTCAACGCGACGTATGACCATGCGCCGTTCCGGGACTTTCTGGGCGACCGCTTCCGTGACGGGGCCAGGCTCGCCGGGCGCGGGTGGACGTTCACATGGCCTGCGGACAGGGGCGTGCTGCCGCCGCGGTTCGCGGGCATCGACCATGTGGTGGTTGACCAGGGGGTGACCGCCGGGCGGATGAAGACGGTGGTGGTGCCCGGCACCGACCATGCCGCGCTGCTCGCCACGCTGGCCGTGCGGTGATGCGCGGCATGCCCGGCGGCGACACGCGGGCGGCGGGACGAAAACGGTACCGATGTACCGGCCCACGACGCCGACACTATAGTGAGGGGCATGAGTTACGACATGAACGCCACGATGCGCGGCGGTGGCTATGCGGCCGGTGCCGCGCCGGGGTCGCAGCCCGCGCCTGATCTGAGCCGCCCTCGCCCGCTCGACCAGCTGCCGCGGCTCGCCGCCGACACCACGGCCGAGAACCCGTGGCCGGTGAGCGTGCTGAGCCAGAAGTTCCATACGGCGGTCGCCAAATGGCCGGCCGCGTGGATCTGCGGGCAGATCACCGAGATCAACACGCGTCGTGCCGGGTCGGCCTACCTCACGGTGCGTGACGACTTCGAGGACATCGCCATCTCCGTCTCCGGGTGGCGCGCCTTCGCGGCGGCGGCCTCGCGGTTCCGTCAGGGCGACCGCGTGGTCATCCACGGGCGCGCCGATATCTGGGTCAAGCAGACGCGTCTGAGCTTCATCGGCGACGACATCCGCAAGATCGGCGCCGGCGGGCTCAAGGAGCAGATCGATGAGCTGCGCAGGAAGCTCAAAGGCGAGGGGTTGTTCGATGCGGAACGCAAGGTGCCGCTGCCGGAGTTCCCCCGATGCATCGGTCTGATCTGCGCGCCGCAGGCGCGCGCCGAAGGCGACGTGGTCACCAACGTGAACCTGAGGTGGCCGGTCGTGCGCTTCAAGATCGTGCATGCGCACGTGCAGGGGGCGCAATGCCCGCCCGACATCATCGAGGCGATCCGCAGGCTCGACGCGGACCCGGAGGTGGATGTGATCATCGTGGCCCGCGGCGGCGGCGCGTTCGAGGATCTCATCGGCTTCTCCGACGAGGGCGTGGTGCGTGCCGCGGCGGCATGCGTGACGCCGCTGGTCTCCGCCATCGGGCATGAGGACGATTGGACGCTCATCGATCTGGCGGCCGACCTGCGCGCCTCCACGCCCACCGATGCGGCGAAGAAGGTCGTACCCGACGTGCGTGAGCAGTGGCAGCTCGTCGACAACGCGGTGCGGCAGATGCGCATGCGCGTCTCCGCCCGCGTGGACGGCGAGATCCGGCTGGTCGAAGGGTATGCGAACCGCCCGAGCCTGACCAGACCGCTCACCATGCTCGAACCGCACCAGCGGTTCATCGACGACGCGCTCGCCCGGCTGGACATCGGTCTGCGCCGCATCGTCGACGACGCTTCGCTGACCATCGAGAAACGGCACGCCTCGCTGACCGCGCTCAGCCCCCAATCCACGTTGAACCGCGGGTATGCGGTGGTGCAGCGGGCCGACGGCGGCGTGCTCGACGACGCCTCGCAGGTCCGACCCGGCGACGAGCTCACCCTCACTCTCAGGAAGGGCGTCGTCACCGCCAAGGCGGACTGACCGCCGTGGCGGATGCCCATGCCGGGCGACGGCACTGGCGGATGCGCCGCGATACACAGCGCAATACAGAGACATACAGCGATACACAGCGATACACAGGACGACACCGATAGTGAAAGGAACGACCATGACCGACATGAACGTAACCGAGCAGGACGAAGCCGCGCAGGCAGCGGCGGACACCCACGCGGCCCCCGCATCCACGCTCACCGACAAGGAGCGTGCGGCCATCGCGCAGATGCCGTACGAGGAGGCGCGCGACAAGCTCATCCAAGCCGTGCAGGCATTGGAGGCCGGCGGGCTCAGCCTCGACCAGTCCATGCGCCAATGGGAGATCGGCGAAGCGCTCGCCCGCCGTGCGCAGAGCCTGCTCAATGACGTGCGCGCCCGTCTCGACGCCGCGCAGGACGCGCAGGCCGCCACCGCGGACACCGCCGGCACGCAATCCAACTTGGATTGAGTTCCCTTCGCGGCACAGCAGCCGCTCGCTTCGCCTGCAGCCAGCCCGCCGGGCTGCCTGTCTGACGGCTGGGCCCAGTCCGATCTGGACTGAGCCCAGGCCTGTCATAGCCGCTTGCCGTATTGTCCGGGCGGGCTGGAATCATGCTTTCGGCCCATCCGGGGGAGCGCGCCTGCGCGACACGCTGAGCCGGCGAATGTCATATGAATCACATGGATGTGATTTGGCGGTATTCCGCCAAAAAACCACTACCCATAGTGTTTGTGCGGCGTGGCGTGACTAGATATAGGGGTGGGGATGCCGTACAGTATCTGAGGCCCGTGAAAGCGCGGCGCGATCAGACCTCGGAACGCGATGGTGATTCGCCGCGAAACCAACGGGAACAGGATGTACGACTAGGCCCCTTCGGGGGCGGGGATGGAGATGCGAGATGGAGACAGCAGCGATCAGTCCGACGACCGCGACCGCCAAGACCACCGGACGTCAGGTGCAGGTGGAGAAGCGTGACGGCCGTATCGTCGATTTCGACCCCATCAACATCATCTCCGCCGTCAAGGCCGCCTTCGGCGACCTCGACAAGCGCGTCGGCCCCGAGGAGGAGAAGCTCATCCGCGGCTTCGCCGACCAGGTCGAGGGCGAGATCAAGGAACGCTACGCCGGCCCCGCCAAGATCGAGGACATCCAGAACCTCGTCGAGCATGCGCTCATCGACGCCCACCTGTACGACGTGGCCCGCGCCTACACCACCTACCGCCTCGACAAGGACATCGAGCGCGCCAAGGCCACCGACGTGAACGAGGCCGTGTCCCGCTTCATCAACCAGGACCCCACCCTCATCCACGAGAACGCCAACAAGGACGCCAACGTCTACGCCACCCAGCGCGACCTGCTGGCCGGCGCCGTCTCCAAGGCCGCCGCGTTCAACATGCTGCCGCCGGCCGTCTCCAACGCCCACATGAAGGGCGACATCCACTTCCACGACGCCGACTACTCGCCGTTCACCGCGCAGTCCAACTGCTCCCTGCCGAACTTCTGGGACATGCTCGCCAACGGCTTCACGCTCGGCAACGCGCCCATGGCCTCCCCGAAGTCCATCGCCATCGCAGCCACGCAGATCACCCAGATCATGAAGGACGTGGCCTCCAGCCAGTACGGCGGCCAGACCGCCAACCGCGCCGACGAACACCTCGCCCGCTACGCCCGCCTCGACTACGAGAAGTTCCTCGACGAGGCCCGCGAGATGATCCCCGACGACATGCCGATCGAATTCGCGCGCCGTCAGGTCGCCAACGCCAAGGCCAACGAGCCGGCCAAGCTCCACTTCGAGAAGGGCCGCGAGCCGCTGCCCATGGACACCCCGTTCCACGAGGACGTCGACGCGCTCGAACAGGAGCGCGAGATCCTCGCCAAGATCCGCACCCGCAAGGCCATCTACGACGCCATGCAGACCATGGAGTACCAGATCAACTCCAACCGAGTCTCCAACGGCCAGACCCCGTTCGTCACCGTCGGCTTCGGCCTCGGCACCGACTGGTTCTCCCGCGAGATCCAGCGCGCCATCCTCCTCAACCGCATCCGTGGCCTCGGCCGCGAACACCACACCGCCATCTTCCCGAAGCTCGTGTTCACCGTGCGCCACGGCGTGAACGCCGACCCGGGCGACCCGAACTACGACTTGAAGCAGCTGGCCCTCGAGTCCGCCACCAAGCGCATGTACCCGGACGTGGTCTTCTACGACAACATCGTCAAGATCACCGGCTCCTTCAAGGCGCCGATGGGATGCCGCTCCTTCCTGCAGGGGTGGATCAACCCCGAAACCGGCAAGGACGAGGAGGACGGCCGCATGAACCTCGGCGTCGTCTCCGTCAACGTGCCGCGCATCGCCCTGGAATCCCACGGTGACAAGGAACGCTTCTGGAAGCTGTTCGAGGAGCGCATGGAGATCGCCCACCAGGCCCTGCAGTTCCGCATCATGCGCTGCAAGCAGGCCACCCCGGTGAACGCCCCCACCCTGTTCCGCTACGGCGCGTTCGGCCGCCTCGGCGCCAACGACAACGTCGACACGCTCTTCAAGAACGAGCGCGCCACCGTGTCCCTCGGCTACATCGGCCTCGCGGAGACCACCGCCGTGTTCTACGGCAAGAACTGGATCCGCGACCACGGCTGGGATCCGGAAGGCAAGGAGTTCGCGCTGTCCATCGTCAAGCGCATGAACGAACTGTGCAAGCAGTGGAGCAAGGCGGAGGGCTACCACTACTCCGTGTACTCCACGCCGGCGGAATCGCTCACCGACCGCTTCAACCGCATGGACCGCGAGAAGTTCGGCCGCGTCGAAGGCGTGACCGACCACGACTTCTACACCAACTCCTTCCACTACCCGGTGTGGCTGCAGCCCACCCCGATGGAGAAGCTCAACTACGAGAAGGACTTCCCGTACTACGCTTCCGGCGGCTTCATCAACTACTGCGAGTACCCGTGCCTGCAGGACAACCCCAAGGCCCTCGAAGCCGTGTGGGACTACGCCTACAACGTCGGCATCGGCTACCTCGGCACCAACACGCCCATCGACCACTGCTTCGTGTGCGGCTTCCAAGGCGACTTCGAGCCCACCGACGAAGGCTTCAAGTGCCCCGAATGCGGCAACTCCGACCCGGACAAGTGCAACGTGACCAAGCGCACCTGCGGCTACCTCGGCAACCCGGTGCAGCGCCCCATGGTGCACGGTCGCCACGAGGAGATCTCCCACCGCGTCAAGCACATGAGCGGCGAGACCGGTCACGTCACCCTCGACGACGGCTCCACCCGCGAGTGGTTCGAAGAAGCCAAGTGAACCGTCACGACTTCGCGCCCGGCGAGACCGGGCGCGGTCCGTCCGTCCCATCCAACGGCCTCGCCAACGACCCGCGCGCAGGCCAATGGGACGGACGTCGCATGTCCAAGCGCATGATCGCCGACTACAAGACCTTCGTCGTCACTGACGGCGAAGGCGTGCGCAACTCCCTGTACGTCTCCGGGTGCCCCTTCCACTGCGTCGACTGCTTCAACTCCTCCATCTGGGACTTCCAAGCCGGCCACGAATACACGCAGGCCCTCGAAGACAGGATCATCGACGACCTCAAAGCCCCATGGGTCCAAGGCATCACGTTCCTTGGCGGCGAGCCCCTCCTCAACACGCCAGTCCTTCTGCCCCTCGCCCGGCGCATCCGCCGCGAATTCGGCCATGACAAGGACATCTGGTGCTGGACCGGCTACACGTGGGAGGAGCTCATGCGCCCCGGCGAAACCGAAGACAAGCTCGAACTCCTGCATCTCATCGACATTCTCGTCGACGGGCGCTACCTCAAGGACCAGAAGGACAGCCTCCTGCAGTTCCGCGGCTCCAAGAACCAGCGCATCCTCGACGTCCCCCTGTCCCTCGCCCAAGGGCGCCCCGTCATCTGGGCCAAACTCCACGACCAGGAGCGCGACATCCCGGAAATCTATCTCAAGGACCGTCTCGCCGGCGAAGACAAGCAGGCGTCCTGAACCCCAGGCGTCCTGAACCGTCGCGCCAGCCCCTGTGGGCCGCCCATGAACCGCCATGAACCGCCCCCATAGGCGGGCGCCGCCTATGGCGTTCAGACGATCGACTCGGCCTGCATGAGGTGCACGTTCGCACGCATGATGCGGGCGTCCTCGCGCGTGATCTCCTTGCTTTCCAGCATCTCGCGGATCGTGTCCAGCTCCATGCGCATCGCATCCGCACGCACCTGCTCGATCTTCGCGTCATCGGCGATCGGCATGGCGGTCAGGGACGGGTTGAGGATCTGGTTCAACGCCCTGCGGTATTCGATGAGCAGTTCGGCGACGAGTTCGGCGTCGTAGACATGGTCGAGCATGAGATCCTGCAGACGATCCATGATGTCGTTGTACAACGGCACCTGCACCGCGCGGATCGCGCGTGTGCGCTCCGCCTCGAGCCCCGGCGTGTGGCGCGCGATGCCCTCCCAGAACCGTCGGATGACCGGCATGAAGCGGCGGCGCAGCTTGGCGATGCGGAACGACAGGCCGTGCCGCCGCCCCCGCTCGTCGACCGGCTCCAGACGCGCCAGCACCGATTCGATGTGTTCGAGCAGCGCCCGCGCGCCCGTCAGCTGCGTGGCCGTCTCCACGTCCGGATCCGCGACGTTCTCGCGTGAGGAGATCGCGTCGCGCAGCCAGTCGCGCTCCCATTCGAGCGTGCGCACGCGCAGGTCGTTCGCCTCCTGCGGCGAGGAGTTCGGCAGGTTCGATTCCACGCGTTCGATGCGGTCGTTGTAGCTTTTCAGCACGCGCGTGACCGCCGCATGCGTCTCGGGCGTATCGTTGTCGACGATCTTGGCGATCGTGCGCCGCAGCATCGTGATGTCGCGACGCGCCCACTCCTCCCTGGACGTGTCCTGCGGTTTCGGCGACAGCATCGGCAGCATCACGTTCGAGATCACGATGGACAGCACGATGTAGCCGGAGACGATGAACAGCAGGATGTTGCGCACCGGCACCGACGCGCCGTTGTCGATCGAATACGGCAGGGAGAACGCCATCGCCAGCGAGATCGCGCCCTTCGGGCCTCCGAACGTCATGACCACGGCCGAATGCCAGCGTTCGCGCGTCATCCTGCGCCGCTGGCCGGTCGTCGTGTCCTTCGCGAGACGCAACGTGCCCACGCACCATGCGAAGCGGAGCACCAGCGTGAGCACCGTCATCAGCAGGACCAGGCCGATCATCGCCCACAGGTCGACGCGCGGATCGTCCCAGATCGCGCGCATCGCGATCGGCAATTCGATGCCGAGCAGCACGAACACCATGCCGTTGATCGTGAAGTCCGCGAAATGCCACACCGAATTCGAGATCAGGTTGACGCGCGCCACGTCGCCGCCGACGCCCGTGCGTGGGAACGTGATGACCACGCCGCAGGCGACCACCGCGAGCAGCCCGGAGATGCCGACATGCTCGGACAGCAGGTAGACGCCGAACGGCAGGAACAGCTCCATGAGCATGCGCGTAGTGACGTCCTCGAGATTATGCCGGCGCAGGGTGAGCACCAGCCGGTCGAACAGCCAGCCGACCACGGCGCCGATCAGCGTGCCCAGCACGAAGCTGGCGAGCACCTGGCCGCCGAAGCCCACGGGGGAGAAATGCCCCGTGGCCAGAGCCACCAGCATCGTCTGGAAGCCCACGAGGCTGACGGGATCGTTGAGCAGGCTCTCGCTCTGCAGCACCGACTGCTGGCGCGGCGTGAGCTTCACCACGCCGCCCAGCTGCGCGACCGACACGGCGTCCGTCGGGCTGATCACCGCGCCCATCGCCACGGCCGCCATCATCGGGATCGCCGGCCAGATGGCGTGCAGGGCCACGCCGCTCAACGCCATCGTCACCATCACCAGACCCACCGCAAGCGACATCGACAGGTTGAGGTCCTTGCCCAACGCCTTGCGGTCGATGTTGCGCGCCTCGAGGTAGAACAGCGGCACGATGAACAGCAGCATGAACATGTCCGGTTCGAACTGCACGTTGCGCAGACCGGGCGTGAAATACCAGGCGACGCCGAACGCGATCTGGATGAGCGGCGTGGAGATCTTCGGCAGGAACCGGCTGAGGAACGAGGAGATCAGTATCGCGAACAGAATCTCCGTGACGAGTATCGCATTCGCCATCGTGGCCATCGCCTTCCCCTTCTCCGAACGCCCGTATCTGCACGAGGCCCCGGGCAGGGGCGTCACGGCGCTGTGACGCGGTATGTCCCTCACGGGCAGATCGCCTCCATGCCGCGCCGGTTCCCCGGCGTTCCGGTCGGAGCCCGTGAATCGGACTTACATCCATACGACAATATAGAGGCGTCGTCCCGGCCGCGGGGGCGTCCTTACGGAAGACATGCGCCCCGGCGTGCCGCGACGGCGTTTCCCTCACGGATTCCTAACGTCAGCTTCACCCGGGCCATGCCGCATGCCTGCGGCTCGACCGCACGCGCGGAATTCGTGCGGAACTCGCGCGGAACTCGCGCGGAATCACGGTGACGCCGCACCCGCGGAACTACGCCGCGGCATCACCGCCGCACATGGGGCATCGCCCCACTTCGGCGCGAAGTGTCGTGTTTGCTTGCAATCCGTGAGCGAAATCACCGCCTTAGCCGACCAGTCGGGCGGGGGTGCGGACTATTCTGAAGCACAGAACAAGCCGGGCGACGCCGTCCGCAGAGCACCTGCCGACCGTCCGATGACGGTTCGCGGCGCCTCGGGGCGGCGGATGAACCGGAAATCGGAAACGAAGAGGAACGCATGGTTGATACCGCATCGAACGCGAACGAACACGTGACGGACGTTCACGCGACCGCCGCGCAGAAGCCCGCGAAACCGTTGCGCGTGGGATTGGACATCGGCTCGACCACCGTCAAGGCGGTGGTGCTCGACCAATCCGACTCCCTGACGGACACGCTGTTCTCCGACTACCGCCGCCACCACGCCAACGTGCGCGCCACGGTCGCCGGCCTCCTCGTCGACATCCGCAAGGAGCTCGACAAGCTCGGCCGCGGCGACGAGCCGATCCGCCTCGCCATCACCGGCTCCGGCGGTCTCGCGCTCGCCGACAACCTGCACGTGCCGTTCGTCCAGGAGGTCATCGCCGAAACCGAGGCGATCGACAAGGAGTATCCGCAGGCCGACGTCATCATCGAGCTCGGCGGCGAGGATGCGAAGATCACCTACCTGAAGCCCACGCCCGAACAGCGCATGAACGGTTCGTGCGCGGGCGGCACCGGCGCGTTCATCGACCAGATGGCCACCCTGCTCGACACCGACGCGGCCGGCCTCAACGAGATGGCGAAAAGCTACGAGAACCTGTACCCGATCGCCTCGCGATGCGGCGTGTTCGCCAAGACCGACCTCCAGCCGCTCATCAACGACGGCGCCGCCAAGCCGGACCTCGCCGCCTCCATCTTCACCGCCGTGGCCACGCAGACCATCGCCGGCCTCGCCTCCGGCCGCCCCATCCACGGCACCGTCATCTTCCTCGGAGGCCCGCTGTTCTTCATGAGCGAGCTGCGCGCCGCGTTCCAGCGCGCGCTCGACGGCAAGGTCGACGAGTTCATCGTGCCGACCAACGCCCACCTGTACGTCGCCTACGGTTCGGCGCTCCAGGCCGACATGGACGCCGACGACGAAGGCCACCGTTTCGAGGCGCGCACCTGCGCGGACATCCTCAAGCGTCTCGACGAGCTCAAGAACCTGCCGTCCAACACGCCCACGATGCCGCCGCTGTTCCCCACCGAAGCGGACCGTGAGGCGTTCAACGAACGCCACCACCGCGAGCACATCCACATCGGCACGCTCGAAGGCGCGCACGGCCCGCACTTCCTCGGCATCGACGCGGGCTCGACCACCATCAAGGCCACGCTCGTCAACGACGACCGTGAGATCGTCTGGTCGAGCTACGCGAACAACGAAGGCAGCCCGCTGACCGCCGCCATCAACATCGTCAGGAAAATCCAGAACGAACTGCCCGAAGGCGCGTGGATCGCGCGCTCGTGCGCCACCGGCTACGGCGAGGGCCTCATCACCACCGGCCTGCATCTGGACGAGGGCGTCGTCGAGACGATGGCCCACTACCGCGGTGCCGAAATGGTCAGCCCCGGCGTCACCGCCGTCATTGACATCGGCGGCCAGGACATGAAGTACCTGGCCATCACCGACGGCGTCATCGATTCCATCGCCGTCAACGAGGCATGCTCGTCCGGCTGCGGCTCGTTCCTGCAGACCTTCGCCATGTCCATGGGACTGACCATCCAGGAGTTCACACAGAAGGCGCTCGCCTCCACGCACCCGGTGGACCTGGGCTCGCGCTGCACCGTGTTCATGAACTCGTCCGTCAAGCAGGCGCAGAAGGTAGGCGCGTCCATCGAGGACATCGCCGCCGGCCTGTGCTATTCGGTCGTGCGCAACGCGCTGTACAAGGTCATCAAACTGCGCGACGCCGGCGAGCTCGGCGACACCGTCGTCGTGCAGGGCGGCACGTTCCTCAACGACGCCGTGCTGCGCGCCTTCGAACTGCTCACTGGACGCGAGGTCACGCGACCGAACATCGCCGGACTCATGGGCGCGTACGGCGCGGCCCTTACCGCGCGCATGCACTACGAGGACGTCGCCGACGACGACCACGAGCACGTCGGCACGGACGGACGCGCCGTCGCCGCGGACGCCGCTTCGGACGACGCCGGCGCGGCGGCCGAAGCGTCCGCCGCCGGCGACGAGCCGAACGCGGCAGCGCACGCCGGCGAGATCGTCGTCGACGGCGTGCACCACACCGTCTCGTCGATCCTCACCGGCGACGCGCTCGACCACCTGTCGATGACCACCGAGCGCGACGTGTGCAAGCTGTGCCAGAACCACTGCAAGCTCACCATCACCACGTTCGACGACGGTTCGCGCTACGTGACCGGCAACCGCTGCGAGCGCGGCGGTGACGCGAAACGCAAGCGCTCCGACCGCCCGAACCTGTACGACTACAAGTACAAGCGCTGCTTCGCCTACCGCCGCCTGACCGACAAGAAGGCCACGCGCGGCGAGATCGGCATCCCGCGCGCCCTCAACATGTACGAGAACTACCCGTTCTGGTTCACGCTGCTCACCTCCCTCGGCTTCAAGGTGATGATCTCCGGGCGGTCCAGCCACGAACTGTTCGAGACCGGCATCGAATCGATCGCCTCCGAGAACATCTGCTACCCGGCCAAGCTCGTGCACGGGCACATCAAATGGCTGCTGAACAAGGGCGTCAAGACGATCTTCTACCCGTGCGTGAGCTACGAGGAGAACCTCGTGCCCAACACGGACAACCACTACAACTGCCCGGTCGTGGCCAACTATCCGCTCGTCGTCGGCGCGAACATGCCCGAACTGCGCGACGAGGGCGTGCGCTACATGCACCCCTACTTCAACCTCGCCAACCACGAGCTCATGGTCGACCGCATCGTCGAGGAGTTCGCGTGGGCGGACGTCACGCGCGAGGAGGCCGAGACCGCCGTCAAGGCCGCCTACGCCGAAGACAAGGTCTTCAAGCACGACGTGCAGCAGGAGGGACTCAAGGCGCTCGCCTACATGAAGGAGCACCACTGCCGAGGCATCGTGCTCGCCGGGCGCCCCTACCACATCGACCCGGAGATCAACCACGGCATCCCCGAGACCATCTGCGCGCTCGGCATGGTCGTGCTCTCCGAGGATTCGATCTGCGAACTGCAGCCGGGGGAGAAGCTCAACCTCACCGAATACCTCTCCCAGGGCGAGGAGAACCCGCGCGCGAAGAACGCCGCCGGATTCCGCCACGTCGGCGACCGAACCGTCACGCGCATGCCGTTGCGCGTGACCAACCAGTGGGCCTACCATTCGCGTCTGTACGCGGCCGCGCACTTCGTCGCCTCCTACCCGGGGCTCGAACTCGTGCAGCTCAACTCGTTCGGATGCGGCCTCGACGCCATCACCACCGACCAGGTCGCCGAGATCCTCGCCGACAAGGCCGACGTGTACACGCTGCTCAAGATCGACGAGGTCTCCAACCTCGGCGCCGCGAAGATCCGCCTGCGCTCGCTCAAGGCCGCGGTCGAGGAGCGTGAGGCCAGCAAGCGCCGCGAGGAGAAGGCCGCCGCCGCTGCCGCGGGCGCCGCCGGCGTCGACAAGCACGACCGGCCGCTGTCGGACGATGTCGCCATCGCCGCGAAATCCGACGAACTCGGCGCACAGCTCGAGGAACGCCGCAAGGCGCGCGAGCAGGCCGAATCCGACCTGGCCGCCGCCAAGGCCGCGCTCGCCGAAGCGCAGGCCGCCGTCGACGCGGCCGAGGCGAAGGTCAAGGCCGAGGCGGCCGCCGGCGCCGGGGCGGGTGCTCCGGAGGCGCCCGCCGGCGCGCCGAAATCCACCGGATTCCGCAAGACCGGCTCCAAGGCGCCCACGCCGGGTCGCCAGGTGCTGCTCGACGCGACGATGGCCGCCAACCCGCGCCTGACCAAGGCCATGCGCGACGCATCCAAGCGCGCCGCCAAGCGCGACATCGAGAACGCGCGTCTCGCCGCGCTCGGCGACGGCACGACCTCGAGCGCCGCGTCCAAGTCCGGCAAGGGCGGGTCCGGGCACAACAACGCCACCATGTCGCGCTACGCGCACCGCGAGAAGTTCCTCAAGAACATGAAGAGGGACTACACGATCGTGGCCCCGCAGATGAGCCCGATCCACCTCTCGCTCGTCGAATCGGTGATCCGCTCCGGCGGCTACAAGTTCGATGTATTGAAGCACGCCTCCCGCACGGATGTGGAGACCGGCCTCAAATACGTGAACAACGACGCCTGCTACCCGGCCATCATGGTCATCGGGCAGCTCATCGACGCGATCCTCGAAGGCAAGTACGATCCGGATCATGTGGCGCTCGCCATCACGCAGACCGGCGGCATGTGCCGTGCGACCAACTACTTCGGCCTGATCCGCAAGGCCCTGATCGATGCCGGCTACCCGCAGATCCCGATCATCGCGATCTCCACGCAGGGTCTGGAGGACAATCCGGGCTTCAAGGCCACCGTGCCGATGCTGCACCGTGCGGTCAAGGCGCTGATCCTCGGCGACATGCTTATGAAGTGCCTGTACCGCGTGCGCCCGTACGAGGTGGAGAAGGGCTCGGCGAACCGCCTGTACGAGCAGTGGGACACGATCGTGCGCGAGACCATCGAACACCACGGCTACTCGCAGACGGGTGCGAAGACCCCGTGGCTGAAGAAGGGCTGGCTGCCGTACCCGACGCTCGCACGCGAGATCGTCAAGTCGTTCGACGCCCTGCCGTTGAAGGACGTGCCGCGCAAGGTGCGCGTCGGCGTGGTCGGCGAGATCCTCGTCAAATACCAGCCGGACGCGAACAACCATGTGGTCGACGTCATCGAATCGCAGGACTGCGAGGCCGTGGTTCCCGGCATCATGGAGTTCATGACCACCAAGCCGTACATCACCGACTGGAACGAGCACAATCTCGGCATGGGCGGCAACCAGTTCGCCTACGCGGTGATGCGCTGGGGCCTCGACCGGTACTTCGCGCCGATCAACGCGGCGCTCGACCTGTCGCACGGCAAGTTCCGCCGCGACGAGCCGATGCCGGAACTCGTGAAGAAGGCGGCCGAGGTCACGTCGATCGGCGTGCAGGCCGGCGAAGGCTGGCTGCTCACCGCGGAGATCCTCGAACTCATCGAACAGGGATGCCCGAACGTGATCTGCGCGCAGCCGTTCGCCTGCCTGCCGAACCATGTGACCGGCCGCGGCATGTTCGGCAAGATCCGCCGCCTGCACCCGGAGGCCAACATCGTCTCCATCGACTACGATCCGGGCGCGAGCGAGGCGAACCAGCTCAACCGCATCAAGCTCATGATCGCCGCAGCGAAGAAGGCGCACAAGGCCAAGTTCGTCGACGGGAACGAGCCGCAGGGCTTCGTCACGGCCGACTGACGCGATCGCGGGCGGACGGGGCGGCGGATTGCGTCGTAGCCCTGCCGCGCCGCCCGCTATCGGTTTTTCGTATAGCCGAAAACCGGTCGTGCGGCGGGGCGGGGCGGCGGTGCGGATACCATACCGCTTATGGTCACACCCGCAATCAGCTATGCGCATCTGCTCGCCAAGCCGAACCCGAAGCACGTGGAGAGTCTCCTGAAGTTCTTCGAGGCCGGCCGGTCCAAGCGTGGCACCGGCGGCTTCGGCGTCGAGATCGAGCATCTGCCCGTGCATAATTCCGACGACACCGCCGTGAGCTACTACGAGCCGAACGGCATCGAGGCACTGCTCAAACGTCTCGCCCCGTACTACGACGAGAGCAAGGAGTACTGGGAGAACGGGCATCTGGTCGGTCTGGGGCGCGAAGGCGTCGCCGTCTCGCTCGAACCGGGCGGCCAGGTAGAGACGTCCATCGGCATCCTGCACGAGCCCTCCGACCTCAACCAGCTGTACGGCCGGTTCCGCCGCGAGGCCGATCCGATTCTCGAGGAGCTGGGCTTCCGTCTCGTCAACTACGGCTACCAGCCGAAGTCAAGCTTCGCGGACGTGCCGGTCAACCCGAAGGACCGTTACGATGCGATGACCGATTATCTGGGGCGTGTCGGCCAGTTCGGACCGTGCATGATGCGTTGCTCCGCCTCCACGCAGGTGAGCATCGACTACGTCGACGAGAAGGATTCGCTCGACAAGATGCGCGTGGGCACCGCCATCGGCCCGATTCTCGCCTGGTTCTTCCGCAACACCCCGTACTTCGAGGGGCGCGTGAACCCGTATCCGCTGCTGCGCCAGCGCATGTGGGACTACCTCGACTTCCAGCGCACCAACGTGACCCCCGGCCTGTTCGACCGCCGCTACTCGTGGGAGGACTACGCGGTGGACGTGCTGTCCACGCCGCTCATGTTCGCCGATCTGACGCATACGCCCGAAGCACTCGAGGCCGGGTTGAGCCGCAAGGAGCTGCATCATGCGGCGTTCCGCGAGAACGCCGGCGAGGTGTACCCGGATCGCGAGCTCAACGCGTACGAGATCAACCACATCATCTCCACGCACTTCAACGACGTGCGTCTGAAGAACTTCATCGAGTTCCGCCACTGGGATTCGCTGCCGATCGAACGCGCCGAACGTCTCACCGAGATCATCGCCTCGCTGTACTACGTGCCCGCCAACCGCATCCGCATCGAAAGCTACTTCGACGGGCTCACCGAGGAGGATGTGTTCGAGGCCAAGGCCAATATCCAGGCGCATGGCCGCGACGCGAACCCGTACGGACAGCCGCTCGACTTCTGGCGCGAGTTCCTCGGCCTCGAAGGCCTGCTCGACGACATTCCCGGCGACCCGAACCACCCCGACGTGTTCCAGCGCTGAGCCGTCCGGTATCCGGACCGGATTGTCATCTCTGCCCCGCCCCGTCTTTGAACGGTGGCGGGGCATTTGTATGCGCATCGTGCCATCCCTCACCCTGTAAGGCGTTGGCCATGGGTAAGGGCGTTGGCCATGGTCGGCCGCCATTTTTCGTGATGCCGTTCTTGGCGGCGGATTGTACGGAGCAGTGGGTTCGTTTCCGTATTTTCCGCCTCCCAGTCGCGCTCAGCGGCGGATATTACGG
>NZ_BCFK01000022.1 GCF_001417815.1 Bifidobacterium aesculapii
AGGAGTGGGTTCGTTTCCGTACAAACCGCCGCTACGTGGCGTGCGAACCGTATCGAATGGGTGTTCGATATACTGGGGCGCATGACTGTGGGACAAGAACAAGGCAGAACTCCGGAAAAGCGGCGCAGGGTGCGTAAAAGCCCGGAGGAGCGCCGCGTTGAAATCACCCAGGCGGCGGTCCGTCTGATAGGGGAGAAGGGCTACTACGGCACCTCCCTCAAGGATGTGGCGGAAGCGGTCGGCATGAGCCAGCCCGGTCTGCTGCACTACATCGGCAACAAGGAGGGGCTGCTGTCGATGGTGCTCCTCGACAGCTATGACGTGCTCGGCTCCCCGGAGGAGTTCATGCGCTCCGGGCTGCCGGGGAGCGACCCCGAGCGCCTGCTGTTCCCCGCGTATCTCAGGTATCTGGTGCGCTGCAACGCGCGGAGGCGGGAGCTGGTGCGCCTGTTCATCATCCTCGAATCGGAGGCGTTCGGCCCGGGCCACCCGTTGCATGGCTACTTCGAGAACCGGCCGGCCGACATATGGAAGCGGTATTCCGCCTTCCCGTGGGTCATTCCGCCTGAGATGGGGGAATGGGGGAAGACGATGGAGCCGGTGGTGCGTCGTTGCGGCGAGGCGATGGACGGCATCCAGATCCGGTGGATGCACCGGCCGCCGGTCGACCTCTACGACGAATGGTTGGAATTCGAGAAGCTGATTTTCCCTTCTCCGATGTGGGACGGCTACCGCTGACGCGACGATACCGGCGTCTGCCCGCCACCCACTGTCTAATAGGCGTTAGATAAAGTTCGTGATGCGACACGCCGATGGCGATTCAATTGCGTTGGTAAAGCTTTGAAATACAGCCGTTTTAACTATCTAACAGCAAGTAGATAAAAACTTGACGTCTCCCTGGGGTTGCGTTATTCTCTCTTATATCTAATGAATGTTAGATAAGTCGATGTGGACAAGAGAACGAAACAAGAAGAACCGAGGTTCAACGATGACTGATGCGACCACCATTCCCGTGGATGATCGCCTTGCGGCATATGAGGCGAACATCGCTGCTGCGGACGCCGACCCGTCCCTGTCTCCGGAAACCGGCGCGCCGCTGGCGAAATCCGTGCTGATCCGATTCGGCGCGGGACTCATGGCCTTCGGCCTGCTGTGGATGAGCGGCCTCTCCATCGTCTCCGCCGTGCTGTTCACCAAGCATCTCCAGTCCATCTTCGGGCCGGACGTCGAAGGTCTGACCGGCGTGATCAACGCCTGCACCGCCGTCGCCTCGCTGGTCTCCAACCTGCTGTTCGGCACATTGTCCGACCGCTCCCGCTCCAAGTGGGGCCGTCGAACCCCGTTCATCCTGTTCGGCGGCGTGCTCGGCGGGCTGACGCTGTTCCTCACCGGCATGGTCGCCGATCCGGTGGTCATCACTGTCATCTACTGCGCGTGCATGTTCGGCCTCAATGCGATGATCGCCCCGACCGTGGCCATGATCTCCGACCGCATTCCGATGAACGTGCGCGGCACCATGTCCGCGTTCTTCGGCGCCGGGCAGACCTGCGGCGCCCCGATCGGCACCCTGATCGGCTCCGCGTTCATCCTCACGCCGTTCCCCGGCTTTGTCCTCGCCGGCGTGCTCATGTTCCTCGGCGGTCTCGTCGCCGTGCTCGTCATGCCGAAGGAATCCTCCGCCGACTTCCTTCCCAAGGACGAAGGCAAGGCCGCGGACGTGCTCAGAAGCTTCATCCCGCCGAAGTTCTCCACCGCCCACGACTTCTACAAGGCGTTCGCCGGCCGCATCTGCATGCTGCTGAGCTACCAGATGATCACCGTCTACCAGCTGCTCATCTTCCAGAAGTACGTCGGCCTCGACGACACCGCCGCCGGTGCCGCCATGGCCACGATGTCCGTCATCACGATGGTCGTCTCCCTGCTCGGCTCCGTCGTCGCCGGCCCGGTCTCCGACCTCATCGGCCGTCGCAAGATCCCGGTCGTCGCCGCATCCGTGCTGTTCGCCATCGGCATGGCCATGCCGTGGATCATGCCGACCACGACGGGCATGTTCCTCTACGCCGGCCTCGCCGGCCTCGGCTACGGCGTCTACTCCTCCGTCGACCAGGCCCTGAACGTGGACGTGCTGCCGAACAAGGAGGAGGCCGGCAAGGATCTTGGCGTCCTCAACCTCGCCACCACGCTCGGACAGATGCTCGGCCCGGTGATCATGTCCGTCATCACCGTGACCGTCGGCTACGCCGCCGCCTTCCCGATCTCCATCGTGTTCGCGCTGCTCGGCTGCGTGTTCATCATGATGATCAAGGGCGTCAGGTAAGCCTCGCGCAGTCGGCGCGACAATCTCTCGGCTTCGGCTATAATCGTAGGGTTGCATCGGTTCATTGTCGGATTCGATGCTTCGGCGTCGGGCCCGTCGGTATGCATGTCATGGCGCCCGTTCGCAACACCCCATCATGCCGCGACATACCGGGTGTTGCGGGCATTGCCCGTGGATACGATACGGCCGGCATGTTCGAGTTTGCGCAATGCGTATGCCACCCGGTTCTTGTTGACGCCAAAGCGTTGCTGGATTTCCAGCCGCGACATGCCCTCGGGGGTATTTCGGATCAACGCCAAGGTGAGCTCCTCCAAGGTGCTGGATGGGTTCGTTTGCGGCATTGAAGGCGTTGCGGTCCGGGGCGTCGACGGGAGCGGCGATGGGATGGAGGCGCCGTCGAGGTGGGATACGGCGCTGGCTGCCGGTTCCAAGGCGAGGGTGCCCACTCCCTTTCCTGTCGGATATCCGTTGAGGACGGCGATTTGGACGCTGCCCTTCTCCTGAATGGCGGGACCGGAGGGGAAGGGGTTTCTGGCGGTGAACCAGTCGCTGATGTCGGTCCCGTCGGTCGGATTGACATCAGCGGGATCGCCCCCGTCGCCGTTGCCGTCCAATCGAGGAAGGCTCAGGGTGAAGGCGCTTGGCGTGATGCGGATAATGGGGGATTCGCTGTTGCCGGCATACTCCTCCATGATTTTGGGAATGCCGCTGCCGTAGCTTTCCATGAGTTCCAGACGGTAGAACGTATTCGCCAGCACCGCGTTACGGGGCTGGGAGATGCCGTTGGTGAGGTCGGTCAGCGTGATGCCCTTCACCAGTCCGCCAAGCGAAACGAAATCGATGCGGTCGGCATAGATGCTGACCAAGGTGGGGCCCGAATAATCGTAATCGCGATGTACCACGGCATTGAGCAGGGCCTCTCGCAGGGCCGCTGGCGGATAGGCGTAGGTGTCGTTGCGGTACAGGCCCACGATATCGGAGCGTATCGGATTGTTGAGTTCCAGATAACGGCATACATCGTCCAGCTGCTGCAGCAACGATCCCTGAAACTCCTGACGTGCGAGGAACCGTGCTTTCGAATGGCCTTGATATACGGCGCATTTGATGGAATGGCGGCACTGATCCGAGATCAGGGCAGCGGCGTTGGTGTACAGCCCATCCGAATCGATGAGCCCCAATGACCGTTGCTGGGACTTGCCCCAAGGCACCTGTTGGCGAGCGAATATCGCATCCGCCGCGTTGAATGTCAGATCTTGGTCGATGCTTACGGATGCATCGAACGCCGTGACATCGTCATCTCGAATCATCTGTCGAATGCGTTCCTCGCTGGCGGGTACGGCGGAAACCCCATGACGGATGAACACCCCGGTCGGGCGTATGCCCTTGCCGGCGAGATAGTAGGGGCGCTTGACGCCGCGCAGTACGGTGACGCGGATGATGTTGCGTATGATGCCGTTGTCGTCTTCCATCGATTCGCGTTCGATGGAGGTATAGGCGGTCAGATCAGGTCTGATGGCATTGCGGATCATGTCGCCGATGCCGCCCATCACGGCATCGGGATTATCCACGCCGACGGGGATTCCGTCATCGTCGATGCCGATGTACAGGTCGCCGCCTTCGGAGTTCGCGAAAGCGACGATCTCCCGTTTCGCGGAGTCGTTGAGCTGCCGTTTGAATTCAACCGTGGTGCTTTCGTGCAGTTGGCCCATGACGGTCCTCTCGGTAATCCTCAATCGTCATCGATGAATTCATCGTAACTCATCGATTGGACCGGATCTGACGGTCGGGATGTTGCGCTGGGGCGTCGAGTTGGTTCCGGGGCGCGCCGCCGTCGGAACGCGGTTGGTTTACACTGGGCAGCTATGTCCACGCAAACCATCGCCCGGCCCAAGCGCGTCCGCAAATCTCCCGAGGAGCGGCGTCGCGAGATTCTCGACGCCGCGGTGCGTCTGATTTCCGAACGCGGGTACAACGGCATCTCCGTGCAGGATGTGGCGGATGCGGTGGGGGTCACCAAGCAGGGCGTGCTGCGGTACATCGGCAGCAAGGACAACATGCTCTCCATGGTGTACCTCGAGCACTACAACGTGGGCGGCAACGTGGACGATTTCAAGGACTCCGGGCTTCCGGGATCCACGGCCGACGATCTTCGCCTGCCGGCCTACCTGCGCTATCTGGTGCGCTACAACTCGCGACGCCGCATGCTGGTGCAGCTGTTCTCCGTGCTGCAGGTGGAGACCTTCAACCCCGATCATCCGCTGCATGAGGAGTTCGCCGACCGCCAGAACTCGATCTGGCGCTATTATTCCGGCTTCGATTGGCGCATTCCGCCGGCGTTCTCCTCTCTTGACGAGGTTCGCCCCACCGTGCGCAAGGCGTTGGAGGTCATGGACGGCATCCAGCTGCGTTGGCTGCGCGAGCCCGCCATCGACCTCAATGGGGAGTGGGCCGAATTCGAGCCGATGCTGTTCCCCTCCCCGCTGTGGGATGGCTATCGCTGATCGGCGTATCTTCCGGCCCCCGTGACGCCGTGGTCCCGTACGGCGTGTCATGTCGACGGCGGCCGTAAACTACCAATTGGTAATTAAAGTTGTTCGATTTCATCGAGGAAAGCGAAGCCGTCATGACTCAGGACACTGCAACCGCTGAAAACCTGCCCTACAAGAACCCCGATCTGCCCGCATCCGAGCGCATCGCCGACCTGCTCTCCCGCATGACCCTCGAGGAGAAGGTCGGCCAGATGATGCAGCTCGACGCCCGCGGCGGCGATCTGGACGAGCTCATCGTCGACAAGCACGTCGGCTCCATCCTCCACACCAGCCCCGCCGACCTGCCCCGCGCCGTCGAAACCGTGAACACGAAGACCCGCCTCGGCATCCCGCTCGTCATCGGCGACGACTGCATCCACGGCTACTCCTTCTGGCCCGGCTCCACCATCTTCCCCTCCCAGCTCGGCATGGCATTGAGCTGGGACCCGGCCAAGGTCGAGGCCGCCGGCCGCGCCACCGCCGAAGAGGTCTCCTCGACCGGCGTGCACTGGACGTTCTCCCCGGTGCTGTGCATCGCCCGCGACACCCGCTGGGGCCGCGTGGACGAGACCTTCGGCGAGGATCCGATGCTCATCGGCGAACTCGCCTCCGCCATGGTCAAGGGCTATCAGGGCGGCGCCAAGGCCGGCGAGGAACTGCCGAAGGACGCGATCCTCGCCTGCGCCAAGCACTTCGCCGGCTACTCCGAAACCCAGGGCGGCCGCGACGCCTCAGAAGCGGACCTGAGCCACCGAAAGCTCGAATCCTGGTTCCTCCCGCCGTTCGAACGCATCGCCAAGGAGGGCTGCGGCACGTTCATGCTCGGCTACGAGTCCATCGAAGGCACGCCCGTCACGTTCAACAAGTGGCTGCTCACCGACAAGCTGCGCGGCGCATGGAAGTACAACGGCACGCTCATCACCGACTGGGACAACGTCGGCCGTTCCGTCTGGGAGCAGAAGGTCAAGCCCGACTACACGCACGCCGCCGCCGACGCCGTCAAGGCCGGCAACGATCTGGTCATGACCACCCCGCAGTTCTACGAGGGCGCAATCGAGGCCGTCCGCACCGGTCTGCTCGACGAGACCCTCATCGACGCGGCCGTCGAACGCATCCTCGCACTGAAGTTCCGCCTCGGACTGTTCGAGGACCCGCGTCTGCCGGACGAGCACCGCATCAGGACGGTCATCGGTTCCGCCGAACACCAGCAAGTCAACCTCGAACTCGCGCGCGAAGCCGTCGCCCTCCTGCGCAACGACGGCAACCTGCCGTTCACCGCCGGAACCGTTGCGGCCGCGAACGGCGGCGCGAAGCGCATCGCCGTCGCCGGCCCGCTCGCCGACGACGCGCAGAACCAGCTCGGCGACTGGACCGGCAACTCCGGCCAGATCTCGTGGATGCCCGACGGGCAGCCGCGCGACACCATCACCACCGTGCTCGACGGCCTGCGCGCGCTCGCCGGCGACGGCTGCGAAGTCACCTACGCGCGCGGCGCGAACGTCGTCGACCTCGTCACCGACCCGGCCGGCGAACTCTATCCGGACGGGCAGCCCCGCCCGAAGATCGGCGTCTCCGCCGCAGTCGACCAGTCGCTGCTCGACGAGGCCGTCGCCAACGCGCGCGAATCCGACCTCATCGTGGCCGTCGTCGGCGACACCGTCCAACTGACCGGCGAAACCTGCTCCACCGCCACGCTGGAGCTGCTCGGCGGCCAGAACGCGCTGCTCGACGCGCTCGCCGCCGTCTCCCGCGAAACCGGCACGCCGATGGTCACCGTGCTCGTCAGCTCCAAGCCGCAGATCCTGCCCGCGTCCATCGTGGGCGAGTCCGGCGTGTTCGCCAAGCGCGTGAACGACCCCGCGACCGGCACCGGCTCCATCCTGTGGGCCGCGAACCCCGGCATGAAGGGAGGCCGGGCCATCGCCGAAATCATCCTCGGCATCACCAACCCGTCCGGCCGCCTGCCGATCACCTTCCCACGCCACGTGGGCCAGCTGCCCGTCTACTACAACCAGATCCGCGGCCAGCACGGCGACCGCTACGCCGACCTCACGCAGGACCCCGCGTTCGCGTTCGGCGAGGGACTGGGCTACACCACCTTCGAGTACGGCGAGCCGGCCATCGTCGGCGGCGCCTCCAACGCCGACGGCACATTCGCCAAGACGGACACCGTGCACGTCGAAATCACGCTCGCCAACACGGGCGAACGCGCCGGCACCGAGGTCGTGCAGGCCTACATCGGCGACGTCGTCACCTCCTACAGCTGGACCGACCGCGAACTCAAGGCGTTCCGGCGCGTCGACCTCGAGCCCGGCGAGACCACGACCGTGACCTTCGACATCCCGGTCTCGGACTGCACCATCGTCGACGCGGACGCCAACCGCATCGTGGAACCCGGCGAGTTCGAGCTGCTCATCGGCCACTCGTCGCGCCGCGAAGACCTGAAGCGCACCACCTTCACCGTCGCGTGACATCTCGCTCTCGGTGACGCCTTGCTCTCGTCGCCTATCGCCCTCTTGGCGCGATTGTGGTGCGGTGTGGCTGGGCGGTGCGACGGTTCGGCCGTAAGATGGGAGCGGGTGCGGAGCGACGGATGATACGGGGGCATGCGATGACGCTGGGAATCGACGAACGGATCGACGGCGTGAACCTCGGCGGCTGGCTCGTCCTCGAACGATGGATGACGCCGGAACTGTTCCGGGAAAGCGGCGAGGAGGACGAGATCCGGCTGCACCGCGCCACCGACCCGGAAGCGCTGGAGCGTCTGCTGCGCCACCACCGCGACACCTATATCACCCACGACGACTTCCGCGCGATCGCCGCGCACGGGTGCAATCTCGTGTGCATCCCCGTGCCGTATTTCGTGTTCGGCGACGTGCCCGGCCACCCCGGCTGCGTCGAATGGCTCGACAAGGCGTTCGACTGGGCCGAAGGGACCGGCCTCAAGGTGCTCATCGACCTGCACACCGTGCCGGGCTCGCAGAACGGATTCGACAACGGCGGGCTGACGGGCGTGGTCCGTTGGCACAGGAGCCCCCGTCAGGTTGCGTTCGCGTTGGACGTGCTGACGCGTCTGGCGCGACGCTACTGCGGCCGCGACGCGCTGTTCGGCATCGAGGTGCTCAACGAGCCGGTCGACTGGTTCACCTACGTCACATCGCCGTCGAGCCGACGCGCGAAGGACCGTCGTGAGGCGCACGGCAGCGGCCACGTGCCGTTGCGGTTCCTCAAACGGTTCTACCGTGAGGCGTACCGCCGCCTGCGGCCGGTATTGGGCGAAGACAGGACGATCGTATTCCACGACGGGTTCCGTCTGGATCGGTGGCGCGACTGGTTCGCGCGCGAAGGCATGCGGAACGTCATGCTCGACACGCATATGTACCTCGTCATGTCGGAACGTCCCGAAACGGTGTTCCGCATGCTGCCGGACACGTGGCTCGTGCGCTGGTACCGTCTGTTCGCCGCGTGGCAGCGCCGCCGCATACGGCGCGCCGCGCGGTTCATACCCGTCATGGTGGGAGAGTGGTGCGTGGCGAACGGGCTGGCGGCGCGCATCGGTGACGGCTCCGACGATACCGGAGGCATGCGGTCGGCCGGCTCCGGAGACGTCGCCGCGTCGCCCTCCGAGCGTCGCCGCGCGATTTGCCGCGAAGTCGCCGCGCTACAGCTCGATGCGTGGAACATCTCCGCCGGACAGGTTTACTGGAGCTATCGGCTGCGCGCTCGACGCATCCCGGCCGACGACGCACGATTCGACCCGTGGGACCTCACCCACGTCTGGCACGCCGGATGGCTGGGGCTCTAGACCCGTGACGCGAGCCGGGACGGGCCGGTAACGGGGTGGGCGATGCCGGGAGTCCTCGCCAATGTCGTCGACGGTGTCTGGTGCGGACCGGGGTGGGGCGCCGGCGGGGCGCGCACGCCCCGCGCACTGTGCGACACGCGGATTGTTGTATGTGCAACTGTTGTATGTGGGACGTACTACCATCGCCATCCGGCAAGTGGTTGCATATGCAACAAACCGTCCGCGGCGCGAGCCCGGCGGCGGACCGGCATACGCGGCCCATGCCGTCATCGGGCACACGACACGTGGTGCAGGGGAGTGGAGACATGGACGGACACATCCTCAGCTTCGACCTGAGGGCGCTGGTCAGGGCGCTGGGACGTCACCTCGACGAGACGATGCCGGAATCCGCGCGCATCGCGACGGGCGGCAACGCGCGCATCATCATGTTCCTCGCGTGCAACCGCGACGAGGACATCTACCAGCACACCATCGAACGCAAGTTCTGCATCTCGCGGTCCACCGCCTCGCGCGTGCTGGCCCTCATGGAGAAGAAGGGCCTCATCGTCCGCGAATCCGTCGCGCACGACGCCCGCCTCAAACGGATTCGGCTCACCGCCAAGGCGGACGCCATCGTCGCCGACCTCGTCGCGAACGGGGACCGCGTCGAACAGCGGCTCGTCGAGGGGTTCACGGACGCCGAGAAGGCCACGCTCATGGACTACGTGCTGCGCATGCGCGCGAACATCGACGCGGCGCAACGCGAATTCGAGGCGGAACGCGGTGGGTCCTCGGCCGCGGAAACCGACGACGGCACTGACACGAAGCAATCGAAGCACATGAAGGAGGAGCACGCATGAGCGACACCACGACGACGCAACCCGCCGCCGACGAGACGGCCGTCATCGCGTCGCGCAAGGCCGACGGGCCTGCGAAACCGAAGCATCTGTTCCGCACGCTCGGCGCATCCATGCGCGAATACACGAAGGAGAGCCTGCTCGCGCCGGCGTTCGTAATCGTCGAAGCCGTGCTGGAGATCGTCATCCCCACCGTCATGGCCACCCTGATCGACCAGGGCGTCACCGGCGGGGACATGGACGCCATCGTCAAGTTCGGCCTGATCCTGCTTGGCTGCGCGATGGTCTCGCTCGCCACCGGCTTCCTTGCCGGAAAGTACGCGGCCATCGCCGGCGCCGGCTTCGCGCGCAACCTGCGCCACGACCAGTTCGAGAAGGTGCAGGCGTTCAGCTTCACCAACATCGACCGCTTCACCACCGGATCGATCATCACGAGGCTCACCACCGACGTGACGAACCTGCAGATGGCCTATTCGATGATGATCCGCATGGGCGTGCGCGCCCCGATCATGGTCGTCGTCGCTTGGTTCTTCTCGTTCCGCATCTCGCCGAGCATCTCCATGGTGTTCCTCGCATGCATCCCGATCCTCGGCCTCGGCCTGTGCGGCCTCGCCGTGCTCGTGCACCCGGTGTTCGAGCGCGTGTTCCACACCTACGACGAACTCAACAACGTCGTCGACGAGAACCTGCAGGGCATCCGCGTCGTCAAATCTTACGACCGCGAGCCGTTCGAGGTGCGCAAGTTCGGCCGCATCTCCGAGCGCATCTACAAGGACTTCATCAAGGCGGAACGCATCATGAGCTTCAACAGCCCGCTCATGATGTTCTGCATCTACGCGTCGATGATCCTCATCTCGTGGCTCGGCGCCCGCCAGATCGTCGCCTCCGGCAACAACGCCGCGCTCGGCCTGACCACCGGCGACCTGACCGCGCTCGTCACCTACGCGATGCAGATCCTCATGGCCATGATGATGCTGTCGATGATCTTCGTCATGTTCATCATCTCCCAGGCCTCCGCCGAACGCATCTGCCAGGTGCTGCAGGAGCAAAGCACCGTCGTCGATCCGGCCGAGCCCGTCATGGACGTGGCCGACGGCTCCATCGAATTCGACCACGTCACGTTCCGCTACTCCGACTCCTCCGAGAAGCCCGTCCTCGACGACATCGACCTCACGATCCCGTCCGGCGCGACCATCGGCATCGTCGGCGGCACCGGATCCGCGAAATCGTCGCTCGTGCAGCTCGTGCCGCGCCTCTACGACGTCACCGGCGGCTCGCTCAAGGTCGGCGGACGCGACGTGCGCGACTACGATCTGGAGGTCCTGCGCGACCAGGTCGCCATGGTGCTGCAGAAGAACGTGCTGTTCTCCGGCACCATCGCCGAGAACCTGCGCTGGGGCAATCCCGACGCCACCGACGAGGAGATCCGCCACGCCTGCCGCCTCGCCCAGGCGGACGGGTTCATCCAGGAATTCCCCGACAAGTACGACACGATGCTCGAACAGGGCGGCACCAACGTCTCCGGCGGCCAGCGCCAGCGCCTGTGCATCGCCCGCGCGCTGCTCAAGAAACCGAGGATCCTCATCCTCGACGACTCCACCAGCGCCGTCGACACCAAGACGGACAAGCTGATCCGCGAGGCGTTCCACCACGAGATCCCCGACACCACGAAGATCATCATCGCGCAGCGCCTCGCCTCCGTCGAGGAATCCGACATGATCCTCGTCATGGACGAGGGCCGCATCATGGCGCGCGGCACGCACGAGGAACTGCTGCGCACCTGCGACGAATACCGGTCCATCTACGAATCCCAGACCCGCAACAGCGCTCGCCCCGAGGAACTCGAGGGCGCGGACGCGACCAAGGAGGGCGAGAACCGATGAGTGAATCCAAGCAGAACCGATCAGGCAAACCCCGCATGGACAAGGCCGCGCCCGGCACCGCCAAGCGCATCTTCGGCTACATCCTCACCTACCGCTGGCACGTCGTCGCCATCGTCGCGTGCATCCTCATCGGCGCCGTCGCCCAGGCCGGCTCCGCGCTGTTCCTGCAGACGCTCGTCGACTCGTACATCCTGCCGCTCGTCGGCGCCGCGGACCCCGACTGGGGGCCGCTGATCGAGGCGATCACCCTCATGGGATGCCTGTACGTGGCCGGCATCGTCGCGAGCTGGCTGTGGCTGTGGCTCATCCCCGCCGTCGAGCAGGGCACGCTGAAGAAGATCCGCGACGACATGTTCGCCCACCAGCAGCAGCTGCCGATCCGCTACTTCGACACCAACGAGCACGGCGACATCATGAGCCGCTACACCAACGACACCGACACGCTCCGCCAGGCCATCTCGCAGTCGTTCCCGCAGATGTTCTCCGCCGGCATCTCCGCCGTCGCGGCCGTCATCGCCATGCTGTGGCTGTCCGTGCCGGTCACCGCGTTCGTGCTGCTGTTCACCGTCGGACTGTACTTCGTCGTGCGCGCCATCGTCTCGCGCGCCGGACGCCACTTCGTCAAGCAGCAGTACTGGATCGGCGACGTGAACGCGTTCGTCGAGGAATCCGTCAACGGGCAGAAGGTCATCAAGGTCTTCAACCACGAGGAGGACACGCAGAAGACCTTCGACGAGAAGAACCGCGAACTGTTCGAAGCCTCCGCCGCCGCGAACACGTGGGGCAACGTCACCATGCCGGTCGTCGGCAACATGGGCTACGTGCTCTACATCCTGCTCGCCATCATCGGCGGCGCGATGGCGCTCGCCGGCGTCGGCAACTTCGGCCTCGCCGGCGCGGGCCCGCTCACGATCGGCACGCTCATCTCCCTGCTCACCCTGTCGCGCTCGTTCATCAACCCGCTCGGACAGGTCTCCATGCAGCTCAACATGGTGATGATGGCGCTCGCCGGCGCCTCCCGCATCTTCGCCCTGATGGACGAGCCGGTCGAAGCCGACGAGGGCACCGTCACCCTCGTCAACGTCGAGCTCGGCGAGGACGGGCGCACGATGCGCGAAGTCGACCACGAGACCGGCCACTGGGCGTGGAAGCGCGAGGAGGGCGACGACGGCACACGTTCCCTCAAGGCCGCGGAGAAGCTGCACGGCGCCGCCCGCGAAGTGGCGCTCAAGGCCAAGGAACAGGCCGTCACCTCGCCCGACGGGCGTCTGACGCTGCTGCGCGGCGACGTGCGCTTCACCAACGTGACCTTCGGCTACGATCCGGCCAAGCCCGTCCTGCACGACATCACCTGGTTCGCCAAGCCCGGCCAGAAGATGGCGCTCGTCGGCGCGACCGGCGCGGGCAAGACCACGGTCACGAACCTCATCAACCGCTTCTACGACATCCAGGAAGGCCAGATCCTCTACGACGGCATCGATGTGAAGAACATCCGCAAGCCGGACCTGCGCCGTTCGCTGGGCATCGTGCTGCAGGACGTGAACCTGTTCACCGGCACCGTGATGGACAACATCCGCTACGGCCGTCTCGACGCCACCGACGAGGAGTGCATCGAGGCCGCGAAGCTCGTGAACGCGGACGGCTTCATCCGCATGCTGCCCAACGGCTACGACACCGTGCTCGAAGGCGACGGCTCGGGCCTGTCGCAGGGTCAGCGCCAGCTCATCTCCATCGCGCGCGCCGCCGTCGCCGACTCGCCGGCGCTGATCCTCGACGAGGCGACCTCGTCGATCGACACGCGCACCGAGGAGGTCGTGCAGGCCGGCATGGACGCGCTGATGAAGGGACGCACGGTGTTTGTGATCGCCCACCGCCTGTCCACCGTGCGCAACTCCGACGTGATCATGGTGCTCGACCACGGCCGCATCATCGAGCGCGGCAACCACGACGAGCTCATCGCGCAGCGCGGCGAATACTACCAGCTCTACACCGGCGCCGTGGAGCTCGAGTAGCGCCGGCCGACATGCCCCGCACCGGTGCCCATGGCGCCTACAATGGCACCATGACCGACACCAGCAAGATCATCGTCAACTGCCTGCCGCTCAGCGACGCCGAGCGGCAGGCCTTTTTGGATGCCGCGCCCGGCATCCGCCAGGAGTTCGCCGGCAACCCCATCGAACGCGGCACGATGACGTGGAAGGCGCACGTGCCCGCGGAACTCAAATCGCAGGCCACCGCCGTCATCGGCAACATCCCGCCCGCCGAATGCCATGATTACCCGCATCTGGAGTGGCTCCAGACCTGGAGCGCCGGCGTCGACAAGTACGTCGCGCCCGGCGTGCTCGCGGACGGCGTCACCGTGACCAACGCGACCGGCGCCTACGGGCAGACCGTCGCCGAACACCTCTTCGCGATGATGTGGTCGCTCATGCGCAACATCCCCGCCTACGCGCGGCAGCAGAACGAGCATCGCTGGCACGATCTGGGCCGCGCGCTCACCCCGGCCGGCGCGACCGTGCTCGTCATCGGCACCGGCGACATCGGCTCGCATTTCGCCGCACTGTGCAAGGCCGTCGGCGCGCGCACGGTCGGCGTGCGCCGCGACGCCGCCAAACCGGCGCACGGCATCGACGAGATGCACGGTTTCGACGAACTCGACGCGCTCCTGCCCGAAGCAGACGTCGTGGCGCTCGCCGTGCCCGCCGCGCCGGAGACGACGCACCTCATCGACGCGAACCGGCTCCACCTGCTCAAATCCACGTGCGTGCTGCTCAACGCGGGCCGCGGCAACGCCGTCGACCCGACCGCACTCGCCCGCGCGCTCGCCGAGGACCAGCTGCACGGCGCCGGACTCGACGTCACCGAACCGGAGCCGCTGCCGGCCGGCAGCCCGCTGTGGAGCGAGCCGCACTGCCTCATCACCCCTCATGTGGCGGGCGGCAACCATCTGGAGGTCACCGAGCGGCGCATCATCGCCATCGCATTGGAGAACGTGCGGCGGTACGCGGCCGGCGAGCCGCTGACCAACGTGCGCCGACGATAACCCCTCGCCGGTTCCGCGTGCGGCTCATCCGCGGTTGCGGACGTGCCGCACGCGTACGTACCGCCGCCTGCGCACACAGCGCACGTCGCCGCACGCACGTCCGCTCTCGTCAGCTCGCGAGGAACGCAGGAATCGCCTCGGCGGCCGCATACCCCTTGCGGTACATCATCTCCAGACCCTCGAAGCTCTTCTTCAGCGTATTGAGCCCGTACAGGTCCTCCGGCGCGAGGATGAGCACGCGGCCCTGAGCCTCGTAGCGCTTCGCCAGTTCGATCTCGTCGTTGTACGTCTTGTAGCGCATGCGCAGCCGTTCCGCCGCGGCCGGATGCGTGCGCTCGAGGATGCGCGCCGGCGCGAGATCCCTGCGCTGCTGGCGCACCTCGTCTCGCAGACGCGACAGGATCAGGATCACGCGGTCGTATCCGTCGTCCAACGCCTTCTGCACCGGGACCGGATCGGCGATGCCGCCGTCATAATAGGGCACGCCGTCCACCACGTACGGCTCGCACGCCACCGGCACCGCGGACGACGCCTTCACCACGTCGAAATCGTCGTAGCGGATGCGCGACTTGTCGAAATACTTCGTCGACCCGTCCTCGGCGTTGCACGCGACCACGGTGAACCCGGTCGGATTCGCCTCGAACGCCTCGAAATCCACCGGGTATTCGCCGTCATGGTTGCTCAGCGTGCCGTAGATGTAGTCGAGGTTCGCGAAATTATGGTGTCTGAAATAGCTTTCCGCGCTCGCATACTCCTTGCGGAACGCGTATTTCGTGTAGAACGTGTGGTTGCGCCCATGCTGGCGCGCGATGAACGAGGTCATGTTCGCCGCGCCCGCGGAGACGCCGTAGCACATGTCGACGTCGATGCCCTCCTCGAGCATGTAGTCCATCACGCCGCAGCCGAAGATCGCGCGGAAACCGCCGCCCACGTCGATCATCGCCGTTCTGTTCGCCATATCGTTCCCTTCCGATGGTTGAAAAGTGGTGGGGCAGTCGCGGTGTCTCACGCGTCGAGCAGTTCGCGCGACAGGGCGGCGATGCGCTCCGACGGATCGGAGTTGCCGAGCTTGACGCCGCCGTCCGCGTTCTCGGGCGCGAGCTTGCCGAGCGATTCGAGCACGACGCCCAGATGCCGCACCGTGCCCTCGTTGCCGTCGATGACGGCCGCGCGTTCGGGCAGCAGCTCGCGGAAATAGTCGCGGTAGAACACGAAATGCGTGCATCCGAGCACCACGGAGTCGATGCGGTTCAGATCGTACCGGTCGAAGTAGCCGTGCAGCGTGCGCATCACCAGATCATGGTCGCCCAAACGCCCCGATTCGACGATCTCCACCAGTTCCGGGCACGGTTCCTTGACGATCTCGTTGTCGCCGTCGAAACGGTCCATGAGCTCGGCGAACTTGCGTTCACGCAGGGTGAGCGGCGTCGCGGCGACGATCACGCGCTGCGGGATGTGATGCGGGTCGGACGGCACGTCGCCGCGGTCGCACGCGATCTTCAACGCCGGCTCCATGCCGATGATCGGAATGTCATATGTGTCACGCAGATCGTTCACCGCGGCCGAAGTGGCCGTGTTGCACGCGATGACCACCGCCTTGACGCCCTCGCGCACGAACCGTTCCACGATGGCGAAACTCAGCGCGCGCACCTCGTCCGGGGTCTTCACGCCGTACGGCGCGTTCGCGGAATCGCCGAAATACAGCACCCGTTCGTGCGGCATGTCGCGCACGATCTGCCGCACCACGGAGATGCCGCCCAATCCGGAATCGAACACGCCGATCGGCGCCGTCGAACTCATCGCCTGTCCCTCCTGCCGCATGCGTCGTTATCGGGCCGGCGCGCGGCCGCACGTCGTGCATGACGCGCGACGGCGCGACGCGTTCCGGCCCGTTACCCACCCCAGACTACTCGCGTATCGCGAACAGCACGGGCGGCGATACACGGCACACGGGTATGCTGGCGAGCATGAGCATTCCGCAGCATGTCACCAAAGCGCACGCCACCGGCAACGATTTCGTCGTGTATCTCGACCGCGAGGGGCGTTTCGAGCCGACGCCCGAGGAGGTGCGGTTCCTCACCGACCGTCATTTCGGCATCGGCGGCGACGGTCTCATCCGCCTCGCCCACCCGCGCGACGTCTCCGACCTGAGCGAGGCGCAGGTCGCCGACTGCGAGGCGAACGGCGTCGAATGGTTCATGGACTACCGCAACGCCGACGGGTCGCTCGCTGAGATGTGCGGCAACGGCACGCGCGCCATCACCCTGTTCGCGCAGCGCGAGGGATTGTTCGACGGCGACGTGTTCCGCCTCGGCACGCGCGCCGGCGTCAAGACGCTCACTTCGCTGGGCGGGGTCGACGGGCTCGGCACGCACGTGTTCCGCGTCGAGATGGGGCAGTGGCGCATCGGCGAGGTCGACGCGTACGAGGTCACGATTCCGGGCACACCGGGCGCGGCGCGCGGCACGTTCGTCGACATGGGCAATCCGCATGTGGTCGCCGTCGTCGAGGACGCGTTCTCCACGCTGCCCACCGTCGAAGCGCTCGATCTGGCCGTCAAACCGGTCGTCAGTCCCGTCATCGAATCCGATCAGAACGTCGAATTCGTCCGCATCGACGACATCGACGACGACGCGGCCGGTCTCGGCGAGGCGACGATGCGCGTCAACGAGCGCGGCTGCGGCGAGACGCTGTCGTGCGGCACCGGCCTGTGCGCGACGGCGGTCACGCTGCGCGCGAAGACCGGCGTCGCGCACTGGCTCATCACCGTGCGCGGCGGCACGTTGCGCGTCGACGTGGGCGACGCGGACGTGACGCTCACCGGCGACGCGACGATCGTCGGCGACGTGACGCTCGCCGACGGCACGCTGTGACGGAAATGACGGGAACAAGGCATACGAAGGGGGAATATGATGACTGATGTGCGCGATTCGGACGATGTGACGGACGACGTGTTGGACGACGACGTTTCGGACGAGACTGCCGGGGGAGCCGCGGCGGCCGTGCTGAAACCGAGCGGATGGCGCCACGGCGCGACATGGACGTATCTGATCGTGCTGCTCGCCTCGGCCGTGGCGCTGATCGTCTCGTTCGTGCTGAGCGCGGAGACGCTCCAACTCGCGCGCCACCCCGATCAGCAGCTCGGATGCGACGTGAACGCCGTGCTCTCCTGCTCGACCGTGGCGCAGTCATGGCAGTCGGAGATCGTGAAGTTCGCGGGATTGAGCTACCCGAACGCGTTCTTCGGCATCGCCGCGGAATCCGTGTTCGTGACGATCGCGGTGATCGGACTCGCGCGCGTGCGCGTGCCTCGATGGTTCGCCGCCTGCACGTGGTTCGGCGGGCTGGCCGCGCTGCTGTACTCGTACTGGCTGACCTCGCAGTCGCTGTTCGTGATCCACGCGCTGTGCCCGTGGTGCCTGGCGCTCATGTTCTCCACGACGATCCAGTTCATGGCGTTGAGCCATGCGACGGCCGTGGTACAGGGATTGCCGGGCGGTGCGCGGAAGCTGGGCGGCACCGATGGATCGGTGGTATCGAAGCCGCGTGGGCTCGACACCTATTACCGCCTCAACTACGATCTCATGGTCGACGCGGTGTGGCTCATCGCCATCGTGACGCTCATCATCGTCAAGGACGGCGCCGCCCTGCTCGTGTGACGCGGCACCCCCTTCGTTTGGGTGTTGTGTTGCCGGGCGCGTGACATGTGGTGGCGCGTTGCTGTGCGTTGGGCTTTGTTTCGGTGGCGCGTTGCTTTGCTGGGCAGTGTCGTGGCGTAGATGTTGTCCCGGTGTCGCCTGGAGGGGTGGCTGTGCCTTGTGTGTACGCAGCTCGTCCTCTTCCAGCGGCGGTTTGTACGGAGATTTCTCCATTGCTCCGTACAATCCGCCGCTTATTACATCTCAGCGGCGGTTTGTACGGAAATCGGCCCGTTGCTCCGTATTTTCGGTCACTGACTCCGTCTCAGCGGCGGATATTACGGAGCACGCCGGTCATCTCCGTATTCGGCCGGTCAAGTTATCCACATCGTTGTTGGAGGAATGGGCCGATCGATGGTCCGTCGACTTAGGCGATTGCCCGCGACACGCCCGGAGAAGGGGGGCTCTGTCCACATTGCCTCGACAGCTTGCCTCGATGGTATGCGACCATTTAGCGTCGAACCATGAAGATGCACAAAGGAGTCGCGGCACTACTCGGAGAGGCCGAACGAGAACGACGTTGCGCCATCGGCGAAGGCGATGCCATGCAGCATGCGTTGCGTAGACGTCTGAAATCACTGGAATTGGTTTCTCCCTATCCGAATCTGTATGCCCGAACGGAATACTGGGATCTGCTCAATGCAGAGGAACGGTCCCTGCATACCATCCGCGCATTGGCGAAGAAGCGTCCACAATGGGTGTTTGCCGGATTGAGCGCCGTATGCCTCTATGGGCTCGATCACGCATATGGTCTGCATGACGGCACGATTCATATCGCTTCCCGGGGAGGTGCCCGGCATAGGGACAGCAAGCGGTTGCGCCGCCTGTATATGCCCGGTGTCGGGCAGCCATGGAATTGTCATGGGATTCGCGTCACATCGCCGGCGCGGACGTTGATTGATTGCGCGAAATATCCGTTCGCCAACGCACTTGCCATATTCGATTCCGCCCTTCGTCGTCAATTGATAAGCGTCGAGGACATCCGCTCATTGGCCGTGCGGACGGCATGTGACGATCGTGCGGTGGAGCGATTGGCGTCTTGTGCGTCGCCGGCCAGCGAGAACGGAGGTGAATCGCTGATGCGCGGGCTCCTTATCGAACGGGGATTCGCCGAACCTCGATTACAGACCGAATTCAACAATCCGGATAATCCGATGGCCCCATATCGTGTCGACTTCTGTTGGAGGTTGGCGGATGGGCGCGTCATCGTGGCGGAATATGACGGGATGGCCAAATATGCGGATACCAGTAAGCCGAATCGCGCGACTCTCCAATCGAAATTGGAGTATGAACGTCGGCGGGAGGAACATCTGAAGAATCAGCAGGTCACCGTGGTGCAGCACGTCGTCTATGAGGATCTGATCCGGCCGGAAAGGCTCGAACGCAAGCTGATGGCTGCCGGAGTCCCCAAGATTCGCTGACGGCCTTTGACTGAGTGCCGGTTCTGCTGGTGGTCCTCCCGGCTGGCGTTGTTCGTCGGTTTCCCTAGTTGGGGATTATGAGCTGGTGGGGCCGTGGCTGGTGCTGATCCGTTGGTGGTTTCCAGCTTGCGTTGTCTGTTGGTTTTCCCTGGTTGGTGATTACCGGCTGGTGTTTTCCGGTTGTTGATCGTTGGTTGGCGACAGTCCTGTTGGTTGTTGGTTGTTGGTTGGCGGCTGGTTCTCCCACTTGATGGTTCTCGGTTGCTGGTTGGTGGTTGTTTTCCCAAGTGACATCCCCAGGTTCGGCGGCGGTTTGTACGGAGATTTGCCCATTGCTCCGTATTTTCGGTCGCTGGCGTCGTCTCAGCGGCGGAAATTACGGAGCACACCGGTGATCTCCGTACAATCCGCCGCTGAGATGGAGTAAGCGGCGGTTTGTACGGAGCAATGGGGCTTTTTCCGTACAATCCGCCGCTGTTGGATGGTTAGGTGCCGATAAGGTGTGGAATAGTCGTTGTGAAGTCCATCCGTGGTGGTCCTGGGCCATTGTGGTGGCGTTGGGGTAGCACGGATGATTCCCGGTTTTCCCGTTCTCCATATGGTCGATACAGAGTCTCGTTGACACGGTGTACACGTTGACTTGAGGTGCCAGCCGATGCGGGGTTCCAGTTGATGCGGGGTGCCCGTTGGCATATGGACGTTGGCACGTATGTGCCAGCCGGTTCGAGGTGCTAATCGTTGTGGTGTCAGTCGGTTCGTGGTGCCAGCCGATACGTGGCGGCCGTTGGGCCAGTAGTCGGTGTCGGTGCCACCGACACCGACACCGACACCGACACAGCTTTACCGACCTTGGGTTTCGGAGGCGGTGAGCATGGCCTTGGTGACCTGCTCGTAGAGATCCTGGTATCCGCCCGGCGTGGAGGCCGGCAGCACCACGGTCTTCGCGTTGCTGGATTCGCTCAGCGAACGCATCACGTCGAGGTACTGGTTGAACAGCACCACGTTGTTCACGTCGTTGATGTTCATGCCCACGGCCTGCAGGCTCTTGATCTGGTCGACGATGCCGTTGGCGATTTCGCGACGGTAGTTCGCCTGACCCTCACCCTGCAGCCTCGTCTTCTCGGCTTCGGCGGCGGCCTGCGTCTCGATCTGGATGCGCTGGGCTTCGGCGCGCTGGCGCGTGGCCTCCTTCTCGCGCTGGGCGGCGTTGATGGAATCCATCGCGTTCTTGACCTGCGGCGACGGGTCAATGGCGGTGATGAGCGTCTTGACGACGGTGAAGCCGAAGCGGCTCATCTCGTTGCCGACGGTCTTCTGCACGTCGAACGCCACGTCGTCCTTGCGGGCGAACGCGTCGTCGAGCGTCAGCGAGGGGATGGCGCTGCGCAGCGCGTCCTCCATGTAGGAGCGCAGCTGGCCGGCCGGGTCGCGCAGCTCGTAGTATGCGGTGGCCACGTTCTGCGCGTTGACGCGGAACTGCGTGGAGGCGACGACGGTGACGAACACGTTGTCGAGCGTCTTGGTCTCCAACTGCACGTTGAGCTGGTTGACGCGCATGTTCGTCTTCATCGCGATGCGGTCGACGAACGGGATGCGCATGTGGATGCCGGCGAACTGCACCGACTGGAACTTGCCGAACCGCTCGATGATGTACGCCTGCTGCTGCGGGACGATGAAGACGGATACGGCGATCAGCACGATGACGATCACCAGTATGGGAACGATCAGACCTCCGAATAATGCACCTGCCATTGCTGTTTCCCTTCTGTTGCGCCGTGGCCTCCGTCGGCCACATATGGACAAGTACCTCCTATGGTACCGCAGCGGGACGGCCGTGGCGAGAGCCCGAATCCCCCGCGCCTGTGCGCGCGACGGCCCGAGCGCGGGTTACGATAGGGATTATGACTGGATATGTTGCGCCCACCGAACCGCCGACGCGCGGATGGGACCTTCACTGCCACACCGTGTTCTCCGATGGAACGAAGACGCCTGCACAGATGATCGCCGAGGCGCGCGAGCGCGGGCTGGACGGCGTGGCCATCACCGACCACGACACCACGGCGGGCTGGGCGGACGCGCAGGAGGCGGCGCACGCCCAGGGCATGCCGCTGCTGCGCGGCACCGAGATCACCGCATGCGACGAGGACGTGTCCGTGCACATGCTCGCCTACCAGTATGATCCGCGCAGCGTGCACATCACGCGCCTGTTCGCCGCGACCCGCGAGGCGCGGCTGCATCGCACGGAACGCATGGTCGCGCGTCTGGCCGAGGATTATCCGATCACGTGGGATTCGGTGATGGAACAGGTCAGGGAGGGCGGCAGAACCACCGTGGGCCGTCCGCACATCGCCGACGCGCTGGTCGCGGCGGGCGTGTACGCGAACCGTTCAGAGGCGTTCGCGGACGCGGTGAGCGCCGATTCGAAATACTACATTCCCACGCCTTCGCCGACCACGCATGAGGTGGTCCGCGCGGTCAGCGAGGCGGGAGGCGTGGTCGTCATCGCCCACGCCGGCGACATGAGCCGCAACCCGAGGCTGCTGTCCGACGCGCAGATCGAATCCCTCATCGACGAGGGGCTTGACGGTCTCGAGGTGTGGCATCGCGGCAATCCTCCGGAGCAGCGCGAACGGCTGCTCGCCATCGCCAATGCCCACCGGCTGCTGGTGACGGGCGGTTCGGACTGGCATGGCGCCGGCAAGCCGAACCTGCTGGGGGAGAACCTCACCGACGAGGACACGGTGCGTCGCATCGTGGAGCGTGGCGCCCTGCCGCTCTGGCGGTGAGTTCCGGCATATACGGCGAGAGGCCTCCCTCAAGGGAGGCCTCTCGATGGTCTTGGACGTGCGCGGGATACGAGCATACGCCCGCCGCGCCCGAATCGGTCACAGCGCGCCGAAACCGACCGCGTGCTTCGTCTCGGAACCGACGATCGCGTAGCCGAGCGCCTCGGCCGGCACGATGATGCGGCGGCCCTTGTCGTCGGTCAGGGTGATCGGCTTGCCTTCGGTCACCGCGGCGACGACGGCGTCGTTCACCTGATCCGCGGAGTCGTCGGTGCTGAAGGTGACGGTACGCGCCACGTTGCGGATGCCCAGTTCGATGTCCATGTTGCTCCTTTGTAGTGATGTGTGTGTAGTGGATGTGCGGTCGACAAGGGGTTGACGTTCCGATGTCCCATTGTGCCCGCTCACGGTGGGCGGCGCACGCCGGACGCGCGATTACGCCGTCGGCGTGTCGCCTCCGTTACGGGCCTCGTCGGGAATGGTGCGCGCCTCGCCGGTGTCGTCGTCTTCCGTCGCGTCCGTATCGTCCGTCCTGACATGGGCCGAGATGATCGCTTCCGGCGTTTCGTCGCTCACCGTGCCGGTGGACGCGATCACGGCGAGCGACGGCGCGGCCACCACGATCGGGGTGACGGAAGGCGTGTCGTCGTCGGGTTCGGCGTCCGGCGCGCCCGTCGACGACACGTCATCGTCATTCCGCGGCGTCGACTGCGGCGCATCGTGCTCGGCCTGCACCTTCGGCGTCTCGTCCTCTTCGGACGGATGGTACTCACCGGCCGCGTCGGGCTGGTCGTCGAAGGTCTCGTCGTCGAAGTCGAGCCCCGCGCGGGCGTCGCGCAGCGCACGCTCCTCACGTTCGAGCAGCGGAATCACCACGGTGGCCGACGTATCGGTGGACGTGGCGTCAGCCGGAGCGGTCGCCGCTCCGGCGTCGTTGCGCGCGGCGACGCCGGAACCCTCTCCGGCGGCGACATGCCCAGCATCCTCGCCGCTCCGATCCGCGTCGGCGGCCTCGGAGGCGTCGATGACCTTCGCGGCATCGCCGAGAGCGTGCATCATGCCCGAGGCGACCATGCGCGACAGCGGGCGCATCGGCGTGATCGTGGGAGGCATCGGCATGCCGTTGATCGTGTGACGCTCCTCGATGGAAGCCGGCGCGCCCTCACCGTCGTCCATCCTGCGCAATGCCATGGTCTCCGAGGAATCCGGCGCCGGCATATCCCGGTAGCCCGCATACGCGGTATGCTGCGGCTTCGTCGAACCCGTGCCGGCGGCACCGGACCGGGCGGCGCCACCCTGCGGCGCGTACTCGCCCGCGGCGACGATATCGGCCGAACCGGTACGGTCCGCATCGCCCGCCTGGGCTTCGGCCACGGTGCGGGCTTCGGCGCGGCGGCGCTCGCCGGCCTCCAGCAGCGTTCCCACGGTGATCGTCGACGGCGGCTTCTCCTGCGCGCGTCCGGTCGCGCCTTCCACGGCGGCCGTGCCGCGCCGCGCGCCGGGACGGTACGAGGTGGGCTTCGGCGCGGCCGCGCGTGCGGCGCGCGCGAGCTGGTGCGCGAGACGGTCCACCTGCGCCTTGAACCGGATGATCTGCTGCGAGTCGGCGCGTTTGACCGCCTGGATGAAATCGCCCACCTGCTCCATCTGCACCCACAGGTTCGCGCGCAGCATGATGAGCCCGTCGAGCCGGTTGCCCATCATCCGCCCGTAGGCGGTGAGCACCGCGTTGCGGTGCGCTTCGTCGAGTTTGGAGAAGATCCACGCGAGGTCGCGAGCCGGATCGTTGACCTGCATGGTCTGCCAGTTGTTGACGGCGGTGATCGTCGAACCGCTGAAGCGCACGTCGCCGTCCTCGAATCCGCCGTGCACCAGGCAGGTGCGGAACGCCCACAGGCCTTCGGTCTCCATGATCTTCGCCCAGCTGGAGGTGATCTCCGGCGGCACATGGCCGGCGTTGTCCAGCCGCGCGATCCACGCGGTCAGCTGTCCGCGGATCTGCTCGGTGACGTATGCGGGGTACCCGGCTTCGGTGAGGAACGAGGGGTTGAGACGGTGGATCGCGCCGATTGCCGTGCCCATGGCGGCGCAGTCGTCCAGCGTGAGCAGGTCGAGCTGGCGTTCGACGCCGTCCTGATGCATCGCCACCATGACGGCCGTGTCTCCGGTGGGGCCCTTCGGATCGGTGCCGGGGGCGAAGCCCAGCACGCGGTCGAGCGCGAAGCCCAGTCCGCCCGGCTCGCGCGCGGCGGCGAGCGTCTTCGCCGCCTTGACCCTCGCGGCGAGCTTGCGGCGCCCCTCCTCGGTGTTGGAGGCGTAGACGTCGTACGTCTTGCCGGTCACGTCGCGCACCTGCGCCTGGTCGATGCCGTCCGTGCGCGTCATCCCCGGAAACACGCCGGCGACGACGACGGACGGCAGGGCGGCGGAGGTCAGCGCGGCCAGCATCAGTTCATTACGTTCTGTCACACTCCCACATTAATACACGTCGGCCCGCGTCAGCGGCCGCGACGTGCGGTTTCCGGGCGTTCGCGGCCATGCGGTGGTCGGCGCCGGCGCGCGGTGTGCCACAATGAGTGGCATGGACAAGGTGCTCGACGGATTGGACGAGGCGCAGCTGGCCGCCGCCACGGCGTTGAACGGCCCGGTGCGCATCATCGCGGGCGCGGGCGCGGGCAAGACGCGCACGGTGACGCGGCGCATCGCGCATGCGTGCGCGACCGGCGCGTGGGACGCGTCGCGCACGCTCGCCGTCACGTTCTCCGTCAAGGCCGCCGCCGAGATGCGCGTGCGTCTGACGGCGTTGGGCGTCGGCGACGCGGTCACGGCGTCCACGTTCCACGCCGCGGCGCTGCACCAGCTGCGCCGCGTGTGGACGGACGTGTGCGACGCGCCGTTCCCGCGTCTGGTGGAGGACGCGCGCGACATCGCCGCACGTGCGCTGCACGGCGTCGACGCCGGCGTCGACGAGGACGATGCGACGGTGCGCGCGGTGCGCGACGAGATCAACTGGGCGAAGATCTCGCTCGTGGCGCCCTCTCAGGTGACGCGCGTGGCCGCGGTGACCGGCAGATGCCGTCCGGGCGGGCTGGAACCGGAACGGTTCGCCGACGTGTACGAGGCGTACGAGCGTGAGAAGACGGCCCGGGGCGCCATGGATTTCGACGACATCCTGCTCATGATGTGCCATGTGATGGAGGATTGCGCCGAGGCTGCGGCTTCGGTACGGCGTTCGATCGGATGGCTGACGGTCGACGAATACCAGGATGTCTCGCCGTTGCAGCATCGGCTGATGCGCCTGTGGCTCGGCGACAACCGCAACGTGTGCGTGGTGGGCGATCCGGCGCAGACGATCTACTCGTTCGCCGGCGCGTCCAGCTACGACCTGCTCAGGTTCGGCGACGAGTTCGGCCCGCTCGCCGCGGACGTCTCGCTGGCGACGGACTACCGTTCCACGCCGCAGATCGTCGCCTACGCGAACCGCGTGCTCGCGGCTTCGCCTGATCGCGGCGAATACCTGCGCCTGCGTTCGGCGCGCGAAGGCGGGCGGCGCATCGAGCGCACCGTGTACGAGACGGACGACGAGGAGGCGCGCGGCGTGGCGCTGCGCATCCGTCGTCTCGTGGAGGCGGGGGAGAACCCGTCGGACTGCGCGGTGCTGACGCGCATCAACGCCCAGCAGCCGGT
>NZ_BCFK01000023.1 GCF_001417815.1 Bifidobacterium aesculapii
GTGCGGCGTTGCGCCATGAGGGATTCGGGTACCGGGTCAAACGCGACAACGGCTGGGCCTCGGCCTCGCCCGTCGCCGACATGGACATGGCGGCGAAACTCGCGATGATGGAGACGCTGCGCGAGCGCGACGAGTCGCACATGGACGCGCAGGGCGCCGGTGCCGACGATGCGGGGCGTCTGGCCGCCAGGCTCGGGCGGGTGACCGTATCCACCGTGCACGCCTCCAAGGGTCTGGAGTTCAGGCACGTGTTCGTCATCGGGTGTTCCGAGGGGCTCATGCCCTACGGTTCGCCGCAGCCGGGGGACGAGCTGGAGGAGGAGCGTCGTCTCATGTACGTGGCGGTCACGCGCGCCGAGGACACACTTCACCTCTCCTACGCGCGTTCGAAGCAGGGGTACGGGTCGCAGCAGCGCAGGCTCAGCAGATTCCTGAGCTGAGCCTGCGCTGCGGTCAGCGGTTGTCGTCGTTATCGTCGTTGGAATCGGCGCCGCTGGCGCCCTCCTCGCCGAGGAGCTTCGAAAGCTCGGCGTCCCAATCGGTGCCGCCCGGGATCGTCGGGTCGCCGGCGGCGGAGGAGCCGGCGGCACCGGCGGACGAACCGTCGCCGGCGGCGTCCGCGCCGTTGCCGTCGTTCGCGTGCCCGCCGTCACCGGCGAGCACGGGCAGCAGATCGGGGTGCGACCATTTCGCGTCGCGCGCGTCCACGCCTTCGGAAGCGGTGAGCATCTCCCACAATCCGGCCGCCTCGCGCATGCGCTTCGGGCGCAGCTCCAATCCCAGCAGGCTCTCGAACGTGCGTTCCGCCGGGCCGCCGGTGGCGCGCTCGCGGCGCATCATCTCACGCAGCTGCTCGATATGCGGGATATGCGCCATGCCGGCGCGCCACACCACGCAATCCACCCATCCCTCGACCATGGCGAGCAGCGATTCGAGCGCGGCGAGCGCCTCCTGCTGCTCGGGCGTGTCCGGAATGCCCACCTTGGTGAGGTTGACGGCGCCGGAGATGGAGTCCGGGTCGAGCGCGCCGGCGTCTCGCAGCTGTTCCTCCATCGCATCCAGATCGATGCTGATGCCGCGCGCGTACTTGCCGATCAGCGCCTCGAAACGCGGCATCAGCCACGGCACGGCCGAGTAGAGGCGGGCGTGCGCGACCTCGCGCAGCGCCAGGAACGCCATGACCTCGTCCGCGGGAATGCGTTCGGTGCGGGCGAAATCACCGAGTATCCGCTCGGTGGACGGGTCGATGGACGGGTGCGAGGCGTCCTTGGGCGTGCTCGCCGGGGTGTCGCCGGCGGCCGACGTGAAGCCGATCGGATTGGACGTGGCTTCGGCCGCGCCTTGGGCGCCGTCGTCCGTCAGGTCGACACCGTCGCCGTTGAGCTGACGCGTGTACTCCTCGACGTTCTGCGCGACCAACGCGCCGGCCGGGTTGGACAGCAGCGCGATGCCCTGGTCGAAGCCGCCATGCACCTCGCGGCTGAGCGAGCCGGCCGCGTTGCCCAGCTGCATCGCGAACGACGTGTTGCCGAGCAACCTGACCAGCTGGCGGGGGTCCTTCATGCCGTCCGGGATGGGAATCGGCACCGGTCCGGCGAACATGCCGGCGATCTCGCCGTCGAACGAGTCGCCGAGACGCTCGGACAGCACGGAGGCGAGCGCCTCGCCCATCGAGGAGGCCACGGGTGCGGCGAATTTCGCCCACGCGTCGAGCGTGTCCTCCACCCAGCCGGCGCGGGTGAGCGCCTGCGGCTCGCCGGGCGCCGGGTCGAACGCGCACGCGGTGTCCAGCCACAGGTTCGCCTCGCTCATGGCCCGCCGCACCGCGGCGCCCTCCGCGGCCGTCACGCTTGTACGCGAGCCGGAGGCGTTCGCCTGCTGCAACGCCAGCGATTTGGCGAGCTTGACGTTGATGGGCCCCTCTTCGACGACCTGGTTCATGTCGCCCATCGTGTTGAGGCCTCCGGCGGTGAACGCCGCCATCATCTGCTGGACCTCGGCGGGGTTCGGCAATGTGCTCGGATCCTGGCTCATGAGCTGTTCGCGGATCGAATCGGGCAGCTGCGAGATCTGCCGCCATGCCATCTCGCCCTGCACCGGGCCGAAGCATTTGATCAGCCACTCGTGGATTGCGTTCTCATCCATATCGGATCCTCTTGTCTGGTCGCGTCTGGTCTTGCCCTCCATACTAGGGTGCCCCGCGCATGTTTCGCGTATAGCGTGCGCTGCTATGATGCGCGGTATGTCTTTCCTGCGCAACCTCCTCCCATATCTCGGCGTGACCGGCCGGGTCGAGCCGGACGGCTCCGAGCATGTCACGCGTTTCGGCCGTCTTCTGCGCTACTGCCGCGCCCGTTCGCCGCGATGGTTCGCCGGTGCCGCCGCCGTGGCGTTGTGCGCGGTGACGTTGTGCCTGCCGAGCGCGTATTCGACCGAATGGCCCGGGCCGACGCGCGACGTGCTCGGCACGGCGCCGACGGGCGGGGACGGCGAGGAGTCGGAGGTGATCGACGTGACGGGCGTCGAAACGCATAAGGACTCCGGCAAACTGCTGCTCGTCACGATCTCCGCCAACGGCGTGCCGGGCTATCCGGTCACCAATCTGGAGGTGGTGCGGGCGTGGTTCGACCCGCAATCGGTGGTCATGCCGCGCGAGGTGGTGGTGCCCGCGGGCCAGACAGGCGACGAATACCGCGAGGAGACCGCGAAGGAGATGACCTCTTCGCAGGACAACGCGGTGAAGGCGGCGAAACGGTTCCTCGACGGGCGGGGGGTGGATGTCTCCGGCATGAAGGCCAGCATGCATGTGGATGACATCGGCGGCCCCTCGGCCGGCATGATGTACGCGCTCGGCCTCATCGACAAGGTCACCCCGCAGCAGGAGACCGGCGGCGAGACCATCGCCGGCACCGGCACCATCGACGCCGAGGGGAAGGTGGGGCGCATCGGCGGCATCCGCCTGAAGATGATTGCCGCGCGTCGCGACGGCGCCGCATGGTTCCTCGCGCCGAAATCCAACTGCGACGAGGTCGTGGGGCATGTGCCCGACGGTCTGCGCGACGTGAGCGTCTCCACGCTCGACGAGGCGTACAAGGCCCTCGTCGCCATCGGCGAGGGGAAGGGGGAGTCGCTGCCGCGCTGCGCCGTGAAGTGACATGTCACGGCCGCGGCGCGGTCGGATCGCGCGTCTCACGTTTCACCGTTTGTTAACGCCGCTGTTCGTCGCGTATTGCTATTGTTGGGTCTCGTGAATCAAACCGCATCACAGAACGCTGAGGAATTTGGGTTTAGACCCGGCGACATCGTGCAGGAATGGCTGTGGGATGACGACGTAGACGATTCGGTCCGCGAGAAGATCGAGAATCTGACGGGGGAGGATCTCGTCGACGAGGATTACGCCTCCGCCGTGGACGGCGTGATTCTGTGGTGGCGCGACGGCGACGACGAGGACGAGCTGTCCGATACGATTGTCGACGCCTACGCGGTGCTCGGCGACGACGGTCCGCTGTGGGTGCTCACCCCCAAGCCCGGCAGGCAGGGCGCGGCGAGTTCCAGCACGGTGCAGTCCGCGGCGAAGACGGCGGGCATGAACGCCGCCACGCCGATCACCGTGAGCCCGGACTGGAACGGCATCCGTCTGCGCGCCTACGGCAAAGGACGCTGATGACGGCGACGGCCGGAGGAATGCATGATTCCTCCGGCCGTCGCCGTTTCGTGCTTGTGGGCGATGAGGGGCTCGAACCCCCGACATCCACCGTGTAAAGGTGGCGCTCTAGCCGACTGAGCTAATCGCCCGTCCAACACACCATAGCGTAGACCCCGCCCTAAACGGCAGTGCGTCTCAACAATCACGTAAGGTGACAGACAGTATCGTTCGTTCCTCTAGGAGGTTGATAGCCCATGGCGCAGCAATCCGAAGCCGGAATCCCCAGGGCAGGCAAGCGCAAGTGGGGCTACGACCCCGCCCAGGTGGACGCGTTTCTGGAGCGTGCGCACGCCCTGTACGACAGCGACGGCGCGCAGTTGACGCAGCGGGACATCCAGAACGTCTCCTTCGACCTGAGCCGCGGAGGCTATGAGATCGCCCAGGTGGACGCCGCGCTCACCCGTCTCGAACGCGCCGTCGTCGACAAGCAGACCGCGTGGGAGATCAGCCGCAACGGGCGCATCGCGTGGAAGGCGAAGACCGAGGAGCTCTACCGCGAGATCGTCAAGCACCTCGACCGCGCGGCCGGCGAGCGCTTCGGCTCCGGCAAGCCCCACACCCCTTCATACGACCGCAAGCAGGTCGACAAGCTCGCCGACCAGATCGCCGACAAGGCGGCCGCCGAACTCGGGATGGACGGCGTGTCGCGCAAGGACGTGCGCGATCTCGACAAGCTCGACGCCGAGGCCGTGGCGAATGCGGTGTTCACCCAGCGCAGGGGCAGGAAGGGGTATGACGAGCGTCAGGTCGACTACTTCCTCAACTCGTGCGTGGAGTTGCTCAGCCGCATCGAATCCTTCGACCGTGTCGGCGACTATGCCGCGGAGGAGCCGAACGCCGGTGCGGCGGACGCGCCCGCGTCCGCAGCGTCGCCCGACGGCGACGGCGTCGCGCCGCTGTTCTCCCCGGACGCCCAATACCGGCAGGGTCCCGTCGCCTCCGAACCTGATGGCGGGGAGGCGCCGGTCAGCTACGCGCCGGCGGCCGAGACCGCTCCCGCCGTCGCGCCGGCCGCGTCCGTGGATTCGCCGGTCGCGGGTGGAAGTGACGCCAGTTTCGACGCGTTGAGCCAGGCCGAGCAGAGCCTGTTCTCCGCGCCCACATCGGCCTCTCCGGTGCTCGCGCCGGCGGTGTCCGTGGCCCCTGTGACCGCGACGCCCGCCGCCCCCGTGACCGCGGTTCCCGCATCCATGCCGGCCGTGGCCCCGGCGGCCTCCGCGGTGAACGCGTACCAGCCGGCCGCACCGGCGGCCTCCTACCAGCCGACCGAGCCGATCGCCTACACGCCGTCCCCGGTGCCGTCGTCCGTGACGGTGTCGCCCGTTGCGGCCCCGGCCGTAACGCCGGCCGTATCGTCGGCCCATGAGGATGCTCCCGCGCGGACGGGATCGCTCGCGGCGCTCGCGCATATGGCCGAGGTCTCGCAGGAGATGCCCGCCATCGCCGTGCCGTCGTTCGTGCCGCAGATGCCGAAGCTCGACGTGCCCGCCGTCTCTGCGGAACCCTCCCGGCCGCTCGCCGCGCCCGGCGCGGTCGCGGCGGCATCCACCCCTGCGGCGGTCTCCTCTCCGGCTCCGGCCGCCACCCCCGTGGCGCCGGTTTCGGCCCCTGCGTCGCCCGCGGCCCCGACCGCGCCCACGCATACCACGAATCCCTTCTCGCTGCTGTCCACGGACGGCGGCGATCTGGAGATCCCCGACCTGTCGTTCCCGACCTTCGGCGACGATGATGGGAAGAAGCAACAGTGATACACAGCAGCACAGTCGTCATACTCGGTTCCACCGGTTCCATCGGCACGCAGGGTCTGGACGTCATCTCGCGCCACCCCGAGCGCTTCACCGTCGTCGGTCTTGCGGCCGGCGGCGCGCATATCGACCTGCTCGCCAGCCAGGCGGCGCGCTTCCGTGTGCCGCAGGTGGCGGTCTTCGACGCCTCCAAGGCGAAGGCGCTGCGTGAGGCGCTCGACGCCGCCGGCGCGAGGAACACGCAGATCCAGGCCGGTCCCGACGCGGTCATCGCGATGGCCGGTTCGGGGGCGAACGTCGTGCTCAACGGCATCACCGGATCCATCGGTCTGGAGCCGTCCATCGCCGCGTTGAAGGCCGGTTCGCAGCTCGCCCTCGCCAACAAGGAGTCCGTCGTCGCCGGCGGTCATCTGCTGTTCGGCGCGCAGACGCGCGAACAGCAGATCAATCCGGTCGATTCGGAGCATTCGGCGATCTGGCAGTCGCTGCGCTCCGGCACGCACGAGGAGGTCGCACGCCTCGTCGTCACCGCGTCCGGCGGCCCGTTCCGAGGGATGAAGCGCGCGCAGATGACCGGCATCACGCCCGAACAGGCGCTGCACCACCCCACGTGGAACATGGGGCCGGTCGTCACCATCAACTCGTCCACGCTGATGAACAAGGGCCTCGAGGTCATCGAGGCGTCCCGCCTGTTCGACATCCCGCCCGAACGCATCGCCGTGACCGTGCATCCGCAGTCCATCGTCCACTCCATGGTCGAGTTCGTGGACGGTGCCACCATCTGCCAGGCGTCGCCGCCCGACATGCGCCTGCCCATCGCGCTCGGCCTGTCCGCGCCCGCGCGCATGGGCGACGTGGCCGCCGCCTGCGACTGGACGACGGCCGCCACGTGGACGTTCGAGCCGCTCGACGACGAGGCGTTCCCCGCCGTCTCGCTCGCACGCCACTGCCTCGCTGCCTCCGAGAAGCATACGGCCGTGCTCAACGCGGCCAACGAGCAGGCCGTCCACGCGTTCCTCGACCACCGCCTGCCGTACCTCGGCATCGTCGACACGGTCAAGGCCGTGCTGGACGACATGGACGCCGAGCTGAGGGGGGCGCCGCTGTTCGAGGACGTGGAGGAAATGGAACAGCTCGAACTCGAGGCCCGCGCCAAGGCCGACGAGCTGATAGACAGGCAGTAGTCGCGTCCGATGCGCTCCCGGTGACCCAAGGTCGCCGGGAGCGCGCATGATGACGGTACCTCTCGAAGAATGGTGAGATCGTTGAGCATTGAAACCCCTGTGTCCAAACCGTTCCGCAAGACCGGCGACCCGGCCGTGCTGACCAGCGAGTCGCCGCTGCACCCGCGCCGCAAGTCGCGCCGCATCATGGTCGGTCCGGTGCCGGTCGGCGGGGGAGCGCCCATCTCCGTGCAGTCGATGACCAACACGCTCACCGCGGACGTGCCCGCCACGCTCCAGCAGATCGCCGAACTCACCGCCGCCGGCTGCGACATCGTGCGCGTGGCCGTGCCCAGTCAGGACGACGCCGACGCGCTGCCCGAGATCTGCCGCAAGTCGCCGATCCCCGTCATCGCCGACATCCACTTCCAGTCGAAGTACGTGTTCCAGGCGATCGACGCCGGCTGCGCGGCCGTGCGCGTCAACCCAGGCAACATCCGTAAGTTCGACCAGGTCGGCCCCGACATCTGCAAGGCCGCCACGGACGCGGGCATATCCCTGCGCATCGGCGTCAACGCCGGCTCGCTCGACAAGGAGCTGTACGCCAAGTACGGCGGCCCCACGCCGGAGGCGCTCGTCGCCTCCGCGCTGAAGGAGGCCCACATGTTCGAGGACGTCGGCTTCCACGACTTCAAGATCTCCGTCAAGCACCACGACGTGATCACGATGGTGCAGACCTACCGCCTGCTCGCCTCCAAGGGCGACTGGCCGCTGCACCTCGGCGTCACCGAGGCCGGCCCGCAATGGCAGGGCACCATCAAATCGTGCCTCGCGTTCGGCGCGCTGCTGGCTGAGGGCATCGGCGACACGATCCGCGTGTCCCTGTCCGCGCCGCCCGTCGAAGAGGTGAAGGTCGGCTGCAAGCTGCTCGAATACATGGGGTTGCGTCCGCGCAAGTTCGACATCATCTCCTGCCCGAGCTGCGGCCGCGCGCAGGTGGACGTCATCCAGCTCGCCTCCGCCGTCACCGAAGGCCTCAAGGACGTGACCGCCCCGATCCGCGTTGCCGTCATGGGCTGCATCGTCAACGGCCCGGGCGAGGCGCGCGAGGCGGACCTCGGCGTCGCCTCCGGCAACGGCAAGGGGCAGATCTTCATCAAGGGCAAGGTCATCAAGACCGTGCCCGAGGATCAGATCGTCACGACGCTGCTCGAGATCGCCGACGACATGGCCGCGAAGATGGAGGCCGAAGGCAAGGTCCCCGAAGGCTCCACCGGTCCGGTCGTCGTCCCGATCCAGCACCCCGGCCACTGATGCCCGCGCCGACCGCGCCGTGGAGCGGATGGCGCAGGCTGTCGGTCAGCCTGCCCATCTTCATCATCCTGATCGGACTGCTCGTCTCCGTATCCAATCTGACCACCGTCCCGTGGAACAACGAACCCACCGGACGCACCATCGCCACGCTCACCGACGACACGGCCATCACGTTCGACGCTTCAGGCGGCGGAACCGACGCCGCCGAAGGCGCGTACGAGGTCGAGGAGAGCGCCATGACCGTCACCGTGCGCCGCGACGGCACGCAGGTCGGCGCCGCGCGCGAGACGAAGGTCGACGCGGCCGCCGACGGCACGTGGAAGGTGCGCGGCTCCGGCGCGGACGAGACGCAGGACATCACGGTGCTCATCCGCCGCCCGGCGGGCGCGGCGGGCAAGCGCCCCGCCATCGTGTTCATGCACGGCGCCGGTTTCGGCACCGCCTACAACTCCTTCGGCGACATGGCCGCCGCGCTCGCCTCCGCCGGTTTCGTCACCGCCGTCATCGACAAGCCCGTCTGGTCCACCACCGACGTGTCGCGCGACTACCCGGCCTCCGCACGCGCCTACGACGCGGCCATCGACCTGCTGCGCGCGCGGGACGACGTGGATGCGGCGAACGTCGGCATCTACGCGACCAGCGAATCCACATGGATTTCCCAATACCTGCTCGCCGACGACCACGACATCGCCTTCCAGATACTGCTTTCGCCGATGGTGTTCACGCCCCGGCAGTCGCTCGGCTTCTTCATCTCGCAGGATTTCGCGCTCGTCGGCGCGAACGACGGCTACCAGTCCATCGTGCGGCGCGTGTTCAACGCCGACACGGCCCTGTTCGGTTTGGACAACTTCGACCTCGACCTGCCGCAATCCTCCGCATACTCGATTCCCACGCTCGTCGCCTACGGGTCGAAGGACGTGATGACCGCGCAGGTCGACGGCGTCCGACACATCCTCGCGCTCGCGCACGCCGCCGATAACTGGGACGTGACCGTACGCAGCTACCCGGTCGCCAACCATGTGCTGCGGCTCGGCGACGAGGCCGAAACCGGCACCCGATTCGCCGACGCCTACGTGGACGACGTGGTCGCATGGGCGGCCGGCACCGCGGCAGGCGCGACGCAGACCTCGGAACGGGTGGCCGGCGACACGATCTACCAGTCGATCGCCGTGCCCGACGACCTGAAGCCCCGCCGCGCGCTCACCATCTACGGCGTCCTGCTGCACATGGGGACCGTGCTGCTCCTGTTCGCCACGATCGTCGGCTGGCTGGCCGCGCTCGGCCGGCACGTGGCGTTCCGGCTCGCACGGCGCAACCGCGGCAAGGCCTACCCCGGACTGGGATTCCGCAACGGGTTCGGCAATACGCTCATCACCCTGGCCATCACCACGATGGCCACATTGCTCCTGTTCGCCGCAGGACTCGGGCAGGTCGTCATGGCGGTCGTGCGCCTCGCCTGGGGCGCCGCGCCCGCCGAGGAGCCCGGTATGATCTGGTGGAGCTGGCCGGTCATCGAAATCGTGTGCACGCTCGTCGTCTGGGCATGGTCGCGCGTGTTCGCACGCCTCATCGAAGTCGCCTCCGAACGCGGCGTGCTGCAGTGGCCGCCCCGGCACGACGCCATCCACGGCATCGTCACCGGACGCGAACCGGTGCTCGCCTCCACGCGTTTCGGACGTGTGCTGTTCTGGCTCACTGCGGCCGCCATGCTGCACGTGCTGTTCTTCTTCGCGTTCTGGGGACTGTTCGTATACTGAATCCTGCAGGCCGGCGGCGGACCAGCCGGCAACACCACCAGGGAGGTGCATGATATGCCCTTGTACCGCGACGAAGGCGTGGTGCTGCGCACCGCGAAACTCGGCGAGGCCGACCGCATCATCACCCTGCTCACCCTGGGCCACGGCAAGATACGCGCCGTCGCCAAAGGCGTGCGCCGCACCAAATCACGCTTCGGCGCGCGACTCGAACCGTTCATGCGCGCCGACCTGCTCGTGGCGCAGGGGCGCTCCCTCGACGTCGTCTCGCAGGCGGAATCCGTCGCCGCCTACGCGGAACCGATTTGCGCCGACTACGAGGCGTACACGGCGGCCAACGTCATCGTCGAAACCGCGGACAAGCTCGTCGGACCCGAGGAAAGCCGCGTCGCCGGGCAGTACCGGCTGCTCATCGGCGCGCTCAACGCGCTCGCCAAGCACGCGCACGCGCCGGACCATATCAGCGCCTCCTACGTGATGCGCGCACTCGCGCTCGCCGGTTGGGCGCCGCGCCTGCACGCGTGCGTCGTCTGCGGGCAGCGGTGTTTCACGGATGGTTTCACGGGTGCGGCCGGTGGTGGCAGCAACGGTCGCAGTGGTGATGTGGGAACGGCCGAATTCCAATCGGCGCAACGTTTCACGCAACGTTTCACGCCGCAGCCAGTCGTGCCGCAGCCGGCACCCGCCTTCGCCAATGGGATGTACCTGTCCGTCCCGTCGGGCGGCCTCATGTGCGCGAACGACCACACGCCCGAGGCGACGCGCATCACTGCGGCGGAGCTCGTGCAGCTCAGGGCGCTCACGGACGGCGACTGGCGGACGCTCGACGGGAACGGGCTCCTGCCCCAGACGGCGCACCTCGTGGAGGATTGGGCCGAGTACTATCTCGAACGCCCGCTACGTTCCATGCGGCTGCTAGATTGACAACCATGGCTTTCGAAAACGTCGACTACACCTCGCTGGACATTCCCGCGGCCCCCTTCTCCGACCCCTCGCGCATCCCGGACTTCCCCAAGGGCAAAGTGCCCCGCCACGTGGGCGTCATCATGGACGGCAACGGCCGTTGGGCCAAGGAGCGCGGCATGATCCGCACGAACGGTCATCAGGCCGCCGAACCGGTCGTGTTCGACACCATCGCCGGCGCGATCGAGGCGGGCGTGCGCTATCTGAGCCTGTACACGTTCTCCACGGAGAATTGGAAGCGCAGCCCGCAGGAGGTGCGCTTCCTCATGGGCTTCTCGCGTGAGATCATCCACCGCCGCGTCGCGCAGATGGACGAGTGGGGCGTGCGCGTGCGCTGGTCGGGCCGACGCCCGAAGCTGTGGAAGTCCGTGATCGACGAGCTCGAGGTCGCGCAGGAGCGCACGAAGCACAACAAGGTCATCGACGTGGTGTTCTGCATCAACTACGGCGGCCGCGCCGAGATCGCCGACGCCTGCGCCGCCATCGCGCGCGACGTGCGCGACGGCAGAATCAGCGGCGACCGCGTCACCGAGAAGATGATCGCCGACCACCTCTACCTGCCCGACGTGCCCGACTGCGATCTGGTGATCCGCACGTCCGGCGAGCAGCGCACGAGCAACTTCCTGCCGTGGCAGGCCGCCTACGCCGAGCTCGACTTCGTGCCCGAACTCTTCCCCGACTGCGGCCGCGAGGTGCTCTGGCGTTCCATCGACCACTACATCCACCGCGACCGCCGCTTCGGCGGCGTCACGAAGTAGCCGCTGTGGACAGATAGCCTGGCTGCATCCGGGCGCAGCCGGCTATGCGGCGCAGAGCGCGGCGAGACGGTCCGTGAACTCGCCCACGAAACGGGCGGCGTCCACGCCGAGCGCCACGTGCACGCGCGGCGCGGACGGCGTGACGAGGCCGGCAGGGTCGCCGGTGGTGCGGCCGCGCACGCCGGCGAAGTCGCCGGTAGCGGTCTCCGCGCGCAACGCGACATCGAAACAGGAGACGAGCGACGAGTCGAGCGCGACCGCCGCCGCCAACGGGTCGTGCAGCGGCATGCCGCCGGCGAAGATCACAGGGTCGGCCGCGAGGTTCGCCTTGATGGAGAAATCGGCGAGCCTCGCGAGGAACCGTCCTCGCGCCGTGCCGGCCGCACGCCACCGGTCGGCGGCCGAACACGGCAGCAGGCACTGGTGCGTCACGTCGAGACCCACCATCGTCACGTCCGCGCCGGAATGGAACACGCGGTCCGCCGCCTCCGGATCCTGGATGACGTTCGTTTCCGCGACCGCGTCCCAGCAGTTGCCGGGCTGGGTGAGCGCGCCGCCCATCATCACGAGCCGCAGATCCGGTGCGATGCCTGGCGCGTGCGTGATCGCCGCGTCCACGTCGGTGAGCGGACCGGTGGCGAGTACGGTCACGTCGCGGCCGTACTCGCGCACCGCGTCGACGAGAAAGGCGATACCCGCGTCCGGCGACGCCGACGTGTCCGCGGACTCGAGGATTCGCTCGTGCCCGTATGCCGGGTTCGCGTGCCGGTCGCCGAGCGGATACCCGCCGACGGAGACGGTGCCGGCATCGTCTCCGTCGACGGTGCCGGCGGTATCGGCGTGCGTATCGCCGCTGTCCGTCGTGGTGCCGCGCGCGATGCCGTCGTGAGCGATGAGACCGTCCGCGACGGCGCCGCCCAACCCGTCCGGACCATGGAACTGCGCGCATCCGGCGTCGGGAATGAACATGTCCGCCCACGAGGGGTGCCTCGACGAACGGAACACCGGGATGTCGGGCCGTCCGAACAGGTCGAGCACGAGGCGCGTGTTGCGTTCGGCCGTGGGCGCGTCCACGTTGCCGTATCCGGCGAGCACGCCGAGCAGCTCGCATTCGTGCGGCGAGGCAAGCAGATACGCCAGCGCCATCGCGTCGTCGACGCCGGTGTCGACGCAGGCGACGATGCGGGTGGGGGAGTGGGGCATGGCATGTCTCCTTTCGTTGTTCGGTGCCGTGACGACAAAGCGCCCGCGAACGGGCGCTTTGCTGCTCAGTATGTTCCCGGATCGCGGGGACTACTTGCCGAGGAACTCGTTCGTGGCGAAGTCCTTGGTGTTCGGGGCCTCGTGGATCACCTTGTCATGGGAGTCGGTGTAGGCGTCCTCCTCGGCCAGGAAGTCGAAGTACTTCTGCGGCTCGACGAAATCGTTGGTGCCGAGCACGAAGGAGCCGTCCTTGATCTTGGCCGGGTCGCCCCAGTACTGGCCGTCGACGATGGTCTTCATGCTCTTCTTGACGAAGTCGACCTTGAGGTTCGCCTCCGGGGCCTCGTCCACGAGGATCTGCGCCGCGTCGTCCGGGTGCGAGTAGGCGTACTCGTAGCCCTTCTGCGTGGCCTGCGTGAACTTCTTGACCAGGTCCGGGTTCTCCTTGATGGTCTTGTCGCTGGTGATCACGCCGATGGCGTCCGCGTTGCCGGGCACGCCGTAGTCCGGCTCGGTGAAGCAGTTGAGCTTCGGGCCGTACATCTCGGCCTGCACGCCCTCCCAGGTGGCGTAGAAGCCGCCGAAATCGGCCTTGCCGGATTCGAGCGTCTTGAACGTGGAGGTGCCGACGGTCACCTTGTCGAACTCGCCCTTGCCGCCGTCGGTCTGGATCATGCGGCGCACCACCGCGTCGGACTCGTTCGAGCCGAACGTGGCGAACGTCTTGCCGTCGAGATCCTTCGGGGACTTGACGGCGGTGTTCGAGGCGAGCGCGCACCAGATGGCGCTCGGCTTCTGCTGGACCTGCAGCACCTGCTTGAGGTGCGCGCCCTTCAGGTTGTACATGCCCACGTTGGTGAGGTTCGACAGCGCGAAGTCGGCGTTGCCGTTGTTCACGGCCTGCTCGGCGCCGGCCTGCGCGACCGCCACGATGTCGACGTCGAGGCCCTGGTCCTTGAACCAGCCCTTGTTCTTGGCGACGTAGACGCCGATGTGGTTCGTGTCCGGCGCCCAGGACAGCATGAACGTGACCTTCTTGAGGCCGTCCGAGGAGGAAGAGGAATCGTTGCTCTGGCCGCACGCGGCGAGGCCGATCGTCATGGCGATGGCGCCCACGAGGGCGATGGCCTTGGTCACAAGGCTGTGCTTCATGATGAATCCCTAGTTCGTTGTCTCTCGACCGTTCTCTGGGTGTTGCTCCGGGCGGACGATCGGCAGAGAACGGCATGGAGGGCCTGACAGTCCGCCCGACCGGCGCCCCGGCATACCCTCCCATGCTGAAGCGAAAAGGGAGAGGGATGCCGTTTGCCACACGCCGGACAAGCGGTTGCCATTATAGAGGCACGGGGATACGTGCCTCGCTTGAGCGACGTGACTTACTGGTCCGCGTCGGGGTCGGCGTCGTCGCCGACCGGGCCGAGCAGCAACCGTTCGCTCAGGTTCACGGCGATGAGCAGCAGGCACGTCATCGCGATGATGGTGAACGTGGCGGAGAAGATGAGCGGCGTGCGGAACGAGTTGTACGCGGCCTGCAGCCAGATGCCGAGGCCCTTGCGCGCGCCGAGGTATTCGGCGGTGGACGCGGTGGCGAAGATGTAGGCGGCGGTCACGCGGATGCCGCCGTAGATCTGGCGTGCGGCGACCCTGAGCTTGACGTGCCACAGCGTCCACCAGCGGGTCGCGCCGCAGGTCAGCGCCACGTCGGAATAGAATTCGGGCACCGCCTCGAGCCCGCGCACCGTCTGTACGGCCACGGGGAACAGTCCGAACACGGCGGTGATGACGATCTTGCCGGACGTCTCGAATCCGAACCAGATGAGGAACAGCGGGGCGATGGAGATGAGCGGCATCGTCTGCGCGGCGGCGAGCAGCGGGTAGAACGCCGCGTTGAACACGCGCGAGCAGTACAGGCCGATGCCGATGAGGATGCCGAGCAGCACCGCGAAGAGGAATCCGACCACGCCCTCGTAGGTGGTGACGGCCGCCGCCGGGCCCAATGTGGGCCACACCTCGACGGTCGCCTGCGCGATCTCGCTCGGCGCGGGGATCATCGTGGACGGCACGTGGCCGATGCGCACCCACGCCTCCCAGACGCCGAACAGCGCGACGACGGCGATGATGGTGGGGACGCGGCGTCTGATGCGCTCGAGGACGGACATGGTCACCTTGCCTTCTTTCCCGGTGCCGGGGCGTGGAGCAGTAAGGTGAGGAGCCTGCGCGCCGACCGGCATATACGAACAACCGCGTCACAGTATAGTGACGCGGTTGGTCTTGGGGGAGGAAGAAAAGGATTCTCGAGAGAACCTGACGTTGGGGTGGTGGGTGACGGTTTTTCTCGGAAGTCACGGTTTTCCCGAGAGCGGCCCGACGCAACTAGACACGTTTCACCGCCTTGCGCAGCAGCCATGCGCTGATCGCGGCGACGGCGACGCCGACCGGAATCACGTAGGCGGCGAATCTCACCCCGTACAGCATCCATGTGGTCGGTATGACGGCGTACAGGATCGGTGAGCCATCGAACATGCCGGAGCTGACTGTAAGTCCGGCGATAATGAAGAAACCGACGACGCTCCAAACGGCAACGGGATCGATCCAGAGCCGTAACACGAAGCACGCCGGAGCAAGAACGGCGGCGGTGAATGCAAGCATCAGAACGGTATGCAACGAAAGCGGCCGCCCATTGACGACGAATCCGATGACAAGCCCGTACAGCAGGGTCAGACAGACGTTGACCGCGACGCCAAGCGCCAGCGACTTCAAGGTAAAACGAAGCAGGAGCCGATTGTGGATGCTGAAGGAACGATACGAGCAGGGCACCCTAGCATGGGAGAAAACAAGGCCAGCCGAGGCTATGGGAAGCGCCATCGCCATCGCAGTCTGCGCCACCGCACCCGTGTTCCCGTAACGCAGAAAGATCAGCGGAAGAACAAGCACGGCCATGAAGGCGAGCGTCGACCAGCGGATCAACGCCACGTATCCAATACGCAACAGGGATTTCATTTCTTTTCCGCTCCTTTGCAACGGAACCAGCTCAGCAGAGCATAGGCAGCCAAGAGCACCACAATCGGGACGACGACCATCACAGGACCGACGGGCGGCGGACTCGCCGCTTCCGCCGTCGACATCACGGTGCCGTTCAGGTTCAATCCGACGGCCCGCAGGGCATTGGCGACGTAGGGCGTCGCATAGTCGGGAAGGTCACCCGGCAACAGGATCCACACATAGAAGAGGACACCTGAGATGATCCCGGTGGCCGTGGGATTGACGGCGATCTCGATGATTGAGTAGACCAGGGCAATCAACAGGCTTTGCAATACGACGTAACACAGGACCACACCCAGATGCGGGGTCATTGCGGCGCCCGTCAGGATCATGATGGCGTCGAAGCCCAGAACGCTCAGCAGGTTCACGGCGGTCAGAACCAGCACCCGGAATATGGCTCTGAGGGAGCATGGTTTCCATGCGAAATACATCCGTGGGGGCAAGCCTCCGTAGTGCGCTTTCGAGACCCTGTCATCGCACATAAAGAGCAGCGCGAGACAGATCAGCGGCTGGGTGCCGGTGAAGAGGAAGCTGTACCCTCCAGTGATCGGGGTTCCGTTCGCCTCGCTCGAGATCCACGCGCCCATCAGAAGGGACGCTACGGACCCGAGCACCGCGGCGAGGAAATACCATGCGCTCCAGTAATACATGACCAGTGCGCGGACAGGGGAAACGGCGTTCACGACCTTACCTCCCGTTATACAGATCCGCGAGGTTCACCCCGGTCAGATCCGCGATCTGCTCGGCCCGACCATGACGAATCAGAATGCACTCGTCCGGGACTCCCTGAATCTCATGGAGTAGATGCGTGGAAATCACCACGCAGTTGCCCTTGTCCCGATAGGCGCGCAGCGTTTCGGACAAGGAAGCTATGCCATCGGGATCCAAGCCGTTCTGCGGCTCGTCAAGGAACAGGAACCTCGGACGCGGAAGCAAGGCAAGACACAGCTCCAGACGCTCCTTCATGCCCGTTGAATAGTCCTTCGCCTTCCGCCCATGCGCCGCGCGGGCGATGCCCACGCCGCTCAACGCCGATTCCGGATCCACATCCAAGCCCCAGAACGCGGAGGCCACCTGGACGTTTTGCCGACCACTCAGGTAGGGGAAGTAGCTCGGGTGGTCTATCGCCGCAGTCATCTCATCGATACTCGTCCGGGTGTAGGTGACGCTCCCACTCACGGGCTTTATCCGCCCGAGCAGTGTCTTCATCAACGTGGTCTTGCCCGCGCCGTTCGCTCCAAGCAGACAGATGATCCTGCCTGTTCTTAGCTGTAGATTGATGTCGCTGACGATCGGGGAACCCTTATACCCGATCGAGAGATTGGTCGCCGATATAGATGGCATAGTTCACCTTCCGCATAACTCGGACTTGATGTGACCCGGTTGTGTTCACGGTACGGGATTGTGTCACCGATGAGGATCTGCGACCATCATCCGTGGGAACGAAAGCCGTCTCGACGACGAGACCGGATTCAGCCCTACGGACGATGGCCGAGGCGTCCTCCTTTTTCTAAATATGGAATCACCATCCGGGCAACGGACCCGGTTGCTGGATCGTTTCCGTCCAAAAGCGTCTGCATTCGTCGGGGTATGTCGGGGCCCATGCCCGTCGGTGGGGATTGTTTCTCCCTCAACTCCGGCGGGCTGACTTTCCGGGTTGGGGAAGGAACCCGGCCTGCGGGGCCGATGGGGCATGTTCGGCGCGATATCGCCGAAACCGCTGTTTTCCAACGATTGCGCGTGATCCTTGTCTGGCGGGAATTCCTCCCTCAACCCCGAAACCGCCCCTTGCGCGGTTGGGGGAGGAGGCTTTTCCGCACCCAATCCGATGAAACCGGTTGCCCTCAGTCGAGGGAGGAGGGAACGGCGGATCGGTGGGGAATGAGAGCCGAGCCCGTCCGCTTGGAACCGATCTCCCAATGTCGAGGAACCGGATGATTCGCCCTCGATCCGTTGAGGCCGATCTCTCTCGGCCAAGGAAACGTTCCCACTCCACACAGGCCACGAATACCCGCCTGGACCCGACGTGTGGAGCACCGGCGCTCCACACGAGCGTCAGGTCTTGACGTGTGGAGCAGCGCTGCGCCACGCAAGACCCGCAGGACATTCGCCGAGGGGCGTGTGGAGCAATACCGCTCCACACCAACCGGCGAAGCCCCCTTTTATTGACAGAGGAGTAAGAGAGGCGCGCGGGAGGGAGCCTGCGCGCCGACCGGCATATACGAACAACCGCGTCACAGTATAGTGACGCGGTTGGTCTTGGAAAGTCCGTCTTGGGGAGTCAGACTACTCCAGTCCGATGGACTTGAGGTGGTGCAGCTTCAGGGCCGTGACCTTCAGCGAGCCGGATTCGGCGGCGAGCCTGATCGCGTGCGGACCCTCGGCGGCGTAGGAGTAGGAGCTCAGGACCTGGTGGCCGCCGTTGACGTACACTTCGACGGAGCCACGGTCGACGAACACGCGCAGATCCAGCGTGCCGGCGGCGAGCTCGGCCTCGGTCAGCGGCGCGGCGCGGTAGCCCTTGTCGCCGTACTTGTTGGCCTGACGGTCCACGACCACGCGGCCGATCTGATCGTCGTACGCCACGTAGGTGTAGGAGCCGTCCTCGGTGGCGTGGATCTTGAGGCCCGCGCGCTCGGCCGTGGAGGCGGTCAGGTCGATGGCCATCTCGATCTCCACCGCCTCGGCGTCGTCCGCGATGACCTGCTCGCCGGCGATGTCGAGCGCGATCGGGCCGAGGTCGGTCGTGTCCTCGCGCAGTCCTTCGATTTCGGCGACCGGCGCGGTGACGACGTCGCCGTCCTCGCCGAGCGTGATCTCACGCGGCAGGGTGAGCTGGCCGCACCAGCCGTCCTCCTGCATCGGGATCGGCTCGACGAACGGGCTCAGCCAGCCGTAGACGATCTGGCGCCCGTCGCCGCCGTGCTCCGGGCCGTCCACGTGGAACGACTGCGGCGCGTAGTAGTTGTGGCCGCAATCCCACAGGCGGAATTCGGTCTCCGGCTTGAACTCCCCGCCCGGCTCCCACGTGCCGATCATGTAGCCGGCGTTGTTCACGTTGCGGTTCATGAAGCCCTTCGGCTTGGAGCCCATCGCGGAGAAGCCGATGACCCACTTCTCGTTGCCGTCCTTGTCATGGATGGGGAAGAAGTCGGGGCATTCGAGCATGAACACGTCCGGGTCCGGGTGTTCGAAGAGCACGCGCTCGTAGGTCCAGCGGACCATGTCGTCGGAGGAGAACAGCCACATCTGGCCGCGCTTCTCGGCGGAGGAGACGCCGAAGGTCATGTACCACTTGTCGCCGGTCTTCCACACCTTCGGATCGCGGTAGTGGTGGTCCACGCGGTCGGTCGGGCAGTCGATGATCATGCCCTGCTTGGTGGCGGAGGTGAGCTCGTCGTCGTCCGGGGTGGCGAGCATCTGCACCTGCCAGTCGCCGCCGGTGTTGTCCACGCCGTTGGCCCAACGGTGGCCGGTGTAGTAGAACTTCAGCTCGCCATTGTCATCGATGACGGCGGAACCGGAGAACACGCCGTCCTTCTCCTGCTCGAGCGAGGGGGCGAACATGATCGGCTCGCGCTTCCAGTTGACCATGTCCACCGAGGAGACGTGGCCCCAGTGCATCGGACCCCACTGGGTGCCGTACGGGTGCAGCTGGTAGAAGACGTGCCAGCGGCCCTTGTAATAGCACAGGCCGTTCGGGTCGTTGATCCAGCCGCCGTCGGAGGCGATGTGGAACTTCGGGTACCAGCGGTCGTTGCGCTTCGCGGCGAGTCCGGCGACGCCGGCCTCGGCCTTGGCGAGCTCCTCGGCGTGGTCGCGGATCGGGGTGAGGACGGGGGCGGCGGGGGTGAAATCGATGTTGTCGGTCATGGCACTTCCTTGTGGTCGATGGGTGGAACGGTGGTTGTGGGGGGGGGAGGGAGATGGACGGCGGGGGAAGGGGGCCCCGCCGCCCACGATCATCGGTCGCGGCCGCGTCGTCGCGCGGCCGCGGTGTCAGGCCTTCGCGGCTTCCATGCGGCGCAGCTGCGCGTCGGTGTAGAACGGGTCGCCGCCGACGTCCTGATCGTCCTTCTTGATGACGAAGAAGCCGTAGATCAGGGCCGCGAGCACGATCGCGGAGATCGTGAAGAAGGTCGGGCGGTCGCCCATCGCGTCATGCAGGGCGCCGAGCGGGGTGGAGAAGATGACCTGGCCGACCTGCGAGGCGATCTGGAAGCCGACCATGTACAGCGTGGCGGACAGCTTCGTGTCGAAGTGCAGGGTGAAGTAGCGGAACGCCGGCAGGCAGAACAGCGGGACCTCGATGGAGTGGAACAGCTTGACGATGGAGACGGAGATCGGGTCGTGGAACACGCCGCACAGGCCGATGCGCAGGAACATGACGGTGGCGCCGAGCAGCAGGGCGTTGCGCACGCCGATCTTCTTCATGATGATCGGCACGACGCCCATCATCGCGGACTCGAGGAACACCTGGAAGCCGTTGAGCGTGCCGTAGGTGGCGTTGCCGATCTCCATGGTCGGGAACAGGGAGGCGTAGTAGGTCGGGAACATCTGCTGGTCGAACACGGTGTAGAAGGTGTTGGTGAGCAGCATGAAGACGATGAGCACCCACAGCGTCGGCATCTTGAGGACGGCGAGCATCTCCTTGAAGGAGGGGTTGGTCGGGGCGGCGTTCGGATCGGCTTCCTTCTTGAGCTCCTCCTTCTGCTCGGCCGGAACCCAGAAGGCGTAGACGAGCAGCATGCCCAGGCCGAAGGCGGAGCCGACCCAGAAGTTGATGAGCGGGTTGATGTTGAACAGGAAGCCGGCGCACAGGGCGACGATGGCGTAGCCGAAGGAGCCCCAGGCGCGGGACTGGCCGTACTCGAAGTCGAAGTGGCGCGAGTAGCGTTCGGTGATGGCCTCGAACAGCGAGCATCCGGACATGAAGCCCGCGGACAGCACGACGGAGCCGATGAGGGCGCCGATGAAGCGCGTGGTGCCGCCGGCGTTGAGCATCGGCGCGTAGATGAACTGGACGAACGGGCCGACGAGCATCGCCACGAAGGACACGAAGATGACGAGCTTGCGCTTGATGCCGAGCTGGTCCTGGATGACGCCGTAGGCGAACATGATGATCAGCGTGGCCAGCGAGTTGATGGAGTAGATCTGGCCCTGTTCGGCGGCGGTCATGCCGACGCCGTCGATGAGGTACCTGGAGAAGAAGGACCACCAGATGCCCCACGAGCAGAAGAACATGAAGATGCCGAATGAGCTCTGCAGGTAGGAGGGGTTCCTCCACGGGGACTTCGATGCGCTTGCCATAGTTGTGTATTCCCTTGTCTTCCGCATCCGCCGCGACGCGGATGCCTTCCGTATATGGCTGTTGTGTGGTGCCCGGACCGTGCCGGGCGGGGTTCCGTCCGCGGCTGCCGCGCCGTGTCCGGAATCGTGTTGACAGGGTTCAGTGTAGCGTGTCAATCGTGCTACGTCAAACGATTTACGCAAACCGGTTCGATGTCAGTGAAATCAAAACGTCAAACGATTGATTTACTGCGGATTTGCAGACGGGGCTTGGCCGGCGTTCCGGCGTGTCGTGTGGGCCTTACCGCGCCTGCACCGACTCCTTCTCTATGAGCGTGCAGCGGATCTTCGCCGGAACGGGGGAGTCGAGCGGCGGCAGCGGCGCCGTCGTGTGCGGCGCCTCCACGTCGGCGAGGTCGCGCCCCTCGATCATCGAGACGACCTTCATGGCCGCCCAATACCCCATCTCGAAATGCGGCAGCTCGACGGTGGTGAGTCGCGGCGAGAGCGTCTCGGCGAACACGCGGTGGTTGTCCACGCCGACGACCGAGACGTCGCGGCCGACCGTGAGGCCGCGTCGTGCCGCGCACTCGTACACGTACCATGCGCGCGCGTCGTTGAAGCAGAAGAACCCGTCGGGGCGTTCCCAGTCGAACAGGTCGGAGACGTCCTGCAACGCCGGCCCGTTGTTGAGGACGTCGATGACGAGCCGTTCGTCGAACTCGCGCCCGGCGTGCTCCAACGCGGCGCGATATCCCGCCAGACGCCCCTCCTGCGCGATCATCGGCTCCGAGCATCCGATGTAGGCCACGCGATCGCAGCCCGCGTCGATGAGGCGCGTCGTCGCGTCGAATCCGATCGCGTACTCGTCGGGTTCGACACTGGGCACGCCGCCCGCGCGGTCGGTGGCGTAGACGAGCACCGTCGGGCTCCCCTCGAGCCGCGACGGCACGTCGGTCACGCGGTTCGATATCTTCGCGTACAGGAAGCCGTCGGCCCCGTAGCGTTTGAGCGTGTCGATCTCCGCGTCCTCGTCCATGCCGCCGTCGGTGCTCACGGTGATGAGCAGGTAGCCGAGACGGCTGGCGGCCGCCTGCGCGCCGAGGATCATGCCGCCTGCGTACGGGGTGGTGGCCACCTCCTCGCTGATGAAGCCGAGCGTGCGCGTGCGGTTGGTGCGCAGCGAGCTCGCCATCGGGTTGACCTGATAGCCGAGTTCGGCGGCGACGGCGCGCACGTGCGCCGCGGTCGCCGGCTTGACGCGCCCGGCGTCGCGGTGGTTCATCACCAGCGACACCGTCGATACCGATACCCCCGTGCGTTGCGCGATCTCCTTCATCGTGACCATAGGCCACACGATACACCGTCGGTTCCGCCGAAGGCGGGATGACGTCGCCATGTGCCGAACATGCCCGACGGGTGCGCGGGAGGTGGCGGCGTATCGCATCCACGACTGCAAGCGACGCGCCCGGCGGTGGTTGACATTGTTGATTTAACGTTTTATCATCATGGTGTGGCGATGATAAAACGTCAAAGCGAGGCCGAACGAGCTTCCACGGTAATCCATCATCGAATGACGGCTACGGCGCCAACGCCATCAACGAAGAACCACGGCGACAAACCACGAACCAAGGCAGGAAACCATGAAGAAGCTCATCCTCGATCTCGACACCGGCATTGACGACGCGCTCGCCATCTCCTACGCGCTGGGCAGCCCGGAGGTCGAGCTCATCGGCATCACCGGCACCTACGGCAACGTACTCCTCGACCAGGGCGTGCGCAACGCGCTCGCCGTCACCGACCTGCTCGGCCACCCCGAAGTGCCCGTATACAAGGGGTTGCCGCACTCCAGCACCACCGATTCCTTCTCGGTGCTCGACATCTCCGCGTTCATCCACGGCCGCAACGGCATCGGCGACGTGAGCATCCCCGATTCGCCGCGCGAGCCGGAGACCGGATCCGCGGTCGACTTCATCATCGACGCCGCCAAGACCTATGGCGAAGACCTCGTCTACGTGCCCACCGGCCCGATGACCAACATCGCCGCCGCGCTCGCCAAGGCCCCCGAGATCAAAGACGAGATCGGCCGCATCGTGCTCATGGGCGGCGCGCTCACCGTCCCCGGCAACGTCAACGCATGGACCGAGGCGAACATCTCGCAGGATCCAGAGGCCGCGGACGCCCTGTTCCGTTCCGGCGCGCGCGTCACGATGATCGGCCTCGACGTCACGCTGCGCACGCTGCTCACCTACAAGGAGACGGCGCGCTGGCGCGAACTCGGCACCAAAGCCGGCACGTTCCTCGCCGACATGACCGACTACTACATCAAGGCCTACGAGACCACGTCGCCGCACCTCGGCGGCTGCGGCCTGCACGACCCGCTCGCCGTCGGCGTCGCCGTCGACCCGACGCTCGTCAGCACGCTCGCCCTCAACATGAAGGTCGACGTCGCCGGCGCCACGCGCGGACGCACCATCGGCGACGAGAAGCGCCTGAACGAGCCCGCCACCACCACCGACGTGGCCGTCGGCGTCGACGTGCCGCGCTTCCTCGACGAATTCATGACCCGCATCACCACGCTCGCCGCCCACGCGGCCTGACGTTCAAGAAACCGCACAGCATACAGCGAAGGAACACGACATGTCACGCAACGAAGCGACGACCACCACCGCGGACCCGTGGTCCGATCCCGAAACCAGCAACGCCATGGCCGTCAAGGCCCTCATCCCGCTGCTCATCACCTTCATCCTCGGCACCCTGTGCCTGCAGGGCTTCAACCTCGTCTTCACCCAGGTCGGCGAAGACGTCGGCGCCCCCGCGCAGGCCTCGCTCATCACCGCGCTGCCCGGCATCGTGCTCGGCATCGTGTGCTTCATCTACGGTTCGCTCGGCGACTTCGTCTCCCTGAAGAAGCTCGTCGTCGTCGGCCTCATCACCCTGTTCGTCGGCTCCCTCTTCGGATTCGTCGCCAACTTCATGTTCGCCGCGAACCTGTGGACCGTCATCATCGCGCGCGTCCTGCAGACCGCGGGCGAACAGGTCGCCGGCTCCGCGTTCCTCGTCGTCGCCAGCAAATACCTCAAACCCTCGCTCAAGGTCGTCTTCTTCGGCCTGTTCACCGCCGGCTACCAGATCTCCGCCTCGATCGGCGTGTTCGCCGCAGGCATGCTCAGCTCCATCGCCTGGCAGTACCTGTTCCTCATCCCGTCCGTCACCATCCTGTTCCTGCCGCTGCTGCTGAAGAACCTGCCGGACAAGCAGGGCAACGGCGAGAAGGTCGACTGGATCGGCTTCACGCTCGTCGGATTCGCCGTCGCGTTCCTCACCCTGTACTTCTCCTACACCGCGATCTGGATGCTCGTCGTCGCCGCCGTGCTGTTCGTCGCCTTCGCCGTGTACATCAGCAAGGCCGCGCACCCGTTCGTGACGCCCGCGTTCTTCCGCAACACGCGCTGGATCAGCGCCATCGCGCTCATCCTCGTGTTCTACTTCGTCAACTACTTCGCCTCCCCGGTCTTCAACGCGATCGGCGCGAACGTGTACGGCATGACCACCTCGCAGGTCTCCATGCACATCGTGTTCGCGTTCCTCGTGGCCGCCGCGTTCGGCATCTGCTCCGGCGCGATCGTCGGCAGGATCGGCGTGCAGCCGGCGCTCGCCACCGCAGGCACGCTCATGGCCGTCGGATTCATCGGCGCGGGCCTGTCCGTCAAGTCGGGCTTCGTGGTGCTCACCCTGTTCGCCTGCGTGTTCTACGCCGGATGCGGCCTGCTGTACTCGCCCGTCGTCTCCACCGTGCTCGGCACGCTCCCGCAGGACGAGTCCGGCCGCGGCGTCGGCATGAACGATCTGGTGATGAACGTGACCGCCTCGATCGGCATCGCCGTGTTCGGCGGGCTCATGGGCGGCCAGGCGTTCTCCGGCGGCAGCCTCATCGGCGCGACCGGCGCCGCCGCCAGCTATTCCAACCTGCTCATCATCGCCGGCTGCGTGCCGCTGGTCGGCGTGATCTACTACCTCATCGTGCGCAAGCACATCTACGCGAAGTGAGAGGGGCGTGCAACCATGACCACTGAGATTCCGTCCGAGGGCGCCGCGACCGCATCCGGCATCCTCGCCGCGTTCGACGCCATCGACGGCACCGTGTCCGTCGTCGGATCCATGAACGCCGACTACACCGTCACCACGCAGCGGCTGCCCGGGCCGGGGGAGACCGTCACCGGAGGGCCGTTGACGATCCTGCCCGGCGGCAAATCCGGCAACCAGGCCGCGGCCGCCGCGCGCATTGGCGCCGACGTGCGTCTGTTCGGCGCGGTCGGCTCCGACACGAACGCCGACTTCCTGCTCGGCGAGCTCGGCAAGGCGGGCGTGGACGTCACGCACGTGCGCCACGTGCCCGGCCCCAGCGGCACCACCGTGATCACCGTGGACGCCTCCGCGGAGAACACGATCGTCTACTCGCCCGGTTCCAACGCGTCCGTCGACGTCGACTACATCGACGCGTCGCGTGAGGCGCTCACCGCCTCGGGCGCGCTGGGATTGTGCCTCGAAAGCCCGATCTCGGCCGTCACCGAGGCGGCGCGCATCGCCCACGAGGCCGGCGTGCCGGTGCTGCTCAACAATTCGCCGTTCATGCCGGTGCTGCCCGAGGAGCTGGTGGAGCATTGCGACATCCTGCTCGTCAACGAGCACGAGATGGCGCAGATGCTCGGTCTGGACGAGCCCGCGGACGGCGACTGGTCCGGATTCGACTGGCGGGATGCGGCCGCGCGTATGCGTCGGCTCGGCTTCCCGCGCGCCGTCGTCACCCTCGGCGCGGACGGCTCCGTTGTGCTGGACGTGACGGGCGAAGGTACGGAGGCCGCGGCTGCCGGCGCCGGTGGTGACGCGGATGGCGTCCGTGTCGTCCGCATCGCGCCGGTGAAGGTCGACGCGGTCGACACCACCGGCTGCGGCGACGCCTTCATGGGCACCGTGCTCGCCGGTCTTGCCTCCGGCTTCGACCTCGCCTCCGCCGCCCGCCTCGCCTCCTACGTCTCCGCGTACGCCGCGGGCGGCCGTGGCGCCCAATCCTCCTACGGCGGCGTCGAGGACATCCGCGCGCGCTTCGCCGCGTGACGGTTGTCTCCCGACATAGAGAAGCCCCCCGCGACCATGCGCATGGTCGCGGGGGGCTTCCCGTATGTTCCGATACGAATCTGGTATCAGGCGAGGCCGGAGAGCTTGTTGATGAGCTCCGGATCGCGTGCCGAACCGTGTAGCGGACAGCCCGGTGGGCTGTCCGTAGGTGAGGGGAGCGGCTGTGCCGCGACGGCTACGCGAGGCCGGAGAGCTTGTTGATGAGCTCCGGATCTCGCGTAGCACCCTTGTCCGCGGAGCGGGCGAAGGCGGCGTAGGCCTTGAGGGCCTGCGAGACCTTGCGGTCGCGGTGCGCCACGTAGCCGTCGCCGGCCTCGAGCTCGCGGCGGCGCTCCGCCAGCTGCTCGTCGGTGAGTTCGACGTTCACGGAACGGGCTTCGATGTCGATGTCGATGATGTCGCCGTTCTTGATGAGCGCCACCGGTCCCTTGTTCGCGGCCTCCGGGGCCATGTGGCCGATGGCCAGACCCGAGGAGCCGCCGGAGTAGCGGCCGTCGGTGAGCATGGCGACCTGCTTGCCGATGCCCTTGCCCTTGACGAAGGAGGTCGGGTAGAGCATCTCCTGCATGCCCGGGCCGCCCTTCGGGCCCTCGTAGCGGATGACGAGCGCCATGCCCGGCTTCAACGTGTCGTCGAGGATGACCTTGATGGCCTCCTCCTGCGATTCGACGACTAGGGCCGGTCCACGGAACTTCCAGATCTCCTGCGGCACGCCGGCGGTCTTGACGACGCAGCCGTCGGGCGCGAGGTTGCCGCGCAGCACGGCAAGGCCGCCCTCGTGGATCTCCGGATGGTCGATGTCGTGGATCGCGCCGTTGGTGCGGTCGGTGTCGAGGGAGTCGAACAGGGTCTCGTGCGTCCACGGCTCGGGGGAGATGATGTGGCCCGGCGCCGCGTGGTAGAGGGTCTTCGCCTCTTCGGTGCAGGTGTCGCGCATGATGTCCCAGTCGTCGAGCTTGGCCTCGAGCGTCGGGTAGTCGATGGAGTGGACGTTCTTGTGCAGCTTGCCGGCGCGGTCGAGCTCGCCGAGGATGCCGCAGATGCCGCCGGCGCGGTGCACGTCGGAGATCTCCCACTTGCCGGAGGGCGCTGCCTTGCAGATGCACGGCACGGTGTGCGAGATGCGTTCGATGTCGTCGAGCGTGAAGTCCACGTCGGCGGACTGGGCCATGGCGAGGATGTGCAGCACGGTGTTGGTGGAGCCGCCCATGGCGACGTCCATCGTCATCGCGTTCTCGAACGCCTCCTTGGTGGCGATGGAGCGCGGCAGCACGGAATCGTCGTCGTCCTTGTAGTACTGGTTGGCGATCTTGACGACCTGGCGCGCGGCCTTGCGGAACAGCTCCTTGCGGAAGCCGTGGGAGGCGAGGATCGTGCCGTTGCCGGGCAGGGCGAGGCCGATGGCCTCGGTCAGGCAGTTCATCGAGTTGGCGGTGAACATGCCGGCGCAGGAGCCGCAGGTCGGGCAGACGGTCTTCTCGTAGTTGAGCAGGTCCTCTTCGGAGACGCTGTCGTCCGCGGAGGCGTACATCACGGAGATGAGGTCGGTGTTCTTCTTCACGGTGCCGTCGGCAAGGACGGTGGTGCCGGCCTCCATCGGGCCGCCGGAGACGAACACGGTGGGGATGTTCAGGCGCAGGGCCGCCATGAGCATGCCGGGGACGACCTTGTCGCAGTTCGGGATGCAGATCAGCGCGTCGGCGCAGTGCGCGTTGCACTGGTATTCGACGGTGTCGGCGATGATGTCGCGAGAGGGCAGCGAGTACAGCATGCCGGTGTGGCCCATGGCGATGCCGTCGTCGACGGCCATGGTGTTGAACTCGCGCGGGATGCCGCCCGCTTCCTTGATGGCCTCGGAGACGATGCGGCCCACCTTGTTGAGGTGGACGTGGCCGGGAAGGAACTCGTCGAAGGAGTTCGCGATGGCGATGATGGGCTTCTTGCCCATGTCGTCGCCGCTGACGCCGGCGGCACGGTACAGGGCTCGCGCGCCTGCGAAGACGCGGCCGGACATGAGTTTTGCGGATCGCATTTCAGTCATGCCTCCATTCAAGCCCTTATTCGGGACACGGGTTTTGTCAAGAGTCAGAATGTGGAATTCACGAGGATGTTACTTTGATCGTGCTTGTCGGCGTCTGGCTGCGGCGGTGCAGGGTGACGCGAACGGCGTGGGATGCTACGGGATGTCGTGCGATGTGCGGTGTGTGACGGGATACGAACGGGGCCGTGCGTACGCGGATGGCGTACGCACGGCCCCGTTCTACCGGCCATCGGGCCGATGCCGCATGCGCGACCGGGTCAGCGGGCGGTCTTCTGGGCGTCGTTGACGAGGTCGGAGAGGACCTTGGTGTTGCCGAAGGTGTGCTGGGCCATCGTGCTGGCACCGTACATGGCGAGACCGCGAATCATGGAATCCTTGAACGACATAATGTGTTTCCTTTCGGTGTGGCCAGGGCCCGTGGCCCGTGGCCGTATCTGTTTTTTCCGGGTGCGCCGCCGCCGCTTGTCATCTCGTATCCGTCGGTGGCCGGCGTCGCGAAGTCTGGCTGTTTCTCAGCGGGCCGTCTTCTGGGCCTCGTTGACGAGGTCGGAGAGGACCTTGGTGTTGCCCATGCTGTGCTGGGCCATCGCGCTGGCACCGTAGAGAGCGAGACCGCGCATCATCGAATCCTTGAACGACATGATGATTCCTTTCGTAGGTCAAAGCCCTTGGTGGCTTTGTTGTTTCCGGCTTCTTTCTGAAACCGGTTTCAGAATAATGCCCTCCGGCGACCTGCGCAAGTGCCGTCCACTGCACCGGCGTGTCTTGACGCCATGTCGAAACCGTATGCGCCCCAGCGCTCGAACCGGTTCGATATCACGTCGGGGCCTGCAATCATTGCAAACGTTGGCATCCCGGCATCGCGGCAATCGCGTAAGGTGGCGGACGAAACATGCCGGAACGGGGCGAGGCCGAGCGGGACGATTAAGGAGAGGACATGGCGAGGAGTGCAAGGCGGGCGAGGCCGGTCATCAAGGATGTGGCACGGCTCGCCGGGGTCTCCGCGCCCACCGTCTCGCGCTACCTCAACGGCACCGTCAACGTCACCGAGGAGAAGCGCCGGCGCATCGCGAAGGCCATCGAGGAACTCGGCTACGAGCCGAGCGTCGTCGCCCGGGCGTTGTCCAACCGTGAGATGGACACGGTCGTCGTCTTCGCCGCCAACCCGTCCGCCTTCTCCACGTCCGAAACGAACCATGGCGTCGAGGCCGCCGCGCGCAGGCGCCGATTCCTCGTCAACATCGTCTCGCTGGACGAATCCGACATGGACTCGGTGCCGCAGCGCGTGCGCATGGGCCTGTCCGTGCGCCCCGCCGGCGCCATCGTGTACGAATACGACCGTGCCGGCATCGCCGTGCTCGACCACCTGCCGAAGGATCTGCCGTTCGTCGTCGTCGGCGGCGAGTTTGGCGACGGCGAACGGCAGGTCATCAACGCCGAACGCGAGGGCGGGCGCTGGATGACCATGCGTCTGCTCGACCTCGGCCACCCGACCGTCTTCCACGTGACCAGGCCGAAGGGCCCCACGGGCAACACCCGCACCGACGGCTGGCGCGACGCGCTGACCGAGCGCGGCGCGGCCGTCCACGAGCCGATCGTCGTCTCGCGCGACCTCGGCGAGGCGGTCGCCGCGGGGCGCGCGCTGGGGGAGCGCGACGACGTCACCGCCGTGTTCGCCGGCGACGACGAAACTGCCATCGCCGTCGTCAAGGGACTGCGCGAGGCGGGCCGCCAGGTGCCGGACGACGTGAGCGTCGTCGGCTTCGACGATCGCAACTTCGCCGCCGTGGTCTCGCCCGCGCTCACCAGCTACAGCCAGAACTACCTGGAGATGGGCGAACGCGCGTTCCGCATGCTCTACGAGCAGGTGGAGGCGCGGCGCGGCGGCACGCAGGAGCCGCCGGCGCGCGTGGACGTGGTCGAGGGCATGCCGCGCCTGCGCGACTCCGCATGCGAATACGTGCCGTGGCGGTGAGGCGGGGCATGGTGCGACGTCGCCGCGTCGCCGGGCATGTCTATACTTGTTGCGGTTGAGATAGATTTTCCCACGGTTTGGAGCATACGAATATGGCAGATGAAACCGAGACCACCGAGGTCAAGGGCGAAGAGGAGTTCGGCACCCGCCCCACCCCCGACGGTCTGGCCAGCCCGACTATCGACGATCTCATGGAGCACGCCGACTCCAAGTACGCCCTGGCGATCTTCGCCGCCAAGCGCGCCCGTCAGATCAACTCCTACTTCACGCAGCTCAACGAGGGCCTGCTGCAGAACGTCGGCCCGCTCGTCGAGTACCAGAACAACGAGAAGCCGCTGTCCATCGCCTTCCGCGAGATCAACGAGGGCCTGCTCGAGGAGACCCTCGGCGAGGACGATCTGACCGAAGGCAACTGACCGATTCCGCCGCCCGTTCTTTCCGCGCGTATTTCTCGCGGACGCTTGCCAACCAAGGCGGCGACGTGTAGAACTGGAACGCAGGAGCGAACGACCTGAGGCTCGCGCCGGCCATGGCGACATGGCAGGCACGGGCCTTTTTCATAATCACCGCGGCGGCGACGCCTGCGGAGGCATGGAACCCGTGCGATCCTCGACAACAACAGCAAACCGTATCATTGTGCCTCGCGCGCGGCCGGCAACGGCGGCGGCGCGGGGCGATAAGTCCGAAAGAGGGATGATATGACCAACCAGGAGCGCAAGCTCATCTCCGCCGAATCCGTCACCGAAGGCCACCCGGACAAGGTGTGCGACCAGATCTCCGACGAGATTCTCGACGAACTGCTCAGGCAGGACCCGTCCTCGCACGTCGCCGTCGAAACCTCCGCCGCCACCGGCGTGTTCCTCGTGTTCGGCGAGGTCAAGTCCGAAGGCTACGTGGACGTGCAGTCCAAGGTGCGCGAGACGCTGCGCCGTATCGGCTACACCTCCTCCGAAGTCGGCCTCGACGCCGACTCGTGCGGCGTGATCGTCGCCATCACCGAGCAGAGCGCGGAGATCAACCAGGGCGTGGCACGCCTGACCGGTGAGAAGGAGACCGCCGCCAGCCGCGAGGAACGCTATGAGGCGCAGGGCGCCGGCGATCAGGGCGTGATGTTCGGCTACGCCACCGACGAGACCGACGTGCTCATGCCGCTGCCCATCTATCTGGCGCACCGCCTCGCCTACCGTCTGGCCGAAGTGCGCAAGAGCGGCGAAGTGCCGCACCTGCGCCCGGACGGCAAGACGCAGGTCACCATCGAATACGACGAGAACGACCGTCCGCTGCGTGTCGACACCGTGCTCATCTCCACGCAGCACGACCCCGAGGCCACGCAGGAATGGCTGCGCGGCCAGCTCAAGGAGCACGTCATCGACCCGGTGCTCGACGACGTGCTCGACGGCAAGGTCAAGCATGACGACTACCGCCAGCTCGTCAACCCGACCGGCTCGTTCATCCTCGGCGGCCCGGCCGCCGACGCCGGTCTGACCGGCCGCAAGATCATCGTCGACACATACGGCGGCGCCGCCCACCACGGCGGCGGCGCGTTCAGCGGCAAGGATCCGTCCAAGGTGGACCGTTCCGCCGCGTACGCGACCCGCTGGGTGGCGAAGAACATCGTCGCCGCCGGCCTCGCGCACCGCGTCGAGGTGCAGGTCGCGTACGCGATCGGCGTGGCCGACCCGGTCTCCGTGAACGTCGAGACCTTCGGCACCGAGGAGGGCGTGAGCCGCGCCCGGATCGCCGCAGCCGTGCGCAAGGTGTTCGATCTGCGCCCCGCCGCGATCATCGACGAGCTCGACCTCAAGCGCCCGATCTACGCGAAGACCGCCGCCTACGGCCACTTCGGCCGCGTCGACGTCGAATTCCCGTGGGAGCGCACCGACAAGGTCGACGAGCTCAAGGCCGCCATCGCCGAACTGCGGTAGCGCCCCGCACAGGGCTCCGCACGGCGACACGCCGAGAGGATAGGGCCGGTACTCATGTACCGGCCCTTCGCGTTGCCGTTACCATTGCAGCTATGACTGGAACGGAAGCGGAACAACTGGCGCTCGACGGGCTCGCACCCCGCAAGCGGCGCCGTCGCGCCCCCGCGGCGCATACGCCCGCGGGCAGCGGGCCGGTGGCGCGCGTCGTGCTCGACGTCCAGGCGACGCATCTGGGCCGCACGTTCGACTATCTCATCGACGAGAAGGATTCCGAAGCGGCCGTGCCCGGCGCGCTCGTGCGCGTCCGGTTCGGCGGCCGGCGCGTCAACGGCGTCATCTGGGAACGCGCCGATACGTCCGAAACGCCGCGCTCCTCGCTGCGCTACCTCGAACGCGTGCTCGGCGGCGGCGTGCTCGTACCGGCGTCGATGCGCCGCGACATCACGCTCATCGCGGACGCATATGGCGGCACACGCGCCAACATCCTGCGCCTGGCCGTGCCTCCGCGCGTCGCCAAAGTCGAGCAGGAGCAGCGGCTCGTCGCCGGATTCACACGCTCCGGCGCGGGGGAGGAGCGGGGCGCCGCCGCGCTCGACCGCGCGTTCGGAACCATCGCCGCACAATACGACCATACGGTGCATGAGCTGCGCGACGCCCTGCATGCGCGCACGTTCCGCCCGTTCGTGTTCGACCCGCTGCCCGGCGTCGGCAAGGCCGCCGCGGCGCTCGCATGGATGGCCGCCGAATCGTTGTCCGCCGGGCACGGCGCCGTCATCGTGCTGCCCGGCATGAAGGAGACTCGCGACGTGCTCGATGCGTTGGGCGCATTGGGCCTGCGCCCGTTCTCCCCGGGGCGGGCCGGCATGGAGCATTCCGAAGCGGGCGGGACGGGTGCGCGGCGTTCCGCCACCGGCGGGTGGACGGGCGACGTCGCCGTGCTCAGCGCCGGCATGCCGCCGGCGGACCGCTACCGTGCCTACCTCGCCCTCGCCACAGGGCAGGTCCGGTGCGCCATCGGCCCGCGCGCCGCCATGTACGCGCCCGTCGAAGGCCCCGCGCTGTTCGCGATCATGGACGACATCGCCTACCAGCAGGCGGACGGCATGATGCCCTACGCCCACGCGCGCGGCGTGCTCAGGCTGCGCGCGAAGGCGCACGGCGGCGTGTTCGTCGCCCTCGCCAACGCGCGCAGCCCATTGAGCCAGATGGAGGTCGCCGGTCTGCCCGGCATGCCGCCGCGTGCCGCCGCCACGGCCGTGAGCGGGCCGAGCGACGCGGTGCGGCCGTTGCCCAGCGTGCTGAAGGACGCCATGCCTTGGGTGCGGTGGCTGAACCGCGAGGAGCTGGCACGGCTCGCCGATCCGTCCATCGGCGCGCGCGTGCCGCACACCGCCGTCGCCAACATCCGGCAGGCGTTGCGCTCCGGTCCGGTGCTGTTCTCGATTCCGGCGGACGGCATCGCCGAAACGTTGAGCTGCGCCAATCCCAGATGCCTGCGTCAGGCGCGGTGCAGCCGCTGCACCGGTCCGTTGCAGCAGACGCGTGGGTCCGTCACGCCACGATGCCGGTGGTGCGGCGCCGCCGCGTCGAATTGGACATGCCCGCACTGCCATGGCGAGCGGTTGCGTGTCGTGCGCGTCGGGGCGGCCGGCACCGCCGCGGAATTGCGTGGCCTGTTCCGCGGCATACCCGTGCTGCTGTCGTCGCCCAGCCAGCCGGGCGGCGTCATCGAGGAGATCGACGCACGCCCGGTCATCGTCATCGCCACGCCCGGCGCGGAGCCGCGCGTGCGGTTGCACGATGCGGAGGCGGCCGCACACGCGGGCGTGGCAGGCATCCGACGTGGGGATGAGACGGCCGGTACCGCGGCGGGAGGCGTCACTGCCGCGTACGGGTCATATGCCGCCGTGGCGATACTCGACGCGTGGACGAGCCTGTACTCGCCCGGACTGGACGCGCGCGTGGACGCGCTTGCCACATGGATGCGCGTCGTCGCCCTATGCGCGCCGCGCACCGAAGGCGGTCAGGCGCTGCTGCTCGGGGAAACCGATCCGGCGATCGCGCAGTCGCTGATGATCTGGGATTCCTCGCTGCTCGCCGCACGCGAGCTCGCGGAACGCTTCGAGACCGGCATGCCGCCGGCCGTATCCGTCGCCTGCGTGTGGGGGCGGCGTGACGCGGTCGCCTACGCGTTGAAGGCGGTCGGTGCGCTGGGCGGCGACATGGCCGTCTGCCCACTGCCGGGCGGAGAGACGGAACTGCCCGGCGTACTCGGCCCGGTGCCGATTCCGCAGCCGCGCACCATCGACGCGCGCGAGCTCGAAGTGACCGCCGACCGTGTGCGCGCCATCATCCGCGTGCCGCACGCGCGGCGCGAAGAGCTCGCAGCCCGGTTGCGCAACGCGGTCGCGCGTCACGTCGCCGCACGCGAACCGGGCGAACTGCGCTTCCAGCTCGACAGGAAGGACCTTATCTGAGCCGTTGAATAGTTGAGCAATCCGGGAACCGCGCCGGCTCACCGGTGCGCGTTGATCCACAGGATCGCCAGCTGCGTGCGATTGGCAAGCCCCAGCTTGTCGAGCAGGGCGCTCACGCGGTTGCGCACCGTGCCTTCGCTGAGATACAGCCGGTGCGCGATCTCGCGGTTGTCGAGTCCCAACGCCACCAGCGAGGCGATCTCGCGCTCGCGCTCATTAAGATCGTCGATCGGCCCGTCCAACGCGGGGGAGGCTCCGGCGGGGGGCAGGCCTTCGCGGGAGACGCCGGTGAGCTTGCCGAGCACGTCCGAACCCATCACCACCTGACCTGCCGTCACCGCCTGGATCGCGGGACCCACCGCCGCCACGTCCTGCTTGATGAGATACCCTTTGGCGCCGAGCGCCATGGCCCGCGTAATGGTCGGGCGGTCGGCGAACGTCGTCAGGAACAGGACACGCGCCTCCGGATCGCGGTCGAGAACGGCGCGCGCCGCATCCAGCCCGTCCATGCCGGGCATCTGGATGTCGATGAGCAGCACGTCCGGTCTGCCCGCGGACGAGCCGAAATACCGGTCGACGGCGGTACGCCCGTCGTTCGCCGTCCACAGCACCTTCGCCGCGCCGGTGGCGGTGAGAATGGTCTCCAATGATTGGCAGACAATCGGATCGTCATCCACGATCGAGACGCTCATGATGTGCTCCCTTCCCGTGTCGTCCATCGTGATTTCGGCAGGGACACGAACACGCGCCAGCCTGCGGCATACGGCCCGCACAGGGCGGTGCCGCCCAGCGCTCTGGCCCGCGATTCGATGTCCGCAACACCCATGCCGCGCCCCGCCCCGCCGGCTCCGGCGGCCGCCGGGCCGGGATCCTGCACGACCAACTGCCACAACGCGGGCATGTCCCGCAACGTGACGGTCGCCTCCCGCGCCTCGCTATGATGCACCACATTGGCCAGCGCCTCGCGGATCGCCGTCGCGAAGCAGCGGGCCACCGGCGCCGGGGCGTCGGCGATGTCGTTCGTCACCGAGACGTGGAAATCCCGCGAGATCCCGTCGAACGACCGTGCCGCATCCTCGATCTGCGCGGCGAAATCGGTGCCGTCGTCCTCCAGATCATGCACGGACCGGCGCACCATCGTCATCGCGCCGTCCAGCGTGGAGGCGATGGCGCCGAACCCTTGCGCGGCCACGGTATCGCCCGTCGCCTCGGCCACCGTGCGCGACGCCTGCGACTGCATGATCGCGCGGGTGAGCAGATGACCGACGTTGTCGTGGATCTCACGGGCGATGCGCGTGCGTTCGCCGAGCGTCGCCATGCGCACCGACCGTGCACGTTCCTCCGCCACATCCGCCATCCGCATACGGGTCACGCGGGCGTGCTCACGCAATCCGTCACGCAGACGGAGCACCTCGTCGTGCGTCGTGGCGGCGTCACGGGATTCGAATCCCAACGCGCATCCCACGCACGAGACGATGACGAGCGCACTCGCGAGGGCGGGATCGGACAGGCCGTCCGCCGCGCCCGTGCCGCCGTCGCCCGCGACGAGCGACGCGAACAGGGGCGCGAACGGCAACAGCCACAGCCAGCGTGACAGCGGCATCAGACGAAGCGCAACGGCGGATCGCCACCGCACCCGAGGCAATCCCATACGCGCCTGATCATACGCGGCCAGCGGCAGGAACACGCGCCACAACGGCACGAACACGGCTACCGTGACGAACGCCGCAGTCGACAGCCACGCCAGACTGGCGGGCCTCATCCACGAGACAAGACCCGTCACTGACGTCGCCGCCAACAGCGCCGCGACCAGCACCGCATCCACCGGCGCATGCGCGCACAGGGCCAGCGCCACGCCCAACGCGGCCAGCAGCGCCTTCTCGCCCATCACGCGCATGCGTACATCCACCCCCCGATTCTCAGGTCGCGCCCTACCACGCCCAAGCCTACCCGCCCCGAAGCATCGGGGAGACATCGCGCGCATGGGGGCGGACGTCATGACAAATGTCACGGACGACCCGCGCGCAATCGTGACGTCTGCCGGTGGCCGCACCCGCCGCCGGATGACAGGATGGAACCATCGCCCGTGGAGACCACCCGCGGAACCGGTTCCGCGAATCGGGAGGGAGTCCCCGCGGAAGGTCTACGGACGGACCCATGGAAACCTGCGGAAAGGAACGGACATGACGATCGACCATCCGACCGGCGCGGCGCCGGAGGCCGTCCCGGCCGTCAGCGTCTCCGGACTCGTCAAACACTACGGCGAGATGACGGCGCTCGACCACTTCGACCTCGACGTGCGCCAAGGCGAGATCTTCGGCCTGCTCGGCCCCAACGGCTCCGGCAAGACCACCGCGATCAACTGCATCCTCGCCCTGCTCGCCTACGACTCGGGGACGATCCGCGTCTTCGGCGAGCCCATGACCCCCACCAGCTACGCGCTCAAACGGCGCATCGGACTCGTGCCGCAGAACGTCGCCGTTCTCAACGAACTCACCGTCGAAGAGAACATCGACTACTTCTGCTCCCTGTACGTGCCGAAGAAGGCCGAACGCGCCCCGCTCGTCGACGAGGCCATCGACTTCGCCGGGCTCGGCGACTACCGGCGCTTCCGCCCCGGCAAACTCTCCGGAGGCCTCCTGCGCAGGCTCAACATCGCCTGCGGCATCGCCCACAAACCCGATCTCATCATCTTCGACGAACCCACCGTAGCCGTCGACCCGCAAAGCCGCAACGCGATCCTCGAAGGCATCCAGCGGCTCAACCGGGACGGCGCCACCGTCATCTACACCAGCCACTACATGGAGGAGGTCGAGGAGATCTGCGACCGCATCCTCATCATGGACTACGGCCGGCACCTCGCCCTCGGCACCGCCGACGAACTGAAGGACATGATCGACACCGGCGAACGCATCACCATCGAGACCCTCGACCTGGGCGATGAGACGCTCGCCGCCGTGCGCGCGCTCGGCTTCGTCACCGACGCCGCATGGGACGGCCGCAGGCTCGACGTCACCTGCCGCCGGGGCGACCACAACCTCGTCGACCTCATCGGCGTGCTGCGCGCGGGCGGTGCGAGCATCGGCCACCTCACCAGCCGTCCGCCCACCCTCAACGACGTGTTCCTCGAACTCACCGGCACGGCGCTGCGCGACTGACCCCACCCCACGCACCCACCCCACGCATTTCACGGAAACACGGAAAGGAGACGCACCATGTGGTCCACCTTCGTCATGACCCTCAGAACGAACCTGCAGGACAAGGCGTCGATGTTCTGGCTCATCGTCTTCCCCCTCGCGCTCGCCACCCTGTTCAACATGATGTTCGCCGACCTCGGCTCGCAATACGAGCTCAAGGCGGTGCCCCTCGCCACGGTCCAGGATACGAACTGGAACAACGACAAGGGGGCTTCCGCATTCATCGACGCGCTGTCGGGCGAAGCCAAGGACGCCACCGGCATCAGCCGGCCGCTGCTCGACGCGACCCGGGCCGACTCGGTCGGCAAGGCCCGCGACCTCATCGCGAAAGGCGACGCGGACGGCTACCTGACCGTCGACAAGCAGGGGCGCATCACCCTGACCCTCGCCTCGGGCGCCGTCGCCGGCATGGACGGCTCCGGCGCGTCCGTCTCGGGCAAGTCCATCACCATCTCGGCCCTCGGCGGCGCCATCGACCTGTACAACCGCACCGACGCGCTCACCCGCAAGCTCATCGCCGACAACCCCTGGGCCGCGACCAGCCGATCCTTCTGGACGTCCCTCGGCTCCGCCACCGGCATGACCCGCGAGACCACGCTCACCAACTCCGTCCCCGGCGTCTCCACCCGGTACTTCTACGCGTTGTTCGCCATGGCGTGCATCATGTCGATGTCCTATTCGATCAGGGCGGTCGTCACCGCGCAGGCCAACCTGTCCGCGTTGGGCGTGCGCCGTTCGATCGCGCCCCTGAGCCGTACGCGGCAGCTCGTCGCCGGGTTCCTCGCCAGCTGGCTGTGCGCCTCGGTCTGCCTGCTCGTCGCGTTCGCCTACATCCGCTTCGTCCTCGGCGTCCCGTTCGGCGGGCGCGAACCCGCCGCCGTCCTCGCCGTCGTCACCGCCTCGTTCATGGCATGCGCGTTCGGCACGATGATCGGCGCGATACCGAAGCTCTCCTACGGCGTCAAGGTCGGCATGACCAGCGCCATCGCCTGCACCCTGTCGCTGTTCTCCGGACTGTACGGCGCGTTCGCGATGTCCCTGAGCGACTGGATCGCCCGCAATCTGCCCGCGCTCGCCCTCATCAACCCCACGCAGCAGGTCGTGAACCTGTTCTACGACATCCTCTACTTCGACAGCTACCGTCCGTTCCTCGCCACCTGCGGCGTGCTCCTCGCCATGAGCGCGCTGTTCCTCGCCGCAGGCGCCCTGATGCTCAAGGAGCAACGCTATGAACACCTGTAAGGCCACGTTGCGTGTGCTCATCGCGCACCGCATCTACATCCTCATCTACCTGATCGGCATCGGCGTCATGATGCTCGCGCTCGGCGGTTCCGCACTGTCCGGGAGCCGTCAGGTCGGCGACACTTTCACGCCCGGCAAGGCCGACGTGGCGGTCATCGACAGGGACTCCAACCGTGGCGGCGTGGCCGACGCGATGCGCGCCTACCTTGCCGTCGATAACGAGCTCACCGACCTCGACGACGATCCGGAGACGCTGCAGCAGGCGGTCGCCTCGAACTGGGTGGACCTGATCGTCATCATCCCCGACGGGTACGCGGACAGGCTGGTCGCCTCCGTCGCCTCGGGCGGTGACGCGCCGCAGGTCGAGACCGTCACCAGCTACACGTCCGGAGTGGGCGCGATGGCCTCCATGGACGCGGGCGGATTCCTGTCCCTGACCCGCACCGCGCTGATCGGCGGCAACGTGACGGTCGACCCCGCGCAGCTGGCCGAGCGGTTCGGCGCGGATGCGACTGGCTCGGCGGGCGCGCAGTCGGGCGGTTTCTCGCCCGACCAGCTCCCTGCCGGCACACTCACGAACCTCACGCTGGACGACCTCACGTCCGCGACGAAACAGGCCGTCGACGCCGCGCGAGACAAGGCCGCGAACCATGCGATCGCCGTGGACCACAGCGACGCCGACCCCGCCTCTTCGGCGTCCGCGTCCGACCGCGCCGCAATCGGATTCGGCGGCCTGATGCAGACCGTGCTCTACCCGCTGTTCCTCGCCATGACCGTCTGCACGTCGCTCGTGCTGGGCGTGTTCAACGCCGGAGAGACGCGCCGGCGCCTGTACGCCTCGCCGCAGCGCTCCTCGACGATGGGCCTGCAGCGCATGGCCACCCTGTGCATGTTCGCGCTGGTCGTCGTGGCCGGCTACGCGGTCGCGGCTCTCGCGATGATGGTCGCGGCGGGCGTGGATCCGAGCGCCCTCGCCCCGTCCGGCGTGGCGATGACGCTCGCGTCGGCCTGCGTGTACGCGCTGATGACGGTCGCCTGCGGGTTCCTGCTCAGCGAGTGCGGGTTCAACGACATCATGGCCAACGGTTTCGCCAACGTGTTCGGACTGGTCATCCTGTTCACCTCCGGCGTCACCTTCCCGCTGGACATGATGCCCGCGGCGATGGCCGCGCTCGGCCGGATGCTGCCCGGCCGGTGGTACTGCGCGTCGATCGACGATGCGTTCGGCATCGGCGCGTCCGGCGGCGTGGATGTTGCCGGCTGGGGCGTGTCGGTCGGCATCGTCGCGCTGTTCGCCGTGGCGTTCGTCTGCGTCGGCCTCGCCGTCGGCCGCGCCCGGCGTCTGCGTCCGGCGGCGTTCGCGCCGGCGACGACGACGCTGGACGAACGCTGACGGCCGGCCGGACCGGTCGACGACGTGGGCGGCAGCGTCCCGCGCGCATGGGAACATGATGACGGAATGCGGGCGCATGCCGCCCGCGTCGAACGGATACGAACGGAGGACGCGATGAAGGGTTGGCCCGGAGAACCGGATATGGAATACGACGTGATGGTGGCGGACGGCGAGGCAGCGGCGAACGCCGGCAAGCCGATCACCGACGTCATCTTCGACTTCGGCAATGTGCTCATCTACTGGGATCCGTCCGCGGTGCTCATTCCGCGCTACGACCAGGAGACCATCGACCGCTTCCTCGACAACGACGTGTCCCGCTTCTACGACGCCAACGACCGGATGGACGCCGGCGCCACCCCTCAGGAGGGCGTCGCGTGGATGCGCGAGCACAGCGGCGACCAGTGGGCCGACATGCTCCAGTACTATCTCGACAATTTCGAGGATTCGCTCGTCGGCGTCGTGCCCGGCGCGCGCGTGCTCATCAACGACCTCAAGGCCGCCGGCATCGGCGTGTGGGGCCTGTCGAACTGGGAGAAGGAGCTGTTCCCGATCGCCGAGAAGGCCACGCCGATCCTTGACTCGCTCGACGGCAAGATCGTCTCCGGCTATGTGCGGCTGCGCAAGCCGCACAAGGAGATCTACGAGCGCGCGCTCGAGGAGTTCGGCATCGCGGCTTCGGGAGCCGTGTTCATCGACGACAAGGCGATGAACATCGTCGGCGCGAACGCCGCCGGCATCCGCGGCATCCGCTTCCGCGATCCGGTGAAGCTGCGCGAGCTGCTGATCGCCGCCGGCGTGGACATCCCCGACGTGAAGACCGTGAAGTAGAATCGCCGTTTCGGTAGATTCCCCGTCACGAAGGAAACACGCACACCTATGCTCAACCTGTTGTTCGCCGGCACGCCCGACGTGGCCGTGCCGTCGCTGAAGGCGTTCGCCGCCGACCCGCGTTTCGACGTGAAGGCCGTGCTCACCCGTCCCGATGCGCCCACCGGCCGCGGCCGCAAGCTCAAGCCCAGCCCGGTCAAGGCCGCAGCGCTGGAGCTCGGCATCCCCGTCATCGACGCGAAACCGCGCGACCCCGGCTTCCTCGACACGCTGAAGTCGCTCGACGTGGACATCGCCGCCGTCATCGCCTACGGCAACATCCTGCCCGTCGACGTGCTCGACGCGGTACCGCTCGGCTGGTACAACCTCCACTTCTCCAACCTGCCCGCGTGGCGTGGCGCGGCCCCCGCGCAACGCGCCATCTGGGCCGGCGACACGACCACCGGCGCCGACGTGTTCAAAGTCGGCGAGGGATTGGACGACGGCCCCGTCATCGCCACGATGAGCGTGGACCTCACCGGCCGCGAAACCGCCGGCGAACTGCTCGACCGTCTCGCCGTCGAAGGCGCGCCCATGTATGTGGACGCGCTCGCGCATGTGGGGGAGGGGACCGCCGTGTTCACCCCGCAGCCGGAAGGCGACCACGAATACGCGCGCAAGATCACCGTCGAGGACGCGCACGTCGACTTCACCGCGCCGATCGAGGCCGTGGACCGCCAGATCCGTGCCTGCACGCCGAATCCGGGCGCATGGTGCGCGCTGTACGCGGACGGACTGCCCGGCGATGACGGTTCGGCCGACGTCGCCGGAACGGGTGCCGGCGACGTCGGCGGTGCTCAGACCGGCGAACCCGCGAAGCCGCTCACCCTGCACATCCTGCGCGCCCAGCCGGCGGACTTGGCGAACCCGAACGCGCCGCAGTCATTGGAACCGGGCGAGCTCAAGGCCGGCAAGCGCAACGTGTGGGTCGGCACCGGCACCACGCCGCTCGAACTGCTCGAGGTCAAGGCCCAAGGCAAGAAGGCCATGCGCGCCGCCGACTGGGCGCGCGGCGCCCGCCTGGCCGATTCCGCCCGTCTCGCCTAGCGGCGCAGGAAGTCGAGGACCTTGGTCAGGTCGCGTTCGTTGATGGCCTCGTGGGCGGCGAGCTGGGTCTTCGGCTTCGCGCAGAACGCGATGCCGAGACCCGCGGCTTGAATCATCGGAATGTCGTTCGCGCCGTCGCCCACGGCCACGGTCTGCGCCATGTCAACGCCCTCGCGTTTCGCCCATTCGCGCAGCGCATGCAGTTTCACCGTCTTGCACACGATGTCGCCGAGCACCTTGCCGGTGAGATGGCCGTCGCGCACCTCGAGCCGGTTCGCAAGCCGATGGTCGATATGCGCTTCGGCGACGAGCCGATCCACGACCTCATGGAATCCGCCGGAGACGACGCCCACCTTCCAGCCGTGCGCGTGCAGCGTGTCGATGAGCTCCAGCGCGCCGTTGGTGAAATGCAATTTGTCGTGCACCGTGTCGAACACGGAGACCGGCAGGCCCTGAAGCAGCGCCACGCGTGCGCGCAGCGCGTCGCAGAACTCGAGTTCGCCGCGCATCGCGCGCGCCGTCACCTCGGCGATCCGCTCGCCGCAGCCGGCCGCCTCGCCGAGCTCGTCGATGACCTCCTCGTCGATGAGCGTCGAATCGACGTCCATGACCAGTAGGCCGGGGCGGGCCAGGGTCGGCGCCTGGGGGAAGCCCCATACGTCCGCCGCGGGCGTGCCTTCCTTGTTGTCGCCGGCATCGCCGGCATGGGTCTGCTCGTCAAGGGATTGCGCAAGTTCTTCGGTCATGCCCCCGATTGTCGAAAAACCTTGGGACAATACGCGTCATGCCCTTTGCAACCATGGTTCTGAATCTTTCCGCCGCCGCGGGCGTCACTACGCAGGCCGCCACGAACGCGCCGGCCCCCGTCTGCCCGACCGGCGACGGCGGTCTCATCCAGGTCATCACCGACTGGCTCGTCTCCCTGATGGAGACGGTCGGCGGCGTCGGCGTGGCGCTCGCCATCGCGTTGGAATCCGTCTTCCCGCCGATCCCCTCCGAAGTGATCCTGCCGCTCGCCGGATTCACCGCCTCGCGCGGCACGCTCAACCTCGTCGAGGCGATCATCTGGGCGACCGTCGGCTCGCTTCTCGGCGCGTGGGCGTTGTACGGCATCTCCCGTTGGGTGGGACTGCACCGCATCCACAGGGCCGCCGACGTGATCCCCGGCGTCAGCCGCAAGGACGTCAACAAGGCGAACGACTGGTTCACCCGCTACGGCACGGCCAGCGTGCTCATCGGCCGCGTGATCCCCGTCGTCCGTTCGCTCATCTCCATCCCCGCGGGCTTCAACCGCATGAACTTCCTCCACTTCACCGGCTGGACGCTGCTCGGCTCGGCCGTGTGGAACACGATCCTCGTCTCCGCCGGCTACTTCCTCGGCTCCGGCTGGTGCTCGATCCTCGGCTACCTCAACGTGTTCGAGGACGTGGTGATCGTCGCCTTCATCGTGGTCATCGTGGTGTGGGCGGTGCGCAAAATCCGTACAGTGACGAGTAAACGCGGAGCACACCGGAAGTAAGGAATCGGGGGAGACGGACAGGCATGACGGACGATCGGCAGACGTTGGACAGGCAGGCGCGCGAGCAGACGGCCCGCGAGCTCGCCGCGTTGAACGACCGGCTCATGGCGAAGAACCATGCGCTGGCCGAGGCGCTCACCCGCGCCGGCAAGGAGCTCACCAAAGCGAAATCGCAGCTGTCGCAGCTCGCCCAGCCGCCGCTCACCTTCGCCACGATGGTGAAGGTCGACTCCTCCCGCACGGACGAGATGGGCGTCACGCACGCCAGCGCCGAGGTCATCGTCGGCACGCGCCGTATGATCGTGCCCGTCGCGGCCGGACTCAACGCCTCGCGTCTCGCAGCCGGGCGCACCGTCATCCTCAACGAGAAGATGGTCCTCGTCGACCAGCGCGACCACGATACGTCCGGCATGGTGCGCACCGTCACGGAGCCGCTCGGCGACGGTCGTCTCGTCGTTGCCGACGCGGGCGGCAACGCGAGCGTCGTCCGCCGTGCCAGCACACTTGCCTCCCACCCGTTCGACAAGGGCGACCGCGTGATCGTCGAGGCCTCCGGCCGCATCGCCGTCGACGCGCTGCCCCGCGCGAACGACGCCGACCTCGTCCTCGAGGAGACGCCCGACGTGACGTTCGACGACATCGGCGGCCTCGACCGGCAGATCGAACGCATCCGCGACGCCGTCCAACTGCCGTTCCAGCATCGCGAACTGTACGCCCGCTACGATCTCAAACCACCGAAGGGCGTGCTCCTGTACGGCCCGCCCGGCAACGGCAAGACGCTCATCGCCAAGGCCGTCGCGCACGCGCTCGCCGAAGGCGACGGCTTCGGCGAGCGCTCCGGCACGCCGGGCGCCGGCGGCGTGTTCCTGTCCGTCAAAGGCCCGGAATTGCTCAACAAGTTCGTCGGCGAATCGGAACGTCTCATCCGTCTCATCTTCCGTCGCGCGCGCGAACGCGCTGCCGACGGGCGGCCCGTCATCGTGTTCATCGACGAGATGGATTCGCTGCTGCGCACGCGCGGCTCCGGCGTCTCCTCCGACGTGGAGACCACGATTGTGCCGCAGTTCCTCGCCGAACTCGACGGCGTCGAATCGCTCGGCAACGTGATGGTCATTGGCGCCTCCAACCGCGTCGACATGATCGACCCGGCCGTGCTGCGCCCGGGCCGTCTCGACGTGAAGATCCGCATCGATCGTCCGAACGGCGACGCGGCGCGCGCTGTCATCCGCCACTATCTGACCGACGACCTGCCGCTCGAGGGCGGCGTGGACGCCGACGCGCTCGCCGGTGTGCTCGTGCGCGACATCTACACGCGTTCGCCACGTCGTCATCTCGCCGACGTACGCGACGAGCACGGTGTGTGGAACGCGCTGTTCCTCGCCGACGTGACGAGCGGCGCGAGCCTGAAGAACATCGTCGACCGTGCGAAGACTCTCGCCGTGAAGGCGTCCATCGGCACCGGGAGCGACGTCGCGATCGGCGTGGACCTGCTGGCGCGCGCCGTCGAGGAAGAGTTTACGGAGACACGCGATTCGTTGCTCGACGCCGACCCCGTGCAGTGGAGCCGCGTCAACGGCTTCGACGCCGGTGCCGTCACCGCCATCCGCGGCGTGGAACACTGACCGGGTCGAACATGCCGTTGCTGTGGTCCGAGCCGTAGAAATCAGAGCCTTCACCAGTATGTGTGGGGTGATGGTGCTGTTCGAGTAGGAGCCGCCCATTGCTCCGTGTTTTCGGTCACTGAGATGTGGTTTCCATTGGTAGGCTCGGGCGAAGGAGATGGGGCTTGGACGGGGGACTGATGGAAATATGGGGTATGAATAGGGGCCATGTGCTACGACGAGGAGATGGGCGAGGCGGCCGCACTCGCGCGCCGCGCTTCTCGCCGGCTTCTTCGCCGTCAAACGCTGACCTGTCTGTGCTATCTCGTTGATGAGGGGTAGGTATGGGGCGTTGCGGGCATCCATGTGGTTTGCGAGGGGTGCCCAGGCTGGGGTTTCGCGGGGGTTCGAGACCCGTGAGGGACGGTATTCCGCCATGTGTACCCGGGATATCGGGGTCTGGGCACCCCTTGTAACGCAGATGGATGTCCGCGGCACGCGCAATGTACCCCTTGCAACGAAGAACACCCTCCGCCATGCGGCCGTGCAGGTGTATTGCTTCAATGTCTGTTCGGCAGGTTGAGCGGTGTTTCCCGCAAGGCGGACACCAACCTGCCAAAACACAACAACACAGCCTGGCGTCGGCGTCTGCTCCTTGGCGGGAACAAACCATACAGGGAGAACCCTCCTCCCACACCCCGGGAACCCCCACTCGCCGCTACGGAAACCCAACACCCCACCACACAAACTGGCGAAGGCTCAATTGTTTTGGGTTGCGCGTCTGCGCTACCCGATAAAGAGATGGCGCAAACAAAATAAATGCGCAAAAAATTTGTACAAAAACCTTGTTGTATGATTGGATCAGGGAAAGGAAGGTGTTGGAATGACTGACGAAACGCCGCAGCGACATGCATTGCTGGAGGACACCGCCGTGAAGGTGGCGGATTCCGCCGCTCTCCGCGCCGTGGCCAATCCGGTCCGCATGAGAATCCTTGGGACGCTTCGCGTCGACGGGGTCCAGACCGTGGGAAGCATCAGTGGCCGTATCGGGGAGGCTCCGGGGGTGGTCAGCTATCACCTCGGGCAATTGGCTCGTGCGGGATTCGTGGAAAAGGTCGAATCCCCGGACGGCGATAGGCGAAAGAGCTGGTGGAGGGCTTGCCAGGATGCGATACGGCCGGACGTTCCTGCGTCTCGAAGCGACAGGGCAGGTGCGGATGCCATGGATCTGTTCCGCCGTTCCGCCGCTGTGTCCTACGAGATGGCCTATGAACGGTACCTTGACCGCGTTCCCGATCTTCCTCGCGAGTGGGTCGACAACTGCACGAGCGACGACCACGTTCTGAACCTGAACGTCTCGGAGATGAAGGAGATGATCGGGGAATTGAACGAGGTCATCCGCAGATGGGAACAGGTCGGGGCGGGCCGCGCCGATGGCGGGAATGACGCCGAACGAGTCGCCTTGGTTCTTCAGGTGTTCCGTTGGATGCCGTGATTCTCATATCAGGTATCCGACAATAAGAAAGAAGGCTCATATGAATATGAGGGGGGAATTACCGTTCTGGCGTTCCATCGGATACGTCGCATGGTTCACTGCGGATACCGCTTCCGCGATTGGCTTGGCCCTGCGCGCGTTGGCGATAAGCCTGCTCGGTTATGCGTTGTCCGGATCCACCGTGGCGGCGGGCTGGATGGGGTCGTTGTCGATGATCGCGCAACAGGGGATGAGTGTGTTCGGAGGCACGTTCGTCGATCGTCATGACAGAAGGGCCGCGATCGTCGCGAACTCCGTGACGGGAACGCTTGCCTGGGGTATCGTGGGCATTCTACTGTCTGTGGGGCGGTTGTCCTTCCCCGTACTGCTTGCGATATCGGTGATCGCTTCGGGCGTCAATGGCTTTTTGGGCAGCGCGACCGACGCGATGCTCAGGTCGATCATCGACGTCCGTGACTATCCTCAGGCCCGCAGCCTGAATGAGGGCCGCGATGCGACCATCAACATGATGGGGAATCCTATAGGGGGATTCCTGTACAGCGTCCGACCGTGGCTCCCGTTCCTGATCGCCGCATGTGCGTATGCCATGGCCGGTGCTTCGGCTATGGTCATCAGGAAGAGGGAAGACCAAACCGGGGAACCTGCCGATGGAAGGCCGTCGAAAAGCGGCGGATCGTTCTTTCAGGACCTCATCGGAGGCTGGTCATGGTTCCTGCATAAGCGGATGTTGGTGGTCGTCGTGGTGGCTGCATCGCTGACGAATTTCGGAGTCAATGGCATCCAATACGCCATCCAGCTTCATCTGGTCTCAGCCGGTACCAACGCGACGCTCATCGGCCTCATCAGCGCGGGCATCTCCCTTGCCATGCTGGTGGGGTCTGCTCTTGCGGGCAAGTTCGGCGGTGAACTGCCTGTGGGAACGACGGTATGCGTGGCTTTCGTCTTCATGTGCGTCTGTGTGACGCCGATGATGCTGACCGATGACTATCGTGCCATCCTAATCGCCAACTCGTTGATGGGGCTGCCCTTCCCTGTCATCAACGCACTGCTCCTCGGCTTCGTGTTCGCCAAGTCGCCACAGGATATGCAGGGCCGGATCACCGTCACATTGACGGTGCCGGCCCAGACCCTTTCGGCGTTCTGCGGTGCGGCCGCCGGAACATTGCTGCCGGTCCTCGGTTTCCCGCATACGGTACTGGTGTTTTCCCTGACGATTCTCGCCAGCACCCTGATTGTGGCCTGCAGCAGTCCGATACGACGGATTCCGCGAGCGGGCCGATGGGGCGAGACCCGGCTGTGAGGCGCCGTACTCGCGCAACTATCATGGTGCGCATGAGCGTGAAACGAGTGATGGGAACGGAGACCGAGTACGCGGTCTCGCAGCCGGGCGTGGCCTACTACCAGCCGGTGCAGCTGAGCTTCGACGTGGTCGGCGCGGCCGCGACGCCGGCCACGCGGCACATCCGCTGGGACTACCGTCAGGAGGATCCGGTCAACGACGCGCGCGGCACCAGGCTCGACCGCGCCGCGGCCCGCCCGGACATGCTCACCGACGCGCCCCAACTCAACATCACCAACGTGATCGCGCCCAACGGTGGCCGCATTTACGTGGATCACGCGCACCCCGAATATTCGGCGCCCGAAACCACGGACCCGTTCCAGGCACTCGCCTACGACCATGCCGGCGACCGGCTCATGCTCGCCGCCGCCCGCGCCGCCAGCGCCGTCGCGGCACCAGCTCGTCCGATCGTCCTCCACCGCAACAACGTGGACGGCAAAGGCGCCAGCTGGGGCACGCACGAGAACTACATGATGCGCCGCGACGTGCCCTTCGCCGACGTCGCCGCCCTGATGACCGCGCATTTCGTCTCCCGGCAGATCTGGGCCGGCTCCGGCAGGGTAGGCATCGGCGAGAAGAGCGAGACGCCCGGCTACCAGCTGAGCCAACGCGCCGACACCATCCACGCGAAGATTGGCCTGCAGACCACCTTCGACCGGCCCATCATCAACACGCGCGACGAATCCCACTCCACCGGCGAATACCGCCGCCTGCACGTGATCGTCGGCGACGCCAACCGCATGGACGTGCCCCAGGTCCTGAAACTCGGCGTCACCTCCATCCTGCTGTGGGCGCTCGAACACGCGCGCGAAACTGGCTACGACCTCGACGCGCTGCTCGGCTCCCTCCAGCTCGCCGACCCGGTCGAAGCCATGCACACCGTCTCCCACGACCTCACGCTCGCAGCCACGCTTCCGCGCGAAACCGGCGGCGAGATCACCGCATGGCTCATGCAGGTCACATTGCGCCGCTTCGTCTACGAGGTCGCCGCCGCCACGCTCGGCACCGACACCGCCGGCGAACCCGCATGGGAGGACCGTGAGACCCGCAACGTGATGGCCATGTGGGGGCAGGCGCTCGCCGACACCGCCGCCATCCGCCATGCCGGCGACGACGCGCGCCTGACGATGCGCGCCGAAGCAGGACGCGTCGAATGGCTGCTCAAATGGCAGCTGCTGGAGAAGCTGCGCCGCAAGATCGGGCCGGACACGTCGTGGGATGATCCACGTCTCGCCGCCGTCGACCTGTCGTGGGCGGCGCTTGACCCCGGCCGGTCCGTGTTCGCCAAGCTCGAAAAGGCGGGGAGCGTGGAACGTCTCGTCGACGACGCCGCGCTCGCCACGGCCGCCGCGAACCCTCCCGAGACGACGCGCGCGTGGCTGCGCGCCGCCGTCGTGCGCGCGTTCCCCGCGGACGTGGTCGCCGCCAGCTGGTCGCATCTGACCGCGCGCATGCCACGGGCCGACGGCGCGGGCGACGCGCTGCCCGACACGTACGGCAACGCGTCCGCCGCCGAGGCGACCAGCGTGCGCCCCGGCGACCTCGTGAGCCTCGACATGTCCGATCCGTTGGCGTTCCGCAAGGAGAACGTCGAAACTGCCGTGGCCGAAGCGGCCGACGCCGCCGGCCTGCTGGCGCGGCTCGCCACGGAACAGCGGCGGTGAGCCGTGCGGCGCGGTTCTGGCGCGTTTCGTGGAGCCCGCGCCCGCGTGCGCGACAAAACCGGTTCGAGCGGATACGATGGGGAACCATGGCACAACAGGAGAATCTGCGCGACCTCGCCATGAAGGTCGCGGACATCGCCAGGGCCGCGGGCAAGCATGCGCTGCAGGACCAGATGGCCCCGCACGACATGCTCATCTCGCGTGAGAATCCCGGCGAACAGTTCAACGTGGAGGTCGATGGCCGTCTGCTGCGCTACATGTCCGGCAGACTCGCGGACATGGAGCATTTCGACGGCTTCTGGCAGACCCGCCCCGCGAAATCCCGCCCCGGCCAGCGCTACTGGTGCGTCGGCAAGATCGACGGCGCCATCAACTACGTGCGCAACATGAGCGAGTGGACGGTCACCGTGTCCCTGTTCGAATTCAACGAGGAGGGGTCGGCGCAGCCGATCCTCGGCGTCGTGCACGCGCCGGCTCTCGGCGAGACGTATCTGGCGGCGAAGGGCGCGGGCGCGGTGCGCATCCGCAACACGCCGGTCGGTGAGAAGCGCGAGAAGGTCGTCCCGTCGATGACGTCCTCGCTTGACGGCGCCGTGGTGAGCTTCGGCATGTCGTATCTGCCGGGCGAGGCGGATCGCGCATTGCACACCGTCGCTGCGTTGGCCGAGGGGCGCCCCGCCGACATCAAGCGCGTCGGACCGGCGTCGCTCGACCTGTGCAAGGTCGCCGACGGTACGTATGACGCGTACTTCGAGCCGATGCTGCACGAGTGGGACATTCCCGGCATCTCCGCGGCCGCCGTGGTCGTCTGGGAGGCGCAGGGCCTGCTGAAGCGGTGGAACGGCAACGGCATCCACTGGCGTCAGAGCAACGACGTGCTGTGCACGAACGGTCTCATCGACCGTGAACTCAAGCCGTACCTCATCCAGCGCGACGGCGAGTGAAGCCGCATCGTACGGTGCATACGGCAGTCGTATCGCGAGCCTCGGGAGAACATCCCGGGGCTTTCGCGTATCGTAGGCGAGAGCACACGAAACCGGGCATAACCGGACTAACCGGAAATCATCGAAGGAGCATCATCATGCCGCAGGAATTTCAGCAGACGAACCGGACGCAGCAGGAGCAGCCGCAGGACGCGCAGGAGACGGGAGTCTCCGCGCAGGCCGCGGCGCAGTCGCAGGAAGGATTCGACGCGCTCGACGCGGTGCTCGACGACATCGAATCCACGTTGGAGACCAACGCCGAGGAGTACGTGAACAGCTTCGTGCAGAAGGGCGGCGAGTGATGCCGCAACTGCGCGACAGCGGCACGCGCGCCGCTCACGATGCGGGCGCGACGCCGGCCGCCGAACTCGACGGCTTCCAGCGCATCTTCGGCATCGAAACCGAATACGGCGTGTCCGTCACCGGCGCGGACCGGCCGGTGGACGCCGGTCAGGTCGCGATGACGATGTTCCAGCCGGTCGTCTCGCGCGCCCGCTCCACGAACACGTATCTTGACAACGGCGCCCGGCTCTACCTCGACGTCGGCTCCCATCCGGAGTATGCGACGGCCGAGGCGCGCGATCCGCTCGACGCGCTCGCGCAGGACGCGGCGGGGGAGCGGATCATGGCGTCGCTGGCCGCCGAGGCGCAGAAGCGCCTGCGGGAAAGCCACGGCGCCGGCGCCGCGATCCACGTGTTCAAAAACAACGTCGACTCCGCGGGCCACGCGTTCGGATGCCATGAGAACTATCTCGTGCGCCGGTTCGTGCCGTTGGAGACCATCGAACGCCAGCTGCTGCCGTTCCTCATCACCCGTCAGCTGTACACGGGCGCGGGCCGTTTCACGTCCGACGGATTCCAGATCACGCAGCGAGCCGACTTCCTCGACGAAGCCGTCTCGTCCGCGACGACGCGTTCGCGCCCGATGGTCAACACGCGTGACGAACCGCACGCCGACCCCGAATCGTTCCGTCGCCTGCACGTCATCATCGGCGACTCGAACCGTTCCCATTGGGCCACGTGGATGAAGCTCGCATCCACGCATCTCGTCCTGTGCGTCATCGAGGAGGCGGTGCGCCGCGGCGTGCCGAGCGGATTCGAGGATCTCGCGTTCGACGATCCCGCCGCCGCGAACCGCATGGTCAGCCGGTGGCTGGACGCGGATGCGGCGGAGCATGCCGAGTCGGGGGCGTCGCCGGTCGACGCGCTGGCGGTGCAGCACCGCTATCTCGACGCCGTCGAAGCGTTCGTGCGCGGGCGGCACGCGGCCGTCGCCGCGTCCCTGCCGCGCACGGACGTCGACGCGGTGCTCGACGCGTGGCGTTGGGCGTTGGACGCGCTCGGACGACGCGATGTCGCCGCGCTCGCCACGCGCGTCGACTGGGCGGCGAAATACCGCCTCGCCGAGGCGATGCGACGACGGAAGGGCGGCGATCTTCCCCTCGCGCAGCTGGAACGGATGGAACTCGACTACCATGACGTGGCCAACGGGCGGCTCTACGCCTCGCTCGTCGCGCACGGCCAGCTTGCGGAAGGGGTGTCAGGAGTCGTGCCGGCGGGCGACGGCGACGGTACGTGCGCTGATGGATGCGGCGACGTGCGCGACGGTTCGACGACGATGGACGCGCTGGTGCGGCGTGCGATGCACACGCCGCCGGCGGACACGCGCGCGGCCCTGCGCGGCGCGTTCGTGCGGCGCGCGCTCGACGCGGGCGCGCAGTTCTCCTGCGACTGGACCACGCTGGTCGTCTCCGCGCCGTTGCGCCGCGAGACCACGCTCCTCGATCCGTTCCATGCCGGGGAGACCGACGACTACCGTGCGCTGATGGCCGCGTTGCAGACGAACCGTTGAGACGGGCCGCAGGCGCGCGTGCGCCGCGGGATACGAGAGGGCCTCCGACCGTATTGTGTACGGTCGGAGGCCCTCGGCAATCTATGATGCTTCGCGCGTCATCATGCGCGCGGGAAGACTCACTTGTTGGTGACGGCCTTCTTCAGCAGGGAGCCGGCGGAGATGCGCACGCCGTAGGTGGCGGGGATCTCGATGGTCTCGCCGGTGCGCGGGTTGCGGCCCGTGCGGGCGGCGCGCTTGACGCGCTCGGCGGAGAACAGGCCGGTCAGCTTCAGGCCTTCGCCGGACTGCATGGCCTCGACGAACACGTCCTGGAAGGCGTTGACGGCGGCCTCGGCCTGCGCCTTGGTCAGGTTGGACTTCTGGGCGATCTTCGACACGAGATCAGACTTGTTGTATGCCATGAAAGCATCCTTCTTTGTCCGGGGACCGGCCGCTTGGCCGCCGGTCCGTGTATTTCATCAATGATGATAGCGCATGATGAGGCCAAATAGCGCATTTTCCAACGATTTCCCGTGTTATTGCATGCATTGGCCGCGAGTGTCTCCACATTTTCATTACATATGTAGTGTGTGTATGGGCATGTGGGGGATTCTGCGCAGAAGCGCGTGAATTCCGCGGTATTCCAAGGTTTGCGGCGCCGGCACGGTCACAGCGTCGGTCACAGCGCCGCTCCGGTCAGATCATGTCGCGCCTGTCCAACCAACGCATCGCCAACGCGCCCAGCGGGATGCGCAGCCAGTAGAACAGCGCGCGGTACAGCAGCGTGGCCGACAGCGCGACGCCGGCGGGAACGCCTGCCGCGCCGAACGAGAACGTGAGCGCCGCCTCGACGCCGCCCAGGCCGCCGGGCGTGGGCACTGCGGAACCGACCGCATTGGCCACGAGGAAGATGAACAGCGTCTCCAGCGGATTGGTCATGTGCCCGAACGCGAGCAGCGCCGCCCAGAACTCCAGGCCGGTGCACACGTTGAGCAGCAGCATGCCGGCCACGCTGAAGGCCAGTTCCCGGGGATTGGTGAGCACGTCGACCAGCTGGCGCGCATACGCCTTGGCCAACGGCAGCAGACGGTCGGTGACCAGATGACGCAACGGCGGAATCATCATGGCGACGGCCGCGGCCATGAGCACGATGCCGATGATGGTGATCAGCGTGTTCGTCGGGATCATGCCGCTCAGCGCGTCGCTGCCCGTGAACAGGCCGATGACGAGCAGCATGACGACGGTGCCGCCGTAGTAGACGGCCATCACGGCGCTCATGATGGCCGTGGCCGTGGTGTTGCGGTAGCCGGCCCTGCGCAGGAACTGCAGGTTGACGAAGGCGGGGCCCACGCCTGCCGGCATCGACACGACGGCGAAGCCCTGCGCCACCTGGGACATGAAGACGCCCAACGGCCTGCGCTTGTCGCGGTCGATGAATGCGCCGAGCTCGATGGAGGAGCCGACGATCGCCAGCACCTCGAACACCAGACATACGAGCGCCATCACCGGATTCGCGTTCCTCACCGCGGCGATCACCTCGTCCGGCTTGAGCTGGGTGAACACCACGGCGGCGGCGACCACGAGCAGCGCCACGCCCACGAACGAGCGGAAACTGAAACGCGACAACTTCACCGGCGCCATCGCCTCGGCCTCGTCCTGCGGCATCAGCGCGCGCAGACGTGCGCGCAGATCGTCCAGAAGATGCTTGTCCCAGCCCGCCATCGCGCGCGTGCGCATGGGAATGGCGACCTTCTGCACGAACGGCGCCAGGGACGTCATCACGTCCACGCCCCACACGTCGCAGCCGGTGGCGACGGCCCGTTCGGGCCCCACCGCCACGGCGAGCAGGACGAGCAGCTGCACATGGTCGAGGGCGACGTTCGGCGCGGTGCTCGCGTCGTCGCCGTTCTGCCATCCTGCGATGATCGGCGTGCCGGATTCGAGGCGTGCGATGGTGTCCGGGGTGATGCGCCGATGCGTGTAGCCGCGCCGGTTCGCCACCGACAGGAACCGCATGAGCGCGACCGTGTCGCGGTCTTCGAGCGTGTCGAGATTGCAGGAGACCATGATGTCGTCGCCCTGCAGCACGAGGATTGACGTCTCGCCGGTGTCGGCCACGCCGTAGACGCGCGGCGTGGGAAGACCCGCGTTCTTGAGTCCGAGGATCATCGCCATATGATGCTGCGTCGCCTCGCGGGGTGAGCGGTCGCGGCGCATGGGCACGCCGGTGAACCGGATCCATTGCCACAGTTGGCGCAGGTACCCGGCCGTGCGCACCTGGCTGTCCAGCGCGGAGACGACGAAATGCCGCCCCTGGTCGTCCTCGGCGTCGTACAGGCGCGATCCCTCGACCAGATCGTCGTCGAGCGTGGCGTTCAACGAACCGTGCGACGGTTCGACGTCGAGGCGACGGCTCAGCGAGGTGATCGTCAGGCCGATGCCCGCGAGCGCCTGCACGAGCTCGGCGCCCCACGCGCCCTGGTTCTTCGTGCCGATCGCATACCGCATGAGCATGCCGACGAGGCGCCCGGCGGCGAACGAGACGATCACGCCGGACACGGAGTTCACGGACAATGCGATGAGCAGTGCCGCCACGACGTAGAGGATGTTCCACCCCCATTTGACGGCGGAACGCGTGCGGCGCGGGCCGGCGACCGTGAGCAACGCCGCCGCGCCCGCATAGAAGTCGGGGAGCAGTCGCGCGCCGAACGTCGTGCTCGCCGAGCTCAACGCGGACACCATCGTGATGTCGTCGATGCCGGAGACGGCCAACGAGATGCCCCACGCCGCCGCCATGCCGCCGAACATGGCGACGACGGCCAGCGTGGCCTGCATCCACTCGCGTCCGATCAGCAGCTGCGCGATCGCCATCATGACGATGAGCACGATCGCGAGCTGCTGCAGCATCGTGGTCGGCAGGTCGACCATCCAGTTCAGCGCCTGTCCGGCGGTGTGCGCGTCCGATTCGACGCCGGTGACGAATCCGTTCAGATACGTCGCGGACAGCATCGTCACGACGGCGAGCAGCACCGCGGCGGCGGCATGGAGCAGGTCGCCGAAATCGTGGATGCGTTTCGGTGGCACGTCGTCGATGCGCGGCGACGACGTGCCGTTGGTTGTCTGCGGCAAGATCCGGCTCCTCGCGCGGCCTCAGCGGTCGAAGTCGACGAGCTTCGACGCCGCGCCCGTGTAGGTGGCGGGGGTGAGAGCCTTGAGGCGCGCGGCGGTTTCGGGGTCGAAGGATTGCTGGTCGATGAACGCCTCGACCTGCGCCTTGTCGATCGTGTGGCCGCGCATGAGCTCCTTGACCTTCTCGTACGGCTTGTCCATGCCGGGCAGACCCTTGAGCTCGCAGGCGCGCATGGCCGTCTGGATGGGCTCGCCGAGCACCTCCCAGTTGGTGTCGAGCTCATGCGCGATCACATGCTCGTTCGGGTGGATGGACTTGAGACCGCCCATCAGGTTGTACAGGGCGAGCTGCGAGTAGCCGAGCGCGGAGCCGATGTTGCGCTGCGTGGTCGAATCGGTCAGATCGCGCTGCCAGCGGGATTCCACCAGCGTGGCGGACAGCGTGTCCAGCAGCGAGCAGGACAGTTCGAAGTTGGCCTCCGCGTTCTCGAAGCGGATCGGGTTCACCTTGTGCGGCATCGTGGAGGAGCCGGTCGCCCCCTTGACGGGCACCTGCGCGAACACGCCGCGCGAGATGTACATCCACACGTCCACGCACAGGTTGTGCATGATGCGGTTCGCGTGGGAGATGGTCGAGTAGAGCTCGGCCTGCCAGTCGTGGGATTCGATCTGGGTGGTCAGCGGGTTCCAGGTCAGGCCCATGCGGTTGGCGACGAACTCGCGCGATACGGCGATCCAATCGACGTCGGGGCAGGCGGCCAGATGCGCGCCGAACGTGCCGGTCGCGCCGTTGATCTTGCCGAGGTACTCCTGGTTTTCGATGTGCTTCAGCTGGCGGTTCAGACGGTACACGTAGACGGCGAGCTCCTTGCCGAGCGTGGTCGGCGTGGCCGGCTGGCCGTGCGTGAGGGAGAGCAGCGGCATGTCGCGGAACTCGTCGGCCTTGGCGGCGAGATGGTCGATGATCTCCTTGAACGCCGGGGTCCACACGCTTTCGACGGCGTTCTTCACGCAGCGGGCGATCGACAGGTTGTTGATGTCCTCGGAGGTGCAGGCGAAGTGCACGAGCGTCTTGAGCGCGTCGTTGATGTGCGTCAGCTCGGCCGGAGCCTTGTCGATCTGGTCGTCGATGTAGTATTCCACGGCCTTCACGTCGTGGTGGGTGACGGCCTCGTGCGCGGCGTGCTGTTTGATGCCTTCGGCGCCGAAATCCTCGGGGATGGCGCGCAGGAACGCCTGCTCGGCCTCGGTGAACGGCTCGACGCCGTCGATGACGGGCTTGTTGCCGTTGCCGTCGAAGCCGTTGGCCAGGAGGATCATCCATTCGACCTCGACGCGCATGCGCTCGCGGTTCAGGGCCGGTTCGCTCAGGTATTCGACGAGCGGGGCGGTGGCGTTGTGGTAGCGGCCATCGAGCGGGGTCAATGCGATTGCGGGGGAAATATCGGTAAGCTTCATAACTCTTTAGGGTACTTCCAGCCGTGAACCGTGCCGTGTCCGTCATGCGCTTTGACGGCGGACGCCCGTCGGAGGGTATTCCGACGGGCGTCCGATGGGGTGGGCAAACGCGGGAGGTCAGATGCCGAACTCCTTCTCCGCCTGCGTCCTGACGGAGTCGCCGACCAATTCGGCCGTGTCCGACTTGGCCTGTTCGATGCGGCCGAAGAACGCGTCCGCCTCCTCGTAGGTCAGCGGGTGGCCCGCCTCCTTGGCGATGGCCATGACCTCGTCGATGGTCTGCGCCGCCGCGAGCTTCTCGTCCAGTTCCTGTTCGCTGATGCCGGTCATGATCGGCTCCTTTCCGTCACGGCGCGGCCCCCGCGTACGCCTCCATCGGCGTCGGCGGGCGGTCCGGCCGCTTCGGGAACCCCGCCTTCGGGATTCCTTGGCTGATTACAGTTCTAGTCGTTCGCGCCGCCGCCTGCCAGCGGTCCGCCGGCGTTTCTCACGGTTCTCGTGCTAAGCCCAAAGGGGAGGATTCGTTATGGATGACGATGAGCTGCGGTGGATATCCGGGACGTTGGAACGGTTGTCGCGTTCCGCGTTCCGCGCGAAGTTCGTTCTGACGGACAAGGACCGCGCCTATGCGCGCGCCAAGGGCAAGGAGACGATTGACCGGCACGCGCGTGAGATGCTTCGCGCCCGCGTCGGCGACGCCGTGCCGAAGAACGACGGCCGCCAGACCCCGTGGCGCGGGCACCCCGTGTTCACCGCCCAGCACGCCACCGCCACCTGCTGCCGCGGTTGCATCGAGAAATGGCATCATATTCCCAAAGGCCGCGCCCTGACCGACGTCGAGGTGAACCGTCTCGCCGACCTCGTCATGGCCTGGATCGAACGCGACCTTACGAACCATCCGGCGTGCTGATGTCCTCCGCGCGATTGTCGTGCGCTGAGGACCCGTTCCCGCACGAAAATCGTGCAGATATAGGGAATCCCTTGGAACCGCAACGATTCCAAGGGATTCCGTGGTGACCCCGGCCGGGCTCGAACCGGCGACCTACAGATTAGAAGTCAGTTGCTCTATCCAGCTGAGCTACGGGGCCAAACCTGACACAGTGTAATCGCAGGGGTGTAAAACCGCCACAAGCCGGCGGCATCCGCGCGCTGCCGCCGCCCATCAGGGGACACCCTTAGGGGGTGCGCGCCGATGTCTGCGGTTATAGACTGAGCTGGACACGTGCTGAACGTCGCATGAATCGCGGCACGTCCGCCACCGGCGGCGAACGGAGGGAGACGGCATGCCCATGGAACGGCCCATCATCGAAGTGCGTCATCTGCGCAAGGAGTATCCGGCGGCGGACGAGACCGTCGTCGCGCTCGACGGCATCGACCTGGCCATTCCGCGCGGCCAGATCTGCTGCGTCTACGGCGAATCCGGCTCCGGCAAATCCACCCTGCTCAACCAGCTCGCCGGCATGGAGAAACCCACGCGCGGCGGCGTGCGCATCGGCGGCACCGTCATCTCGCGTCTCGACGAGCGCGAACTCGCCGCGTTCCGCCAACGTCATCTCGGATTCGTGTTCCAGTCGTACAACCTGCTGCCCAACCTCACCGCCGTCGAGAACGTGGCGATGCCGCTCATGTTCCGCGGCGTGCCGAAGACGCAGCGCGAGAAGGCCGCGCGCGGCATGCTCAGACGCGTCGGCCTCGGCAAGCGGCTGAACCATTACCCGACGCAGATGTCCGGCGGCCAGCAGCAGCGCGTCGGCATCGCCCGCGCGTTCGTCGCCAGACCCCAGGTCGTGTTCGCCGACGAGCCGACCGGCAATCTCGATTCCAAAACCAAGATCGACGTGATGGAGATGATCGTCTCCTTCGCGCGTGCCCTCGACCAGACCATCGTGCTCGTCACGCATGACGACAACATGGCCGCGTATGCAGACCGCGTCGTCACCCTGCTCGACGGGCGCATCATCGACGACCGCCCCGTCGCGGCCGTCCCCGCATCGACCCAAGGAGCCTCGCGATGACCATTCCCGCTTCCCGCACCAGCAGCCGCGCCCGTACCTGTGCCCGCACGCGCACCAGCCCGGCGTCCGCGTTGTTCGCGGCGCTCGTCGCGCTGTTCTCCGCATTTGCGCTGGTTTGCGGTCTCGCCGCCGCGCCCGCCGCCCGCGCGGACGACGGCGCCTCCGCCGACACCGCGGGTGCCGCGGCCCCCACGCCGGTCGCCGGACCGGTACCGAACATCATCATCACGAACTTCACGTACGGCGACGGTTCGGTGCCGGTCGGCGGCGATTTCACGCTTGGTTTCACGTTCCAGAACATGGGGCGCGTCTCGGTGAGCAACATGGTCGTCACCGTGGACGGCGGCGAGAACTTCGCGATCGCCGGCGGCACGAACACGTTCTACTTCGACGTGCTGTACGCCGGCTATTCGCTCACGCAGAGCGTGCCGATGCAGGCGATGCAGACGGCCAAGAGCGGCGCGCAGCCGGTGCGGGTGAGCTTCAAATACGAGTATGTGGACAATGACGCGCGTTCGTCGAACACGTCGGACATCACCGTCTCCGTGCCCGTCTCCCAGCCGGACCGCTTCCAGCTCAACGATCCGGTCGTGCCTGAGGATGCGACCGTCGACACCGAGACGACGATCACGATGGACTACGTGAACAAAGGCAAGGGCGACATCGCGAACGTCGAGGCGTCGATCGAGGGCGACGGCATCGAGACCACGGTCAAGACGCAGTACGTCGGCAATGTCGCGTCCGGCGCGAACGGTTCGATCGGGTTCGCGTTCACGCCGACCACGCCGGGAGAGATCGCGGCGAAACTGCACGTCAACTATGAGGATTCCGACGGCAAGGCGCAGTCGAAGGAGTTTCCGGTGACCGTCAACGTGGCCGAGCCCGCGCCGATGCCCGATGACGCCGCCATGACGGTCGACGAGGCGCAGCCGTCCACGCCGTGGTGGGTGTGGGCGCTGGCCGCGCTCGGCGTGGTCAGCGTCATCGTCGTGGTCGTGGTGGTCGTGCGCCGCCGGCGGAAGAAGGCGAAGGCGAAGGCCGCCGCCGCGGACGATGAGGATTGGGACGATTGGGGCAAGGACGTCGCGGCGCAGGCCGACGTCGCGTCGGCGCCGGTTCCGGCCGACGCCGCGGCCACGCAGGTGATCGCGGACCTTCCGGCCGCGCCCGGAGCCGACGGCGAGAAGAAGGCGCACGCGCGCGGCGGGGAACGCTCATGAGGTTCGCGGACATCCTGCGCCTGTGCATGCAGAACCTGTCCAGACGCAAATCACGCACCGTACTCACCGTGTTGGGAGTGATCGTCGGCTGCTGCTCGATCGTCATCATGGTGTCGCTCGGCGCGGGCCTGACCGAGCAGAACAAGGCGATGCTCAAGCAGATGGGCGACCTGACCCTCATCAACGTGTATTCGCAGGGCAGCGCGGGCAACGCCATGATGGGCGGCGGCTCCGGTTCGGGGTCCGAGTCCGGCGAGGGGGCGAAGCTCGACGATGCGGCGGTCGACTCCATGAAGCAGATTCCCGGCGTCGTCGGCGCGAGCCCGCAGATGCCGTTGAACTATGCTGTGCGCATGAGCGTCGACAACGGCCGCTACTACACCGACTACGGCATCATCGAGGCGGTGGACATGACGCAGCTCAGCAACATGGGGTACGAGATCCTTCAGGGGGAGAAGCCGACGAAACCGGGCGAGGTGCTCGCCGGCCAGTACTTCGCCTACCAGTTCATGGACAAATACCGTCCCGAAGGCAGCAACTACCGTCAGCAGCCGTTCGACATGGGCGACGGTACGGTCATGCAGTGCGATGCCTCCGGCAATTGCGAAGCGGTGCCGGCCGATCAGGTCGAGGGCGCGTTCTTCGACCAGTTGGGGGCCGAGGTCACGGTGAGCATCGACACGGGCGACGGCACGGCGTCGGCATCCGGCGTATCCGGCGGCTCATCCGGCGCGTCCGTCGCCGGCGCGACGGGCTCGCCCGACACCGGCTCCTCCGGCACGCCCGCCGCGAACACGCTCGAACTCAAGGTGACCGGCACGCTCAAGGAGGATTACCCCAAGGGCTCGTCCACGTCCAGCGGACTGCTCATGGACCTGAACCAGCTCAAGGAGTTCATCGCGAAGGCCGATAGGAGCGCGAAGAAAACCACCACCTACGATACGGCGCTCGTCAAGGTCGCCGACATCTCCCAGGTCGCCGATGTCGAACAGCAAATCCGCGACATGGGCTTCGGCACGAACTCCAGCGAACAGACGCGCAAGAGCCTGGAGGAGCAGTCGCGCATCATCCAACTGGTGCTCGGCGGCATCGGCGCGGTCTCGTTGCTCGTCGCCGCGATCGGCATCACGAACACGATGGTCATGTCCGTCACCGAGCGCACGCGCGAGATCGGCATCATGAAGGCGCTCGGCTGCTACGTGCGCGACATCCGCATCATGTTCCTCGGCGAGGCGGGCTTCATCGGCCTGCTCGGCGGCGTGATCGGCTGTCTGATCAGCGCGCTCGTCTCGTTGGGCATCAACCTGCTCGCGTTGGGCGGCGTGAGCGGCACGAACATATGGCATGCGATCGTCGGCGGCGAGGACGTGAGCCGCGTCTCCGTGATCCCATGGTGGCTGTACCTGTTCGCGATAGCGTTCTCCACCGCGATCGGCGTCATCTCCGGCTTCCAGCCGGCGAACAAGGCGGTGAGGATTCCCGCGCTCGACGCGATCCGCAACGCGCAGTAGCGCCGGTACCTCTCCATCCGCGCGATTTTCGTGCGCTTGGACGCCTCGTTGCGCAACATAATCGCGCGGAACGATGGGGAGGTGATTTCGGCGGCTCCGGCATCGGGCTCGTCGCGCCTTGCACGCCGAGCGTCACTCGTCCGGCGTCACGCGTCACGCGTCGAGCGCCGCGCGGATGCGCCCCGCGACCGCGTCGACGGTCAGACCGTAGCGTTCGTCGAGTTCGGCGAGCGGCACACGGTCGGTGAACTCCTTGGCCGCGCCGAAGTTGAGGACGCGCATGCGGCGCGGCCCCGATTCCGCGGCCTCGACCCCGGCGCCATGGGCCTCGGCGCCGTCGGTCTTCGCATCTGCGGATCCGGCACCATCCGCGCCGCCGTTCGCATAGTAGGCGGTCACCTTTTCGCCCCAGCCGCCTTCCAGCTGGCCGTCCTCCAACGTGACGACGAGACGGTGGCCGGCACGCAGCGACTCCAACGTTCCCGTATCGAGCGCGGAGCACTGCCGCGGGTCGATGACGGTCGCGTCGATGGGGGAGCGGCCGTCGGTACGGCCGTCACCGCCGTCGGATCCGCCCGCATTGGCCAGCTCGTCCGCCACCTGCAGCGCCAGCGGGTACGTGTTGCCGAGCGCGAGAATCGCCACGTCACGACCTCGCCGTGCCACCCGATACGCCAGCATCCGCGCGACGACGTCCGACTGTCCGGCATCCGGGTCCTCGGCGTACGCCGATACGGCCGCCGCACCGGACTCGTCGGATTCCCCGCGCAGCACCTCCTGCGGCGTCAATGCGCGGCCCAACGCGCGCTCGCGGTCGAGGATCGCCTGACCGGGCACGCGGATCACCACCGGGCCGTCCGGCGCTCCCGCGGCGCCCGCCGGCAGCGTCGCCCACGCGAGATCGGCGAGATAGTCGCGCGTCGAGGTCGGTGCGAGCATCGGCACGCCGGGGATGTTCGCGAACATCGCCACGTCGTACGCGCCCGAATGCGTGTTGTCCGAACCGGACAGCCCGCCGAGGAAGTCGAGCACCGTCACGCGCGACCGGTTGAGGCTCATCTCCTGGAAGAACTGGTCGTACGCGCGCTGGAAGAACGAGGCGGTCGTCGCCACCACGGGCGTGCCGCCGGCCTTCGCGATGCCGGCGGCGAACGTGACCGCGTGAGCCTCGGTGATGCCGCAATCCACGTAGTGCGCGCCGGCGCGTTCGCGGAAATCATGCGTGATGCCGTTCGAGCCGGGCGTCGCCGGCGAGATGACCACGAGCCCGGGTTCGGTGGGGAAGCGGCGTTCCAGCGCGGCCATCGCGAGTTTGCCGTAATGCTTGCGCGGGTCGTCCGGACGCCCCAGCGCACGGTCCGGCGTCTGCCAGTGCGACGCCTCGCACTGGCCTTCGTGCGGTGCCGCGTCCGGCAGGTCGCATTCGTCCGAACGCCACGGTTCGGTGTGCGAGACGTTGCCGGTCGGCGCGATGCCGTCCGCGGCGCCGGCGGCGAACGTCGCGCGCGGCGCGCGTTCAGCCGCGACGGCCGCGTGCGCGTCGCGCGCGACGATGCTCGCGCCGTCCGCGCGGGTGCCGGGGGCGAAACCGGCGCCCTTCAACGTGTGGATGTGCACGACGATCGGATGGTCCGTCCCCTTGACCTCCTCGAACGCGGAGACGAGCGCGTCGACGTCGTTGCCGCGCGCCACGTACCGATAGTCGAGTCCGAACGCCTCGAACAGGTTCGGCTGCGCGGTGCCGCCGGACTCGCGCAGCCGCGCCAGCGGACCGTACATGCCGCCGAAATCGCCGGCAATGGACATCTCGTTGTCATTGACGATGATGATGAGGTTGCCGCCCTGTTCGGCCGCGTTGTTCAATCCCTCGAACGCGATGCCGGAACTGAGCGAACCGTCTCCGATCACCGCGACCACGTCGCCGATGCCGGCGCCGGTCGCGTCGCCCGCCGCACGCGCCATGTCGCGCGTCTTCGCCAGACCGCACGCCAGCGAAATCGACGTGCCGGTGTGGCCGAGCACGAACTGGTCGTGCTCGCTCTCCTGCGGGTTCGTGAATCCGGTCACCTCGTCGAAGCGCGACGGGTCGAGGTATGCGGCCGCACGGCCGGTGAGCATCTTGTGCACGTAGCTTTGGTGCGACACGTCGAACACGATGCGGTCGCGCGGCGAATCGAACACGCGGTGCAGGGCGACCGTCGCCTCCACCATGCCGAGATTCGAGCCGATGTGCCCGCCGTGCCCATGCCCGTAGGCGAGCAGCGCGGCGCGGATCTCACGGCACAGCGCATGCAGGTCGTCGTGGGAGAGGGCCTTGACGTCGGCCGGCCCCGTTATCCGTTCCAACACGCCGTTCGTCATATTCCCCGTTCCTCCTGATTTGATCCTTCTGCCGACGCAAGCCTAGACGTACCGGTGCCCGCGCTCGCCCCGGCCGTCCGGATGCTCCCAACATCTCCGTAAATGCCCCGTCGCCCGCGAGTGACGTGGAAGAATGGGAGACGAAGCGGCGCCGTGGCCGTCGCGCGCATCGGCGCGGCTGCCACGGCGCCGTGTCGAGGAGCACCATGGGTGCAGGGACACTATCGAAAGCACTATCGAAAGGAACGCCGATGAAGGCCGTATACGCTTCCGGAACCGACAACGCCGACCCGCTCTCCAAGCTCACGGTGGGCGACATGCCCGAACCCGGACCGAAACCGTTGTGGTCCACGGTGTCCGTCAGGGCCGTGACCGTCAACCACCATGACGTGTGGAGCCTCAGGGGAGTCGGACTGCGCGACGAGCAGACGCCGATGATCCTTGGTACCGACGCCGCCGGCGTGCTCGACGAGGACGTGCCGGGACGCGGCGGCCCGAAGGCCGGCGACGAGGTCGTGCTGTACACGTTCGTCGGCACCGACGGCGCGGGCGTCGCGCCCGGCGAACGCCGCACCATCCTGTCGGAGAAATACCCGGGCACGATGGCCGAACGCACGCAGGTGCCCGCCGCGAACGTGTTCGCCAAACCGGCGAACCTCGGTTTCGCCGAGGCCGCGGCGCTCGGCACCAGCTGGCTGACCGCCTACTCGCTCCTGTTCCGCGCCGCCGACGTGCGCCCCGGCGACACCGTGCTCGTGCAGGGCGCGGGCGGCGGCGTCTCCACCGCGGCGATTCAGCTCGCGCACGCCGCCGGACTCGAGGTGTTCGTCACCTCGCGTTCCGAGGCCAAGCGTGCGCGTGCGCTGGAACTCGGCGCGCACGCCGCGTTCGAGCCGGGCGCACGCCTGCCGCGCAAGGTCGACGCGGTCATCGAATCCGTGGGCGCCGCGACATGGTCCCATTCCGTCAGGTCCGTGCGCCCCGGCGGCGTCATCGCCGTATGCGGCGCGACCACCGGCGACCAGCCGGGCGCGGAACTCACGCGGATCTTCTTCCAGGACATCCGCGTGCAGGGCAACACGATGGGAACGCGCGAGGACTTCGCGCGATTGCTGCGCTTCGTCGAACACGCCGACCTGCACCCGGTGCTTGACTCGACGTTCACGGGGCTCGACGCCGCGCCCGACGCGTTCCGCCGCGTGATCGGCAGCGAGGTGTTCGGCAAGGTCGCCATCACCGTGTGACGCGCATGGCGATGGTGCGGCGGCAGGCCGGGGGAGCGGGTTCGCGGGGGTTCGCGGGGATGCGCCCCGGCCGGGCGGTTACGGCGTGCGGCGGGTGTACAGTGAGACCGTATTCTCAATAACGTGGAGGTAATGATAATGACGGACAGCAAGCCCCAAGTGGCGGTCGTCATGGGCTCATCCAGCGACTGGGAGACCATGAAGCGCGCCTGCGACATCCTCGACCAGTTCGGCGTGGCCTATCACAAGCAGGTCATCTCCGCCCACCGCACCCCGGAGCTCATGGCCGACTTCGCGCACAACGCGCGTGCCAACGGGCTCAAGGTCATCATCGCCGGCGCCGGCGGGGCCGCCCACCTGCCGGGCATGATCGCCGCGCAGACCACGCTGCCCGTCATCGGCGTGCCGGTGCGCTCGCACGCGCTGTCCGGCTGGGATTCGCTGCTGTCCATCGTGCAGATGCCCGGCGGCATCCCCGTCGCCACCACGGCCGTCGGCAACTCCGGCGCCACCAACGCCGGCCTGCTCGCCGTGCAGATGCTCTCCGCGTTCGACGAGGGCCTCGCCGCCAAGCTGCAGGACTACCGCGATTCGTTGAAGGAGAAGGTGGCCGAGTCCAATGCCCAGCTTGTTTGAGGAAACCCACGGCGCCACGCAGATGCTCCAGCCGGGCGCCACGATCGGCATCATCGGCGGTGGCCAGCTCGGCCGCATGATGGCGCTTTCGGCCAAATACATGGGCTTCCGCATCGGCGTGCTCGACCCGACGCCCGACTGCCCGACCGCGCAGGTCGCCGACTTCCAGGTCGTCGGCGAATACGACGACAAGACCGCCATCCACGATCTCGCCGAGAAATCCGACGTGCTCACCTATGAGTTCGAGAACGTCGACGCCGACTCCATCGACGAGGTGCGCCACCTGGTCGCAGCGCCGCAGGGCACCGACCTGCTGCGCGTCACCCAGGACCGCATCAACGAGAAGACGTTCATCAACAGGCACGGCATCGAGACCGCGCCCTGGCGCGAGGTCAACGACTTCGACGAGCTCGAGGCCGCCATCGACGACATCCACTACCCCTGCGTGCTCAAGACCCGTTCCGGCGGCTACGACGGCCACGGCCAGCACGTGCTCAGGAACGACATGGATCTGGAAAAGATTCGCGCGCGCGGCGATCGTGGCGGCGGCTTCCCGCCGTCTATCCTCGAAGGGTTCGTCGACTTCGCGTTCGAGGCGTCCATCCTCGTCTCCGGCAACGGCAAGGACTACGTGACGTTCCCGATCGTGCGCAACGACCACCGCAACAACATCCTGCACATGACGATCGCCCCCGCCGAGGTCGACGCCTCGATCGCGCGGACCGCGCACGAGATGGCGCTGGCGCTCGCGAAGGGCTTCGAACTCGCCGGCACGCTCGCCATCGAGCTGTTCGTCACCAAGGACGACCGCGTCATCGTCAACGAGCTCGCGCCGCGCCCGCACAACTCCGGCCACTACACTATCGAGGCGTGCTCCATCGACCAGTTCGACGCGCACATCCGCGGCATCGCCGGATGGCCGCTCATCCAGCCGAAGCTCCTGAGCCCGGCCGTCATGGTCAATGTGCTCGGCCAGCATGTCCTGCCCACGCGCGCGCAGATCGCCACCCACCCCGAGTGGAACGTGCACGACTACGGCAAGGCGCAGCTGCGCCACAACCGCAAGATGGGCCACATCACCGTGCTCGCCGACGACACCGCCGCGACCGTCGACTCGCTGGAGGCCACCGGCTGCTGGGACGACCTTCAGGCCTACGCTCGGCCGTTCGTGCGGCCTGTGCCCGCCGGCGGGCGGCGCGGCGACGGGGAGGCGTGACCTTTCCGGATGGCTGAACACATCGAACGTCAGACCAAGCAGAAGGACGCGATCCGCACCGCACTCGCCGGATGCGACGAGTTCATCTCCGCGCAGGACCTGCACCGCAGACTCGAGGATTCGGGATTGCGGATCGGATTGGCCACCGTGTACCGGCAGCTCAACGCGCTCGCCGACTCCGGCGCGGCCGACACGATCAGGCTCGACGGGCAGCAGCTGTTCCGCCTGTGCGGCGACGACGGGCACCACCATCATTTGGTGTGCAAGCGGTGCGGCCGCACCGTGGAGATCGAACCGCCGAACGAGGCATGGCTGCGCGGAGTGGCTGGCAAGCATGGATTCACGGTGGAATCGCACACGCTGGAGGTCTTCGGCCTGTGCCCCGAATGCCAGCAGGAGACCACGCGGCCGGATGGCATGGCGCGATCGGCGCACGTCGACCGGTAGGTCGTGACCGCGCGCTGGCTGAACGGTCCTCCCATACGAAGAGCCCGCCGCCGAATCAGATTCGGCGGCGGGCTCTTCGTATGGGAGGGGTTGCCTCTCTTATTGAACCGCAACCGCGATCATCGAATCCGAATCGCTCCAGTCCAACAATCGGGGGTGCGGTTCATTGCTTTGTGTTTTCGGGCACTGGGATGAGGTCGGCGGCGGTTTGTACGGAGAACGGCCCATTGCTCCGTGCAATCCGCCGTTAAGCCGTCGTCAGCGGCGGGAATTACGGAGCTGGCGGCTTGTCTCCGTATAATCCGCCGCTGGGGTGCGCTGCTGCTTCGTGTGGCTTCCGCTGGAGGGTTCTGTTGCTTCGTGTGGCTTCCGTTGGCAGCTTCTGCTGGCTGGCTCGGACGGGGGTGATGTACTCGGACGGGACTGATGGGAGTATGGCGGTGTGCGCGAGGGGGAGTACGCCGCGCTTCTCACGGCCTTTTTCGCCGCCAGGTGCTGACCTGTTTGTGCTATCTCGTTGACGAGGGGTTGATACGGGGTACTGCGGACGTCTATGTGGCTTGCGAGGGGTGCCTGGACCGGGGTTTCACGGGGATTCCAGGCCGTGAGGGCCGGTATTCCGCCGTGCATACCCGGGATGTCGAGGTTTGGATACCCCTCGTAGCGCAGATGGGTGTTCGCAACGCGCGCGATGTACCCCTTGCAACGAGGATGTGCTCTGGCAGGTTGGTGTCACACTGCGGGAAACACCGCTCAACCTGCCGAACAAGCATTGAAGCAATACAGTACGGAAGTGAAATCCCGGCATGAAACAAACACCTTGTATCTCGCGCCGCAAATTCGTTGATGAATTGACTGCCTCTCAGACCGCTTCGCGGGCCGGCTCCCCTGACAAGGGGAACTGGGAATGAGATAAACGAATTAACGACGCAGGGCACTGGGTACGGGAACGGCATATCCAGCAAACCGCATATCCCCACGGGATACATCCTGCGCGTTGAATCTCGCAAGTCGCATCCAGCATGCTGCGACACGCCACAGATTGCTAAAATGAGAACCATTATCAATAATTATGGAGGCGGCGAGCATCACCGCCTTGTATGGCCGAACGGGATATGACCCATCCCGCCCCGCGCCCCGCGGCTTGCCGTCGACGGGCGTGGCGGCCCTGTCACAGCTGCCTGAGGCAGATAGAAAGAAGGTGTCCATGAAGGGCATGAGCAGAATCACCGCAGTGGGATGCGCAGCGGCGTTGTCCATATCGGCGCTGGCGGGTGTGGCGGCTCCGGCATTCGCCTCCACCGATGCCGCCGGAGATCCGGCCATCACCGACACGTCCATCGAAATCAGCGGCACGCCCACCGGCGTCTCCGGCGAGCACCGTTTCAGGGCGTACCGTGTCGGTACGTACTCCAACGCCCGGGTGGAGGATGGCGTCCTGAAGGGCGTCGACGTCACCACCAACGAGAAATACGCCTCGGCGGCCTCGACGGCTCTGCACGAATCCGCAGGCGTCGTGGATTCCGACCCGCTGCGGTATGTGGCCACCGCATTCTCCGATCCCCAGGACAATGCGAAGCCATGGGACTCCAACCCCAAGCTGAGAGCGTTCGCCGACGCCCTCGCCAAAGACATCGTCTCCGGCGACACGGAGATCGAGCCCGACGAGGTCCTCGTCTGCAACGACCAGAACCGGTTCTTCGAGGTGGACGAAGGCATCTGGCTGCTCGTAGACGATCAGGGCATCGATTTCGGAGCGACCATCGGCTCGATTCCGATTCTCGTCTCCACCGACGCGTCCGGAGCGGCGTTCGACCTCGCGCATCCGCTCGGCAAGGTGAATCTGAAGAACCAGAACGTGCCCACGGTGGACCTCGCCTTGGCGGAGAAGACCGATAAGGGTGCGTTCCGCATCGTCGACCAGCCGGATTTCGCCATCGGACATGACTTCTACACGCAGGTCTCCACCACGATTCCCTCGTACACCGGGTATCCGCTGGGTGGGCGCATCTACTCGCTGGCGCTGGCGTTCGGCGAGGATGGCGGCGAGGACGGTTCCGGCATCGAATTCGACGGCAGCGAAGTGGTGGCGACCGTCACGTCCGTGGACGGTGCGACGGTGCAGAGGCTCGAGGCCGGCAAGGACTTCGACGTGACGCCCGGCGGCATCGCCACCATCGATTTCGGCAAGTACGTCAACGGACAGGGAGCGAACAAGGTGCTTGACGGAGGCTCCCTGACCGTGGATGCGAAGGTGCGGCTCACCGATGCCGCCGCCGTCTCCACGCCGCAGGACGTGGAAGGCAATCCGATAACCTCGTCCCTGTCATACTCCAGCACGCCCACCGATCTGACGCATACCGCGCAGGCGTGCGCCAACGCTGCATGCGCGTTCGGCAGTGAAGACAACTACGTCTACGCCTACACCTACGGGTTCGGCGTGACCAAAACCGACAAGGCCGATCCGTCCGAACTGCTGGGTGGCGCGGAATTCGTCGTCTCCGGCAGGGACGAGAAGTTCGTGACCGCCTCCGACGGCGATGCCAAGGGCACGGTCTCCGTCACGGGCGTGGACTCCGGCGTGCAGACCGTGCGGGAGACCAAGGCGCCTCAGGGGTATCCGGACTATGCGCTGCCTTCCTTCTCCTTCGAAGTGAAGCCGACGTTCGTCTCCGGCGCCACCTCCCGGCAGAAGAAGCTGCAGTCGGTCGAATACACCGATCCTCAGGACGATGTGCTCGGGCTGGTATCCCATGATCCGGGCGCCTCGGACTACCGTGTGGCGAACGTGAAGACCATCGCCCAGCTGCCGCTGACCGGTGGTGCGGGTATCACCGCGATTGTGGCGCTCGCCGTGGGATTGGGCGCGTTGGGAGTCGGCAACGTCGTCAAGGCGCGACTGCTCAAGACGGCGCGCCGTCGTTCGGCTGACCGGTTGTCCGCCTGATGGGTCTCGTTCGGTTCCGTGACGCCTCCGAGTGTGTCACGGAACCGAATGCGTTGTGAGGGATGTCGCCGGTTCGGGAGGAGTCATGCGAACGATGAGGGATGCCGCGACGGTATGGCGTGGCGAAGGGGGAGTGCATACCGTCGTCGACCGGGAGAGGCGGCGTGGGCGGCGGCTGTTGCTAAGCGGTATGGCGTACATGCTGGTGGCGCTGCTTCTGGTCGTCGGCGTGTTCGGGACGCGCATGGTGCGGCAGGTGGATCATGCGCATCGCGTTGCGGAGGTCGCGCAAGCCGCGCGGCGCGGAGGCGCACGTGAACGGGAGCGCATGCTGGATGCGGCCCGTCGGTACAACGACGTACTGGCGACGCGGGGGCAGCCGGTCCTGGGCGAATGGTCGACGGTTCCATCGGGTTCCGCCGGAACAGGGGATGATGGGGAACGCTCGCGATACGGCAGATTGCTGGATGTCTCCGCAGGGGTCATGGGGTCGATCCGCATCGGCGCCATTCATGTGGATCTGCCGATAGGGCATGGCACCGGCGAGCAGACGTTGGCGCGCGGCGCCGGCCATCTGTACGGCACGTCGCTGCCGGTGGGCGGGCCCTCCACGCATGCGGTCATCACGGCGCACAGCGGGTTGGTGCGGGATGTGATGTTCACCCATCTTGACGAGGTCGCGGTCGGCGACAGGTTCTCGATCGACGTGCTGGGCAGGAGCATGGACTACCGCGTCGATCGCATCAGTGTGATAGAGCCCGATGATGTGACGCAACTGCTGATTGTTCCCGGAGAGGACCGCGTCACGCTGATGACCTGCACCCCGTATGGGGTGAACACCCATAGGCTTCTCGTATCGGGTGTCCGCGTGCCTTCCGATTCACGTGGGGGAGGGGAAATCGCAACACGGCGCGAATCGGTGCCGACGATGGCGGGGATCGTGGTGTTTCTCGTCGTTTTGGGCGGCGGCTCGGGGCTTGTATGCAGTGCCGGTTCGTGCAGGGCGTCGATCCGTGCGCGGCATCGCGCGTGATCGCGGCGTATGCTTAGCGGGCGTCCCCCGTCATTTAAGAGGGGGATACCTCTCTTGAATGACGGGGGACGCCCGCTCGGAAGGGAAGGGGTGCACGGCCTGTGGTCCCGGCCCGCGCGATGAATTCACTCATCGCGCGGGCCGGGCGCATCGCGTTTCAGGCGGCGAGTTCGGCTTTGAGCGTCTTCAGATCGGCCAGAATCGCCTCGTGGCAGGCCTCGTTGGTGTCGAAAGCGAGGTGGCAGAACGCGCACTCGTGGCCTTCGCGGTTCTCGTGGCAGGTGTGGATGCAGGCCTTGCCCTCGCACTGCTCGTCGGTTCCGTGCATGCAGTCGTTGTCGTCGCAGCAGTCGCCGGTCAGGCAGCAGCCGCAGCAGCCGCAGGCCGCCACGCCGTGCTCGTGGGCGGAGATGTCGAACTTGGCGAGCGTGTCCTTGCAGACGGCGAAGGTGCCTTCCTCGGTGACGATTGCGTAGGCGTGCTGGTCGATGGTCTTGATGGTCATAAGATTACCTTTCAATGCGTTCGTTGTTTTCGCTTGAAAGGGTAAGCCGAGCGTGGTGCGCGTGAAAGTTAGTGAAAGTGGTTACCGGTTCCGTTGTTCGTCGTTGTTGCGGGCGCCTTCGACGGCGTTCCTTGCGCAATGGGGACACAGGCCGTAGATCTCCAGCTCGTGGGCGACGTTGACGTAGTGCAGTTTGGTTGCCGCCTGTTCGATCCACTGTTCCAGCCCGGGAATCTCGATCTCTATGGTCTTTCCGCAGTTCCGGCACATGATGTGGTGGTGGTGACGATGGTCGACGCAGGCGCGGTAGAGGGTTTCGCCGTTGAGATGGATGACGTCGAGTTTGCCTTGGCCGGCCATCATCTGCAGATTCCGGTATGCGGTGGTGGTGCCGATGCGTGTGCCGCGGTTGCGCAGGATGTCGGTGATCTCCTGGGCGGTGGCGAAGCGCGACAACTCCGACAGTGTCTGTTCGATCAGCATGCGCGGTCTGGTGATGCGGGGGTTGGGCGACTGCGCCGCGCGCTCGTCGCGCTGTTGCCGGTCATGATCGGTCACTGTATTCCCCTCCTATCCCCTTGGATAATGATAGTGGTTATCGTTTAGAAGGCAAGTCCGATGTCGGTGTTGGGAATCCGTGGGGTCCGTGGGAATCCGCGAATCAGGTGTCGCGATTGTGCCGGTCCGGCGTCCGGTGCCGCCATATCGGTAGGTTGACACGACATGATGAGGCGCCCCGATCGGTGGGGGTGTGTAACCGATCGGGGCGTGTGGATGAATCGGTGTCAATTCAGAGCGGTCGGTTCAGAATTGACACCGCAGGTTTTCTCAGCTCAGTGCGCCAGGATCTCGGTGGCGATTTCCTCGCCGCTCATGGACGCCGGGTAGTAGGTGGGCCAGTTGTCCATCTCCTTCAGGGTCTCCTCCTGCGAGGAGTCGCCCCTGAAGATGTGGAAGTGGGCGGACTTGCCCGGCGCGATGCCGTGGTCGGAGAACTGCACGACCTTTGGGGCGCCCTCGGGCACGTCGCCGGTGGCGGTGAACAGGAACCGTACGCCGCGGTTGCCCTTCGCGTAGTCGAGGATCCTGAATCCGTCGTACTTGTAGGTGGCGGCGACGGTCTTGCCGCCGCGGGTGAAGCTCATCCGGTCGCCCTTGATGGAGATCTTCTCCACGTCGGTCTTGTATCCGGTGTCGTAGTACTGCTTGTACTCCTCGGCGGTCATGTCGCCCTTCTTGGCCTTCGCCTCCATCACTGCGTCGAGCGTGCCGTCCTTGAGGAACGGGTACACCGACTGCCATTCGCCCTCGTAGTCGGACAGGGTGCGGTCCTTGACGTCCTGCGTGAGGAAGAAGCCGTTCGTGGTGTCGGTCGCCAGCGCCTGCTTGGCGATCAGGGTGAGCCATCCCAGCAGCGTCTTCTGATTCTCGGGCAGCTGCTCGGTGGCGGAGATGATCGTCTTGTTGCTCTTGACCGCGGCCTCGTTGAGCTTCTTGGCGAAGCCGTCCATCTCCTGCGGATTGACGACGAGGATGTCCACGTCGTTGCCGGCCACGGTGTCCATTGCGCTCTTCAGATCGGCCGCGGAGGGCTCGGCCTCGCTGTTCATCGCGTTGGTGTAGGTTTCGGGGGTCTTGTCGGTCGCGCCGATGTAGTCCAGCAGATAGCTGATGATCGACTCGGTCGCCACGTAGTCGCGCTCGACGCCCGTGGCACGGCCCTTGTTCACCAACGCGACGAAGTCGGCGTATTCGCCGTTCCACTCGTTGAAGTGGCGCTGCACGGTGGCGGCGGTCTTCGAGTTCTCTCCGGCTTCTGCGATGTAGGCGTCGTTGATCGCCTCGGCGGCCTTGAGCACCGCCTCGGGGCTGAACCACACGTGGGGGTTCGTGGAGCCGTGGTGGTGATGACCTTCCTCGCCTTCGCCACCCTCCTCGTGCTCGTGGGAGTGCTCCTCGGTCGCGGTGATGCCCATGAGGTCGCCCACGTTCACGATGCGCTGCCTGTCCTTGTCCAGCTGCGCCTTCTCGGCCCAGCCGTCGTATCCGGCGCCGTTGAGCACCACTACGTCGGCCTTGGCGAGCTTGGCCAGATCGGCGGCGGTCGCCTCGTAGTCGTGCGGGTCGGCGGAGGTCGAGTTGATCAGCGAGGTGACCTCCGCGCAGGAGCCGCCGAGCTGCTGGGCGAGCGACCCCCACTGGTTCACCGAGGCGACCACGGTGAACGTGGTGTCGCAGGAGTCCTTGGCGCCGGTCGAGGTGTTTGCCGCGCTACCGGCGGCATCCCCCGGAGCTGAGTCGTTCGGCCGCAGGAACGCCACGGCTCCCGCGATGAGCCCGGCGAGCAACGCGCCGACGATGAACGCGACGATGACGTTGACCGTGCCGTTGCGGCGTGCGGTCCCGTCGGATGGCCGGGGTGGTGTTCGTTTGGGTGTTGTGGTTTATCTGGGTGTTGGGGTTGGTCTGGTGGTTGGTGTCGGGGCCGGGCTGACTGGTGTTCTGATCGGTCATGTCGGTCCTTCTTTCTACTTGATTCTCTGATTTCTCTGGTTCTCTGATTGGCGTTGTGGCAGAAACCGCGTGGACGGGGTCTTGCTCCCTACGGCTTCACGTATCCCTTTCGCACGGCGGCGGCCAGATTCTGAGGGACTCGGACGACTTCGCCTTCCGGTGTGGTGACCGTGGCCAACTGCGGGACTGTCGCCTTCCACTGGGATCGGCGCGTGCGCGTGTTGGCGCGTGATGTCCTTACCTTCGGCAATGCCATCAGCCCTGCCTCGCTTTCCACCGGGGGTTCTTCTTGTTGATGACGTACAGATGCCCGCGTCTGCGCACGATGACGGAGCCGTCCTTGCGTGCCAGCGAGCGGATCGATGCCTTGACCTTCATATGTGTTCCTATCGGATTGGTGGTTGGGTTGGCGATGGATGCGGCTATTTCCGCCCGTATCGCGCGTTGAATTTCTGCACCTGTCCAGCCGTGTCGAGCACGACGTTCCTGCCGGTGTAGAACGGATGGCTGTAGCTGGAGACCTCCACGTTCACCAGCGGATAGGTGTTGCCGTCCTCCCATTCGATGGTGGGCAGGCTTGCCGCCTTGGCCGCCAGCGTGGAGCGGGTGAGGAAATACTTGTCGGCGGAGCGGTCGTGGAAGACCACGTGGTCGTATATGGGATGGATTCCCTGTTTCATGTCGTATCCTTCGTTGTCGTGTTCGTTGCTGTGTTGTCGTATCCGAAGCTGACGTACGAGATCGCGCTCGCGGTCGTACGGCGGATCACCAGCTGGATTTGACGACGCCGGGCAGTTCTCCCTTGTGCGCCTTTTCGCGCAGGTTGATGCGGGACAGCCCGAACTTGCAGTTGAATCCTCGGGGTCGGCCGTCGATGGAGTCGCGGTTGCGCAGTCTGGTGGGGCTGGCGTCGCGCGGCAGGGCGTGCAGCTTGCGCATCGCCTCGGTGCGTTCCTCGTCCGTCAGATGCGGGTCGACGCTGTTGTGCTTGTACTGTGCGCGGCGTTCGGCGTAGCGGGCGACCATGCGTTCGCGTTGCAGTTGTCGGTTGATTTTGCTGGTTTTGGCCATTGGTGGCTCCTCTGAAATGAGTGGATTCATTTCTTAGGCAGATTTCTCGCTACTTAGGCACCTCGCCGCCGCGTCGTGCTCGGCCGATGCCTGTATTCGTGTGGTTTTATTGATGCGTTCCACGGCGGATGTGCCTAGGAAACGCAGAACCTGCCTAGGAAACGACGGCATGGGGGACGGGAGGCGGGATGGGCTTCTAACGAGATTCCCGGAAGATGACACGCCTGCGCACCACCGGGTCGAACTTCAGCAGTTCGAGTCGGTCCGGGGTGTTGCGTCGGTTCTTGCGGGTGGTGTAGGTGAAGCCGGTCCCTGCCGTGGACTTAAGGGTGATGACCGGTCTGATTTCCGATGATTTGCTGGACATGGATGTCGCTTTCGTTGGTGTGATTCTGTGGACGTGATCGTCGGTTGTTTACCGATCGCGGGTTCAGCGTCCGTGTGATGCGCGTCGTTCGATGCGCGCCAGGGCCGCCTCGATGCCGATGCGGTCCACGGTCCTGATTCCCTTGGCGCTGAGCGTCAGTTTGATCCAGCGGCCTTGCGAGGGGATCCAATACCGCTTGGATTGGAGGTTCGGGCTGAAGGTTCTGCGGGTTTTCCTATGCGAATGGGACACGGTGTTGCCTGTGGAGGCATGCGTGCCCAGCAGTTGGCATTGTTTGGGCATGTCCACGAGTGTAACATAATGAGAATCATTATCAACAAACGTGTGTCGTGAAAGGAACAAGCACATGATTCATCCGTCATTGGGATATGGGGAAGAGACTGCGGGAAGCGGCGGGAAGGGCGTGCCGGTGGTGCTGCTCACCGGCGCCGACAGACTGAGTCTCGACTCCGCGGTCTTCTCCCTGGTCGACTCGCATCCGTCGGTCTGCTCCGTCGTCTACGACGTGCGCCCGGACGAAACGGCCGAAGCGGGGATCTCCATCGTGCGCAACATCTCGCGCGCGGGCGCATGCGGCGTCCGGGTCGGCGAGTCGGAGACGCTGCCCGTAGACGACTGCTGCCTGTCATGCTCGGTCAAGCGTGACGCTGGACGCGCGCTTGAACGGCTGCATGACCGCGCCGACGCCTTCCTGATCGTCCTGCCCGTCGGCATGGAGGCGGTGCCGGCGATGCAGTATCTTGAGGACTCCTTCCGTCTGGGTGCGTGGGGCGAGGCGATGCGCATCGCCGCCATCGCCGATGTCGTCGGATTGGATGAATTCGAGGAACGGTTCTTCGACGACGATCGCCTGTGCATGTACGGCGTGGGGGAGGAGGGCGTCTTCGACGTCCGTTCCACGGGCGCCGTGGTCGCTCGTCTGATTCATGAGGCCTCGCACGTCCTGCAGCTTCCCGTGGTCGGCGCCGGCTGTCTGACGCGGCACGTCGATGCGGTCGGCGAGTGCCGCTGCCGCGAGATCGTCCGTGCGGTGGCGTCTCGCGATGCCGTGGTGCATGAGGACGCGCATGACGTGTCGTTCGACGATCTGACGGTGAGGTCGGTGGATGTCGTCGGACTGGGCTGACGATATGCCCCCGTGCGGGACACGCCGATTCTTAACGCAAACGATAATAATTCTCAATACGTGTTATGCTGTCGTGTCGGTGACCGGTTGAAGACGGGCCGAACGGCCCGACCACGAACCGGCCGGTCGAAACAGAAGCCATTGCCGATGCCGATGCGGATGCAATGGTGGTAGAGAGGAAACACATCATGTCCGTTATGTCCAAAGCCAAGCGCGCGCTCGCGCTCGTCGCCGCGTCCGCCGCGCTGTTCTCCATGGCGGCCTGCGGCTCCGGATCGTCCACGTCCGACGATTCCGCCGCGTCCGGCGCCGCGGGCGGCAAGATCGAGGTCGTCGCCTCGATTAACCAGTGGGGTTCGGTCGCCCGCGACCTCGGTGGCGACCACGTCGAAGTCACGAACATCATGACCAAAACCAACGTGGAGGCGCACGACTACGAGCCCACCGCGCAGGACGTCGCCAAGTTCGGCTCCGCCAAGGTGGCCGTCGTCAACGGCGCCGACTACGACCCGTGGGCGTCCAAGGCAGCTGGATCCACCAAGGCCGAGGTGGTGGACGCCGCCGAGACCGCGGGCATCGAGGAAGGCGACAACCCGCACGTGTGGTTCTCCGCCAAGGTGCGCACCGCGACCGCCGACGCGATCACCGCCGCCTACCAGAAGGCCGATCCGGACCATAAAGACGAGTACGCCGATCTCAACAAGCAGTGGCACGAGAAGGAGGACGCGCTCGAAAGCAAGATCAAGGAGACCTCGGCCAAGACCAAGGGTCTGCCGTACGCGGCCACCGAGTCCGTCGCCTGGTACCTCGCCGACGACCTCGGCATGAAGGACGCCACGCCCGCCGGCTACGCGCAGGCCTCCGCCAACGAGAGCGAGCCCACCGCCGCCGACATCAAGGCGTTCCAGGACGCGCTCAAGGACGGCAAGTCCATCAAGACGCTGGTCCTGAACACCCAGGAGACGAACTCCACCACTGACCAGATCGCCTCCGCCGCCAAGGAGGGCGACGTGCCGGTCGTGGAACTCACCGAGCAGATGCCCAAGGAGTACGATGATCTGCTCGACTGGATGGGCGCGCTCGTCGACGATTTCGCCGACGCGGCCAAGTAGACCGCTGCTCGCGGATAGGGGGAGATGCCGCAGCAGAATATCAGGGGAAGGCCCTATATGATTCAGGGTGCCTCGGGGTGAACCGAGGCACCCTTTGCGTTAGGGTGATTGGTTAGGGAATCGTGTGGAATCCGTTGCCTACATGGTTTCCTCAAGGTTAACGGAAGACAATATCCCTCTGGATAACAGGTGAACCGTGCCGTGGGAACGGTCGGCGGCAGGGCCGGGACGACGGCGCCGCCGAAGCGCGCAACGGCATGGACGAGACGGATAGACGAACGGGAAACCGAACGCATGGGTGAAGCAAGCAGTATGAAGCAGGATTCGCACGTCATGGAAGGACGTGGAACCGCCATCGCGCGGAATACCGCAGACATGTCCGCAGCCACGGACACCGATATGACCGGCGACGCTACGGGCAGGACGAACAAGGCCGCCGCATCCGCCGAGACCTCGAAAGAAGGCCGCCGCATCCGCCCGCGGCCGTTCCCCGGCTGGCTGTACGCCGTCCTGTTCGTCGTGTTCGACATCGTCGCCGTGGCGGTGCTCGAGGTCGGCGTGAGCCTTGGCGCCTCGTCGCGCGTCACCCTGTCCAGCCCGGAGGTCGGCTGGGATTTCGTCGGCAAGATGTTCGACGACCACAATTTCGTGTTCGTGCTCAACCTGCTGCTCGTCGGCGTGCTCTACCTCGCGCTGCTCATGATCTTCAACCGCTTATGGATCGCCACGCCGGTGCTGGTCGCGGCGGCGATCGTCGTCGCCGTCATCGAGCATTTCAAGATCTCGATCAGATACGAGGCCGTGCTGCCTTCCGACCTCAACTTCCTCAAGGCGGACGCCGGCAACCTCATGGGATTCATGCCGGCCGGCGCGCATTGGACGATCCTCGCCGCGATCGGCGTGTTCGCCGTGTTCGTGGCGCTGTTCGTGTTCCTCGACCACATCGACGCCCGCCACGGCCGCCTGTTCCGCGGTACGGGCCGTCAGTCCAAGTCGATCGACGCGATCGCCCGGCTGCTGCTCGTGCTCATCCCCGGCCTGTTCTTCGGCCTGTACGCCATGCAGGTGAGCACCGTCGGCTCGTGGGCGAAGAACCTCGCCACCGTGATGGGCGACAAGCCCTCGATGTGGGATTCCGTCTACGACGCGCAGCGCAACGGCCCGCTCGTCGCGTTCATGCGACAGGTCAATCCCAAGGTGATGGACAAGCCCTCGGACTATTCCGAGGAGACGATGCAGCAGGTCGCCGCGCGCTACGACAAGGCCGCCGCCACGATCAACGCCTCCCGCAAGTCCGACCTCACCGATTCGACCGTCATCTACGTGCTGTCCGAATCCTTCTCCGACACCTCGCGCGTGCCGGGCCTCAAGGTCAACAAGGATTCGATGCCCAAGATCCGCAAGATCAAGCAGAACACCACCTCCGGCCTCATGCTTTCGTCCGGCTACGGCGGCGGCACCGCGAACCTCGAGTACATGGGACTGACCGGCCTGTCGATGGCCAACTTCGACTCGTCCCTCACCAGCCCCTACCAGCAGCTCGTGCCCGGCGAGCACTGGACGCCCACCATCAACCAGATGTGGGGCGCCGCGAAGAACTCCATCGGCCTGCACCCGTACGAATCCTCCATGTACTCGCGCGCCACCAACTACAAGAAGTTCGGTTTCTCCCACTTCTACACGCTCACCGGTCCGGACGTCATCGCCCATCAGGACAAGATCGACGACAGCCCGTACGTCTCCGACGCCGCCACCTACCAGAGCACGCTGGAGGAGGTCGAGAAGAGCGACTCCAACCAGTTCCTGCAGGTCATCACCATGCAGAACCACATGCCCTACCATCAGTGGTACAAGGACAACGACTTCACCGCCGAATCCACCACCGGCGCGCCGCTCGGCAAGGACGAGCAGGAGTCCATCGAAACCTACCAGAAGGGCGAATCCATCACCGACGAGGCCACCGCCGACTTCCTCGACAAACTGGACAAGCTCGACAAGCCGATCACCGTCGTCTTCTACGGCGACCACCTGCCCGGCATCTACGCCTCCGCCAGCGAGGACGACGACAACTCGCTCGCCCTGCACCTGACCGACTACTTCATCTGGTCGAACAAGGCCTCCGCGTCGCAAGGCACGAAGATCGACAACGCCGACTACTCCTCGCCGAACTTCTTCGTCGCCCAGGCGGCCGAACACATGGACGCGAAGGTCTCGCCCTACCTTGCGTTCCTCACGCTCATGCACCAGCGGATCTCCGCCATGGAACCGCCCGTCGTCAACAAGATCCAAGGCTGGGACCGCATCCCCGAAGGCCAGGCGATCTACCTCGACAACGCCGGCAAGCCCATGGCCGAAAGCGACTTCGACGAGGAGACCCGCCAGCTGCTTGCCGACTACAAGCTCATCCAATACGACATCACCGATGGGCGCAACTATCTGAAGAACACCGATTTCATGGACCTGCCGTAAGGAGCGACATGACCAACGCGAGCATCACGGCCGGCACGCACGGGCCTTCCGGCGGCCACACCCCCGCAACGTCGTCCGTCACCGGCGCAACCGGCATCGGTGCAACCGGCGCATCCGGCATCGCCCGGTCGACGTTCGACGTGCTGAAAGCCGCCTACACGTCCGGCCGCACACGCCCGCTCGCATGGCGACGCGCCCAACTCGACGCCCTGTGCCGCATGCTCGTCGAACGCCGCGACGAGCTCACCGAAGCGGTGCGCGTCGACCTCGGCAAACCCGCCGCGGAAACCACGCTCATGGAGCTCGATCTCATCGCCTCCGAAGCGCGGTTTGTGCGCGACCATATGCGCCGCTGGTCCTCACGCCGCCCAGTCGCGATGCCCGCGGCCCTCCAGCCCGCATTCGGCTGGACGATGGCCGAACCGAAGGGCGTCGTCCTCATCATCGCACCATGGAACTATCCGCTGCTGCTCGCGCTCGAGCCATTGGCCGACGCGCTTGCCGCCGGCAACGCGGTCTGCATCAAACCATCCGAACTCGCGCCGCGCACGTCCGCGCTGCTCGCGCGCCTGATCCCCCGATATCTTGACGGGAGCGCCGTCGCCGTGGTCGAAGGCGGCGCGGACGCGACCGGCGAACTCCTCGCCGAACCGTTCGACCACATCTTCTACACGGGGGGCGAACGGGTCGGGCGCATCGTCATGCGCGCCGCAGCCGAACATCTGACGCCGGTCACGCTGGAACTCGGCGGCAAATCGCCCGTGTTCGTCGACGGCACCTGCGACCTCGCCGCCACCGCCAGACGCATCGCATGGGGACGGTTCACGAACGCCGGACAGACATGCGTGGCGCCCGACTACGTGCTCGCCACGCCGGACGTCGCCGAAGCGCTCGCCCGTCGCATCGCGCTCGCCGTCACCGAATTCTTCGGCGAGGACCCGCGCCGCTCGCCCGACTACGGGCGCATCGTCGACGCGCGGCACGTCGAGCGGCTGAGCCGGCTGCTTCCGGGCGGCGCCGTGCCGCCCGAAGCGCCGGTCTCGCCGCTGGTCAAGGCCGCGTCCGTGTTCGGCGCGGCGGTGGAGATGGTAGGGCGTCGTTTCGGCGCGCACACGGCGCCGGAACGCGGCGCGGAACATGACGCCGCCACGGTGGGACGTGGCGTGCGCGCGGAACGGTCGCGGCGCGCGGAACCGCAGTCGGACGGCATCGTCCGTGTGCCGGGTGTGACCGATCCCGCAGGCCGCGTGGTGTGCGGCGGCGATATTGACCGCACCGCGCGCTACATCGCGCCGACCGTGCTGTTCGGCACGATGCCGGACGCGCTGGTGATGGGGGAGGAGATCTTCGGGCCGATTCTGCCTGTACTGGTGGTCGCGGACGCCGCATCCGCGGTCCGTTTCATCAACGCGCGCCCGCGCCCGCTTGCCGCGTACGTGTTCTCACGGGACCGTGCCGTATGCCGCATGTTCGAGACTCGCACGACTTCGGGCGCGCTCGGTTTCGGTCTGCCGCTCGGGCACCTGCTGTCCGCGCGGCTGCCGTTCGGCGGCGTCGGCGCGTCCGGCATGGGCGCCTACCACGGCAAGGCAGGGTTCCTCACGTTCAGTCACGTCAAGAGCGTGACGGTCAAACCGTCATGGCCGGATACGCTGCGTCTCGTCTACCCGCCGTATGACGCGATGACGCAACGCGTTGTCGCGGCGTTGTCGCGCATGGTCTGACGCGTCGCGCGTCCATGCGTCCCGGCTGAATCGTCGGTGACGCCGATCGCCGGCGATATGCGATATATGACGAGGCGGCCCCTCCGGGCGAATCGGAGGGACCGCCTCGTCATTGGCGTCATAGGGACTTCCAGCTTCCTGAATGCGGGATGATGTGTGCGGTAGCAAGGCGCGGAAGGCGAAGTCGCCGAACCGTATAGAGGACAGCCCTGTGGGCTGTCCTCAGGTGAGGGGAGCGGCTATGCCGCGACGGTTGCGCGTAGCGCAACAGGTACGTCGAGTCTTCCGCAACGCAGCTAACGCTCCATCATCACGCATTCAGGGCTTTGAAGCCGATGTCGTGGCGGTAGAACATGCCGTCGGTGTCGAGCGCGTCGATGATCGCGTAGACCTTGTCCTGCGCGTCCTTGATGGTCGGCGCGGACGTTTCGACGAACAGGACGCGCCCGGAGGACGCGACGAGCTTGCCGTCGGTGTCATGCGCGACGCCCGCGTAGTAGACGTGGCTGTCGGCGTCCACGCTGATGGCGGGGATCTTCGCGCCCTTGACGACGTTCGTCGGGTAGCCGTCGGAGGCGAGGACGACGCCGAGCGTGGCGTTCTGTTCGTCCCACGTGAATTCCGGAGTGCCGCCGTCGAGGATCGCGCTGATGCCGGCCGCCAGGTCGGAGGTGAGCTTCGGCAGGACGACCTCGGTCTCCGGATCGCCGAAACGCGCGTTGAATTCGATGACCTTCGGGCCGTCGGCGGTGGCGATGAGGCCCGCGTAGAGGATGCCGGTGAACGGCGTGCCTTCCTCGGCCATGGCTTCGACGGTGGGTCGCACGATCGATTCGATGGCCTCGTCGACGACCGACTGCGGGATCTGCGGCACCGGGCTGTAGGCGCCCATGCCGCCCGTGTTCGGGCCCAGGTCGCCGTCGTAGGCGCGCTTGTGGTCCTGCGAGATCGGCATGGGCCAGAACTCGGTGCCGTTGACGAAGCTCATCAGGGAGAATTCCTGGCCTTCGAGGAACTCCTCGATGACGACCTTCGCGCCGGCGTTGCCGAAGCGGTGGTCGACGAAGATGTCGTCGAGCGCGGCGACGGCGGTCTCCTCGTCCATGGCGACGGTGACGCCCTTGCCGGCGGCCAGACCGTCGGCCTTGACGACGATCGGCGCGCCGTGCTCGCGCACGTAGGTGACGGCCGGCTCGAGCGCGTCGAAGGTCGCGTAGGCGGCGGTGGGGATGCCGTGGCGTTCCATGAGCTGCTTGGCGAAGTCCTTCGAGCCTTCGATCTGGGCTGCGGCCTTGCGCGGGCCGAACGCCTTGAGTCCGGCGGCGGCGAAATCGTCGACGACGCCTTCGATGAGCGGCACTTCCGGGCCGACGAACGCCCAGTCGTAGCCGTTGTCCTTCATGAACGCGATGAGCGCGGCATGATTCGACTCGTCGATCTGCGTGGTGCAGATGCCGTCGAGCTCCATGCCCGGATTGCCGGGGGCGACGGTCACCTCCTCGACGCTGCCGCCGCGCTGGAGCGCGTGGGCGATGGCGTGCTCGCGTGCGCCGGAACCGATGACCAGAACCTTCTGTCCCATGTGATGTCCTTTCCAATGGGATGAGGCTCCTTCCGTCGGGGAGGAACCTCATCCTGTGTCATATGTCTAACGTGTCCTTAGCTGTCTGCGTCCGATCGGCGTCCGATGCGCGTCACAGACCCTTGTGCAGCTGCACGCGGGTGCCGTCGACGTCCTTGACGATCCTGCCGACGGTGGTGTGCTTCTCGCCTTCCGCGTCGAGCAGACGCTCGACTTCGGCGACCTTGCCCGGTTCGACGATGAGCACCATGCCGATGCCCATGTTGAAGATGTTGTACATCTCCAGCTCGTCGACATTGCCGAGGTTTTGGAGCAGGCGGAAGATCGGCGGGACGTCCCAGCTGGTGATGTCGAACGCGGCGGCCAGACCCTCGGGGATGATGCGCGGCACCTTCTCGACGAACGCGCCGCCGGTGATGTGCGCCACGCCGTGCAGCAGGTCGTCGCCGGCGAACAGGGGCTTGAGCGGCTTCGCGTAGATGCGGGTGGGCTTGAGGATCTCCTCGCCGAGGGTCTCGCCGCCCAGCTCCTCGGGCTTGGAATCGACGGTCAGATCATGGTCCTTGAACAGGACCTTGCGCACCAGCGAATAGCCGTTGGAGTGGATGCCGGAGGACGGCAGGCCGATGAGCACGTCGCCTTCGGCGATCTTCGTGCCGTCGATGATCTTCGACTTCTCGACCACGCCGACGGTGAAGCCGGCCAGATCGTATTCGTCGGCGTCGTACATGTCGGGCATTTCGGCGGTCTCGCCGCCGACCAGCGCCGCGCCGGCGTCGACGCAGCCGTCGGCCACGCCCTTGACGACCTGCTCGAGCAGGGCCGGATCGTTCTTGCCGCAGGCGATGTAGTCGAGGAAGAACAGCGGTTCGGCGCCTTGGGCGAGGATGTCGTTGACGCACATGGCCACGCAGTCCTGGCCGATGGTGTCGTGCTTGTTCATCATCTTCGCGACCATGAGCTTGGTGCCCACGCCGTCGGTGCCGGAGACGAGCACCGGCTCCTTGTAGCCGAGGGAGGAGAGGTCGAACAGGCCGCCGAAGCCGCCGATGCCGCCGGCGCCGGGGCGGGCGGTGCGCGCCACATGCGACTTGATGCGGTTGACGACTTCGTAGCCGGCTTCGACGCTCACGCCGGCGTTCTCATATGCTTTGGGCATGTTGGTATGGTGCCTTTCTTGGGGCTCGGTTGGGTTGGATGGGAAGTGTGGTGTGCGGTGGGGCCGGTGGGCCGATATGGTCGGTGCGGTCGGCGCGCTCAGGCGCCCGCCGCTGCCGGTCCGTCGGGCTGCACGGTGTACTCGTTGCCGACGTACTTGCTCTTGTACAGCGCGAACTCGGGCAGACGCACGCGGTCCTCGGGGGTGAGGGACTTGAGGAAGGCCTCCTCGTAGTCGTCGAGCGCGGTCGGGTAGTCGCCGTTGAAGTAGGCGACGCACAGGCCGCCGTACGGCGCGTCCGCGCCCAGGCCGATCGACTCGACCAGACCGTCGAGCGACAGGTAGGCGAGGGAGTCGGCGCCGATGTACTCGCGGATCTCCTCGACGGACTTCTTCGCGGCGATGAGCTCCTTGGTGGTGGAGATGTCGATGCCGTAGAAGCACGGGTATTTGAGCGGCGGGGAGCTGATGCGCATGTGGACCTCGGCGGCGCCGGCTTCGCGCAGCAGCTGGACGATGCGCTTCGACGTGGTGCCGCGCACGATGGAATCGTCGATGACGACGACGCGCTTGCCCTTGACGACGCCGCGCACGGCGGACAGCTTCATGCGCACGCCCTGCTCGCGCAGTTCCTGCGTCGGCTGGATGAACGTACGAGCCACGTACTGGTTCTTGATCAGGCCCATCTCGTTGGGCAGGCCGGCGGCCTCGGCGTAGCCGGACGCCGCCGACAGGGAGGAGTTCGGCACGCCGATCACCATGTCCGCGTCGACGCCGGCTTCGGCGGCGAGACGCGCGCCCATGCGCTTGCGCGCCGAGTGGACGTTGACGCCGTAGATGTCGGAATCGGGGCGGGCGAAGTAGATGAACTCCATCGAGCAGATCGCCAGCTGCGTGTTGTTCGTGTACTGCACGATGCGGTAGCCGTGCTCGTTGACGACGACGATCTCGCCCGGGCGGATGTTGCGCACGAGTTCCGCGCCCACCACGTCGAGCGCGCAGGTCTCCGAGGCGAGCACGTAGGCTCCGTTCTTCATCTTGCCGAGGGAGAGCGGGCGGAAGCCGTTCGGGTCGAGGGCGCCGATCATCGCGTTCTCGGTCATCAGCAGGTAGGCGAAGCCGCCGTGGACGGTGTTGAGCGCCTCCTTGAGCTTGTCCATGAAGGTGCGCTGCAGGGAGCGGCGGATGAGGTGCATGAGCACCTCGGTGTCGGAGTTGGAGTGGAAGATCGCGCCTTCGTCCTCGAGCTTGCGGCGCAGGGATGGGCAGTTGGTGAGGTTGCCGTTGTGGCACAGGGCCACGTCGCCGTCGTGGAAGCGGAAGATGAACGGCTGGATGTTGTCCGTGGTGCCGGAACCGGCGGTCGCGTAGCGCACGTGGCCGATCGCGCGGTCGCCCTTGAGGCGTTCGATCTCGCGCTCGTCGCCGAAGACCTGGGTCAGCAGACCCAGTCCACGGTGACCGATGAGGTGGCCGTGGTCGTTCGAGACGATGCCGGCGCCCTCCTGGCCGCGGTGCTGCAGCGCGTGCAATCCGAAATAGGTGAGTCGAGCGGCGTCTGGGTGTCCCCACACGCCGAAGATGCCACATTCCTCATGAATGTCTTCGAGTTCAGCCGACAAGCCAAAGCTCCTTCTCAAACTGGGGGGTTCACTAAACGTTAACCCTACCAATCGCCGGCTACATCAGCGTGGTGGAATGGATAAACCGGTGCCCCGCAGAGATTGCGGGGCACCGGTGTCCTGGGGATGTCGACTTGGGGATGTCAGTTCCAGACTCGAACTTGTACCACGTCGACGGTTCCGGACAGTCGACTCCATGTCCAGGGGCCTTTTTTGGCGGTGGTGATGTATCGACCGTTTTGGGAATATCGGATTTGGCCTCCGCTGATTGCCAAGGTGCGCCATTGCCCGACACCGCCCCAACGCCCGGCTCGGATGCCGGAGTTTTTGAAGCCGGCGACATCCGCGCCGCCTGGGGTCATGAGGCACAGGGTGAAGGTGTCGCAGTAGCTTTGGTAATCGGTATAGGGAGCCTCTTCTTCCTTGTGCAGGGTCACCTTCGTGACGTTCCCGGTTTCGACATCCTCCCACACGTCCTTCGGGGTGCTTGACAGCAGGAAATCATTGAGCTCCTGCTCGGTGTGGATGTTGAGTGATGCTTCGACCTGGGTGGGGCCGACCTGGATGAATGCGGAGTCTGTGCCTGAGGGTTGGGTGGGTTCCGCGGCCGTCGCGGGCGCCGGCAACAGCAACGCGAGCATGCCGAGGATGGCGACCGCGATGTGTCGGAGAGTTGTTTTCATGGCGTTTCTCCTTTGCTGAGTTGTCTGGTCATTCACCGTTGATCATGTGCCGACGGTGAATTCGGGAATCCATTACAGAGGATGCGAAGGGGAATGGGCAAATCTTTGTAGTGCATACTCCTACATGGGAGAGGGATCGGGACGCCTGATTTCATCCGTGTAGGGCAGATATGCGGTGATGCTCCAAATGGGGGAGTCCTCGTCACGGACCGTGCATGTTCCGCCTGCACGTCTCAAAGCCGCATCATAGTATCGGATGCCATGACCGGTGGACGAATGCCGCTGAATCGGTTGTTTCGCGCAGTCGGACAACGAAAGCCTTACCGCATCATCGTCCGCGGACAGGATGAAGGTATATCCGCTCTCGGGATTCGCGTATTTGGCTACATTGGCGAACAGTTCCCGGATGAAATCCGTCAGTAGACGTTCGGTGACGTCGGACATGATTCGGTTCGTGGACTCCGGGAGCAACACGATTCCCTTGATGTGCAGCTTTACGAGTCTTGATTGTTCCTCATCGATAACCATGCGCATACGGCGAAGCCATTGTCGGTTGTGATGTGATGGCGAGGGGGCCGGACGATCGGGAGACGGCGCGACGGCAGTCGATGGTGCGTGTAATGACCCGCCGTCGGTGGTTTGCCCGGAATCCATTTCTTCGATGAGCTTGTGGGTGTCGGTGATGGTCTGTGCGAGTATTTCCCGCAGGACCATGATTTCCTCGTCCGGATTGTTTGTGTCGTGGTTCGGGTCCAGATAGGCATCGATGTGCATCATCGCATAAGAGAGCCTGTTGGCTATGGAATCGTGCAGTCGATGCGCCGCGGCTTCTCGTGTGTGGGCTTCTCGAAGTCTGAACATCGTCTGCATGCCTTGCTCCCGCCAGTGCAGTGAGTAGCCTATGACGCAGGCGAATGCGTGGACCGCTACCATAAGCGTGATGTTGGAAAGTGAGAGGAGATGCAATCGTCCGCTGGCATATGCTGTGCATAGGTCGATGGTCACAGTGCATACGGTCGCGAGAATGCCCTGTGTGAGATTCCTGTAGGAGAGGACTCCGACGGCCAGGTACATCGGCAGTGAGAACACTCCGGCGAACAGTACGGGGATGGGCATGAGCAAATATGCGATTGCACTTGCCAGGATTGTTCCCCATGCGCCGAACCGGGGATATGGAGCCATGAGGAGTAGCGCGCCGACTACTGCCGCCGTGACCAGCACTTGGATGGGTGCGGTGTCGTGGGCAAGCAGATGGGCTTCATCGTTGATGAGGAATCCGCATATCGTTATTGATATGATTGCTGTCCACCGGTGGTTGATGGAATGGATCGTCCGCGTGAAATGACACATGTGTGATGCCTTTTAGTTGAGTAGCTGATATCGGGAGCAGATTCTCAGTGCCTCATATCTGTCCTTTGCTCCGAGTTTTCGCATAGCGCGTGAGATATGGGTGGAAACGGTTCTCGGATTCATGTCGAGCAGATCGGCGACTTCCTGCGTCGAATAATGCCTGTCGTATAATCTGAGAATCGCTGTTTCCGCTGCGGAGAGTTTTCCGATGGTGCCCGCACTGGATGGTGATACGAATCGGTGTGCTGTTTGGGCGTCCAGGAACGGGCCGTTCTGGTCGATCGGCAACCCGTGGGCGGCTAGGGGAATCGCTTTTATGAGATCCGCGATGATGGTGTGGTTCTTGTCGAGCAGACCTTGGGCGCCGGCGCGTGCCAAGGCTTTTTCATAATGCTTCGTCGTGTATGAGGTGATGCCGATAATGCCTATGGTCGAATTGTGTCGTCTGATCTCCTCGCAGAGTCGCACTCCCGATATGAGGTCGAGGACGATGTCGGTCACGACGACTTGGGGGATGTCCATGCCGAACAGTGTCCGCTGGATTGCGTTCCCGGAGTTTTTCTCGGCCCAGACGACGTTGATGCCATGGCTGCGTAATGCCATGCGGAGCCACTGCAGCACACAGTCGTCGTTGTCCACCAGTCCGACGCGAATCGGAGTTTGCCCGGTGTGATGCGTGTTTCGGTTCGGAGTCGCTGAGCACATCCTTTCATGCTAATCACCGGGTATGCGCGAGGTGCTTCCGTGTAAGTATTTTGACTACAATACGGCGCGCTCTCGGCCGGTCGGTCGAACAGATGTTCGACTATCTGGTATGGTGGTGGGGACACGTGGAACGAGCGCGCGAAAGGAAGTGATGGCGATGTCGATGGCGATGAACGGCAAGGTCGGGTCGGGCGCCGCTCCGCGCGGGCGTGTCTACCTCGCCATTGACCTCAAATCCTTCTATGCGTCGGTGGAATGCCATGAGCGCGGTCTCGATCCGTTGACGACGAATCTGGTGGTGGCCGACGAGACCCGTACCGACAAGACCATCTGTCTGGCGGTCTCGCCCTCGCTCAAGGCGTACGGCATCCCCGGCCGTCCCCGGCTGTTCGAGGCCAAGGAGCGGTTGCGTCGGGTGAACGCCGAGCGTGCGCTCGCCGCGCCCGGTCGGCGTCTCGTGGGGGAGTCGTGCGATGCGCGTGACCTCGCCGCCGCTCCCAGGCTCAAAGCGTCGATGATCATCGCCCCGCCGCGCATGGCCCGGTATCTGGAGGTCAGTGGGAGCATCTACGGCATCTATCTGAGGTACGCGGCACCCGAGCACATCCACGTGTACTCGATCGACGAGGTGTTCATCGACGCCACGCCCTATTTGAGGGCGTTGGGCATGACCGCGCACGAGATGGCCATGACCATCGTGCGTGACATCCTCGCGGAGACGGGCATCACCGCCACCGCCGGCATCGGCACGAACCTGTATCTGGCGAAGATCGCGATGGACATCGTCGCCAAGCACATGCCCGCAGACGCCGATGGCGTGCGCGTCGCCGAACTCGACGAGGCGTCGTACCGGCGCCTGCTGTGGGACCACCGTCCGCTCACCGATTTCTGGCGGGTGGGGCGTGGGTATGCGCGCAGGTTGGAGAAGGCCGGTCTGATGACGATGGGCGACATCGCCCGATGCTCGGTGGGGCGCGCCTCCGACTACTACAACGAGGAGCTGCTCTACCGCATGTTCGGGGTCAACGCGGAGCTGCTCATCGATCATGCGTGGGGGTGGGAGCCGTGCACCATCGCGGACATCGCATCGTATGAGCCTGACGCGCACAGCGCCAGCATCGGCCAGGTGCTCACCGGGCCGGCCGATTGGGCCACCGCGCGCCTCATCGCCAAGGAGATGGCCAATGCGCTCGCCCTCGACCTGGTCGACAAGGGCGTACTGACGAATCGGCTCACCTTGGCGGTGGGGTATGACATCGGCAGTCTCGACGCTTCCAGACTTGACGATTGCGCGGATCCGTCGATGCGCCGGCTGGCGCGCCGCGCCGCGCAGGAGTACCACGGGCCGGTGGCCGTCGACCATTACGGGCGGCAGGTCCCCAAACCGGCGGTCGGGTCCATCGGGTTGGGGGAGTACACGTCGTCCTCGGCGCGGATACGAGAAGCGATGACGATGCTGTTCGAGCGCATCGTGGATTCGCGTCTGCTGGCGAGACGTCTGACCGTCATCGCGGACGATCTCGCCACGGCCGACGAGCTGGCCGCCGGCAAACGCTACGAGCAGCTCGACCTGTTTGCCGGACTGGAGGAAGGAGAAGGCTCTGCGGGAGACGGTGCGGGTGACGACGCCGCGGGGCATGGTGGAAACCGTGGATCGGCGAACGGTGCGTCGGCATCCGGTCCGTCCTCGCCCGCCGTGGCCGAATCGGAGTCGGCGCGTCCCGATCGCAGCGGGGATGTGCAGCGTACGTTGCTTGACATCAAACGCAAATACGGTCGCAACGCCGTCATCAAGGCGATGGACATGGAACCCGGCGCCACCGGCATAGCCCGCAACAACCAGATTGGGGGACACCACCGTTAAGCAGACAACCCTGTGGGTTGTCTGTAGGTGGTGTGCGAGCCGTGAGGCGAGCTGATGTAACGCGGGCGTAGCCCGTCCGCTGTTGCGGGCCGGCGCCGTTAAGCAGACAACCCTGTGGGTTGTCTGTAGGTGGTGTGCGAGCCGTGAGACGAGCCGGTGTATGCGGGCGTGGCCCGTCCGTGTGTACGAAAGGAATGTGGTATGGCATTGCATGAGACCCACCGTTACGATGACATCATCGATCTGCCGCATCACGTGTCGCGGCGGCATCCGCCGATGTCGCGGCACAAGCGTGCCGCGCAGTTCATGCCGTTCGCCGCGCTCACCGGCTACGATCAGGTCATCGAGGAGACCGCACGCCATGTCGAGGAGGCCGTCCGCAAGGCGGACAACCAGTATGACCATGATTTCGGCGCGTGAACGCGCGTACGTGACGGGTCAGCCCACGTGACGCTCGTCAGCTGCGTGACCCAGCTTCCCAGCGTGATCTCGCTGATCTTCAGTCCGGACTTGCCTACGTTGCGGTACTTCATTGATGCTCCTTCGTTTGCAGCTCCTACGGTTCGACGTTCCGCGCGCCAATCGCGTGTCGCCATCACAATCGGCCGTGAACGCTAACACATTCTGAAACACCTCAACCGCACTTGAACGCAAACCCGCGCCCCGCTGCCGCGCGTGTCGCAAGGCGCCGTTAGGCAACACAGCATAAAAACTATCTATATATTGATAATTCTGCTTCTAGCAACTAAAAATTGCTAATATATTGGTATGTTTACTTTGTTGGATGAAGTCATGCCGGGTGATGTGTCGGCCGGCATCGCACGTCGTATGGTCGAACGTCGTAAGGAACACGGCATGTCCCAAACGGCGTTGGCCTCCAAGTCGGGCGTCAGTCTTTCGTCGCTCAGACGGTTCGAGCAATCACATGAGATCTCATTGACGTCGTTGATCAACATCGCCTTCGCGTTAGGGTGCGAGGGTGATTTCGAGGGGCTGTTCGCGCACCCGTATTACAGGGACATCGACGCCGTCGTCGCCGCACGTGGCGATGACGGTAAGGTCGGCGGGAAGGTCGGCGGGAAAGGCGGAAAGCGCAGTGATAATGTCTCGCAATGAACTGGGGAATCTGGACGCGACCGTAGATCGTGTGCGTGTGATCTATGACGGCGTGACCGTGGGATGGCTCACGATCGCTCCATCCCGCACCTTGGCATTCGCCTACGACCATGATTGGCTGACTGCCGGATTCAGCATCAGTCCTCTGTCGTTGCCGCTGCGATCCGGCGTGTTCGTGGCCAAGCGTGATCCGCTCAACGGCATGTTCGGGGTGTTCGACGACAGCATGCCGGATGGTTGGGGAAGATTGCTGACCGATCGCATGCTACGGAAACGAGGTATTGATCCGTTCTCGGTCGGCCCGTTGACCCGATTGTCGATCGTGGGAGCCGGCGGCATGGGAGCGCTTGAATACGAGCCGGCCGCATCGATGAATGACAGCGTATTCCCAACGGATCTGGACGACATAGCAGCGGAATGCGCCCGCCTGCTGGAAACGGATTTTGTGGACGATCTGGACACGCTGTTCGCCCTTGGAGGTTCGTCCGGAGGTGCGCGTCCCAAGATCCTGACGGAAATCGATGGCGAGGAATGGATCATCAAATTCCCGTCCTCCGTGGATCCGCCGAATATCGGCGAACGGGAATACATGATCTCCCGACTGGCGGCCGCATGCGGCATTGACATGCCGGAGACACGGCTGTTCCCATCGAAGCAATGCGCCGGGTATTTCGGTACTCGGCGGTTCGACCGGGTGAACGGGCCGAACCGCTCACGAACGAAGATTCATATGGTTTCGGCCGGAGGATTGTTGGAGACCTCTCATCGTCTTGCCAACCTCGATTACGGTCTGCTGATGCGGCTGACCATGCGTCTGTGCGACAGCGCGGAGGACTGCGAACGTCTTTACAGGCTGATGTGCTTCAACGTGTTCATCGGCAACCGGGATGATCACGCCAAGAACTTCTCATATCTGTATGACCGGGGCAAAGGGGAGTGGCACCTGTCTCCCGGCTACGATCTGACCGAAAACCCCGGAATCAACGGCGAACACACCACCGCCGTGAACGGCAAAGGACGGGGAATCACGATTGGTGATCTGACGATGGTCGGCACACGCGCCGGCATCGCCCGTGCACGTTGCGCCTCCATAGCCAAGGACATCCGTGAACGTGTGGCCGATGCGGGATTCATGGCAGGTATGGGGTGAACGCCTCACGGTAGACGGCGATGAGACGGTCGAGGCTCATCGAGGCGTTGGCCGGGCTGGTCGAGGGCAGCGGCGTCATCGGCACGTCGATGCCGCACGCAGTCAGTGTCGGCGCGATAAGACGACGGTACAGCTGCGCGGCCTTGGCGCCGGTCGTGACTATGCGCGCGATCGGCGCGGTGGCAAGGATCGGCGTCAGATTGTTCGGCACGGCGTTGCGGATGCTCGCGTCGGACGCACCCATGATGTCGCACGAGGCGATCACATCCCACAATGCGACGTGATGCCGCAGGGCGAACCCGCGCCGCGACTGCGGCGTATCGCCTGCGACATCCGTCGGATCGGACGGATCGGCGAATACCGCCTCCATCACAGGCCAGAACCGGTTGCGCGGATGCATGTAGTAGAACGACGCCTCACGCGATTTCGGGCTCGGCATCGACCCCAGCACCAGCACGCGCGACGTCATGTTCCACACCGGTCCGAACCCATGTTCCACATGTTTCACATGTTCCACATGATGTTCCACGCGGCTGTCCATATCCGTTCCGTCTTTCACAGACGCGCGAACACGGTCGGGGAACCGGAAGGAAGATCGGCGGCCCGTCTCGGCTCGCCGTCCGAAGCCAGACGGAAGACCGTCAGGTCGTTCGACACCTCGTTCGCCACGAGCAGGAGGTTTCCGATCGGCAGGATATGACGCGGACGGCTGCCGCCGCAGTCGAGGCCACGTCCATGCCAACTTGGCTCATCCTCCGGCGCGAGACGGGACAGACGTTCGCCGTTCCACCCCAACGCCACGATGCGCTCCGAACCGCGCAGACCCATATACGCGATGCCACGGGTGCTGTCGGCCATATCGTCATCGGCCATATCGTCATCGGCCGTAGCGTCATCGGAACCGTGACGAAGCGCGGTCCACGGCACGAACGCGAGCGACGCCGCCTGATCGAGATGATCGCCGCCGAGTCCCACGGTCTGGAGCACATGGATGCCGTCAGAGCCATCCGCATCGCTCGGCCCGTTCGGCGCCGGGCCGAGCAATGTCACGGTAGCCGACCACTCACCGACCACGGCCACGCGCCAGTCGGAGCCGTTCGCCGCAGCATCTGCCGCGCCCGGAACGGGCAGCAGATGCAGATCGCGCGGTCCGGTGCCGGGCATGAGCCGCACCTCGCCGACACGAACCAGACTTCCCGATTCCCAGCGATGCACATGAATGCGGTCCGCGCCCAGATCGGTGGACAGCACGCGCCCATCCGGAAGCGGCAGAATCCAGTGCGCATGCGGGCCCTCCTGCGCGGGAAGCGGGCCATGGCCCTCGCTCTCCAACACCTGTGCGGCCGCAAGCGCCGATCCGTCGGCCGCGATCGGATGCACGCACACATGACCATCGGCGTAGTTCGCCACGAGAAGATGCTCGCCGCCCAGATCGTCCACGACGACCGCCGCGTGGGTCGGGCTGGTGCCCGGCGTGTGGACTCGCGACAGCGGAATCAGACGCACGTCCCACCTGTCGCCGGCTTCGCCGGCATCGATACGGAACGCGGCGACCTCGTTCGTGTCCTCCAACACCGCGTACAGCGTATCGCCGTGGCGTGTGAGCCATGTGGGGGAGGGCACGTCGGCCAGCAGACCGTCCTTGCGCAGCGAGACGGATGCGTCGGACGCCCCGACGCCTTCCGGTGTCGTGTCGTCATTCGCGACATGCAACGTCACCCGTTCGATGCCGGGGCACGACGAACCGCGCAGCGCGCCGAAGCCGCCGACCAGCAGGATCGTCGCCTTCGTATTCCCCGTATCGGCAGGTCGGACATCGACCCCTGCTCCTCCATTCGCAATCTCCGATGCCATGCCGAACATGCCTCCTCATCACCGAGATCCCCATGCCGGGATCGTGAATCCTGTCCCGGCCCAATCTACTCCGCGAGCCGTTTCTTGCATCATGCGACGGAATTTTGGCAAAAGCCGCTATCATGGGCGTCCGTATAGGCATAGTTCAGACACCGGCGTCATGGACGTCACGAAAGGAAGACCGGGAATCATGGATGTAAGGATGGGAAGGACGCTGGCTGCGGCGTTGCTGTGCGGCGCGCTCACGATCGGAATGGGCGCGTGCGGGTCGTCGAACGGAACGAATGGGGCGAATGGGTCGAACACGGCGAACGATTCGTCGCAGAGCTCGCAGACGGATGGGAACGACGGTTCCGATTCCGGCTCTTCCGAAAGCGGCGATTCGACTGACGACGGCGCATCCGACGTGACCCCGACTCCCGCCGACCCCGCGACGGTCAACGGCACCTACGAGTTCTCCGATTTCGGCAAGGATTGCGTCAAGGACTGCAAAGTCACCGTCACCATCAAGGACGGCATGGTTTCGGCGGTCATGTCCGACAACTTCGGCGAATACCCGTACTGGTACGGCACCGTCGACGCCGACGCGCTCAAATCCACGGGCAAGTGGACCAGCAAGGCCGATGCCGACTCCGAACAGGGCAGGAAGGTCGCCAAATCGGAGTTCGGCTCCGATGAGACCACGAAGGAATTCGTCTACGACGGCATGGCCAAGAGCGTCGACTTTGACCTCAAACTCACCGTGAGCGTCCACCACGTCACGGCCAAGCGCATCGGCTGAACGGTCGCAGAAGACGTCGCCCATCGACGATGGGTCTAGTCGCGGTCGCGTCCCCTGCCGATACCGGCCAGAACCGGTTTCGCGGGTGCATGTAGTAGAACGCCGCCTCCCGTGATTTCGGACTCGGCATCGAACCCAGCCCAGTATGCGCGAACCGGCATCCCACACCGGTCCGAACCCATGTTCCACATGTAGCAATCCCAGTCCGCCCATACGGCCATATCGTAGCCGGTGATGGCAAATATTCACTTGGCGCGATTTTGGTGCGCAAAACAGCTGTTTTGCGCACCAAAATCGCGCCAAGCCAAGTGGGGGAGGAAACGTCTATGTGGTGGGCGGCCGCCCGATGACAGCCGCCCACCACAGCTCACGCCGCGAAGTACTCGACGCCGGCCTCGAAGATCGGCTGGTACTTGTCGCCGGGCACGTTGGCGTACAGGCCGCTGCCGGAACGCTCCGAATGGCCCATCTTGCCGAACACGCGGCCGTCCGGGCTGGTGATGCCCTCGACGGCGAGCAGCGAGCCGTTCGGGTTCACCGCAAGGTCCATGCCGGGCACGCCCGCCTCGTCCACGTACTGCGTGGCGATCTGGCCGTTGGCCTTGAGCTGCGCCAGCACCTCGTCGGAGGCCACGAAACGGCCCTCGCCGTGGCTGATGGCCACCGTGTGCACGTCGCCGACAGAGGTCTTCGCAAGCCACGGGGACAGGTCGGAGGCCACGCGCGTGCGCACGAGACGGCTCTGGTGGCGGCCGATCGTGTTGAACGTCAGCGTCGGGCAGTCGGCGGTCATGTCCACGATGTCGCCGAACGGCACCAGACCCAGCTTGATGAGCGCCTGGAAGCCGTTGCAGATGCCGAGCATCAGGCCGTCACGGTTCTTCAGCAGGTCGCGCACCGCCTCGGTGACGGCGGGCGCGCGGAAGAACGCGGTGATGAACTTGGCGGAGCCGTCCGGCTCGTCGCCGCCTGAGAAGCCGCCCGGAATCATCACGATCTGGCTCGCCTTGATCTCCTCGACCAGCTTGGCGGTGGATTCGGCCACCGCCTCGGGCGTGAGGTTGTTGACGATCAGCGTGTGCGCCTCGGCTCCGGCCCGCTCGAACGCGGTTGCGGAATCATACTCGCAGTTGTTGCCCGGGAACACGGGGATGATGACGCGCGGCTTGGCGACGCCCGCACCCACGTACACGGTCTTCTTCACGCCGGCCGCCTCGGTATGGAAGTCGACCGTCTCGACGGTGACGCCCTCGCCCTGCGCGGCGCCGTGCGAACGGTACGGGAACACGGATTCGATGCCGCCCTCCCACGCGTTCTGCAGTGCGGCCAGATCGATGGTCTCGCCGCAGGCGCGCAACTCGTACGCTTCGGTCGTCACGCCGATCTCGCCGACCTCGACGAGGTTGGAGACGGCGGGGATCTTCTCGTTGTCCTTGAGTTCGACGATGAACGAGCCGTACGCCGGCGCGAACAGGTCGTCCGCGGCGATGCCGTCGTTCAGGGTCAGGCCGATGCCGTTGCCCACGGTCATCTTGAACAGCGATTCGGCGGTGCCGCCGTAGCCCGGCGTGGACACGGCCAGCGCGGTGCCGGCATCGGTGAGCTCCTCGACCAGCGCGAACGCGTCGAGCAGCGCGTCCTTGTCCGGCGTGAGGCCGTCGGCCAGGTAGCGCGGCGCGATGCGCACGACACGGTGGCCTGCGCCCTTGAACTCGGGGGAGGTGGCGCGCTTCATGTCGCCCACGGCCACGGCGAAGGAGATCAGCGTCGGCGGCACGTCGAGATCCTCGAACGAGCCGGACATGGAGTCCTTGCCGCCGATCGCGCCGGTGCCGAGGTCGATCTGCGCCATCAGCGCGCCGAGCACGGCTGCCATCGGCTTGCCCCAGCGTTCCGGCTCGTCGCGCAGCTTCTCGAAGTACTCCTGGAAGCTCAGGTACGCCTTCTCATGCTCGAAGCCTGCGGCCACGAGCTTGGCGAGCGATTCGACGACGGACAGGTACGCGCCGGTGAACTGGTTCGCGCTCATGATGTACGGGTTGAAGCCCCATGCCATCGCGGAGGCGGTGGTGGTCTCGCCGAACACCGGGAACTTCGCGACCATCGCCTCGTTCGGGGTGAGCTGCTTCACGCCGCCGAAGGGCATGAGCACGGTGCCCGCGCCGATCGTGGAGTCGAAGCGCTCGGACAGGCCCTTGTTGGAGGCCACGTTGAGGTCGGTGACCAGTGCGTCGAGACGCTCGGACAGGGAACCGGAACGCCACGCGGCCGGCACTTCGTACGCCTGCTGCGCCTCGACGTGCACCGCCTGATGCTTCGGCGCGCCGTTGGAGGCGAGGAATTCGCGCGAGAGGTTCACGATCTCGTCGCCGTTCCAGGTCATCACCATGCGCGGGTCTTCGGTCACGGTGGCGATCACCGTGGCTTCGAGGTTCTCTTCGCGCGCGTAGCCGAGGAACTCGTCCACGTCCTCGGCGGCAACGTCGACGGCCATGCGCTCCTGCGACTCGGAGATCGCCAGCTCGGTGCCGTCGAGGCCCTCGTACTTCTTCGGCACGGTGTCGAGATTCACGTACAGGCCGTCGGCGATCTCGCCGACCGCCACGGACACGCCGCCGGCGCCGAAGTCGTTGCAGCGCTTGATGAGACGGCACGCGTCGCCGCGGCGGAACAGGCGCTGCAGCTTGCGCTCGACCGGCGCGTTGCCCTTCTGCACCTCGGCGCCGTCGAGCTCCAGCGATTCCACGTTGTGCGCCTTCGAGGAGCCCGTCGCGCCGCCGATGCCGTCACGGCCGGTGCGGCCGCCCAGCAGGATGATCTTGTCGCCGGGGGCGGGGGTCTCGCGGCGCACATGGTCGGCCGGGGTGGCGGCCACGACCGCGCCCACCTCCATGCGCTTGGCCACATAGCCGGGGTGGTAGATCTCGTCGACCTGGCCGGTGGCCAGACCGATCTGGTTGCCGTAGGAGGAGTAGCCGGCGGCGGCGGTGGTCACGAGCTTGCGCTGGGGAAGCTTGCCTTCCAGCGTCTCGGAGACCGGCACGGTCGGGTCGGCGGCGCCGGTCACGCGCATCGCCTGGTACACGTAGGAACGGCCCGACAGGGGGTCGCGGATGCAGCCGCCGATGCAGGTGGCGGCGCCGCCGAACGGCTCGATTTCGGTCGGGTGGTTGTGGGTCTCGTTCTTGAACAGGAACAGCCAGTCCTGCATCTCGCCGTCGACGTCCACCTTCACCTTGACGGTGCAGGCGTTGATCTCCTCGGACTCGTCGAGACCGGTGAGGATGCCGTTCTTCTTGAGCCACTTCGCGCCGATCGTGCCCATGTCCATCAGGCACAGCGGCTTTTCGTCGCGGCCGAGCTCGTGGCGCAGTTCGAGGTAGCGCTCGAACGCGGCCCTGACGACCTCGTCGTCGATCGCGACGTCGGTGAGGATCGTGCCGAACGTGGTGTGGCGGCAGTGGTCGGACCAGTAGGTGTCGATCACCTTGATCTCGGTGATCGTCGGTTCGCGTCCCGCCTCGGTGAAGTACTGCTGGCAGAATTCGAGGTCGGCGAGGTCCATCGCGAGCCCGCGCTCGTCGATGAAGCGGTACCCCGCCTCGGCGTCCATCTCGTTGAATCCGGCGATGACCTCGACCTTGCCGGGCGTCGGCACGGCGGTCTTCAGGGTCTCCTTGGTCTCGAGGGACGCCTCGCGCGCCTCGACCGGGTTGATGACGTACTTCTTGATGGCCGCGACGTCCGCGTCCGTCAGGTCGCCTTCGAGGGCGTACAGCTTGGCGGAGCGCACGGTGGGGCGCTCGCCCTGCGAGATCAGCTGGATGCACTCGGCGGCGGAGTCGGCGCGCTGGTCGAACTGGCCGGGCAGGAATTCGGTGGCGAACACCTTCGCCTCGCCGAAGTCGGGCAGGTCGTTGGAGACGGCGTCGACCTGGGGCTCGCTGAACACGGTGGGCGTGGCCTTGGCGAACAGCTCGGCGCTGATGCCCTCCACGTCGTAACGGTTCACGATGCGCACGGACTTGAGGCCGGAGACGCCGAGGATGGTGCGCAGCTCGCCGGCGAGCTGCTGCGCCTCGACGTCGAAGCCGGGTCGCTTCTCCACGTACACGCGGAAAACCATGGGATTCCTTTCCTCTGGAAGATGTTTGGGAGACTGTTCTGCGAAAAGAGATGGACGGTTTCGTGTAAAACCAGAACTGGCTCCCGTCTTACGGACCGTGCTCCTGCGGGGAGGCGACGGTTCCGTAGGCGGAAGCCAGATCATCGCGTCATTCGGCGACTTCGATGCCTTCGGACTCGGCCAGCTTGGCGAGGCGTTCCTCGATCTCCTCGTAGGCGGGGATGATCGAGCCCAGTCCGCGGCGGAAGAGGTCCTTGTCGAGGTGCTCGACCTTGCCGGAATGGTCACGCTGGTCCCACAGGCGGCAGGAGTCCGGCGTGATCTCGTCGGCCAGCAGCAGCGTGCCGTCCGAGGCGCGCCCCATCTCGATCTTGAAGTCGACCAGTTTGACGTCGATCTTCGCGAAGATCTCGATGAGCGCCTCGTTGATGCGACGCGCGAGCGGGGCGATTTCTGCGAGATCCCGCCGCGTGCACACGCCGAGGGCGACGAGATCGTCGTCGTTGACGAACGGATCGTGCAGATCATCGTTCTTCAGGAAGTATTCGAGCACCGGCTCCTTGAGGGGCAGGCCTTCCTCGACGCCCAGACGCGAGCAGAAGTGGCCGGCGGCCACGTTGCGCAGCACGATCTCCAGCGGGAACATGTTCACCTTGCGCACCAGCTGGCCGGTGGCGTTCACGCGCTTGATGAGGTGGCTGTCGATGCCGCGCTTCTTGAGCAGGTCGAAGATGATGGTGGTGATGAGGTTGTTCAGACGGCCCTTGCCGGTGAAGTCCTCCTTCTTCTCACCGTCACCGGCGGTGGCGGTGTTCTTGTACTCGACCCAAAGGACCTCGGGGTCGTCGGTTGCGTACAGCTGCTTGGCCTTGCCCTCGTAGAGCTTTTCCAGCTTCTCCATTACTCGCCTTTCAGGAGTGGGATTTCTGGGTGAACTAACGGTAAAAGGGTACCAATCGCCGGCTACATGCGACACCCGGCCGGATGGCGCATGCAGCCGGCCGGGTCCGTTTCCGGCGACGCGGTCAGCGCACGTCGATGGTCAGCGCGTCGGCGACGTGTGCGGCCTTGGCGCGCGCGTCGGCCTCGCTGCCGCCGACGGCCAGCGCCACGGCCATGCGGCGGTGGCCATGCACCTCGGGCTTCGCGAAGATGCGCAGGTCGGTGCCGGGCTCCGCCAACGCGCCGGCCAGACCGGAGAACCCGGCCTCGCCGTCGCCTCCGACGACGATCGCATGGCTCGCCGCCACCTGGCCGTCGCCGAGCGTCGTCGCCACATGACCCTCGGTGACCGGAATCCCGAGGATCGCGCGCGCGTGCAACGCGAACTCGCTCAGCCGCTGCGAGATCATCGTCACCATGCCCGTGTCGTGCGGGCGCGGCGACACCTCGTTGAACAGCACACGCCCGTCCGTGAGCACGAACAGCTCCACGCCGAACACGCCCCAGCCGGTCTCGCCCGCGGCCTGCGCCTTCGCGACCAGACCTCCGACCGCCGCGCGCGCGATGCGTCCCGCCTCGGCGAGCACCGCCTCCGAGGAGGCCGCCGGCTGCCACGATTCGCGATAATCCCCGGACTCCTGACGCTGCCCGATCGGCGCGCACGTCACGATGCCCGCGGACGACGAGACCGTCAATACGGTCAGCTCGTAGTCGAGCGGCGCCAAGGCCTCGACGATCACACGCGACACGTCGCCCTCGCCGGCCGCGCGGCGACCCTCCTGCGCCTCCGTCCATGCGGCGTCGATCGCCTCGTCCGAACGCACCACCGACTGGCCGTGACCGGACGAGCTCATCACCGGCTTGACCACGCACGGGTAGCCCACCTCGCCGGCCCCCGCGCGCAGCTCCTCCAACGAGCCCGCGAACCGGTACGGGGTGGTCGGCAACCCCAGATCCTCATGCGCCAGCACGCGCAGACGCTCACGGTCCATGCAGATCGCCGCGATCTCGGCGCTCGGCACCACCTGCGCGCCGCGCGCCGCCGCATCCGCCAGTTCGGACGTGGCGATCGCCTCCACCTCCGGCACGATGATGTCCGGACGGACCTCATCGAACAAGGCGCGCAGCTGGGCGGCGTCGGCCATGTCGAGCACGCGCGACTCGTGCGCCACCTGTTGGGCGGGCGCGCCCGCATACGAGTCCGCCGCGCACACCCACGCGCCGAGCCGCATGAGTTCGATCGTCACCTCCTTGCCGAGTTCGCCGGCGCCGAGGAACAGCACGCGAGTCGCACGGGCGCCCAGCGGCGTGCCGAGCACGCGGCCGGACGGCGCATGGCCTGTGGGGGAGGGGGTGGAGAGGGAATCGACGGGAAGGTTCACGCTATCGGTCATGGGCACATTCTCGCATCGCCACCAGATGAGACGCCGCAAGGCGCGCCGCGGATCGATAACGGCCCATAAGCATCGTGTATAGACACGCCGTGGACCGTGCGACATACGCCACGTATGGTGGGTCTCACCGATCGATGGTGAAACACGATCGGGCCAACGTCTCCCGTACGAGCCACACGTGCGGGAGGAGATGAGGGGAAACAGGGGGTCGCAGATGGGGAACGGGAGTCCGTCGTCCGCTCAGGAGCCGGTCGCGGGACTGATTTCGCGCAGAACGGCGGAGCTCCCGCCCAATCCGTTCGCCCAGGCCGACGCGCGCACCGCCGCCGCGATTCGCGCCGGGCATGACATCATCGACCTGTCCAAAGGCAATCCGGACGGCGCGCCGCCCGCGTTCATGCAGGACGCGCTCGCCCACGCCGCGCACGATTCGTCGAATTTCCGCTACCCGCCGTTCGCCGGCATCCCCGCCTATCTTGACGCGATCGGCGGATGGTACGCGAACGCCCACGGCGTCACACTCGACCCGTCACGGAGGATTCTCGCCGTCGCCGGCGCGTCCGTCGGCATCTCCACGGTGATCGAGGCGCTCATCGACGAAGGCGACACCGTCGTGGCCGTCGACCCGTACTACCCGCAGTACGAGGGATCCACGGCCGTGGCGAAGGGGCGGTTTGAGACGATACCCGCCGACCCCGCGCACGGCTACCTGCCCGACCTCGATGCCGTGGACCCCGCCCTGTGGGATCGTGCGAAACTCCTCATCCTCAACTATCCGAACAATCCGACCGGCGCGGTCGCCACGGCCGCGTTCTACGAGCGGGCCGTCGCGCTCGCCCGCAAGCACCGGTTCGCGATCATGAACGACTTCGCCTACGCCGGCATCGAATTCGCAGGCAGTCCGAGCCCCAGCATCCTCGAGGCTCCGGGCGCCCTCGACGTGGCTGTGGAACTCGGATCCCTGTCGAAGATGTTCATGGTGGCCGGTTGGCGCGGCGGGTGGATCGCCGGCAACGAGACCATCGTCGACGCCGCCAAGGCCGTGCACAACCAGACCACCGTGCTCGCGCCCAGCATCGTCCAGCAGGCCGGCGCCGTCGCGCTGGGCGGCGACCTGCGTTCCGTCGCCGAGCTCGCCGCCGCCTACGGGCATCGCGCGAAGGTGCTCGCCGGAGGATTGCGCGAGGCGGGATTCGCCGTCGCGCCGCCGCAGGGCGGGCTGTTCCTGTGGGCGCATGTGCCGCAGGGGCGTGGCACTTCCGACGAGTTCACCGCGTGGCTCATCGAGCATGCGGGCGTGGCGGTCATGCCGGGCTCGTGCTTCGGCCCGGCCTCGGACGGTTTCGTGCGCTTCAGCCTGCTCAGGCCCGAATCCGATCTCTACGAGGCGGTATCGCGCATCGCACGCGCGGTTTCCAGACACTGACGGCCGCATCGTCTGGATTCGCGGCGATTCGGCGGACGTACACTGAAGCAATGCGCGAACAGGAAGTTGAAGAAGACCGCATCGTCTCCGGCCGTGACGCCCGAACAGTCAAGTCCGGAGACGACGCGGGCGTCACGGAGGAGGGCATCGACCGCCCGCTGACCATCGCCCTCGTGGTCGACACGATCGGCAACCAGGGCAACGGCACCTCGAACTCGGCGCTGCAATGGGCGGCGGAGCTGAGACGGCAGGGGCATCATGTGCGGCTGGTGGGCATCGGCGCCCCCGAATATCCGGCGCGCGTGAACCATGTTCCGCTGGTCTCCTGGGTGGCCGCCAAACAGCAGATGCAGTTCGCCGAACCGAGCGACACGCTGTTCCGCACCGCGTTCCGCGGCGTCGACGTCGTCCACATCTACATGCCGTTCAAGTTCGGGCGCCGCGCCGCGAAAATCGCCCGTCAGATGGGCATTCCGGTGACCGCCGGATTCCACCTGCAGCCGGAGAACGTGCTGTATTCCGCCGGTCCGCTGCGCTACATCCCCGGCATGGAGCGGTTCCTGTACTGGCTGTTCCGCCAGTGGCTGTACAAGCGCGTCGACCATATACACACGCCGACCGAGATGACCGCGAGCCTGCTTCGCGAGCACGGCTACAAGGGCGTGATGCATGTAATCTCCAACGGCTACGCGCCGCGGTTCACCGCGCGCGCCCCTCTCGCCCCGGATGCCGCGGCGCATGTGCCGTTCCGTGTGATCGCCTCCGGGCGTCTCGCGCATGAGAAGGACCAGATCACGCTCATCAAGGCGATTTCGATGAGCCGGCATGCCAGCGACATCCAGCTGGTGATCGCCGGCACCGGGCCGTTGCGCCGCTACCTGACGTTCCGTGCGAACCGTCGTCTCAAGCGCAAGGCGGACATCGGCTTCCACCGCAACGCGGACATGCCCGCGCTGCTGCGCTCGTGCGACCTGTTCGTGCACTGTTCGATCGCGGACATCGAATCGGTGAGCGTCATCGAGGCGATGGCGTGCGGCCTCGTGCCGGTCATCGCCGCGTCGGAACTGTCCGCGGCGAGCCAGTTCGCGCTGCTCGACGAATCGCTGTTCCCGGTGCGCGACGCGACGATGCTCGCGCGCCGCATCGACTGGTGGATCGATCATCCAGACGAACTCGCGCGTTGGGGCGCGACGTATGCGCGCCACACGCGCGAGCACTATTCGGTGGAGGCGTCCGTGCACCGGTTCGTCGACATGGAACGTGAGGCGATGGCGCAGGGAGCGCGTTGACGCGACGGTTCCGCGCTCGCCGCGCGGAACCGCGCCAACGCACGCTCCCGGACTCGTCCGCGACCGTTACAGCAACGCGATGAGCGCGTCGGTCTGTGCGTCGGTGGTGGACCAGCTCGTGCAGATGCGCATCACCGTATGCGTCTCGTCCGCCTTCTCCATGAACCCGAGACGCACGTCGCGTTCGAGTCGGGCGATGGTCGGATGGTCGAGCGTGACGAAGATCTGGTTCGTGGGCGCCTCGAACGTGAGCGTGTAGCCTTTGGCGACGAGCGCCTCGCGGATGCGGTCCGCCTGCGCGTTCGCGTTGCGCGCGATGCGCAGATAGAGACCGTCGGTGAACAGCGCGTCGAACTGCGCTCCGAGCACGAAGCCTTTGGCGAGCAGGGCGCCGTGCTGTTTGATCTGCGTGAGGAAGTGCCTCGGCGTGCGCGAGTATTCGCCGTGGTTCGTGAAGACGACCGCCTCGCCGAACAGCGCGCCGACCTTGGTGCCTCCGATGTAGAAGACGTCGGCGATGCGCGCCACGTCCGGCAGCGTCAGGTCGCAGCCGGTGGCGGTCAGCCCGTAGCCGAGGCGCGCGCCGTCCACGAACAGCGGCATGCCGTAGCGGTGTGCGGTTTCGGCGAGTGCCTCCAGCTCCGATGCGGAGTAGATGGTGCCGTATTCGGTCGACATGGAGACGTAGACGGCACCGGGGTAGACCATGTGCTCGTGGTTGCCGTCCGCGTAGAAGGTGTCGCAGAACGCGGCGAGTTCCGCGGCGTCCATTTTCCCGTCGTGGTGGGGGAGGGTGAGCACCTTGTGGCCGGAATACTCGATGGCGCCGGCCTCGTGCACGTTGGGGTGGCCGGAGTCGACCGTGACGACGCCCGCGTACGGCGGGGTGATCGCGTCGATGACGACCTGGTTGGTCTGCGTGCCGCCGACGAGGAACCGCACGTCGGCGTCGGGGGCGTCGCAGGCTTCGCGGATGCGGTTCGCGGCCGAGGCGCACAGGGCGTCCGAACCGTAGCCGGGGTAGAGGGTCTCGTTGGCGCGCGCGATGGCGTCGAGCACCGCCGGATGCGCTGCGCGGGAATAGTCGTTTTCGAAGGAAAGCATGATGACGAGTCTACGCCCGGCGGGGCGTCCGGGCTGTAAGACGTCTAGGTCGTAAAAGAAGACGACTCCCGGAACCGAAGGGAAAAGTTCCGGGAGTCGTCTGTATTTGGGGAAGGAGGTGATGGTACGTTGCCTTTGCCGCGCCGCCCTGCGCGGTCTCCTTGCAATGATGATCCACATGATGTCTGCTCACACAACCAGTACTTCGATCGTCTGTGCACATGATGCGCGGCCCGGCGCATGCGCCGTACAGCCTTGCCGCGATCCGGTGAATTCACCACTGTTCGCTGTTCGGTTATCAGTTCGAAGGTGTTGCGCCTGCGGCCTTACGGCTTTCTGCGCTTCGTTGCGACCTGCCGGATTCCCGGCCGATCTTGAACTCCGGCCTTCGTCTGCAAGTGTACCAAAAAACGAACATGGGTGGTATCTCGACACGCTGAAAATCCAATCGGCAGTAGTGATTGTGGCGTAGTTCAAAGTGAACATAACCGAACAATGTGACCGTTCCCATGTGCGGATGCGAGCGGAACGGGATGGCGCGACACGCCGATGTTGGACAACGGGCGAAAGTCATGTAATGTATCCACCTGTTGTCACTGACCGGCGCAAGCGGGTCAAGACCACATGGTGGCTATAGCTCAGTTGGTAGAGCATCTGATTGTGGTTCAGAAGGTCGCGTGTTCAAGCCACGTTAGCCACCCCACCAAGACCCCGAGGAATCCTCGGGGTCTTTTCGTTTTCCGTACGGCACGTCCCTCTCCGCGCGATTCT
>NZ_BCFK01000024.1 GCF_001417815.1 Bifidobacterium aesculapii
AAAGAACCAACCAACCACAAGAGGAAGGAACCCCAGGCGCCGAGCGGCAACAGACGACTAACCTACACCACCCCACCCACCAACGCAAACCCACACCACAAAACAACCCCAAAACCCCCGGAAACACACGCCTCCACCGGCGTGTCGAAAACACGGCACCAAACACCACCAACCCCACCCCACCAACACCAACCCAACACCACAACCCCGAAAACAACAACCAAACAACAAACACACAACCAACCACACCAACCCCATGGTGCGGCAACACAACACCACCACAACCCCGGAAAACCAACAATCCCAACCCCCACAACACCAACCACTCACCACACCATGGGAAAGAAGGCCAATCGGGTCGGGCCGGATGGAATCAGATGAGCCCCAGCGTACGGAATGCGTTGGCGATGCCGTCATCATGAATGTCGGTGGTGACCAGATCGCAGAATCGTTCGATGCCGTGGACCGCATTGCCCATCGCCACCGACATGCCGGCGGCTTTGAGCATGGCGGTGTCGTTGTCGCTGTCTCCCACGGCGACGGTGTCCTCGATGCGGTAGCCGAGCCGTGCCGCAACGTCACGTACCGCGGTGCCCTTGTCCACTCCGTTGATGAGCAGCTCGCCATTGTTCGGCGAAATCGCGTCATACGAGCCGTGCACGGTCTCGAACCAGGCAGAGAGGTCATGCCGCGTCTGCTCGAACGTCACATCCGGGTCGGGGCCGGTGAAATACGATCCTTTGCTCACATGGATGACCTGCCCCAGAGTGAAGCCTTCAGGCACCTCGACCTCATCGATGAGATGCCAGAATCGCGCGAATTCCCCGCGGTCGAACGCCTTGCCCTTCGATTCGAGATAGCGACGGTACCCTTCGGAGATGTACATACCGTCCGCCCCCTGCCATTGGTAGGCTTCGATGCCATGCGCGCGGAAGTACTCGTCGGCCGCATCAACCGCCTCAGGCGGAACCAAGTGCCGGAACAACACCTCATCGCCGACGTTCGCCTGCGCACCGGCCACCGAGACGACGCCGTCGAATCCGAGCGCGAGGATGCTGCGCTCGATCTTCGGCATGGAACGTCCGGTGCAGATGAACAGCTTGTGCCCGTTGGCCTGTGCCTCGCTGCACGCCAGACGCGCGGACTCGGGCACGACATGGTTCTCATCCGCCAGTGTGCCGTCGATGTCGAGAAACACCAGTCTGGAATCGTTCGTCACCATACTCCCCTTTCGAATCATCCATCGTCACCGTATGCCGGTCACCGTCCGTAGAAGAGCCGCTCGGTCACTTCCCTCGCCTTGCGCATGACGGCGAGCAGATCGTTCTCGAAATGCTGGCCACGGTTCGCGTCATAGCCGAGATAGACGGCGATGCCGCCCAGCGAATACATGTCGTCGGGCAGGATGTCCGCCTGGTTCGCGCGTCCGGACCACAGGTAGTTGCCGTTGCGCGCCGCCGTGCACATCGTCCATGCGTTGCGCAGCGTATACGCGTCCGCCTTGTCGATGATCTTGCGGCGCTCCAGTACGGCGAGCGCGGCGAGCGTGCCGCCGACGCGCAGCTCCTTGATGTCGCCGGCATGTCTCAACTGCATGAGCTGCACGGTCCATTCCACGTCGGACAATCCGCCTTTGCCGAGTTTCAGATGCCGGTCGCGGCGCACGTTGCGCGGCAGGCGTTCAGCCTCCATACGCGCTTTGAGCCTGCGGATGTCGCCGAGTTCGGTTTCGGTGAGATCCGTATGCGGGTAACGGAGCGTATCGGCGATGTTCGTGAGGAAATCACGGGCGAGTTCCTCGTCTCCGGCCGCGTACCGGGCGCGCAGCAGCGCCTGATGCTCCCACGTGCTCGCCCATGAACGATAGTATTCCTCACAGGAGGCATAGGAGCGTACGAGCGGCCCGTTCTTGCCTTCTGGGCGTAGGTCCAGATCGAGTTCGATCTTGGGTTCAAGCGTCGTAGGGCCTTGCAGGATCGCGCGCAGATCGTCCGTCACCTTGCGCGCGAAACGGTTCGCCTCGCCCTCGTCGGCGCCGGATGCGGGACGGTAGATGATGATCGCGTCGGCGTCGGAGCTGAAGTTGACCTCGCGCCCGCCGTACCGTCCCATGCCGATGATCGCCAATGACGCCGGCGCCTTGCCGCCCGTATCGCTAACGTGCCGGTTCACCGACCAGCGCAACGCGGCGTCGATGATCGCGTCGTACACGTCGGTCATGCCGCTGAGTGACGCGTCGCCGTCCATGACGCCGCTCATCCACGACAGGCCGATGCGTTCGATCTCATGACGGCGCATCGCGCGCATCGATGTGGCGAAATCGTTGATGTCGGCGGCGTTGCGCTCCAGTGAGGAGCGGCACTGCACGTCGAGGCTCGCCCGAGTGCGCGCCCGCAGTCTGGTGTCATCGCCCAGCCAGGTGACCGATTCGACGGATTTGTTGAGCGCGTCGCCGAGGAAGCGGGAATTGGACAGTACGTGGCACAGGCGTTGCGCGGCCGAGGGGGAATCGCGCAGGAATCCGAGGTATTCGCTTTCGGATCCGAAATGCTCTTCGAGCTTGCGCCAATTGAGCAGGCCCATGTCCGGATTCTGCCCTTGTCCGAGCCATTCGAGCGCGGCCGGCAGGATGATCCGGTTGATCTTCGCCGCGCGGGAGACGCCCGCTGTGAGTGCGACGACATGCCTCATGGCCGCGTCGGGATCGCCGAAGCCGATGGAGCTGAAGCGTTCGCGCGCCGCATCCGGGGTGAGGTTGATCTGATCGTCCTCCAACTGCGCGGAGACAGGCAGCATCGGACGGTAGTAGATGTCGAGGTGCAGGTGGCGCACTTCACGTCGGGTCTCGTCGTACCGTTCCACGAGTTCCTCGGGATGCAGGTGGAACGTGCGTGCGACGCGGCGCAGCTCCTGGTTCTGGTTCAATGCGTCGACGTCGACGTCGCGTTTGCGTTCGAGCCCGCCGAGGTTGGCGGCGCCTCCGAGATCCGGGAACAGGTGGGTGCGTTTGAGCGCCCACATCTGCTGCCGGTGTTCGAGTACGCGTTCGAAACGGTAGTCGGAGGAAAGACGTGCGGCCTGCTTGCGTGAGATGTACCCGCCTTCCGCAAGCCGCGCCAATGATTCGAGCGTGGATCGCGTGCGCAGCGTCTCATCGGCGCGGCCATGCACGAGCTGAAGCATCTGGACCGTGAATTCCACGTCGCGCAGCCCGCCTCGGCCGAGTTTGATCTCCCTGTCCTTGAGGGGCGCGGGGATGAGATCCTCGACGCGTTTGCGCATCTTGCGGCAGTCGTAGACGAAATTGTCGCGTTTGGAGGCGGACCAGACGAACGGACGCGTCATGTCCATGTATGACCGTCCGAGTTCCGGGTCTCCGGCGACGGGACGCGCCTTGAGCAGCGCCTGGAACTCCCAGTTCTCCGCCCACTGCTCGTAGTAGCCCTTATGCGAGTCGATGGTGCGGACCAGTGGGCCGTCCTTGCCTTCCGGACGCAGTCCCCCGTCGATCTGCCACAGGGTGGGTTCGGCGACGCCCATGATCACGGACTGGCATACACGCTGCAGCGTGGTGGCCATCTTCGTGCCCGTGCGGATGAGCGTCTGACGGTCGACGGCGTCGTCGGCCGGCTCGACAGCGTAGATGAGATCCACGTCGGACACGTAGTTGAGTTCCTGCGCGCCGAGCTTGCCCATGCCGATGATGACGAAACGCACATGTTCGCTTCCGGACACTTCATGCCTTGCGATGGCGAGGGCGCCTTCGAGCGCCGCATCCGCCAGATCGGACAATCCACGGCTGATGACCGGCTGGATGGCGCACGGATCGGTGGCCGTGGCGTCCTGTGCCATGATGGCGGCGAGCTGGCGACGGTAGGTGCCTCGCAATGCGGTGGTCGCCTCGGCGAGCGGCAACGAGGCGACGGGTGCGGCGGCGTCCTCGGGATCGGCGCCGACGGCTTTGAGGATATGCGCCCGACGCTGCGCCCGATCGTAGCAGTGGCTGTTGCAGCTGTCCTTGGAAGCGGCTTCGACGAGTCCCGGACGGAAGCGCATGAGCTTGCCAAGCGCATCGGAGACGCCGAGCACGGTGACGAGACGCTCGAACGCCCCTTCGTCGGGAACCATCGTCTCGAAGTCGCGTCCCTGGCTTTGCACCGCGTTGGTGATGGAGACGAGGTTCGCGAGCGCGGCGTCCGGGTCGCATGCCTTGCCGAGGGCTCTGAGAATAAGCCGCAGGCGGCTATCGGGGACTCCATCCGATCTGAGCCGGTCGAACATGCCGCGTGCGTCATCGAGGTTCTGCAACCCTGCGCGAATCAGATCCATGGCCGTTGGGCGGAAGGCGTCATGTGCGTTCATACTTAGCTAATGTACACCGTGAGGCGCGCCCATACGGGCAACGCCCTTCGACGGATGGCCTGATCGGAATGCGTTAGACTGATTGACGGCCGCACGGACGGCCGTATTGTCGTTTCACGCGGTGCCGTTCCTCGGCGCGGAGTCGTGCGTCGGCATTGTCGTCCCCACGCATCGTGGGTATGGTTCGGAGGGATCGCTTATGAGCACTGTGGATATCGTCATCACCGTCGCCGTGTGCGTGGTGGGAGTGCCGCTCGGCATGTTCTTCGGGTTCATCCCGATGCGCACGTCCAATCTGTCGGAGGAGCAGAACAGACTGTCGCAGACGTTGGGCGTCATCGGCGTGGGATTGATCATCGTGCTGATCTTCACCAAGCAGGACGCCGCCTCGTGGGCTGCGACCTTCGCGATGATCGCGGGCGTCCTCATCGCGAAGATTCCGCCGCTGCACCGTTGGGCGCTCAGGCGGTTCCCCGTGTTGCGCCCCGCTCGCGACGACTCGGATGGGAAGTCGGGCAAAGGCGGCAGGAAGCGCAAATAACGGCGGGGCCGGCTCCGCTATGCGAGACCGGCCTGTGCCATTGTGCTTCCGTGGCCGGTGCACGGGTCGGCGATGATCCGCGCACCGGCCGCATGGTTTGTCACGTTCACTCGGTGGTGAACAACGGACGCACGTTGCGCCAGATGCGACGTGTGGTGGCGGGACGGTTCATCGTGTACAGGTGCACGCCGTCGACGCCGTGCGCCACCAGATCGGTGATCTGGGCGGACGCATAGTTGATGCCCGCCTCACGCAACGTGGGTACGTCGCCGCCCCACCGTTCCAGCAGCGCCTCGACGGCGTCCGGCACGCGCGTGTTGTTCTTCGCCGCCATGGAGCGCAGTGATTTGGCGCCGCTGATCGGCATGATGCCGGCTTCGATGGGAACGTCGATTCCCGCGGCGCGCGCCTTGTCCACGAACCGGTAGAAATCCTCGTTGTCATAGAACAGTTGGGAGATGAGATGCGTGGCGCCCGCATCCACCTTCTCCTTGAGATGCTTGATGTCCTCGTCGAGCGACACGGCTTGGAAATGCCCTTCCGGGTAGCAGGCGCCGAATACCTTGAACGCCGGCTTGCGTTCCCGGATGTAGCGCACCAGATCCACGGCGTGTTCGAACACGCCGACCGGGGTCTCGCCCTCGATGTAGTCGCCGCGCAACGCGAGCACGGCCTCCACTCCGGCATGTTCGAACATGTCCAGGGCCTCGTCGACCTTCGCTTCGTCGGAGTAGAGCGCGGTCAGGTGGGCGACGGTGGGGATCCGGTATTCCTTGCGGATCGTGTTGGCGATGCGCGCGGTGGCGGTACGGTCGGCGTGCGTGCCGTGACCGTAGGTCACCGAGATGAAGTCCGGATCGAGCCCCTGCAGGCCGTCGAGCGTGTCGTAGATGGTGCCGACGGGGGCGTCTCGTTTCGGCGGAAACACTTCGAGCGAGAACATGGGCTTGTGCATGATGGTCTCTCCTTCACGACGTGGGGCTCCCTGCGGTCAGGGAGCCCCACGTAATCGGTCATGGTCTATCGGCGATTCACTTCGCCAATTCGGCACGGACCGCCTTGGCGGCGGCTACGAGATGCTCGAGGCTCGGCCAGGTCTCGGCGTTGCCGCGGGTCTTCAGACCGCAATCCGGGTTGATCCAGACCTTCTCCACGTCCATCTTCTTGAGGATCTCGTGGATGCGGTCCACGATCTCCGCTTCGGAGGGGATGCGAGGCGAGTGGATGTCGTAGACGCCCGGACCGGCCTCGGTCTCGAAGTCGGCCTCATGGATGGCGTCGAGCACGACGAGATCGCCGCGTGAGGCCTCGAAGGAGATCACGTCGGCGTCCATCGCGTCGATGTCGCGGATGATGTCGTTGAACTCCGAGTAGCACATGTGCGTGTGGATCTGCGTGGTCGGCTTGACGCCGGAGTGCACGAGACGGAACGCGGGCACGGCCCAGTCGAGGTACTTCACGTGCCAGTCGGTCTTGCGCAGCGGCAGCTTCTCGCGCAGCGCGGCCTCGTCGATCTGGATGACCTTGATGCCGGCGGCCTCGAGGTCGAGCACTTCGTCGCGGATGGCGAGGGCGAGCTGTTCGGTCTGCTGCTCGTGCGTGATGTCCTCGCGCGGCCAGGACCAGTTGAGGATGGTCACCGGGCCGGTGAGCATGCCCTTCATGACGTGCTTCGTGCGGCTCTGCGCGTAGGCCGACCATGCCACGGTGATCGGCTTGGCGCGGGAGACGTCGCCCCAGACGATCGGGGGCTTGACACAGCGGGTGCCGTAGGACTGGACCCACGCGTTCTTGGTGAACAGGAACCCGTTGAGGTTCTGGCCGAAGTATTCGACCATGTCGTTGCGCTCGAACTCGCCGTGGACGAGGACATCGAGGCCGATCTCCTCCTGATGCCTGATGCAGGCGTCGATCTGCCCCTTGATGAACTCGTCGTACGCTTCCTTGGTGATCTCGCCCTTGCGGAACTTGGCGCGTTCGGCGCGCACTTCGCGCGTCTGCGGGAAGGATCCGATCGTGGTGGTGGGCAGCAGCGGCAGCCCGAGGGCCTCTCGCTGGAGCTTCTGGCGCTCGGCGCGGGCCGGCTGGCGCGTGTAGTCGGCGTCGGTGAGGGCCGCGATGCGTTCGGCGACCTTCGGGTCGGCCGCTACGCGGGTGCCGTCGAACAGCGCCTGGTTGGCGGCGAGGGCGGCGTCGGCCTTGCGTTCGTCGTCGGTCGCGTCGGCGAGCGCGGCGATCTCCTTGAGTTCGCCCAGCTTCTCGACGGCGAACGCGAAATGCTTGAGCACGGCCGGGTCGAGGGCGGTTTCGCCTTCGGTGCTGAACGGCACGTGCAGCAGGGAGCTGGCGGTGGAGACGGCCACGTTCGCGGTCTTCTCCTTGAGGGCGTCGACGAGTCCGAGGCTCACGGCGTAGTTGTTGCGCCAGATGTTGCGGCCGTTGACCACGCCGGCGAAGATGGTGGTGTTCTCGGCGACGCCGTACTTGTCGACGGCGGCGAGGTTCTCGTCCTTGCCTTCGTTGAGGTCGAGGCCGATGCCGTCGAATCCGAGCAGGTTCACGGTCTCGTAGATGTCGGCGATGTGGCCGAAGTAGGTGTTGAGCAGGACCTTGACCTTGCCGTCGCGGGCGGGCAGGATCTTCGCGTACAGGCTCTTGAACAGCTCGACGTCGCCCGGCTGCTTGTCGAGCACGAGGTACGGCTCGTCGAGTTGGACCCACGCGGCGCCGAGTTCGGCGAACCTCGTGAGCACTTCGGCGTAGACGGCGGCCACGGCGTTGACCAGGCCCTTGTCGTAGGTGAGCTCCTGCGCGTTGTCGTCGCGGGAGAGCTTGAGGAAGGTGTACGGGCCGATGAGCACCGGCTTGGTGTCGATGCCGAGCGCCTTGGCCTCGTTGTACTCGTCGAACGGCTTGGTGCCGTTGAGCTTGATCTCGGTGGACGGCTCGATCTCCGGGACGATGTAGTGGTAGTTGGTGGTGAACCACTTCTTCATCGGCAGGGCGGTGACGTCGCCCTTGTCGCCCTGGTATCCGCGGGACATGGCGAACAGGGTCTCCTCCGGCTCGGTGAAGCCGAGACGCTGGTAGCGTTCCGGAATCACGTTGAGCAGGATGGCCGTGTCGAGCAGCTGGTCGAAGTAGCTGAAGTCGTTGCTGGGAATGAGGTCCACGCCGGCGGCGGCCTGGAGTTTCCAGTGCTTGGCGCGCAGCTCCTTGGCGGTGGCGTGCACCTCATCGAGCGTGGCGTTGCCCTTCCAGTAGGCCTCGATGATCTTCTTGAGTTCTCGGTTCTGACCGATGCGCGGGAATCCGGACACGGACGTGAGTGCAGCCATGAATCCTCCATACTGCTGACGTTAACGAAACGGCTTTCAACCCGCCCAGCCTATCAAACACATCCGCGAACAGGGTCATCAATGACATCTACGTGTCGCTATAAACCGGCTTTATACCGCCGTTTTCAAGACCTTCGCCGTGGATACCCGATAGTTCGGCGGGCGTACGAAGCGCAAGTATAAGGTGGCGGCGACGCCTCGACGCGCCCGTGACCGCATGCCGATACCACGTCACACCGCCTCGGAGAACGGCGGCGCGTCATCGCGCCGGCGCCCGTCAGTCGAAATCGGAGGAGCTCATCACGGCGAGCAGGTCGCCGGAGTGGACCTGCCATTGGTTGAACGGCTTGTCCGATCCGAACACCACCACGCCCGCGGTCTGTAGGCCGAGATTGAGCAGGTCGAGCCGTTCGGGGTCCGATTCCGATGAGGCGAGCCACTGGCTGGCTATCGATACGGTGGGCTCGTGACCGAGCACCATGAGCACGCGTGTCTTGTCCTTGGCGTGCGCAAGCTCGTCGAACACGGACTGCATGCCCGCGTCATACAGGCTCTGATGGTAGTCGACCTTGGGCTTGTCTCCGAAGACCTTGAGCATCCGCTCCAAGGTCTGGCGAGCGCGCGCGGCGGCCGAACAGGCGATGGCATCGGGCGTGAGCTTCATCTCGGCGAGGCCTTTGGCGACCTTCTTCGCCTGTTTGAGCCCCTTCGCCGTAAGCGCGCGGCCGTAGTCCCCTTCCTGACCGAACGGCTCCGCCTTCGCGTGCCGCATGATGACGAGGATATGGCCGTAGCCTTTGGCCCGTTTCGCTACCTTGTTCGGATTGACTCCCACGTGGGCCTCCCAGCCTCGACGTCCATCGCGCGGCCGGAGCCGAAACGGCTTCGGATGCGGCCGCGCGAGATACAGCGAACCATTATATCGCCTCACGAGGCGGCGTCGCCACTACCGTGCGAGAGACGAGACCTGACGGTCGAGGTCGCGCAGCACCTTACGCAGTTTCCTGTCGGAGATGTCGCGCAGCTCCAGATCCTCGAGCTGCGCTTCGCGCTCTTCGGCGGTCAGGTCGTCGACGTCGGTGACGGTGTCCTTGGCGGGGCGGTCCCGCTTCTTCAATGCGTCGAATCCTTCGGCCATGGCACGACAGACCACGAGGAATCCGGTGTGGCCGATCATCTGATGGTCGGGGCGCACGGCGAGCCCCTGCACCTTCCAGCTGCGTTCGAGCGTCTCCTGCACGGCCGGCTCCGTCCAGTGGCCGGATTCGCGCAACGCCTCGGCCATACGGCTCATCTGCGTGATGGTGGTGATGTACGCGACGAGCACCCCGCCCGGCGCGATCGCACGCCACGCCTGGTCGAGACGGTTCCACGGATCGAGCATGTCGAGCACGATGCGGTCGAAATGATGATCGGGCAGCGTGGCCGCCACCGTGTCGAAATCACCCGTCAGCAGATTCCACCACGAGGGTCGTTCGCCGTAGTAGAGGGTCGCGTTCGCCTCGGCGACACGAGCGAAATCGGGCCTCAGCTCGATGGTGGTCAGGGAACCGGCCTGTCCCACGGCGTCGAGCAGATTCACGCTCATCGCGCCGGAACCGGCGCCGGATTCGAGCACATGGTGGCCGGAACGGATGTCGCCGAGCTGGATGACCTGCGCGATGTCCTTCGGATACATGATCTGCGCGCCGCGCGGCATGGACAATACGTAATCGGCGAGACGCGGACGCATCACGGCATACTGCCACCCTCCGATCGCACGCGCCGCCTTCCACGGCTTGCCTGCGTCGCGTTCCGGGTGAAGTGGGTCGGTCTGCGCCTCGCGTTTGGCCGAGACGGTGGTCACGACCATGCCTTCGCTTCCGCCGATCACGTCGTCGTGCAGGATCAGCCCGTGTTCGGTCTGCGTGCTGCCGCCCTCGACGATCTGGTCGGTGATCTTCTTGCCCCTGCGGTCGGTGAACTGCACCTTCTCCCCCGCGCCCAGCGGCCCACGTCGCATTCTCGTTCTCCTTCAGGTCCTATCCGGTCTGTGTTCCGATCAACGTGCATTATCGCACAGCGTGCCATCCGGCGTCGTCGGGCAGCGCGTCCATCGCCTTGTCGTACGAGCCGTCGTCGCGCATGTCCTTCAGCGCATCCTCGACGGCCGCGGCGAGGGCGACGGCGCCGGGTGCGACGGCAATGCCGTACCGGACGCTCCCGTATCGCGCCCGCGCCGGCATCGCGTACCCGTCCCCCGCCTCCCGCGCGAGGCCTGCGAGCACGACGGAATCCCCCGCGACGGCGTCGGCGGTGCCTACCATCAGGTCGGTGAGGCATTGCGGATACGTGTCGCGTTCGCGTATGACGACGCGGCGCTGGGCATCGAGCAACGCATCGCCCGCGCCGCTGCCGGAGACGGCGCAGACGGCGGCGCCGTCGAGCGCGTCCGTCGTGTCGGCGGCCGCGGCGCCGTCCGTACGGACGAGCACGTTGCGCGTCACGGTGAGATACGGACCCGCATAGGTCGCCTGCCCGTCGGAGACGACGCCCGCATCCGCGCCGTTCTCCGGCATCGGCATGCCGGCGACGACCATGTCGACGGTGCCGTCGCCGAGCAGGTCGAAGCGGTTGGAAGGCTGGACCTGTTTGAAGATGATCTGCTTGTCCGCGTAGCCGAGACGGCCGGCGACGTATCGCGCCACATCCGTCTCGAATCCGGAATACGTGCCGTCGTGCCATCGCGACAGTCCGGGCTCGTCGGCGGCGACGCCTATCGCGATGGTGGGGCCTTCGGGCTGCATGACCGTCGTGGGCGGTTCGCCGCATGCGGAAAGCGGGGCGGCGGCGAGCGTCAGCGCGGCCGCCGCGACGACGGCCCTGCGGGGTGTGCGGAGACGACGCTTCATGACGTTGGCCCGCTCCTACTTGAACATGCGCGAACGGGTGAGGAACCAGGTGACGGCGATGGACAGCAGTATGGAGATCACGACGATCAGCGTGAAGCCCCACGTCTTGTCGGTGAACGGCATGCCGAGCTGCCCGGGTACGAAGTTCATGCCGTACATGGAGAAGATGAGCGTGGGAATGGACAGCGTGATGGAGATGATCGTGAAGATGCGCATCACGTTGTTCAGGTTGTTGGACACGATCGAGGCGAAGGCGTCGGTCATGTTGGCGAGAACGCCGCTGTAGATGTTGGCCATCTCGATGGCCTGCTTGTTCTCGGTGATGACGTCGTCGAGCAGGTCCTCGTCGTCCGGGTACTGCTTGATGCGCTGCAGCGTGTTGAGCTTCTCCATCACGATCTCGTTCGATTTGAGGGAGGTGGTGAAGTACACCAAGGTCTTGCTCAGTTCCATGAGCATCACGATCTCGCGGTTCTGCATGGAGTGGCGCAGCTTCAGTTCGAGCTTGTCGCTTTCGCGGTCGATGATGCGCAGATAGCGCAGGTACATCGTGGCGTTGCGGTAGAGGATCTGCAGGATGAACCGCGAGTGCATGTACGTGTTGAACCCGCGGATCGTGCCTTCCATGAACGGATGGAGCACCGGGGTGTCCTGCATGCATACGGTGATGATGAGGTGCTCGGTGACGATGATCGACAACGGGATCGTCTCGTACCAGTCGCGTCCGCCGCGCTCCTCGACGGTGGGGATGTCGACGATGACCATCGTGTAGTCGTCCTCCACGTCGACGCGCGAGCGTTCCTCGTCATCGAGCGGGGCGCGCAGGTCGGCGAGGTCGACGCCGGTCTCGGAGGCGACGGTGGCGAGCTCGACGTCCGTGGGATCGCTCAGGCACAGCCATGATCCGTTCTCGGGTTTATCGACCCGTTCCACCTGGCCGTTAATGGTGCTGAACATCCTCAACATCGCTCTCACCCGCCTTTCACCGCGCCGAATCACCCGGGACGCCCCGGAAAACCTCGATAAGTCTAGTCCCATACGCGGGACACCTGTTCCGGGGATGCACCGCTATGGCCGAATTCGCGGTGAATTCGGTCTGCGTTCACCATGTCACCATGAGATGGGCTTCCAAGCGGCCATATGCGGGCCGCGCAGGTCCGCGGGACCGTTCTCCCAGTCGGTGAGATTCGCGGCGGGCGGGCATTGGTTGTGTTCGACCAGGTCGAACATCGGGGCGGCGCTGGGGCGTCCTGCGACCCGGTAGCGCACGGCGAGCCTGCTCCAACACGCGTTGCGCATGGATCCGATGCCGTTCATGCCGTCGGGGTCGACGCCCAGCAGTTCGCCGATGGTCGCGACGATCCATGAACCGTGGCCCACGAGCATCATCGTCTGCGGCTCGGCTTCCGCCTCGTGGGCGGCGATGAGGTCGCGCACCGCGGCCGCGCCGCGCCGGCCCACCGCCTTGCGGCTTTCGACGCCGTACGCGGTCTCCCCGCCCTCGTGTCGCTTCCATGAGGCGTAGGCTTCGGCGTCGATCCGCCTGACCTCCTCTCGCGTCAGTCCCTCCCACTGGCCGAAGGAGCGTTCACGCAGCCGTTCGTCGGGCGTGACGTCGAGTCCTAGGATGTCCGCGAACGCGTGCGCGGTCTGCAGCGCGCGGAACAGGTCGGAACTGTATACGACCATGCGCCGGCGCGCCGCGGGCGCCTCCTCGTATTCGGCGACGCTGGTGCTCCGCGCCGCCTGCGGCCCCGGCTGCGGTATGGCGTCGGGGTTCGCGGCGAGTGCGCCGACCTTCGCCCAATAGTATCGGGCGGCGAGCGCCAGGGCGGTCTGGTCGGCCTGCCATTGGCCGATGATGTCGAGGGGCACGTCGATCTGGCCTTGGAGACGCCGTTGCAGATTGTAGTTCGTGCGTCCGTGCCTGAGCATCACCACTTCGTCGATCATCGGCGTTCCTTTCGCGCGTATCGTCGTTTTCGTCCTCCAGCTTCCCACATCCGCCGTCGAGGCGCCACCGTTCGGCGGATACAATGAAACGGTGTTGATTTCGGATGGGACGCGCGCCTTCGCCCTGGCGCATCGTGACGAGGACGTGCGCGAACTCGCGCTGCATGCGAAGCCGAATGGGGACGTGGACCTGACGGCCGCGTTGGAGCAGATCGCCGGGTGGCGCGCGGCCCGTGCGAAACTGCCGGCCTGGGCCGCGTGCCCCGACGTGCTCTATCCGCCCCATCTGTCGATGGAGCAGTGTTCGTCGGAGGCGACGGCACGGTACAAGGCGGATGTCGCGCGGCGGATCGTCGCGGCGGACGATGCGCGCAATGCCGCCGACGGCGCCGGCGCGCACGCCGCGTCGACGCTCATCGATCTGACCGGCGGCTTCGGCGTGGACTTCTCGTATATGGCACGCGTGTTCGACCGCGCGTGCTACGTGGAACGGCAGCGTCATCTGTGTGAGCTCGCCGCGCACAACATGCCCGCGTTGGGACTGCCGTCGGCCGTCATCGTGAACGATGACGCGGAGACGTATCTCGCGTCGTCGCCGGATGATGCGGCGACGCTCGTCTTCCTCGATCCGGCACGGCGTGACGCGCATGGCGCGCGTACGTACGCGATCGGCGACTGCACGCCGGATGTGCTCGGTCTGCTCGACCGTCTGCTCGGCGTCGCGCCGCATGTGATGGTCAAGCTTTCGCCGATGCTCGACTGGCACAAGACGGTCGCGGATTTCACCGGGCACGTGCATGAGGTGCATATCGTGTCCGCCGGAAACGAGTGCAAGGAGCTGCTGCTGGTCGTCGGACGCGACGCGTGTGCGGCGCCGCATGTCACGTGCGTGAACGACGGTGACGTGTTCACGTTCCTCGCCGGAGAGGACTCTCCCGACGTGGGCGCCGCGGACGTGGACGATACGGCGTCATGGCGCCACCTGTACGAGCCGAATGCGTCGATCATGAAGGCGGGCTGCTTCGACCTGCTCGCGCGTCGGTTCGCCGTCACGCCGATCGCGCGTGACAGCCATCTGTTCGTGTCCGCGGAGCCTGTCTCCGGGTTCCCCGGCCGCTCGTTCACGGTCGACGCGGTCGCCACGATGAACAAGAAGGATCTGCGGCGCGTGACCGATGGGCTGACGCATGCGAACATCGCCACACGCAACTTCCCTCTTCCGGTCGCGGCGCTGCGTCGCAGGACCGGGCTCAAGGATGGCGGCGACGCGTTCCTGTTCGCCACGACCGACGGCCGCGGCCGGCATATCGTCATCCGCGCGCATAAGGCGTGAACGTCGACGCCGTCCCTGGCGCATGCCGGAAGAAGTGCCGGGGAACGCGTGACGCCCGCGCTCCCCGAGGGGAGTCGCGGGCGTCTACGATCAACGGACGCACGGGGCGTCGGACGGCTCAGTCCTTGACGATGGTCTTGCCGGCGTTGGCGCCGGAGGCGAGATCCTGGATCTCGGTGACCTCGAGAACGGGGATGACGGCCGGCTTCTTGGTGCCCTTCTCCTCGGCGACCTTGACCTGCTCCTCGTAGATCGCGTCGTCGGAGTGCAGGGTCACGGTGCCGCGGAAGCGGTAGCCCTTCTTCTCGGCGAGGTTGGCGAAGGCGATGACGAGCGGGGAACCGTCCTTGAGGTTCTCGTAGGCCTGACCGGCGGTGCGCTCGTGGTAGGCGATGTGGTTGTCGTCGAGCACGAACAGGCTCATCTTCGGGCCAAGGTCGAGCTGGCCGTCCTTGGAGATGGTGGAGATCCAACCAAGGTTGCTCTCGATGAAGGTCTTCATTTCAGCGGTGATCGTTGCCATATGACGTCCTTTCCTTTGCAACGGACACGAATCCGATTCAACGATACCCATTTCGGCGACGTGGCCGGCCGGTGTTCGCTGTGAGTATGCCCACACGGGCATGTCGCAGGCACGCCGGCCGTATCGTATGAGCGGCACCGGCGGGCTTGGAACGGACGTCGGCGATGGGATCATGATGACACGCGGGAAGGGAGACGACCGTGGGGATGGCCAAGCGGTTCGAGGCGTTGCGCAGTCGCTGGTCCCGTTCGTTCCCGCCGAATCTGGCGCGCCTCATGCTGTTGTCGTGCGCGGCATTGTGGGGCGGCAGCTATCTGCTTGCCAAGGTGGCGATGGCGGCGATCACGCCGCAATGGCTGATGACGCTGCGTATGGCGGGCGCCTGCGCGTGCATGTTCATCCTTTTCCATCGCCGCATCATGCCGGCGCTGAACCGTTCGATCATCATACCGGCGCTCGTCGTGGGCCTCACCTACTGGGGTACGATGATCACGCAGATGACCGGCCTGACGACGATCGATCCGGGGCGCAGCGCGTTCCTCACGGCCTCCTACTGCGTACTCACCCCGTTCGCCATGTGGGTCGTCTCCCGCATACGCCCGAAGTCGATCAATCTGGTGGCCGGCGTGATCTGTCTGATCGGAGTGGGCTTCGTCTCGCTCAAGGACGGCAGGTCGCTGTCGTTGTCCGTCGGCGATTGGCTGACCATCGCCACGGGAATCATCTTCTCCTTCAACCTCACCTGCCTGGGCGTGTATACGAAACGCTTCGACCCGATAGCCGTCACCTTCGTACAGTTCGCCGTGTCCGGCGTGCTGTTCCTTGCGGGCGCCGTCCTCACCGAGCCCGCCCCCGATGCCGCCTGGCTGGCGCCGCCGGTGCTGGCGAGCGTCCTGTACCTGTTCCTCGGCGCCACCATGACCGCGCAGATCATGCAGAACATCGGCCTGGCGCACGTGCCCGCCTCACAGGCGTCAATCATCATGTGCACGGAATGCCTGTTCGCGGTACTGTTCTCGACCCTGTTCTGGGGCGAGCGGCTCATGTGGAGCTCGCTGGTCGGGTTCGCGCTGATCTTCGCCGCCGTGCTGATGTCCGTTATCCGCCCGACGCGCCATTCACTGCACCGCAACTGAACCGGACGGTACGCAAGGCGCCGGCGTGGCGGCGATCCGCATGACGACGCCCGGCACGCCGTACACGCGCGGATGCACACACATGTAATCATTCTGAATCTATCGGAGTCGCTTCAGCTGATCTCCATCGATTTTGGGTACGTTCTAGTGTCGTGAAGAAGTTTTTCCAAGGCATATCGATGTCGCAAATCATCGCGGGATCGCTCGCCGCCGTCACCTCGTTCCTGTTGTCCGCGAAAATCGGCATCGCGGGTTCGGTCATCGGCGCCGCGGCCAGTTACGTGATCTCCACGTTGGCCGCCAACATCTACGGCACGATTCTCAAAGCTTCCAGCGAAAAGCTCCAGGAAGTCAACCCACTGTCCGGCAACGGAACACCGCAGGAGGATGACGGCGGCGCCGACGATGGGACCGACGCAGGTCGGGATGAGTCGTCCGGCAAGGACGTCACGGGTGTTGAAACCGACCAGGACGACGACAAGACCCTGATCGGCAGGTTCGACCGCGCGTCGGTGCTCGCAGCGGGGAACGACGCGCGACGCGCCCGTGGGCTCGGCATCGCGGACGTGCCCCTGCCGCCGGCCGCCGGCAGGACCGCCCGCGGAACCGCATCGTCGTCCACGTCGGGCGAAAGCACGTACAACGTGTCCGAACTGCGCCGCGGACGCCGCATCGGCCCGAAGCGGATGGCCGTCATCGTCTCCGTGGTCAGCGGCCTGTTGGGCGTGGCGATCACCGCCGGCGTGGTCATGCTCGTCACCGGCGGCCACGGCACCGACACGGTCGTGCGCGACATCGTCTCCCCCTCGTCCACGTCGAAGACCCCGACCGACGAAACCGGCACGCAGAACGCGCCGACGGCACCCGACGGAACTACGGAACAACGGAATCCGAACGAAGATTACGGCACCGACGACGAAACGAAGCAGAACAGCGGAACCGGCACCACCGGAGGCACCGCGGAGAACGGCTCTTCGTCCTCCGGCGGCTCCTCATCCGATTCCTCCGGAACCGGTAGCACGTCCGGCTCCACCGGCTCGGGCACCACCGGCTCGGGGTCCACCGGAGAGACCAATGGATCGACGGGCTCGGGCACGACCGGCAGCGAATCCAGTAACGGCACCAGCGGTTCGACCGGCTCGGGCACGACGGGCTCGGGCACGACCGGCAGCGAGTCCGGCACCACGTCCGGTTCGACCGGCTCGGGCACGACCGGCAGCGGCGGCACGAGCAACTGACGGCAAACGGAAGCGCCCCTGCAGAACTCATCTACAGGGGCGCTTTATTATCGTGGAGCTAAGGGGATTCGAACCCCTGACCCTCTCCATGCCATGGAGATGCGCTACCAGCTGCGCCATAGCCCCGTATTCGATTATCAGGACGAAACGTCCATCACGAACCTGACGATTCGACCGAATCCGAACCATCATGTTCCGTGGAGCTAAGGGGATTCGAACCCCTGACCCTCTCCATGCCATGGAGATGCGCTACCAGCTGCGCCATAGCCCCGTATTCGATTATCCGTTCGCTCGCGAACCTCGAATACATTACGCCGAAGTCCCTATCAGGGCAAATGCGCGTGTCGCCCGCGTGTCGGAAATCAGCACGGCGGAATCCGCGGACGTCACGCGCATCGGTCGGGAACGATCAGCGCTCACGCTCCCATTCGGGGGTGTCCGCCACGGCCGGTCCATGATTGTAATCCACGAGCCGCCACCGGAACGTGCCATCGGGCATGTCCATCAGGGACAACCTCACCCAATGCGCGTTGCCCATCGATACGACCGTCGAGAACGTCGGATCCACCTGATCCAGACCGAGCAGGGTCTGCAGGGTCTGTGCGATCCACGCGCCATGGGAGAACACGAACAGGTCGGTGTCGTTCCCGGCGCGCGTGGCCCAATCATTCAACGCCTCGACGCCGCGCCTGCCCACGTGGCTTTTGGGTTCGGCACCGTATTTGAGCTCGCCGCCGGTGTGCAGACGCCATGAGGCGAAATCCTCCGGGTACCGCTCGGCGAGCTCCGCCACCGCGTGTCCATCCCATTCGCCGAAGCTGCGCTCGCGCACACGCTCGTCGTCATGCACCTCGACGCCCGCCGCGGCGCCGCCGAGCGCGTCGGCGAACGCCTGCGCCGTGGCGTGCGCCCTGCTCAGGTCGGAGGATACGATGATTCGGTCCCTGACGTTCGGCAGCCGGTCGACATACAGTGATTTCAGCGCATCCGCGGTCTGGCGCACCTGCCATTCGCCGACCGCGTCGAGCGGGATGTCGACCTGCCCCTGCAGCTTGTGCGCCGCATTGTATGAGGTGCGTCCATGTCGCACCAGGAACACCGCTCTGACGTGGCGTCCCATCATTCGGCGCTTTCCGGATGCGCGAGCTCCAGCTCGATGCGCGGGCAGTCGCGCCACAGACGTTCCAGCCCATAGAAGTCGCGCGATTCCTGATGCATGACATGAATCACGTAGTCGCCGTAGTCGAGCAGCACCCACTGCCCTTCCGTCAGTCCCTCGCGTTCGCGCGGGTGCCGTCCACCGCATTTGAGGTAGAGGTCCTTTTCGATCTCCTCCGCGACCGCGAGCACTTGACGCTCGTTGGCGGCTCCGGCGATCATCATGATGTCGGTGATGCCGAGCGGAGCGGTGACGTCGAAGGCGACGATGTCGGTGGCCTTGACCCGGTCTGCCGCCTCGGCGGCGATGCGGATGTCGTCGATGGATGACTGCAGTGCTGGCATGAATCTCCTTTATGCTGTTATGCCGTGGTTTTGTTCGATGTGAGTTGCGTGGTGCGGCACGCGGCGTGCGACGCGGCCCGTCAGCGCTCCCACGCGGGCTTCCAGCCCTCGACGTTGTGCTGCGTGTTCTCGGAGTAGACCATGGTGTCGTCGGGCACGGCGTGGCGGATGACGGATCCGGCGCCGGAGGTGACGTCGTCACCGACCTCGACGGGCGCGACGAACAGGTTGCCGGCGCCGATGTGGCATCCGGAGCCCACCACGGTCCGGTTCTTGTGCACGCCGTCATAGTTGGCGGTGATGGTGCCGCCGCCGATGTTCGTATGGTCGCCGAGCGTCGCGTCGCCCACGTAGCTCAGGTGCGGGACCTTGGTGCCGTTGCCGATATGCGCCTTTTTCATCTCGACGAAGGCGCCGGCCTTCGCCTCCTCGCCGAATTCGTTGCCCTGGCGCAGGTAGGTCCACGGGCCGATGTTGGTGGCGCGCCCGATGTGGGACTCCTGCACGCGGGAGCGCTCCACGACGGCCTGTGCATCCACGGTGGCGTCGATGAGGGTCGTGTACGGGCCGACGACCGCCTCCTCGCCGATCACGGTATGGCCTTGGAGGAACGTGCCGGGCAGGATGGTCGCGTCGCGTCCGATGCGCACGTCGTCCTCGATCCATGTGGTGTCCGGGTCGAGGATGGTGACACCCTCATGCATCCACGCCTCGCACACGCGGCGGTTGTGCGCCTTGGCGAGGGCGGCGAGCTGCACGCGGTCGTTCACGCCTTCGACGCTGAGCGGGTCGGGAGCGGTGAAGGCGCCCACCTTGCCGGCCGAACGCGCGGTCTCGAGCGCGTCGGTCAGGTAGAACTCGCCCTGCGCGTTGTTGGACTTGAGATCGGCAATGGCCCGGGCGAGCAGTTCGGCGTCGAACACGTACACGGAGGTGTTCACCTCCTGGACGGCGAGCTCGCTGCGGTTCGCGTCCTTCTGCTCGACGATGCGCAGCACGTTGCCCTCACGGTCGCGGATGATGCGGCCGTATCCGGTCGGATCGTCAAGCACGGTGGTAAGCACGGTGGCGCCGTTGCCGGACTCGTTGTGGAATTCCACGAGGCGTCGCAGCGTCGTCGCATCCAGCAGCGGCATGTCGGAGGCGGCGATGAGCACCGGTCCGGTCAACGGACCGGACTCCCCCAGCTGCGCCATCGCGCACTGCACGGCGCGTCCGGTGCCGGGAATGTCGTCCTGGTCGACGATTGTGACCGATTCGTCGTAGGAACGCGCGGCCTCGGCGACGCGTTCGGCCTGGAAGTGGACCACCACGGCGAGGGTCGACGGTTCGAGCGCCCTGACGGAGTCCATCACGCGATTGAGGAAGGTCTTGCCGGCGAAGGTGTGCAGCACCTTCGGCTTCTTCGATCGCATGCGGGTGCCTTCTCCCGCGGCGAGGATGATTGCGGCGGTCACTGCCGAGGATGCCATAAGCGTGTCGTTCCCTTCACTTGGCGTGTTCTTGTTCCAGCATCTAACGATAGACGGCCGCCCGGATGAGCCGGACGGCCGTCAGTATCGGTGCAGGCGTTCCCCCACCTGGATTCGAACCAAGACAAAGGGTTCCAAAGGCCCGTGTGCTGCCATTACACCATGGGGGACCGGCGGCCGGAGCCGCCAAGTGTTTATTTATACCATAAGCTCAGGCGAAAAGGAAACCCTGGCCGTGATGCTCGGGGTACGTGTCGAACAGCTCGGCGACGGAACCGTCCTCGAACACCGCGCGGATGGCGCTGGCCAGCAGCGGCGCGATCGACAGGACCGTCAGGCCGTCCCAACGCTTCTCGTCCGGAATCGGCACCGTGTCGGTGAGCACGACCTCGCGGGCGCCGCACGCCTTGAGGCGTTCGATGGCCGGGCCGGAGAGCACGCCGTGCGTGGCGACGACGGTCACCGATGCGGCGCCGGCGTCCTTGAGCACGTGGCAGGCGCCGGCGATGGTGCCGGCGGTGTCGATGAGGTCGTCGACGAGCACGCAGTCCTTGCCCTTGACGTCGCCGACGACACGGTTGGCGACGGCCTGGTTCGGACGAGTGATGTCGCGCGTCTTGTGCACGAAGGCGAGCGGGCCGCCGCCGAGACGCTGCGCCCATTGCTCGGCCACACGGATGCGGCCGGCGTCCGGGGAGACGACGGCGACGTTGTCGAGGTGGCCCTGGAAGCGGTCGCGGATGTAGTCGACGAGCACCGGCATGGCGATGAGATGGTCGACCGGACCATCGAAGAATCCCTGCGACTGGGCCGCATGGAGGTCGACGGACATGATGCGGTCCGCGCCGGCGGTCTTGAGCAGGTCGAAGACGAGACGGCAGGAGATGGGCTCGCGGCCGCGGTGCTTCTTGTCCTGACGGGAGTAGCCAAGCAGCGGGCAGACGGCGGTGATAGAGCGGGCGGAGGCGCGCTTGAGCGCGTCAATCATGATGAGCTGCTCCATGATCGCCTTGTTGATCGGCTGGTAGTGGCTCTGCAACACGAACACGTCGGCGCCGCGGACCGATTCGGTGTAGCGCACGTACATCTCGCCGTTCGCGAAATCGTACGCGGTGGTCTCCAGCACGTCGATGCCGAGCTGTTCGGCGACGTCCTGGGCGAGTTTCGGATGAATCCTTCCCGTAACGAGAATCAGGTTCTTGTCGGGCTTTCCTTCGAGGATTGCGCTCACCGTATCTCCCAAACGTTGTTATGCAGTTGTCGATGGTCGTTGTTCAAGTGTAATGGTGATAGCCGACCGTTCGGGCCGTGCCGGCGGCATGCGTCGGCGGCACGCGGCATCAGTGGCCGGCGTCGATCCATGAGCGGATGGATTGCCTCACGGCCTGCGCATAGATGTCGCTGCCATCGGGGTGGATGCCGTCCGCGGCGAGATGGTCGGCGTTGGCCGTGGCCATGGAGTCCCAATCGGCCACGAGCACGTTGTCGGGGTGGTTGCGGGCGAAGCCGGCGAGCAGCTGGTTGTTTTCGGGGATCCATGTGCGGTCGCCGTGCGCATTGACGAGCACGAGCACCCGGTCAGGCCCCACCAATTCGAGATACCGGTCGAGCTGGTCGGGCGGCATTGGACCGTTCGTCGCCAGACCGACGACGACCCACGGTCGCAGGCCCGCCGCCTTGCCCGAGATTATGCCGAGGCCCGCGAAGCTGGAACGCGACACCTGCGCATCGATGTCGATGCCGGGAAACATGCTCTGCAGCCCTTTGGATCCGGCAAGCATGACGGAATCCCCCACCGCCGTAATCTCGTCGCCCGTCGGCATCTCATGCAGAGGTCTGCGCGGAGCCGGCACGCCCGCACGTTCGAGGCCGCGCCCGGCTTCGAGTCGCGCCGCCTGACGCTCGAGCGCGACCTCGACGGAGGACCTCTCCGGCGCGTCCCTGACGGCGCAGACGCCGCCGGCGACGACGAGCAGCAGTACAATCGCGGCGCAGACGGCCCGTACGACGTCCTTCCACGTGAAGCCTGCGGAGAGGACGATGACGGAGCTCACGCCACCATCGGCGGCGGGCCGTTCCACCAGATTCCACGAGACGGCGGCCGCGACGATCGAGACCGCGACGGTGACCGGCAGCACCCAGACCGTCACGCCCACCCCCGGCATGAGCCTGGGCAGCGCGGACGAGACGATCAGCCAGACCGGCCAATGCCACAGATACAACCCGTACGAATACCTGCCGATCGCGGCCAGAGGACGGAACACGAACTGCGACTGCATCCATGAATCGGTCTGGATCGTTCCCGCGATGAGAAGCACCGCGAGCACGCTCGCGACCGGAATCCCCCATCGGAACGCGCCCTCACCCTGATCGCAACGGACGGCCATGACGATGAGCGCTATCACGGATGCGAACGCCACGACGGGCGCGAACACCCGCCTTATGCGCACGGGGACGGGCGGCTTGCCTGCGATCACGGTGACGGGACGACGGTGCACGATAATCCATGCGAGGGCGACGCCGAGCATGAAGCCCATGGAGTGTGTGTCGGTGCCGAAATAGACGCGCGTAGGGTCGGCTCCCGGCACGTACAGCATGTTCATGGCCCATGCGGAGCCCGCCGCCAAGGCGATCGGGATGAACACGGCGCAATGGCTGCGGCGCACCCGATGCATGATCCAAGCGACGAACGGGACCACGAGATACAGCTGCGCCAGCACGGAGACGAACCACAGATGACGCAGCAGCTGGGGGTTCATCTGGCCGAAGTAGCTGTTGCCGCTGGCGATCGCGTACCAGTTGTAGCAGCCGAACGCCACAGTGACGATCTGGTCGCGGATGTTCACGAGCAGATCGCGGTCGAACCACCAGGCGGCGGCGCAGACGGCGGGCACCATGAGCACGAGCGCGGGGTAGATCCTGGCGAACCTGCGCGGCCAGTACCGTTCGAGACCGATTCCCTCGCCCGCCTCGAGCCGCGAGAGCAGACCGACGGCCGCGAGGAATCCGGACACGGTGAGGAACACATCCACTCCGTAGAATCCTCCCGGAAGCCACGACTGTTCACAGTGATATAGGACGATGGCGATCAGCGCCAGCCCCTTGATGCCGTCAAGCCCTACGTAATGCCGACACTTCACAGTTTTCTTCTCTTACTTCCCGCTCGTCTCTGGTCAGGATCATCCGGTTTCAAACCGCGGACAACCGTATATTAGTAGTCCCTCTCCGCACCGACACGCCACGACGGGCCAGGTTCGCACCATATGACCATATGCATGTGGGCGGCATATGGGCGGCATATGGGCGGGCCCGGAACCGAATGAACGGCTCCGGGCCCACACTAGGCGACGGCCGATGCTCCGTCGCCGGTCATCACTCCCATTCGATGGTCGCCGGCGGCTTGGAGGTGCAGTCGAGGACGACTCGGTTGATCTGGCGACATTCGTTGGTGATGCGCGTGGAGATCGTGGCGAGCACGTCGTAGGGGACGCGCGACCAGTCGGCGGTCATGGCGTCCTCGGAGGAGACGGGACGCAGCACGATCGGGGAGCCGTAGGTACGCTCGTCGCCCTGCACGCCGACGGAGTGCACGTCGGCGAGCAGCACGACCGGGCACTGCCAGATGTCGCGGTCGAGGCCGGCGCGGGTGAGCTCCTCGCGGGCGATGGCGTCGGCCTCACGCAGCACGTCGAGGCGCTCGCGCGTGATCTCGCCGACGATGCGGATGCCGAGGCCGGGACCGGGGAACGGCTGACGCCAGACGATGGCGTCGGGCAAGCCGAGCTCGGTGCCGATGGCGCGCACCTCGTCCTTGAAGAGGGTGCGCAGCGGCTCGATGAGCTGGAACTTGATGTCCTTGGGCAGACCGCCGACGTTGTGGTGGCTCTTGATGTTGGCGGCGCCGTCTCCGCCGCCCGATTCGACGACGTCCGGGTAGAGGGTGCCCTGCACGAGGAACTTCACTTCCTTGCCGCGGGCACCGGCCTCCTCGAGCACCTGGCGCTGGGCCTTCTCGAAGGTGCGGATGAACTTCTCGCCGATGATCTTGCGCTTGCGCTCGGGCTCGGACACGCCCTTGAGGGCGTCGAGGAAGTCGTCCGCCGCGTCGACGGTGATCAGGCGGATGCCCGTGGCCTCGACGAAGTCGTGCTTGACCTGTTCGACCTCGCCCTTGCGAAGCAGGCCGTGGTCCACGAACACGCAGGTGAGCTGGTCGCCGATGGCCTTGTGCACGAGGGCGGCCGCCACGGCGGAGTCGACGCCGCCGGACAGGCCGCAGATGACTTCGGCGTCACCGACCTGTTCGCGGATTTTCCCGACCTCGGTCTCGATGATGTTGGAGGCGTTCCAGTCGTCCGGCAATCCGGCGCAGCGGTGCAGGAAGTTCTCGATGAGCTTCTGGCCGAGCGGGGAATGCTTGACCTCCGGGTGCCACTGCACGCCGTAGAGGCCACGGGATTCGTCGGCCATGGCGGCGACCGGGGCGCCCTCGGTGTGGGCGAGGACCTCGAAGCCCTCGGGTGCCTGCTCGACGGCGACGCCGTGGCTCATCCACGTGGTCTGGCCGGCCGGGGACCCGGCGAGGATGCCCTCGGCGCGGTCCACCACGGCCTCGGTCTTGCCGTATTCGCCAAGGGCCGCCTTGTCGACCTTGCCGCCGAGCTCGTAGGCCATGACCTGGAAGCCATAGCAGATGCCGAGCACGGGGACGCCGGCGGAGAAGACCTTCCTGTCGATGGTGGGGGCGCCCTCCTCGAAGACGGAGGCAGGCCCGCCCGAGAGGATGATCGCCTTGGGATCCTTCGCGAGCATCTCGTCGACCGGCATCGAATGGGGCACGAGTTCGGAGTACACATTGGCCTCACGCACGCGGCGGGCGATGAGCTGGGCGTACTGGGCGCCGAAATCGACGACGAGCACAGGACCTGTTGCCATGGAAATTCCCCTAACGTTTATCGGGATGTAACTTGATGACTTGCCAGTTCATTATCCCTATCGAGCCAGACAAGGCAAAACAACGTATTTTCATGTGCGTAAACCGCATTCGCAACGTGTGGCGGCGTAGTCAACACGCCGGTAGTGAACATAACGAAACGAACGCGAACCGAATGCCGGAAAGCTGTGTTTGGGCTGGAATTCCAACGTTTTCACCACCGCCTCCCTCATTTTTGATGTGCACATTCACCGGATGGATACACACAAAACCAGCAAAATACAGCACAATTCCGAACACACCCGCAAGAAATCGTTCAAAAGTCGCGTTGTCCACGTACCATATCGAGTGATTGGGAGCGGAAACCGCATGGCCGCAAGGCTGTGGAGGCACCGCGACCGAGTGGAAATAATCAATCGCACGATTACCGTGCAGGAGTACAGGAGTACACATGACGAATCCTGTTATTGGCACCCCTTGGAAGAAGCTGAACGCTCCGGTTTCCGAGGAAGCCCTCGAAGGCGTGGACAAGTACTGGCGCGCCGCCAACTACCTCTCCATCGGCCAGATCTACCTGCGTAGCAACCCGCTGATGAAGGAGCCCTTCACCCGCGAGGACGTCAAGCACCGTCTGGTCGGCCACTGGGGCACCACCCCGGGCCTGAACTTCCTGATCGGCCACATCAACCGCTTCATCGCCGACCACGGCCAGAACACCGTGATCATCATGGGCCCGGGCCACGGCGGCCCCGCCGGCACCTCGCAGTCCTACCTGGACGGCACCTACACCGAGACCTTCCCGAAGATCACCAAGGACGAGGCTGGTCTGCAGAAGTTCTTCCGCCAGTTCTCCTACCCGGGCGGCATCCCGTCCCACTTCGCTCCGGAGACCCCGGGCTCCATCCACGAGGGTGGCGAGCTGGGCTACGCCCTGTCCCACGCCTACGGCGCCATCATGGACAACCCGAGCCTGTTCGTCCCGGCCATCGTCGGCGACGGTGAGGCCGAGACCGGCCCGCTGGCCACCGGCTGGCAGTCCAACAAGCTCGTGAACCCGCGCACCGACGGCATCGTGCTGCCGATCCTGCACCTCAACGGCTACAAGATCGCCAACCCGACCATCCTGTCCCGCATCTCCGACGAGGAGCTCCACGAGTTCTTCCACGGCATGGGCTACGAGCCGTACGAGTTCGTCGCCGGCTTCGACGATGAGGACCACATGTCCATCCACCGCCGCTTCGCCGAGCTGTGGGAGTCCATCTGGGACGAAATCTGCGACATCAAGGCCACGGCCCAGACCGACAACGTGCACCGTCCGTTCTACCCGATGCTGATCTTCCGCACCCCGAAGGGCTGGACCTGCCCGAAGTACATCGACGGCAAGAAGACCGAGGGCTCCTGGCGTTCCCACCAGGTGCCGCTGGCCTCCGCCCGCGACACCGAGGCCCACTTCGAGGTCCTCAAGAACTGGCTCGAGTCCTACAAGCCGGAGGAGCTGTTCGACGAGAACGGCGCCGTCAAGGATGATGTCCTCGCCTTCATGCCGAAGGGCGAGCTGCGCATCGGCGCCAACCCGAACGCCAACGGCGGTGTGCTCCGCACCGACCTGAAGCTGCCGAACCTCGAGGACTACGCCGTCAAGGAAGTCGAGAAGTACGGCCACGGCTGGGGCCAGCTCGAGGCCACCCGTCGTCTGGGCGTCTACACCCGCGACATCATCAAGGACAACCCGCAGATCTTCCGCATCTTCGGACCGGATGAGACCGCCTCCAACCGTCTGCAGGCCTCCTACGAGGTCACCAACAAGCAGTGGGACGCCGGCTACATCTCCGACGAGGTCGACGAGCACATGCATGTCTCCGGCCAGGTCGTCGAGCAGCTGTCCGAGCACCAGATGGAAGGCTTCCTCGAGGGCTACCTCCTGACCGGTCGTCACGGCATCTGGAGCTCCTACGAGTCCTTCGTGCACGTGATCGACTCCATGCTCAACCAGCACGCCAAGTGGCTGGAAGCCACCGTTCGTGAGATCCCGTGGCGCAAGCCGATCGCCTCCATGAACCTGCTGGTCTCCTCCCACGTCTGGCGTCAGGACCACAACGGCTTCTCGCACCAGGATCCGGGTGTCACCTCCCTGCTGCTGAACAAGTGCTTCCACAACGACCACGTCATCGGCATCTACTTCGCCACCGACGCGAACATGCTGCTGGCCATCGCCGAGAAGTGCTACAAGTCCACCAACAAGATCAACGCCATCATCGCCGGCAAGCAGCCGGCCGCCACCTGGCTGTCCCTCGACGAGGCTCGCGCCGAGCTCGAAAAGGGTGCTGCCGCCTGGGATTGGGCCTCCACCGCGAAGTCCAACGATGAGGCCGAGATCGTCCTCGCCGCCGCCGGCGACGTCCCGACCCAGGAGATCATGGCCGCCTCCGACAAGCTCAAGGAGCTGGGCATCAAGTTCAAGGTCGTCAACGTGGCTGATCTGCTCGCTCTGCAGTCCGCCAAGGAGAACGACGAGGCCCTGTCCGACGAGGAGTTCGCCGACATCTTCACCGCCGACAAGCCGGTGCTGTTCGCGTACCACTCCTACGCGCACGATGTGCGTGGCCTGATCTACGATCGCCCGAACCACGACAACTTCAACGTCCACGGCTACGAGGAGGAGGGCTCCACCACCACCCCGTACGACATGGTTCGCGTGAACGAGATCGACCGTTACGAGCTGACCGCCGAGGCCCTGCGCATGATCGACGCCGACAAGTACGCCGCGAAGATCGACGAGCTCGAGAAGTTCCGTATCGAGGCCTTCCAGTTCGCCGTCGACCACGGCTACGATCACCCGGACTACACCGACTGGGTGTACTCCGGCCTGAACACCTCCGAGAAGGGCGCCATCACCGCCACCGCCGCCACCGCCGGCGACAACGAGTGATGCCGTCACCTTCACTGAGGTGATCGCGATCCGTTGAGGATGGAAGAGGCCCGGGCCACGTGCCCGGGCCTCTTCGCATATCCGTACGACATCGGTGGCAGTATTGATGGTGAACGATAACAGACACGATACAATGATGAGTGGTTCCATACACCACTGATCATCAAAGGAGACTGACACCAGTGACCGTCACCCGTGTATACATCGCAAGTCCCGAAGGCGCCAACGGGCGCAACGTCGTCGCATACGGCGTGCTCAATGCATTGACTTCCAAATACAAGACGATCGTCTTCCGACCGGCGGTATCCAACCATGACCATTTCACCCCCGTCCTCCTCTCCGCGTCCAACGCCGGACTCGGCGTGGCGCTGTCCACCGGTCTGGACATCCACAAGGTCCGCGCGGACAAGGAGACCGCCCGCGGCGACATCGTCGGCGCCTTCAACGACGCCATGTCGGTCGCCCGCGCCGATGCCGCGTTGATCGTCGGCACGGACAAGTCCCACGTCAACGACCCCACCACCTACGAGTTCAACGCGAACGTCGCCGCCGACCTGCAGGCGGGCGTCTTCCTGTCCATCTGCACCATCGACCGTTGGCCGGACGAGCTCGACGAAACGGTCAAGCTCTCCATCGAAGGCATGGAGGCCGCCGGCAACAAGGTGCTGGGCGTCTTCGTGACCGGCTGCGAGCCGCGCCACGCGTTCTCCGTCAGGCAGACCCTCGCCAAGTACGGGCTGCCCGTGTGGACGATCCCCCAGGTGCCGTTCACGGACGAATCCAACAAGACCCTCGCGCTGGACACGTTCCGCGCCAACGCCCCCACCGAGGAGGTGCTGGCCGCGCTCGACGTGGACGTCGACTTCCCGGTCACGCCGTACGCGTTCCAATTCGGTCTGCTCGGCAAGGCCAAGTCCAACAAGAAGACCATAGTCCTGCCCGAAGGCGAGGAGGACCGCATCATCAAGGCCGCCGACTTCCTGCTCGAACGCGAGGCGGTCAACCTGATCATCGTCGGTGACAAGGACGCCATCCTGGCGCGGGGCAAGGAGCTGGGGCTCAGGTATCTCGAACGCGCACGGTTCCAGAGCAAGGACGACGAGAACATCCTCAAGCCCATGATCGCGAAGCTGTGCGAGCTGCGCGCCAAGAAGGGCATGACCGAGGAGCAGGCGCGGCAGCAGCTCCAGGACGCAAGCTACTTCGGCACCATGCTCGTGGTGCTCGGCTATGCCGACGGTCTGGTCTCCGGCTCGATCAACTCCACGGCGAACACGGTGCGTCCGGCCCTGCAGGTCATCAAGACCAAGCCCGGTCAGAAGCTCGTCTCCGGCGCGTTCCTCATGTGCTTCAAGGACCACGTCGCGATCTTCGCCGACTGCGCCATCAACCTCAACCCCGACGCCGAGCAGCTCTCGGAGATCGCCATCCAATCCGCCGAGACCGCCCGGGCGTTCGGCATCAAGCCGAAGGTGGGCATACTCTCCTACTCGACGCTCGGCTCGGGCAAGGGCCCCGACGTCGACATCGTCGAGGAGGCCACCCGCCTCGTCAAGGAGAAGGCCCCCGATCTGCCGGTCGTCGGCTCCATCCAGTTCGACGCCGCATGGTCGCCGACCGTCGCGGCGACGAAGGCCAAAGGCAACGACGTCGCCGGGCATGTCAACGTGTTCGTGTTCCCCGACCTGTGCGCGGGCAACATCGGCTACAAGGCCGTGCAGCGCTCCTCCGGAGCCATCGCCATCGGCCCGGTGCTGCAGGGACTCAACCGGCCGGTCAACGACCTGAGCCGCGGCGCCCTGGTGCAGGACATCATCAACACCGTCGCACTGACCGCCGTCACCGCGCAGTGACGTCCCCGCGCATGCGTGCGACGTCGAGGCGAGGAAACGCCGGATGACGAAACGCGGCCCGTCTCCCTGATGGGAGGCAGGCCGCGTTTTGTAGCAAGCAGCGAGTATTCTAAACACTTGGAAAGCCGTGTTTCGCGGCCACAACACACACAATGGAGGATGCCCACAATGGCGAAAACCGTCCTTGTCATCAATTCCGGTTCCAGCTCGATCAAGTACCAGCTGGTGGACCTCGAGACCGGCGAAGGTCTCGCTTCCGGCCTCGTCGAGAAGATCGGCGAGCCGATCGACGGCCACTACAAGCACGAGTACAACGGCGAGAAGCACGAGCTCGAGGAGCCGATCCACGATCACGAGCAGGGCCTGAAGCGCGTCCTCGGCTTCTTCGAGGAATACGGCCCGAACCTCGCCGAAGCGGGCATCGTCGCCGTCGGCCACCGCGTGGTCCAGGGCGGTTCCATCTTCCCGAAGCCGGCCCTCGTCACCGACAAGACCATCAACCAGGTCAAGGACCTCGCCGTCCTCGCCCCGCTGCACAACGGCCCGGAGGCCAAGGGCGCCGAAGTCATGCGCTCCCTGCTGCCGGACGTGCCGCAGATCTTCGTGTTCGATTCCTCCTTCTTCTTCCAGCTGCCGAAGGCCGCCAGCACCTACGCGCTGAACAAGGAGATCGCCGACCAGTACCACATCCGCCGCTACGGCGCCCACGGCACCTCCCACGAGTTCATCTCCTCCGTGGTCCCGGACGTCGTCGGCAAGCCGGCCGAGGGTCTCAAGCAGATCGTCCTGCACATCGGCAACGGCGCCTCCGCCTCCGCCGAGGTTTCCGGCAAGCCGGTCGAGACCTCCATGGGCCTGACCCCGCTCGAGGGTCTCGTCATGGGCGGCCGCACAGGTGACATCGACCCGGCCGTCGTCTTCCACCTCATCCGCAACGCCCACATGAACGTGGACGAGCTGGACGCCCTGTTCAACAAGCGTTCCGGCATGACCGGCATGACCGGCTTCGGCGATCTGCGCGAGGTCCACCGTCTGGTGGCCGAAGGCAATGAGGACGCCAAGCTGGCCCTCGACGTCTACGTGCACCGCATCGTCAGCTACATCGGCAACTACACCTACCAGATGGGCGGCTGCGACGTGATCACCTTCACCGCCGGCGTCGGCGAGAACGACGACATCGTGCGCAAGATGGTGTGCGACAAGCTGGCCCCGTTCGGCGTCAAGCTGGACGAGGAGAAGAACGCCACCCGCTCCAAGGAGCCGCGCATCATCTCCACTCCGGATTCCTCCGTGATCATCGCCGTGATCCCGACCAACGAGGAGCTGGCCATCGCCCGCAAGTCCGCCGCCATCGCGGAAGCCGGCGAGGACACCTACGGCAACACGTTCACCAAGTGAATCATGTAGCCGAGCGGGTTTCATTCCGCTTCGGCATATGAGCTGAGGGCTGCGATTCCGATGAATCGCAGCCCTCAGTGCTATTCACGCCATCATATGGGCACCTGCGATGCACGGTGATGCCCGACGGTTCCCCACCGCCGGGCATCATCTGCGTCAACGACCCAGCAGCGTCCTCCACATGCCGGGGAAGTCCGGCAGCGTCTTGCGCGTGGTCTCCACGTTCACGATGCTCACGCCGGGCACGCGCAGGCCGATCATCGCGGCGAACGTGGCCATGCGGTGATCGGCATACGATTCCATCACGGCGCCGTGCAGCGTTCCACGCGGCACCGGTGTGATCTCGATGCCGTCGTCGAGTTCGCGAGCCTCTCCCCCGATACGCCGTATCTCGTTGACGAGCGCTTCGAGACGGTTCGTCTCGTGCCCGCGCAGATGACCGATGCCAATCATGCGCGTCGGCGCGTCGGCGAATACCAGAATGGCGGCCAGGGACGGCGCGATCTCACCGGCCGCGGTCAGGTCGAAATCGCCTAGCCCGTGAATCATGCCATCGGACGTGACCTGGCAGTAGCGGATGCCGTGCTCCTCGGGGAACGTGACCGTCGCTCCCAGGCGTTCCAGATAGCCGGGAAGCAGACCACCCGGCTGCGTGGTGTGTTCCGGCCAGTGCGGCACCCGGACCGTGCCGCCCGCGATCAGCGCCGCGCCAAGGAACGGCGCCGCATTCGACAGGTCGGGTTCCACGACGACGCGTTCGGGCAATTGCAGGGTGCGCGCCGCGACTGTCCACGTGTGCGGGGCGGCGTCATCGACGTCGACGTCGCCGCCCGCGCCCTGTACGTCGCTGACGGTCATGCGGATGTGCGGCAGACTCGGCGTCTTCGCTCCCGTATGCCGCAACTGCAGGCCATGAGGCAACCGCGATCCGATGAGCAGCAGTCCCGAGATGAACTGGGACGAGTCGGACGAGTCGATGGATACTTCGGCCGGCGTCTGCGCGTCGGCGTGCGGGACGGCACCATCGTCGCCGCAATCATCGTGAAGATGCGTCGGCGGAGTCACGGTGAACGGCAAATGCCCTTCCCGCCCGTGGTATTCGATGGTCGCCCCCAACTGTTCGAGACCGTCCAGCACGGGTTTCATCGGACGCGCGTACGCCTGACGGTCACCGTCGAAACGCACCGGCCCGTCGGCGAACAATGCGAGTCCCGGCACGAACCGCATCACCGTGCCGGCCAGACCGCAATAGACGTCGACATCGCCGCGGAATCGACCGTCGGCGGGAGGGACCACGGTGACGGTGGTTCCGACATGCTCGTCGACATGGCATGCGACGCCGAGGGCGCGCAACGCGTCCATCATCAGTTCGGTGTCGCGCGAACGGAGCAGCCCGACGAGCGTGACCGGCTCCGATCCCAATGCGGCGAGGATGAGATACCGATTGGACAGTGACTTGCTGCCGGGAACGGTGACGTCGGCATGCAACGGCCCGTGCGCCGTCGGCGCGGGCCACAATGTGTTCTGCAATTCGCTCATGCCGCCATCATAACGGGACTGCGGGGAACACGAAGCCGCGCCCCTCACTTGTTGGATTGGGCGTCGTAGCCTTCCTGCAGGACCGCATTGAGTTTCTTCAGCAGCGTGGAGGGATCCGCGTTCTCGCGTGACTGGCGGAGCTTGTCCTGGAACTCGTTGATCGCACCGGCGGAAGTGTCGAGATCGACGAGCTGCGCGGACAGGTTCTGCAGCTGTGTCATCTGCTCCGAATCCGAGTCGAGGGCGTTGGGCGATCCGATGGTCTTGATCTGGTTGACGATGTCGGTCATCTGGTCGAGTGATTGGGTGAGCGTGACCGAGAATTCGGACACGACCTTCGCCTTCGCCTTGCCGAGCGCATCGGTGGAGGTGCGGCAGGAGGCGATGTACTGCTCGTATTGTGCGGTGAAATCGTCATCGTATATCGTGCCGCTCGGCGTCGAGCCGCACGCATCGGTCATGGCGGAGAGGGCCTGCGCGGATTCGGCGAGGTTGGTCGACAGTTCGGCGAACCGTATGGCCTGACGTTGGTACGATGCGTAGGCGACGGCGACGTCATCGTTCCTGGTGACCTTGAGATCCGCGAAACCGGTGGCGGAATCGCGCAGCTTCGTCGCCTGGACCTTCAAGGCGCTCGCTTTGGCTGCATCGTATGCGCCATCCTGCGAGTAGAGGAATCCCAGCGCGTCGTCGATCGCGGCGGACGTCGCCTCATACTGTTTCTGCAGGGCGGCGGTGCGCTTCGTCCCTTCCGAATAGTCGGACGCCCTCACCGTACTGAACGGGCGGATGACGGCGATCGCCGCGATCAACGCGACGACTGCGATCGCGGCGACGACGGTGGCGACGACCATGCGCAACGGCGGACGGCGACGCGGCAGTTCGACGGGGGCGATGAGCTCGTCGAAGTCCGGGGACTCGATGGGACGCGGCGTGTTCCCGTGGGCGGCGTCATCGCCGAGCGTATCGGCATGTGTGTCGTCGAGGAGGTTCCCGTTCTGCTGGTCGTCGGTCATACCTTCTCCTTCATGCGACGGACGGCGGGAATATGGGGCGCGGCATCGGTTCGGCCCCGTATGGCGGTATCCCAGTGTACCTACGAGAGAAGACCACAGCACGTCACATTCAGCGGTCTGATGCGATGCGCGACTCGGGCATGCTCCCCCGGCGTTCCCGCTGTTCCGCGGTCTGCGCGTGCATGAGCTCCATGGAGACGCGATCGGCCTCGATGGCGGCGATCTGACGCGAGAACACGATGAACCATCCGAGGAACAGCAGGCCGGCGAGCGCCTCCACGTTGGTGAGCGTGTTGTGGCCGAGCATCATGTTGGCCCAGAACGCCGCGCACAGCAGCGCGGCGAGGTCGGAACCGACCATGACCACCTTGCTGATGCGGGGCGCCAGCCATGGCAGCATGACGAACAGCACGAGCATGATGAACGGCAGTCCCTTCGCGCAGATGTTGTGCATGAGGTTGTGCGGCGTATACCGGAACGCGCCGATGCCGATGAACGCGAGTCCGGACATGGTGAGCAGCACGGTGAGCACGCCGATGCGGGCCATGAAATGCGGGATGTCGTACCCGCGGTTCGGGTCCTCGCGCGTGTGGTCGTGCCATAGGCGCATGAGACGTTCGGTGGTGACGAGTTCGGAGACGGCGAAGTAGCTGACGATGATGACGCATACGCCGGCGAGCATGAGCGTCGAGTTGAACATGGTCGCCGCGAACGTGGTGCGGTCGCCGAGCTGGGAGAAGTTGTTGTGGTACCAGTACGGGTCGTCGGTGGTGAGGCCCGCGACGCATACGCCGGAAATTACGAAGAACGGCAGCAGCGCGGCGAGCGTCTTCGCGCTCATCATCTCCGCCTGCACGAATGTCATGTAGCCGACGACGCCGGCGAACGCGGCGCATACGGACGACATGTAGCCGACGAACAGCGTGCCCATCATCTCGTTGATGGCGCCGAGCATCGCGAACGTGGACAGGAACGTGGTGGCCGCGTACACGACGGACAGTGCGAGCGTCTCGAACGTACGGCGCAGCGGGACGAGCCAGCCGGCCTTGAGCGTCATCGAGCGCGAGTGGCTCATGTAGCCGGCGCAGAAGGAGATGACCGCGCAGGCGGCGACGATGCCCGAGCACACGGAGAAACGACGTTGCGACACCTGCCAGATGGCGGGTGCGTAGTCGAGGTACGTGTTCATGCCGATGGCGCCGACGCATGCACACACGATGAAGGCGATGAGGCCTCCCGTCTCGGCGCGCTGATGGCGCCCCATGCGCATTCCCTCCATGAGGCCTCCTCTCTTTTCGCCGTGTCTCCGCCATTGCGGCCGTGTTGCGTCATACCGTATTGTACAATGACTGATTGTGCTCATTGAGGCCATCGAGGTGAGCCGTTGACGGGCCGTAGCGCAGTTTGGTAGCGCGCCTGCTTTGGGAGCAGGATGTCGCGGGTTCAAATCCCGCCGGCCCGACTGAAAGCCCTACTCCTGCTTAGGATTTGCGGCTTCGCCGTTCGAGGTAGAAGACCGCTTGGTAACGATGGGTAACGATGACCGCAGACCTCAGCCTCAGTTGGCTGTGCGGAAAAGAAAAATCCCCGGGGTTTCATGATGTTTCGCATGAGTGACGTTCCGGGGCATTCGCTAGTAATATAGCCGCCACGAGTCCTGAAAGTCAACCCGTCACGCTTGCCGACCTACAACAATGGTTCTCGACCGAGCGCATGAGCACGTATGTGCGCTCCGCACAGACAACCGATTGCGACGTGATCGACCTGCATGTGTGGAACGGACGGATTTCCAAGGCCTTGCTCGAAGACATAGCTCATGTGGAGGTGCTACTGCGCAATTTCATTTCCGAGCGCCTCGCCAAAGCCTGCGGGCACGAGGACTGGTACAGGGACGATGCAAAGTTCCGGTTCAATTCGTCCAAGACAAGACGGTTCGAAACATCGGTTACGGAGATCGAGCGACAGATACGGCATTCAGGCAAACCGGTCACACCGGGACACGTGAATCGCCGACATGTCGCTCGGCTCATGGTGTTTCCTGCTCTCCTCCAGATTGGAACAGACCGTGTGGAGAGCTTTGCGTGATCCGGCGAACGGCGGTATGCCGAACTACCCATCGCGCAAGCGCGCCGTATTCGAAAGTCACGTCAAGACAATGCGCGACCTGCGCAACCGGCTATCGCATCAGGAGCATCTGGTGCTCGACAACCTCACGGACGAAGACCGGTATCTCGACGGGCAGTGTGCGAATCTCGATTGGATCGCCCGCGTCATCGACCCGAAAGCCGCCGACTGGATTCGCAGCCAGTCAAGAGTGAAGGCGCTTCGCGCAAAGCGCCCATAGTTATGGGCAACGATACCGCAACGACCTGTGGGGACTCTACCCGACGCGCCAGCCGCATGCACCGAACTTGCGGCGAGCGCATCCCTTATCATCACCACACGCTATCCCGTCGGAACGCGCTCAGTCATCCCAGATAACTAACGATCCTCAAGAATACCGTTCCTCAATCATTCCGATTCGTTTGAGTGGATGTGTTTACGTCGATTGACAGGACGTTACGATCCTAGAACAGCCACGGGGCAGCCATATCGTTGGCTCGGCGGATCAGTGCCTTCTGCAACGCGTAATCGTCCGCATTGGGCACGGTGACCTCCTGGCCTTTGTTGTCATACATGAGACCGGGATACCGGGATCCCGGATTCGGCGTCATGATCATATTGGCCAGGAACCTGCCCGACTCTTTGGGACCTGGCAGTGTGTGACGTATGAGACGCTCGCCGATTCCGACAAGGCCTTTGAATCCGGAACTTAGGTTCGACCGCATGATGCCCGGATAGAATCCCGTAACCGACGCAGACGGGCGCTCCTCACGAAGTGTGCGGTGCAGATATGCGGTGTATAGGACCAGCGCCGCCTTGGACGACTCGAACGCCGCCATTTGTACGAAACCACGCTGACTATTGAGATCGTCGATATCGGGCCTGCGCTTGATCGGACCGCCGACATTGATGATGGATGGACCGCTCTCTCGGCCGACGGCTTTAAGAAAGTTCTGTGTGATAATGAACGGGGCCAGGAAGTTCGTTGCGAACATCGTCTCGAAACCATCGGCGGTGACCTGTCGTTCAGACATATTGATGGCGGCGTTATTCACCAGCACGTCGACGGACTCCGCCTGATCGACAACGCGAAGCGCGGCATCACGAACCGAAGACATGCTGGCCATATCGCACGGTATGACGGACACTTTGGCCTGATGAGTCTGCTCGACTTCCTGCTTGACAGCAGCGGCCCGTCGTTCGCTTCGGGCCAGCAGAATGATATGAACCGGATTCGGAGCCAAGGCGAGCAACGTCTGCCTACCCAATCCTGATGTACCGCCGGACATGACAATCGTAGTCATCTGCTCGTTCTCCGTCATACAAACCGCTCCTTGCCATACGCCGTTCGATTCCGGAAGCCTCGCAGCAGGGAAGCCTATCCACAACGGTAATCGAAAACCATCAATACCTCATTGTAATCCAATAGGTTTCAGACGATCCAGCGGCGGCCACGTGATTCACCCATTCCATTGTGTTACAGTGTTCATACATCAGCACTACTTTGGTGAGGAGCTTGTGATGGCCGATACCGCGACAATCAGTTTCCGCACGGATCCGCAGGTCAAACAGCGGGCGAAGGAACTATACGAGTCGATGGGCTTGGACCTGTCGACAGCATTGAACATGTTCCTTCGACAGTCATTGACCGACAACGGCATGCCGTTCCGCGCCACGAGGGAGAACCCGCTGAACATGGAGGCCCGCCGTCAGGCCGACGCTCGGGAGGGTGCCACGTTCCCGTCTGTGGACGATCTGATGAAGGACCTGGTGGATGCTTAGATCCGTCTTCCGCACCACGCAGTTCAAGAAGGACTTCAAAGGACTGCTGAAGAAGCATTACGACCCGGACAAGCTGCGGCGTGCCGTGGAGGCGTTGATGGCTGAAGACCGCGATCTGTTGTCGACCAAGTATCGCGATCATGCACTGGTCAACAACTGGAAAGGATATCGGGAAATCCACATCGAGGGAGACCGGCCGCTCATCTACCGCATCGAACGCGATGAGCTGCAGCTGGTGCTGACCCGTACCGGATCGCACGACCAGCTGTACTGACATGCGATGCCGGATATGCCACTTCCTTGTCGGATGCGATCCAAGTCAATTGCGACACGCTGATGCCCTCCCCTCCCGTATACGGCAAGGATGGTAACGATGACCGTCACGATGGACAATCCCAGCCCGATCAACCAAACTTCCCAAAATCCAGAATCGACTTGATTCCAACGACAATCAGCCCACCCAAACCCAGCCGGACAAGCCAATCGAACACCCACCCAAACAGGATGTCGCCGGTTCAAATCCCGCCGGCCCGACCGTAAGCCCTCCTCCCGCTTGGGAAGTGGGGCGTTTTTGTTTTATCCGTTTCGCAACGGTTTATCCGATTGTATGAGCCTTCGCCAGTTTGTGTGGAGCAGTGATGCTCCACACAAAGAACTGAGAAATGTTGTGCGGAGCGCCGGTGCTCCACACATTGAATTCAGGTGGGTGCTCATGGCCTGTGTGGAGCGATAATGCTCCACACTTGTGCCGGAATCCCCATATACGGCACGTGTGGAAAGCCCGCTCTCCACACTTTCGCCCCTCCTTCATCGTTGCGTATTGTGTGGAGCGATAATGCTCCACACAACCTTCAACAGATGCCCTGCAAATCTTGTGTGGCGAATCTCTGCTCCACACGCCAGGATCCGACCCTTGTGTGGAGCGCCGGTGCTCCACACTCGTGCCGGACCCATATGCGTAACGGGTGGAAAGCCCACTTCCACCCGTTACGCATTGTGTGGAGCGATTGTATCGATGTCCACACCGGCCGCACTGCGCCGCAGGTGTCCTGTCCCCACCCTCGGAAACCTGCTGCGAGCCGCGATGGAAGGCCCTGCCTCTGCTTCCCTATTTCATTATCCATGCACCGAACAGGAAGCACGGCGGGCTGCGCAGAGCGTCAGTTCCGGGGCATTCGCCGGTAGCATGGATGGCATGGACGATGAAGAACGATTCCCCCTGCCTGCGGATTTGCCCAAAGCCGAGTTCATGATGCCCGGCCCGGAGCGAGACCGGCTGGTCGGGCTCATTCTCGATGGAGTCAAGACCGCCACCGCCACGCTGCTGATCGACTATCAGGAATGCGGCGACCCACTGCCTCAAGTCGGCGACCGGTCCGTACTGATGGATTCCGACGACCAGGGCGTCGCGGTGCTCGTCACCACCGCGGTCGACGTAGTCCGATTGTGCGACGTCACCGACCGGCAAGCCATCGATGAGGGCGAGGGCGACGTCACCGCGGCCGAATGGAGAAGAACCCACGAAACGTTCTGGAATTCTCCCGACTACCGCGCTTGTTTCGTCGATACCGATTTCCCGATCGACGACGACACGCCCGTTGTTTTAGAGCATTTCAAGGTCACACGACTCCCATGATAATATGAAGTTGACTTCACATGAAGGAAACTTCAGGTTCAAATCTGCAACTTCCGGATTAGGCAAGTCACGCAGCACTATTTCCACTACCCGCAAGAACGGAGGTGATTCGGACCGGTGAGGACGAGGCTTCGCGAATACCGCAAGGCGGCGGGCATGACGCAACAGGAACTGGCGGACACGGTGCACGTGTCCTCACGGACAATCATCTCCATCGAAAAAGAGCAATACAGCCCGTCTCTCATGCTCGCCTACCGAATGGCCCGGGTGTTCGGCGTCAGCGTCGAGGACCTGTGCCTGTTGGAGGAGAACATGCGCATCGACGATGAGGAGAACGGTTATGCGTAGGAACAACAAGAACAACGGAAAACCGCCACGCGGCAAGGCGCGTGAAAGCACACTGTTCGCCGGCACGGCGCTGACGGTCGCGGGGACCGGCTTGTGCGGCGTGCTTGTACAGGACGCCCGTCTGGTCCCCATGCCGCTGTGGCTCTCCATCACGGTCTGCGTGCTGCTGACCGCAGCCGGAATCGCGCTGATCGTGTTGAGCTTCGTGAAGCCGCGTCCATTCGATGCCGACGAACTGCGCCAGCTCGCCAACACGCCGAAAGGCATGGACAAGGAAGCGCGAAGGATCCGAACACTCATGTTCGCTGCGGCCGGCATCACGGCGGCATGGAGCATTCTGCAGATCGCCGCCGGCGGCATCCGCTATGGCTGGTCGAGCGCGGAGTTCCGGGATTGGTGTACGTCGGTGACATGGGGGTTCGTCGTCGCGGTCATCTTCCTCGTCGGCGGACTGGTGGGCCGCACCATCCATCCCCTGCCGCGCGACGACGAACGCGAGACGCTCATCAAGCTCAAGGCCGAGGCGGCGACGTCGCGGATCATGGCCTTCATATGCCTCGCCGCGGAGATGCTGATGCTGACCGCCTCGTTCGCATTCGAGGACATGCGCCTCATGTATGTCGGCATCGGGTTCCTCGCCGCGTACATCATCCACATCCTCGTCACGCTGTTCGCCAAGCGGCATTACGACAACCGCATGTGACGCCCGTCGTGGCGGCACCGGACGACTGTCACGGGGCCGCCCGCGCAACCGGCTCAGATGACGACGCTCAGATGACGACGCCGTCGCAATGGTCGATCTCATGCTGGATGATCTGCGCGGTCCAGCCGGTGAACGCGGCGCGTCGCGCACGCCATCGCCGGTCGAGCCA
>NZ_BCFK01000025.1 GCF_001417815.1 Bifidobacterium aesculapii
CTCCACCTCGATGCGGCGGTAGCGCTTCGCACGCCGCTCCCCCTGCAACGACAGACACCCTTCCGAAGTCTCGTACACCCCTTCTTTCGCCGTAATCGTAGGGTTGACCATGACGGTTATGCGGCCGCCCATCTCATCGTCCACGAATACGATGATCCGTTTGGAGACGCCGATCATGTTGGCCGCCATGCCGACGCATCGGCCGCGGTTCGCTTCAAGCGTGTCGACGAGGTCGCGCGCAGTCGCCTCGTCGTCGGGGCCCTGCACGGCCGGCGCGGAAGGCCTGCGCAGGAACGGTATGGACGTCATGATCTCTCGCTGCATGCGGCCATCATGCCATGCCGTACGCCCAAACGCCACCGTACGTTGGCTACCATGGACCTCATGAATTCCGATTCCACCGCCGTTGCATCGTCGCACGGCACACTGAACCACGGCACCCCGGGCCATGACGCTCCGAACTACGACCGCACGGTCGTCGCCTGTTTCGTCGGATACGTCACGCAGGCCGTCATCAACAATTTCATGCCGTTGCTGTTCGTCACGTTCGCCACGACGCTCGGCATCGGCATGGCCCGGCTGTCGGCGCTGATCACCGTCAATTTCGTCACCCAATTGGCGGTGGACGTGCTCGCCGGGAAATTCGTGGACCGCATCGGCTACAAGCCGTGCATCCTCGCGGCGCATGCGTCGGCGCTGGCCGGCCTGCTGGTGCTCGGTCTGCTGCCCGCCCGCGTGCCGGACCCGTACCCCGCGATCGTCGCAGCCGTGTTCCTGTACGCGATCGGCGGCGGCCTCATCGAGGTGATGGTCTCCCCCATCGTCGAGGCGTGCCCGAGCGAGCATAAGGCGAAGGCGATGAGCCTGCTGCATTCCTTCTACTGTTGGGGCCAGCTCGGCACCGTTGTGGTCTCCACCATGTTCCTGTTCGCGTTCGGCGCCGCCTCCTGGCCGGTTCTGGCCTGCCTGTGGGCGATTGTGCCGGCTGCGGGCATGGTGATGTTCGCAGGCGCCCCGATGCCGTCCATCGTGCCCGAAGGCGCCACGGCCATGCGTTTCGCCGATCTGCTCAAGCGTCCGGCGTTCCTGCTCATGTTCCTGATGATGCTGTGCGCCGGCGCCGCGGAGCAAGGCATGAGCCAGTGGGCGAGCGCGTTCGCGGAGACCGGTCTTGGCGTGACCAAGGTCGTGGGCGACCTGGCCGGCCCGGCGATGTTCGCGTTGATGATGGGACTGTCCCGCACCATCTACGGCGTCTGGGGGCATCGTCTGAACCTGTCCGTGTTCATCGCGGGCAGTTCCGTACTGTGCGTCGCCATGTATCTGGCCGCGGCCCTCTCCCCCATCCCCGTGGTGGGACTGGCGGCCTGCGCCGTCACCGGTTTCTCGGTGGGCATCATGTGGCCGGGCACGTTCTCGATGGCGGCGGATGCCATGCCGTCCGGCGGCACGCTGATGTTCGCGCTGCTCGCCGTCGCCGGGGACCTCGGTTGCGCGGGCGGCCCCGCGGTGGTGGGGTTCGTCGCGTCCGCCAACGGCGACGACCTTCGTACCGGCCTGTCGTTCGGTTCGCTATTCGCCGCGACGCTGCTCGTCTGCGTCATCTTCGGGAGGCGAACGGCACGACGAGACGCCGTCCCACGCTGAAACACAGTTCCGGCCGCGCGACGCATGTCCCCCGAGGATGGCCACTCATCGGGGAACCACGTGGGATTTGATATGAAAAGGCCCCGCGAATTGAATCGCGGGGCCTTTCTGTGGTGTCCGGGATGAGACTTGAACTCACACGCCTGTATAAAATAGGCACTAGCACCTCAAGCTAGCGCGTCTACCATTCCGCCACCCGGACAGGTGCCTTCCGGCAACAGTGGAATACTGTACCAGAACATCGCAAAGCGTCAAACTCGCGACACGCCGAAGACAATCGTCACGCTTCGGCAAGGCGTGCACAGTGCAAGTACCGGCCCACGACAACGGGTGTGGCGTCAGGTGGCGGTTCTCCGCCGCCTGACGCCACACCCGCATTCCCGCCACGGCAATCGACCGTATGGACGTGTCAGAAGTTGCGCGGCTGCTTCGGGCGCTGCGCGCTCATCAGCAGCATGAAGCTGCGCGACTGCGCGGTGATCGCGAACCCGGCCTCGTAGTTGAGCACCGGCCCCTTCGGATTGTGCGTGTCCACGACGAGCTTCCATTTGCGTCCGTAGCGTTCGTCCGGCAGCGTGAACTGGATGGGCTCGTAGTGCGCGTTGAAGATGAGGATGAAGTCGTTGTCGACCATCGGATTGCCGTAGTAGTCGAGCTCGGGGATGTTGGATCCGTTGAGATACACCATCATCGAGAACGCGTGCGTATTCTGCCAGTCCTCCATGTCCATGATGGAGCCGGTGTGGTCGAACCATTCGACCTGCGGGATGGTCTCGGAATCCTGACCGGGCTCCCTGCCGGAGAAGAAGCGGCGCCGGTGCAGCACCGGGTGGTCGAGACGCAGGTGGATGAGCTTCGAGACGAACTCGAACATGTCCTCGCGGGTCTCGTCCAGATCCCAGTCCGTCCAGGAGATCTCATTGTCCTGGCAGTAGGCGTTGTTGTTGCCCTGCTGCGTGCGCTCCACCTCGTCGCCGCCGCAGATCATCGGGATGCCCTGGCTGACCAGCAGCGTGGAGAACATGTTGCGGATCTGGCGTTGGCGCAGGTCGTTGACGTCGGGGATGGTGGTGGGGCCTTCCACGCCGCAGTTCCACGAGCGGTTCGTGGATTCGCCGTCGCGGTTGCCTTCGCCGTTGGCGTCGTTGTGCTTCTCGTTGTACGAGACGAGGTCGTTGAGCGTGAAGCCGTCGTGCGCGGTGATGAAGTTCACCGAGGCGACCGGTCGACGCCCGTTCATCTGGTACAGGTCGGACGATCCCATCAGGCGGGACGCGAACTCCGGCAGCGTCGAAGGCTGCGAGCGCCAGAAGTCGCGCACGGTGTCGCGGAAACGCCCGTTCCACTCAGACCAGCTGGACGGGAAGCCGCCCACCTGATAGCCGCCGGAGCCGAGATCCCACGGTTCCGCGATGAGCTTGACGCGGCTGATGACCGGATCCTGCTCGACGATGTCGAAGAACGCGGACAGCTTGTCGACCTCCTGGAACTGACGGGCCAGGGTGGCCGCCAGATCGAAGCGGAAGCCGTCGACGTGCATTTCGGACACCCAGTAGCGCAGGGAGTCGGTGATGAGCTGCAGGGCGTGCGGCGAACGCATGAGCAGCGAGTTGCCGGTGCCCGTGGTGTCGAAGTAGTGGCGTTGGTCGTTGTCGACCAGACGGTAGTAGGAGCGGTTGTCGATGCCCTTGAAGCTCAGGGTGGGGCCCATGTGGTTGCCTTCGGCGGTGTGGTTGTACACCACGTCGAGGATGACCTCCATGCCGGCCTGATGGTACGCCTTGACCATCGACTTGAACTCGTTGACCTGCTGGCCGCGCTCCCCCGCCGACGAGTAGGCGTTGTGGGGCGCGAAGAAGCCGATCGTGTTGTAGCCCCAGTAGTTGCTCAACCCCTTCTCCTGAAGGAAGGAATCGTTGACGAACTGGTGGATCGGCATGAGCTCGATGGCGGTGACGCCGAGCTTCTTCAGGTATTCGATGACCGTCGGGTAAGCGAGGCCGGCGTAGGTGCCGCGGATGTCCGGGGGGACGTCCTTGTTGAGGTTCGTCATGCCGCGCACATGCGCCTCGTAGATCACCGAATCGTGGTACGGGATGCGCGGGTGCTGGTCGTTGCCCCAGTCGAAGTAGGGGTTGACGACCACGGACTTCATGGTGTGGGCGGCGGAATCCTTATCGTTGACCACGCCGTCATTGTTCGGATCGGAGAAGTAGTAGGAGAACAGGCTCTCGTCGCCGTCGATGTTGCCTTCGATGGCCTTCGCGTACGGGTCGAGGAGCAGTTTGGATGGATTGCACCGCAGACCCTGGGAGGGGTCGTAGGGGCCGTGCACGCGGTACCCGTAACGCTGGCCGGGCTGGATGCCCGGAATGTAGTTGTGCCAGACGTACGAGTTCTGCTCGGTCATGTTGATGCGGGTCTCGTTGTCGTCGGCGTCGAACAGACACAACTCGACGCTTTCTGCGACTTGGGAGAACAACGCGAAATTGACACCGGCGCCGTCATAGCTTGCGCCGTACGGATAGGTTAAACCCGGTCGTATCTGCATATTCACCAGTATCTCACCTCCATGTGAGCGGAATCGTCAACGTATATGAACACTCGGTGTCGGTATTGGGGATTCAAGACGCGCCGGTCAGGCGACGCGTCCGGTCAGACGTCTGATCGTCTCATGCTGGATGGCGATGATCGAGTTGGATGCGGTCACGTGCGTGTCGAGGAGCGTGTCCCAGTCCACCCACGTGGATTCGACGTGCTCGTCCGCGTCGAAATGACGCGGCACGCGCCTCCACCGGTCGAGGTGGATGACCATGATGTGCGCAAGTTCGTCGGTCATGCCTTCCGACGAATAGTAGTCGCCTACAGGGTCGATGCGCATCGTGTCGTCGGATTCGGGGGCGATTCCGGTCTCTTCGGCGAGTTCGCGCAACGCGGCCTCGCGGACGGTCTCGCCGTCGTCCATGAGCCCGGCGGGCAGCCCGTACGCGAACAGGTCGCTGCCCGCACGGTATTCGCGTTCGACGAGGTAACGGTCCGCGTGCACGTCATGCACCAGCATGACGACGCATGGCGCGTGCCGGAGCACCTGCCTGCGAATGCTCACCGTTCCTCCGTCCCGTGTCCGCAGTCCGATGGTCATGTCCTCCACGTGGAAGATGGCGCCACGGTAGACCTCGCGGCGTTCGAGCACCGTGGCGGGCGCGTTCATGTCGATGCCGTCCGAGCTTGCATCGAGTGCTTCGCGTTCAATGTCGTGGGCCGTCATGTCACTCATATCACTCATATCACTCATGACGGTCCTCTCCCGTCTGGGGGACGGTGAACGTCCACGGATCGGTGTTGAGCCGGATCCAGTTGGTCTGCGGTCGCGTGCCGAAGCGGCGTTCCAACGCGTCGGCGATGTCGCCCACCGCATAACGGAACCACATCGATTCGATCGCGGAATGCGGCGTGTTCACGAGGACGGGGCGCACATGGGTGTCGCCGGTGCCGAGCGTGACGCCGGCGGCGCGCATCATCGCCTCGTAGCGCGCCTGTTCGATGGCGTCGGTGGCGGGGTGATGCCGCAGGTCGCTGGTCACATACGCGTCGACGCCGGCGGCGCGCACCTCATCGAACAGCGAGTCACCGGAGCCGGGCAGCACGGCGACCGTCTCGATCGGCGTATCCGGGTCGCCGCACACCTGCACGCCCAGCTCGGTGCGGATGGGCAGCGCGTCGCATACACGGCGGGCGAAATCACGCAACGATTCCGGCGCGACAAGGCGACCGACGCGCCCCAACCCGACCGTTTGGTCGGATGCGGCGTCGTCGATTGGGACGAGCGGGCGCTGGTCGCGCAGGCCGAGACCGTCAGCAGCCGCCTGGGCGACGCCGCGCACGGCGGCGTCCGCGTTGGTGTGTCCCACCCACAGCGCGCATCCGGCGCGGTTGAGCCGGTTGACGATCATGCCCCGCGCCCCCAGACCGGAGACCTGATGCACGGAACGGAAGAACAGCGGATGGTGGGTGACGAGCAGATCGGCGCCCCACGCGATCGCCTCGTCGATCACGGCCATGGTCGGGTCGGCGGCGAACGCGATGCGTCCGACCGGCGCCGTCAGATCGCCCACGATGAGTCCGGGCGCATCCCAGCTTTCCGCATAACGCAGCGGATACAGGGTCTCCAGCACGTCGACGGTCTGGTCGAGGTTCGTCATGTTCCTCCTATCGTACGGTCTTGCGTATGGTTGCGCGCGGTCCGAGAACCCGACCGGCGGCGGTCAAGGGCCGTCGGCCGGTCCGCGGTCAGTGCGCGGCTAGCTGCCAGTCTGCGCCGATGCCGGTGGACACGTCCAACGGCACGTCGAGTTCGACGGCATGCTCCATCGCGTCCCTGACGAGCGCGGTCACTTGTTCGGCTTCGCCGGGGGCGATCTCCACGACGAGTTCGTCGTGGATCTGCAGGATGATGCGGCTTCCGAGACCGGCGTCGCGCAGGGCTGCGTCGGCCCGGATCATCGCGATCTTCATGATGTCGGCCGCCGTGCCCTGGATGGGCGCGTTGAGTGCGGCGCGCTCGGCCGCGTCGCGCACGGCGCGGCTCGTCGACGCGAGTCCGGGAAAGTACCGTCGGCGCCCGAACATCGTCTCCGTGTACCCCTTGCGACGGGCTTCGGCGACGCACGATTCGAGGAAGTCATGCACTTTGCCGAATGTGGCGAAGTACTTCTCCTTGAGGCCTTCCGCCTCGCTCGGTCTGATCTTGAGCTGCTGCGACAGGCCGTAGGTGCTCAGACCGTAGGCGAGCCCGTAGCTCATGGCCTTCACGTGGCTGCGCTGGTCGGCGCTGATCTGGTCGACGGGCAGCTGGTAGACGAGGCTGGCCACATAGCGGTGGAAGTCGGCGCCGCTTCTGAACGCCTCGATGAGCGCCTCATCGCCGGAAAGATGCGCCATGATGCGCAGCTCGACCTGCGAATAGTCGCAGCTCATCAACGATTCGTAACCTTCGCCGGGTACGAACGCGGAGCGGATCTCACGTCCGGCGGCGTTGCGGTTGGGGATGTTCTGCAGGTTCGGATCGACCGAGCTCAGACGTCCCGTCGCGGCCACCGTCTGCTCGAACGTCGTATGGATGCGCCCATCGGCGGGGTTGACCGCGTCGATGAGCGTGGCGACGATCTGCTTGAGCTTGTTGGTCTCCCGGTGGCGCAGGAGCGCACCGAGGAACCCGCTGGCCCGCTCGTCGTCGATGTTGCGCACGTACAGCGTCTGCAACGCGTCGGCGTTCGTCGTATACGAGCCGGATTTGGTGCGCTTGGTGGGTTTGAGGCCCATGTCCTCGAAGAGCACCTTGGCCAGCTGCTTGGGGCTTTGCAGATTGACCTGCGAGCCGGCGTTCTCCCATGCGATGCGCTGCGCCTGTTCCGCGTCCGCGGCGAAGCCGGCGCGCAGGGCGTCGAGACGGGCGCCGTCGACCTTCGCGCCTTCGGCTTCCAGACCGTACAGCACGCGCGACACGGGCAGTTCGATGTCGTCGAACAGTGTCGTCTGCCGGCGTTCGGCCAGTTGGGGGGTGAGCTTTCGGGCGAGCGCGGCGACGATGGCCGCATGACGCAGTACGACGCGGTCGGTCCGCTCGTCATCGTCTCCGCTGGTCCCGCTCGTCGCCTCGTCGAAATCGAGAAGCCCCTGCGTGGCCTCCTGCTCCTCCTCCAGATGGATGTCGAGGAATTGGGACGCGGCCTGTTCGAGCGTGTCCGCGTGGAAGTCCGGCTTGATGAGATACCCGGCGAGTTTCGTGTCGAATGCCGGCCGGGGCAGGTCGATTCCGGCTGCGGCGAACAGGTGCAGATGCTCCTTGTAGCCGTGCACGGTCATCGTCGACGCATGGGATGCGATCGTTTCGCGCAACGCATCGGCAAGGTCCTCAGACGCAAGGTCGACGGCCTCTACGATGGCCGCCGCATGACCGGCAAGCAGCACGACCGACCGTAGCGCGGCACGGCCGGGGCGGGCGTCGCCGGAGGCGTGCAGCACCCAGCCCGGCTCGCCCTCCCCAACCGTTCGGGGAAGGTGTTCACGGGCCCATGAGCGTAGGCCGTCCGCGTCGGTCACTGCCGTAGCCTCCGGAACGTCCAGGCCGGACGATTCGCCGGCATCCGCATCCTCGGCTGTATCCGTCGATGCGGGCCGCGTGTCCACGCCCGCATTGAACGTCTTGAGCACACGGCTTTTCGTACGTGCGCCGAATTCGAGCTTGGCGAACAGGGCGTCGAGCTTGGCGATGTCCGGCCGCCCGAACGTGAGCTCGTCCACGGTCACGCCGAGGTCCACGTCGCGTACGAGCGCGTTGACCTTGCGGTTGAGCAGGACCTGATCGATGTTGGCGCGCAGCGCCTCGCCCTTCTTGCCGCCAATCTCCTCCGCATGCTCGACGATGCCGTCGAGGGAGCCGTACTGATTGATCCACTTGGCGGCGAAGCCGTCGCCCACGCCCGGCACTCCGGGAATGTTGTCCGCGGTCTCGCCGCGCAACGCCGCAAGATCGGGGTACTGCCGGGGCGTCACCTTGTACTTGTCGAGCACGGCCTGCGCGGTCATGTGCTTGAGGTCCTTGAAATGATGCCCCGGGTACAGCACGGTGACGTTGTCGTCGATGAGCTGGAACGCATCACGGTCGCCGGAAAGCACGAGCGTGTGGTAGCCGGCCTTGTCGCCCATCGTGGCAAGCGTGCCGATGACGTCGTCGCCTTCGTAGCCGGGCTTTTCGATGTAGGTGACGCCGAGCGCCTCCAACATCTGCTGGATGAGCGGCAGCTGGGTGAGCAGCTCCTCCGGCGCGGCGTCACGTGTACCTTTGTACTGGGGCAGCAACGTGTTGCGGAAGGTACCGCCCTTGACATCGAAAGCGACGGCGAGATGATCCGGCTTCTCCGCCTCGATGACCTGGGAGAGCATCGAGGCGAAGCCCCAGACGGCGTTCGTGGCCTGTCCGCCTGACGTGGAGAAGTTGTCGACCGGCAGAGCGAAGAACGCGCGGAACGCCAGCGAATGGCCGTCTACGACCAGCAGCGTTCCGCGCGTCGGCGTGGATTCATGTTGCGCCATGTAACCGATGGTTCCGATCCGTCAGTGCTCGGAGCGTTCGGGCTTCGGATCGCCGTACTTCGCGATGATGGCCATGGCGAGGCGCTTCTTGGGGATGCGCTGGTCCATGGAGGTCTTCTGGATCCAACGGAACGCGCCCTGCTCGGAGAAGTCCGCCTTATCCATGAGCAGACCCTTCGCGCGGTCGACGAGCTTGCGCTCCTCCAACGTGTCCTGAGCCTTCTGCAGATCGGCCTGCGCCTTGGCGAGCTCGTCCTGCGTGCTCTTGAGCTTGCTTTCGGTGCGCTCGACGTTGTCGAGCAGGTCGTTGATCTCCGCGAAACGGCCCATGGCCACTTCCAGAGCAGGGATGAGCTTGGATTCCTCGTACGGCTTGGTCACGTAGGCCATGGCGCCCGCACCGGTCGACTTCTTGACAAGGTCGGGCTGGGAGAACGCAGTGAGCATCACGACGGGGGCGATGTTCTCGTCGCAGATGAGACCGGCGGCGGTGATACCGTCCATGCGCGGCATCTTGACGTCCATGCACACCACGTCCGGGCGCTTGGCGCGCGTCAGCTCGACGGCCTCCTCGCCGTTGGCGGCCTCGCCCACGACCTCATAACCGTTGTCCTCGAGCATGCCGACCAGATCCATACGGTTCACGGATTCGTCCTCGGCCACGACGACGGTGCGCTTGCGGTTCTCATCGGGTTCGGCGGGAGCGGATTCCTGCTGGGGGGCGGCGGCCTCCTTCGCCACGGCCTCGAGCTCCTCTTCGGTCAGCACGGGCTCCATCTGCGGAGTCTGATCATCTTTGCTAGCAGCCATGCCAGTCCCTTTCCTGTTCTCGAAACGACATTGAAGTGGTTATCCTTGGTGATTTTAACGCATAATCACAGGGCATGTCGGCACGACGTGCCTTCGGACACACGAAATCACCACGTCGCCGCGCGTCGCAGTATACAAGGACCTTGATTCTGTGGTACATTATCCCGAGTGCCTGAAGGCACGGAATCGATACGCCCTCGTATCCCAATTGGTAGAGGAAGCAGCCTCAAAATCTGCACAGTGTGGGTTCGAGTCCCACCGAGGGCACTTTTCAAGGAGTTGCGGCCGTAAGCTGAATTGCTTACGGCCGCATCGTCGTAGTGTACGGCTTTGAGTTGGCTCCGTCATTCCTGAAGCTCGAGTCCCTGGCTGTCCTGATGCCAAGGGCTGCCGGGCTTGCTGCACAGGATCAGGATGCCTTCGACCAGTCCCCAGATGCTCGCGGCCAGCGGGCCGAGTCCGAAAAGAATCCAACCGAACAGGGTGAGCAGCAACTGGGCGATGGCTTTGCCCGTATAGCCGAGATAGAAGTTGTGTACGCCGAACGCGCCGAGGAAGATGCCAAGCAGGCCGGCGGCCAGCTTCGATTTCGTCCCCGCCGGCGCGGCGGTATAGCCGTATGGGCCGGCGCCATAACCGTACTGAGGCGTGGGCGCGCCGGCATATGGCGGCTGGGTTCCATAGCCATACGAGGGCTGTGGCGGCGCATACATGGGCTGGGCGCCGGGGTTGGCGCCCGCTCCATACGATGCGCCGTATGAGGACGAAGGCGCGGCGTACGGAGGCTGGCCGTACGCTCCGGTGGGGGCACCTGCATAGGCGCTCATGTCCGGCGGCGTATAGGACTGTTGCGCATATTGCTCAGACTGGCCGGGCTGTAAAGGTGAAGGACCGGCAAACGATTCGGACTGCGACGTGGCATAAGGCTCCTGTGCACCTCCCATCGCGTTCGCGGTATTCTGGGGTTCCGGTGCCGGCGTTGGTGCTGGTTGCGTCATCACATGTCTCCGTTTCCTCGACTGTCAAGGACGGCCGAGCGGCCATCTGCATCTCATTCTCGCACGTGCGTACGCGGAACGCGAATGTCGTCCAAACGCAATGCGTACCGTCACGCCGCCCGGAATCTACTGCCATGGGACCCGAGCCAGAGCCGGATGATGGGAACACATTCGATTGCGCATATGAGAAGGGGGATTGCATCCTCACGGAACAGGACGCAATCCCCCTTTGGCGGTCAGCCTTCGACCCGACTGTTCAGACGAGCCGAATCAACTGCATCTCAGTCGCAGGCACCGACGGTGTGGACGTAGATGGAGTCGGTGCTGCCCGGCTGGTGCTCGCCCTGGGCGGAGCTCAGGATGACGATCTTGTCGCCGTCGACGACCTTGCCGGCGTCACGCAGGATCTTGTCGGTGAAGACCATGAGATCCTTGCGGGACTTGTCGTGGTAGTCCTCGTCGAGCAGGAAGGCCTCGGTGCCCCAGGAGAGGGCCAGCCAGTGGTAGGTGTGCTCGTTGTTGGTGATGCCGTAGATCGGGGCGGCCGGGCGCTCGCGGGACACGCGGTGCACGGTGTTGCCGGTCTGCGTGTAGGCGACGATCGCCTTGGCATTGAGCTTGTCGGCCAGATCGACGGCGGCGGAGGAGACGGCACCGGTGGAGGACATGTCCAGATTCTTCAGGGCCGGGATACGGTCGAAGCCGTGCTCGGTCGCGAAGCCGGAGATGCGGGCCATGGTGGAGACAGTGACGGCCGGGTATTCGCCGACGGCGGTCTCGTTGGAGGTCATGGTGGCGTCGGCGCCGTCGAGGACGGCGTTGGCGCAGTCGGAGGCCTCGGCGCGGGACGGAACCGGGGAGTGGACCATGGAGCCCAGGACCTCGGTGGCGACGATGACCGGCTTGGCGTAGTGGCGGGACAGCTCGATGATGCGCTTGGTGGCCAGCGGGACCTCCTCGAGCGGGCACTCGACGGCCATGTCGCCGCGGGCGGCCATGATGCCGTCGAAGGCCTTGACGATGTCCTCGAGGTTCTCCAGAGCCTGCGGCTTCTCAATCTTGGCGACGATCGGGATGCGACGGCCTTCCTCGTCCATGATCTCGTGGGCGCGGTCGATGTCGGTGGCGAAACGCACGAAGGACATGGCGATGATGTCGGCGCCGGTGCGGATGGCCCAGCGCAGATCCTCTTCGTCCTTCTCGGTCAGGGCCGGCAGGGAGACGGCGACGCCCGGCAGGTTGATGCCCTTGTGGGAGGACACGGGGCCGGCGACGACGACCTTGGTGTGCACGTTGTTGCCCTCGACCTTGGTGACCTCGAGGCGGACCTTGCCGTCGTCGATGAGGATCGGGTCGCCCGGGTGGCAGTCGCCCGGCAGGCCCTTGAAGGTGCTGGAGGTGATGTGCTCGTCGCCCTCGATGTCGTCGGTCGTGATGACGAACTCCTGGCCAAGCTTGAGCTGGACCTTGTCCTCGCCCTCGGCGTTCTTCTTGAACCAGCCGCAGCGGATCTTCGGGCCCTGAAGGTCGACCAGCACGGCCACGTTGCGGCCGGCGGCCTTGGAGGCCTGACGCACGTTGTTGTAGACCTTGAGGTGGTCCTCCGGGGTGCCGTGGGAACGGTTCAGACGGGCCACATCCATGCCGGCTTCGACGAGGCTGGTGATGCCTTCGAGGGATTCGCTGGCGGGGCCGATGGTATCGACGATCTTGGCTTTGCGCATGTTGCCTTTTCCTAACTATTGCAAGGGACGCAGGCCGGATGGCCTACGTTTTCCACGAATCAGTGTACTAGCTTTTGCCCGCGCGCTCCAGTTTTTCAAACGGTGTGTTGTTAACGCTCACACCCCTACTCTCCCAATATAGAGAACGCTCACGGGAACCCCGTTTCTCAGGGAATTCCGTGAGCGTTCTCGTAGAATTCACCGCCGCCCGGCCACGGACGGCGTGCCGGTCACTCGGACTTGCCTCCCTCGACCGCATCGGCGGCCTTCGCGCCGTCCATGGAACGCATCTTAACCACGGAGGCGATCGCCGCGCCGCCGATCGCGACCACGATCACCGCGAGCGACAGCCACGTAGGCACCTCGGGCACCCAATGGACGCCCTCGCCGCCGTTGATGAACGGCAGCGTGTTGCCATGCAGCGCCTCCATCACCAGCTTGACGCCGATGAAGCCGAGCACCACGGAAAGCCCCACGGGCAGATAGACGAGCTTGTCGAGCAATGCGCCCAACAGGAAGTAGAGCTGCTGCAGACCAAGCAACGCGAACACGTTGGACGTGAACACAAGGAACGGATCCTTCGTCAAACCGAAGATCGCGGGAATCGAATCGAACGCGAACATCACGTCGGTGGTGCCGATCGTGAGGAACACGATGAGCATCGGCGTCCAGTAGCGCACGCCGTTGACCGTCGTGCGCAGCTTCTCGCCGTCATATTCGTCGGTGATGCGGATCACCTTGCGCAGCGTACGGATCAGCCCGTTCTCCTGATACTCCTCGTCATCGTCGCCGCCGACCACCAGCTTGATCGCGGTGTAGATGAGGAACGCGCCGAAGATGAAGAACACCCACGTGAACCGCGAGATGAGGGCGGCGCCGATGAGGATGAACACGCCTCGGAAGATCAGGGCGATGGTGATACCGACCGACAGCACGTACTTCTGAATCTGCTTCGGCACGGCGAAGTTCGACATGATGATGACGAACACGAACAGGTTGTCGATGGACAGCGAGTATTCGGTCAGCCAGCCCGAATAGAACTCGATGGCGGGCTTCGAGCCGGCGAAATACCAGATGCAGCCGCCGAAGATCAGCGCCATGACGACGAAGAAGCCGATATGCTGGACGCACTCCTTCGTGGAAGGGACATGCGGCCTGCGTCCGATGACGAACAGGTCGACGATGAAGAACAACGCGAGCACCACGAACGTGGTGATTTCAAATGCAAGAGGGGTTTCGGCCATGATTCACTACCCTAACGCATATAGTTGACGCTGCCGTTACCGCGAAGGCTCACTTATTCGCCTCCGCGTTACATGCGACGTTCGCGACGCTACCGCTGCTCACGTCCCGCAACAACGGACGGCCAAAGGCCGCGCCACACCAGCTCACTGACGTTCGCCCTCGCCTATACACGCCTCCGGCGTGTACTTCACGGCTCGGCCACGGAGGCTCACTTATTCGCCTCCGTCATCTGCCGCAGTTCCTTTTTGAGGTCGCGGATCTCGTCGCGCAGACGGGCGGCAAGCTCGAACTGCAGTTGTTCGGCGGCGGTGTGCATCTGCTCGCTCAGCTGACGGATGAGATCGGCGAGATCCTGCGCCGGAAGCCCCGCCTTGAGAATCTCCTCATGGCGTTTCTGTGCCTCCGAAGCGTCGAACGACGGCACGCCCAGATGCGTGTTGCCGGCCTTGCCGGCGTTGCGGTACCCGCCTTCGAGCAGCGTGGCGGTGTCCACATCCTCCTTGGCGAGCATGTCGTTGACGTCGCTGATCTTCTTGATGAGCGGCTTCGGATCGATGCCATGCTCCTTGTTGTACGCGATCTGCTTCGCACGGCGGCGTTCGGTCTCGTCGATCGCCTTGTGCATCGCCTCGGTGACCTCGTCCGCGTACATGATGACCGTGCCGGACACGTTGCGCGCCGCGCGGCCGATGGTCTGGATGAGCGAACGGTAGGAGCGCAGGAAGCCCTCCTTGTCGGCATCGAGAATCGCCACGAGCGACACCTCCGGCAGGTCGAGGCCCTCACGCAGCAGGTTGATGCCGACGATCACGTCGATCTTGCCTTCACGCAGCATGCGCAGCAGCTCGACGCGACGCAGCGTGTCCACGTCCGAATGCAGGTATTCGACCTTGATGCCGCGTTCGAGCAGATAGTCGGTCAGGTCCTCGGCCATCTTCTTGGTGAGCGTGGTGACCAGCGCCCGCTCCCCCTTCGCCACACGGTCCTTGATCTCTGCGAGCAGATCGTCGATCTGCCCCTCGGTGGGGCGCACCTCCACCTTCGGGTCGAGCAGTCCGGTCGGGCGGATGATCTGCTCGACCACCCCGTCCGACAACCCCAGCTCGTAATCTCCGGGCGTCGCGGACAGGTACACGGTCTGGCCCACGCGCTCCAGGAACTCGGGCCACTTGAGCGGGCGGTTGTCCATCGCCGAGGGGAGGCGGAACCCGTGCTCGACCAGCGTGCGCTTGCGTGAGGCGTCGCCCTCGTACATCGCGCCGATCTGCGGGACCGTCACATGCGATTCGTCGATGACGAGCAGAAAATCATCGGGGAAGAAGTCGAGCAGCGTATGCGGCGGCGTGCCGGGCGCGCGTCCGTCGAAATGACGCGAATAGTTCTCCACGCCGGAACACACGCCCACCTGCGTGAGCATCTCCAGATCGTAGGTGGTGCGCATGGTGAGCCTCTGCGCCTCCAGCTCCTTGCCCTGCTTCTTGAGTTCGGCGACACGCTCGTCGAGCTCCTCACGGATGGTTCTCAACGCGCGTTCCATACGCTCCGGACCCGCCACGTAATGCGACGCCGGGAAGATGTGCACCGACTGCTCCTCGTCGATGACGTCGCCGGTCAACGGGTGAAGCGTGGATATGCGGTCGATCTCGTCGCCGAAGAACTCGATGCGCACGGCGAGCTCCTCGTACACGGGGATGATCTCGACGGTGTCGCCGCGCACACGGAACGTGCCGCGCGTGAACGCGATGTCGTTGCGCTTGTACTGCATGGCGACGAACCGGCGCAGCAGGTCGTCGCGGTTGATCTCCTGACCCACCTTGAGCAGCAGCATACGGCCCGCATACTCTTCGGGTGTGCCGAGACCGTAGATGCAGGAGACCGTGGCGACGACCACGCAGTCACGCCGCGTGAGCAGGTTCGCCGTGGCCTGGTGGCGCAAACGCTCCACATCGTCGTTGATGTTGGAGTCCTTCTCGATGTACGTGTCCGTCTGCGGGATATAGGCTTCCGGCTGGTAGTAGTCGTAGTAGCTGACGAAATAGCTCACGGCGTTGTCCGGCATGAGCTCGCGGAACTCCGCGCACAGCTGCGCTGCGAGCGTCTTGTTCGGTTCGATGATGAGCGTCGGCCGTTGCAGCCGTTCAATGAGCCACGCGGTGGTGGCGGTCTTGCCGGTGCCGGTGGCGCCCATGAGCACGACGTCGTTCTCACCGTTCTCGACGCGCTCCGCCAACTCGTCGATGGCCTGCGGCTGGTCGCCGGACGGCTTGTACGGCGACTTGACGACGAACGGCCTGCTCTCGCGCTCGATATCGACCCCCATCAGTCCTCCCCCACCGTCATGCGGACTTCGCCGCTTCGATCCATCGAGCATACAGCCTATCAACCTGCTCAAACATCTGTTCGAGCGGTACGGTGGAGTCTACGACCGTATCGGCGATCGCCTCGCGTTCGGCGCGCGTCGACTGGCTTCGGATGCGCGCCTCGGCCTGCTCGCGCGTCATGCCGCGCGTTGCGGTCATGCGCGCGATACGCATCTGCGCGGGCGCCTCCACGGTGACGATATGGTCGAAGCGGAACGGCATCGTGCCGATCACCTCGGCGAGCAGCGGCACGTCGTGCACGATGACCCGCGCCTCGGGATGCTCCCGTTCGACGTGCGCCGCCGCCGCGTAGATCAGCGGGTGCTCGATGGCGTCGAGACGGTCGCGCGCGCCGGGCGCGGCGGCCGCGCCGAAGACATGCCCGGCGACCCATTCGCGGTCCAGCGTGCCATCCGGTTTCAACGCATGCGGGCCGAATTCACGCTCGATGGCGTGCAATGCGGTGCCGCCGGGCGCCACGACGGCACGCGCCAACGCATCGTAGTCGATGTGCAGCGCGCCCAGTTCCCCCAACCGTGCCGCCACCGTGCTTTTACCGGCCGCGATGCCGCCGGTCAGCCCTACCCGGATCATGTCGTTCCTCTCCCGTCCCCATCCTCGTCCATTCCCGCCCCTCACCGCACCATGCCGCGCCCCACCGCACCATATCCTCCCATGGTGCGGTGAAACCCCCATGGTGCGGTGGTCGAAAACGGCTTGATGACGGGGTTATGGAGAAATTGTATTACCGCACCATGGGAACGGCGGAAACAGTATGGGGTGATACGACGGAACCCGGCTCCACGATGTGGAACCGGGTTCAGTTCAGGCGCTACGCCATGAATTCAGACCGTACGGCCGAACTCACTTGCCGAGCAGCTGGTCGCGCAGGGCGGCGAGCTGGTCGGAGTCGGCGAGAGTACCGGTGGAAGTGTTCTCGGAGGAGTAGTTGGACACCTCTTCGACCTTCTCTTCCTTCGGGGCCTGGCCGTCGGCGGCGGCGGATTCCTCCGCGTGCTCGAGCTCCTTGGCCACGAACTCCTTGTGCTCCTCCCACAGCTGGTGGGCGGCCGCGTACTGGGACTCCCACTCCTCGCGCTGCTTCTCGTAGCCCGCGATCCACTCGTTGGTGTTCGGGTCGAAGCCCTCGGGGTACTTGTAGTTGCCCTGCTCGTCGTACTCGGCCGGCATGCCGTAGATGGCCGGATCGAAGTCCTCGGAGGCCGGGTCGACGGAATCGTTGGCCTGCTTGAGGGACAGGGAGATGCGGCGACGATCGAGATCGACGTCGATCACCTTGACGAACACGGTCTCGCCCGGCTTGACCACGGTCTCCGGGTTCTCGACGTGACGGTTGGCGAGCTCGGAGATGTGGACCAGGCCCTCGATGCCGTCCTCGACGGAGATGAACACGCCGAACTGGACGATCTTGGTGACCTTGCCCTTGACGATCTGGCCGGGGACGTGGGTGCGGGCGAAGCGCTGCCACGGATCCTCCTGGGTGGCCTTGAGCGACAGGGAGATGCGCTCGCGGTCCAGATCGACGTCGAGGACCTCGACGGTGACCTTGTCGCCGACCTTGACGACCTCGGACGGGTGGTCGATGTGCTTCCAGGACAGCTCGGAGACGTGGATGAGGCCGTCGACACCGCCGAGATCGACGAACGCGCCGAAGTTGACGATGGAGGAGACGACACCCTCGCGGATCTGGCCCTTCTTGAGCTGCGAGAGGAAGGTCTCGCGCACTTCGGACTGGGTCTCCTCGAGGTACTGGCGGCGGGACAGGACCACGTTGTTGCGGTTCTTGTCGAGCTCGAGGATCTTGGCCTGGATCTTCTGGCCGATGTACGGGGTGAGGTCGCGGACGCGACGCATCTCGACCAGGGAGGCCGGCAGGAAGCCACGCAGGCCGATGTCCACGATGAGGCCGCCCTTGACGGCTTCGATGACGGTGCCCTCGACGACGCCGTCGGCTTCCTTGATCTTCTCGATGTCGCCCCAGGCGCGCTCGTACTGGGCGCGCTTCTTGGACAGAATCAGACGGCCTTCCTTGTCTTCCTTGGTGACGACAAGGGCCTCGACGGTGTCGCCGACCTCGACGACCTCGTCCGGATCGACGTCCTTCTTGATGGAAAGCTCGCGGGAGGGGATCACACCCTCGGTCTTGTAGCCGATATCCAGGAGGACCTCGTCACGATCGATCTTGACGACGGTGCCTTCGACCAGATCACCATCATCAAAGTTCTTGATGGTGGAATCGACTGCCTTGATGAAGTCCTCTTCGGTGCCGATGTCGTTGATGGCGACCTTGGTGACCTCAGTGTTGTTCTCTGCCATGTAGGTAATGGTTTCTCAATAGTTGGATGGATAATTACTCGATATTCAGTTATGGATGTGCCCACCGGACACGCGAATTTCTACGATACAGCCAGCCATGCCCAAAATTCCGGGCGTGTCGTGCCGGCTCAGGCCTGTGCGGCCGCCCGTCGCTCGGCCATTTCGACGACGTTCGCGAGCAGCATGGCGCGGGTCATGGGACCAACCCCTCCCGGGTTCGGCGAATACGCCGAGGCCTTCAGCCGGCAGGACTGGTCCACATCTCCCTTGACGCGCCAACGGCCGGCCTGCTCGTCGTACACACGCGAGACGCCCACGTCGAGGAGCACCGCGCCGTCGGCGATCATATCCGGCTTGACGAAACCGGCCGATCCCATGGCCGCGACGATCACGTCGGCGCGGCGCATGTGGTCGACGACGTCGCGCGTGCCGGTATGGCACAGCGTCACCGTCGCGTTGACGGCACGTCGGGTGAGCATGAGTCCGATGGTGCGGCCGATGGTGATGCCGCGGCCGAGCACGCACACCTCCTTGCCGTCCAGATCGATGCCGTAGGCGTCGAGCAGCTCGATGACGCCACGCGGCGTGCACGGCAGCGGCGTGGTCACCTCGCCGCGCACGTGCAGGACCAGTTCGCCGAGATTGTACGGATGCATGCCGTCGGCGTCCTTGGCAGGGTCGATGAGGTCGATGACGGCGTTCTCGTCGACGCCCTTGGGCAAAGGCAGCTGCACGATGTAGCCGGTGCATGCGGGGTCCGCGTTCATGTCGCGCACGACGGCGGCGATGTCGTCGAATGCGGCGTCGGCCGGCAGCTCGTGCCTGATGGAGCGGATGCCCACCTCGGCGCAGTCGGCGTGCTTGCCGGCCACGTACTTGACCGAACCGGCGTCCGAGCCGACCAGCAGCGTGCCGAGCCCGGGCTCGTACCCTTCGGCTTTGAGCCGGTCCACGCGCTCCTTGAGATCCTGCTTGATACGCGCGGCCACAGCCTTGCCATCGAGTTTCGTGGTCATGTCGCTCCTTTGGTCGGTTATGTGTCGTGGGACCCCGTGGACGCTACTACGATTAGGTAACATATCGGTTTCGCCGCCCGGCCCCGGAGAGGGACCGACAGACGCGGCACTGAGGACGGAAGGTCGTGCGATGGGCGCATTCGGCATGCAACTACGGTCATGGACCCCGGTGAGGTCGTTGGCGGCGGCCGTCGCCGCGGTCGGTCTCCTGCTCGTCTCCGCCTGTGGATCCGCGTCCGACGACGATGGCCGCGCGCAGGCGCAGGAGGAGACCCGGACCGGCGCGATCGAGGTGGTCTCCTCGGTGAACCAGTGGGGCTCCCTCGCCAAGGAGATCGGCGGGGACGCGGTGGACGTCACGTCGATCCTCTCCTCCACCGGCGTGGACGCGCACGACTTCGAGCCGAAGACCTCCGATCTGGCGAAACTGAGCCGGGCGGAGATCGTGGTGGCGAACGGCGCGGGCTACGACACATGGGCCACCAAGTCACGCGGACCGGACGCCACCCTCGTCTCCGCCGCCCAGATCGTAGGAGCCATGGACGGCGACAATCCGCACCTGTGGTTCTCGAAGGACGCGCGTGCGGGCATGGCCAAGGAGATGGCGGACGCGTTCTCGAAGGCGCGGCCGAAACAGCGCAAGCGATTCGCGGCGAACCTCAAGGCATGGCAGCAGCGTGAACATGAGCTCGACGAGCGCATGGCCTCGTTCGCAGACACGCACGACGACCTGACGTACGGCGCCACCGAGTCGGTGGCCTACTATCTGATGAGCGACATGTCGTTCTCCGACGCCACGCCTAAGGGGTACGCCCAGGCCGTCGCCAACGGGGGCGAGGTGGCCCCCGCGGATCTGCAGACCTTCCAGAAGGCCATCGAAAAAGGCGACGTCGGCATCCTGATCAACAACACGCAGGAGGCCTCCGACGCGACGAACATGCTCGTCGGCACCGCAGGAAGATCGGATGTGCCGGTGGTGGACATCAGTGAGCAGATGCCCGATGACTACGACACGCTCGTCGATTGGATCGGCGCGCTGTCCGATTCGATCTTCACCGCCGTCGACCCGGATTACGGCAAGGACTCCGCCGACGATGCCGGGACCGACACCGGGGACGAAAAGGCGAACACGACCGACCCATCATCGGAATCGTCCGGGAACGCGGACGGGTCGCAGACGCAGACCGGCACGGACGATGCGGGTGACACGGGAGATACAGGCGACACGCAGCCTGACCCCGGACGCTGACCGCTGGGCGCGGCTCAGCTATTGAGAACGGTTGTCAGCATCATTTGCGATAATCCCTCCCGACGAGAACGGACACGTCCGCGGCGTCGAACCGCCGCGGACACAGCATCGGAGAGGATCGGCATGGACGAACGGACCCAGAACGCCATCGTGTTCCGAGGAGCGGCGGTCAGACGGGGCGACAGGACGATATGGCGCGACGGTGATTTCACCATCCCCGCAGGCACCGTCACGGCGATAGTCGGCACGAACGGGGCCGGCAAGACCACCATGATGAAGGCGGAGCTCGGCCTGCTGCCACTGTCGGAGGGCACCGTCACCGTGTTCGGACGTCCGGCGGGCGAGGCGAACAAGCTCATCGGGTACGTGCCGCAAAGCTACGTCTCGGACATCGACTCCAATCTCACCGCGTTCCAATCCGTCCTGCTGGGTCTGACCGGCACCAGGTTCGGCATCCATCCGGTCACACGCGCCCAACGCGCGAAGGCCACCGAGGCGATGGCGTTCGTCGGCATCGCCGACAAGGCGTCGTACCGTCTTTCGGAATTGTCCGGAGGACTGCGCCAGCGCGTCGCCATCGCGCAGGCCATCGTCTCCGACCCGAAACTGCTCATGCTCGACGAACCGCTCGCCAACCTCGATCTGGCATCCCAGCGCGCGGTGGCCCACCTGCTGGCGCGTCTCAACAGGGAACTCGGCATGACGATCCAGGTGGTGGCGCACGACCTGAACATGCTGCTGCCGATCCTGACCGGCGCCGTCTACCTGCTCGACGGCCACCCCCATTACGCCGACATGCGCAAGGTGCTCGACTCCGAACTGCTCACGCATCTGTACGGCACGAACGTGCAGGTCGTCACCACGCCACAGGGCGACATGTTCGTCACCCCCTCGTCCGACGAACCGGAGGGGCACCCGCTGGACATGCATACCGCCTCGGAGGTCGCGGAACTGCACCACCACTCGCACACCCCCGCGATGCACCACCACGCGGACACGCCACAGGGCGGCGGGCCGCTCACTGCCGCCGACGACGAGACGAACACAGCGAACAAGACGAATAGAAGGTGACGTGATGAGCCGCATCGATTTCAGCTTCGACCCGAATTGGATGGACACCCTGTCCGCCCCGTTCATGACCAACGCGTTCCTCGCCGGATTATGCATCGCGTTCGCGGCCGGCGTGATGGGATACTTCACCATCGCGCGCCATTCGACGTTCGCGGCCCATGCGCTCGCGCATATCGGCCTGCCCGGAGCCACCGGCGCCGTGCTGCTCGGCCTGCCCGTATCGCTGGGACTCGGCGCGTTCGCACTGGGCGGCGCGCTGGTGATCGGCGCGCTCGGCAAACGCGTGTCGGAACGCGAGATCGCGACCGGCACCGTGCTCGCCTTCGCGACCGGTCTCGGACTGTTCTTCGCGCGACTGTCCAGCTCCGCGTCACAGCAGATGCAATCCATCCTGTTCGGATCGATCCTGACGATCACCACGGCGCAGATCATCGGATTCGCCGTGTTCGACGTGCTCCTCCTCGCGGTGCTTGCGGTCATCTACCGGCCGCTGTTGTTCAGCTCCCTCGACGAACAGGTGGCGCAGGCCAAGGGCGTGCCGATCGGGTGGATGAACGTGGCGTTCATGGCGATCATGGCCGGGGTCATCACCATCGCCGTACCCGCCGTCGGCACGCTGCTGATCTTCGCGCTGGTCATCACGCCTGCGGCCGCCGCGAACATCCTCGCCGCCTCGCCGCTCAAGGCGATGATGATCGCGGGTGCGACCTGCCTGGCCTCGATTTGGGGAGGTCTGGTCCTGTCCGCGATGTTCCCCGCTCCCCCGAGCTTCGTCATCGTGACGATCTCCACGGTGTTCTGGGGCGTCGCCAAAGCGTTCGACGCGCTGCGCCGGCGCTAGTCAGCCTCGGTGCCGGCCCGTTCGACCAGCGCCGTGGCGATGGCGGCGACGCCTTCGCCACGGCCGGTGAACCCCATATGGTCGGTGGTGGTCGCCGTCACCGATACGGGGCAGCCGGCGGCCTGAGACAGCGCCGACGCGGCCTCCACTCGCCGCGGACCGACCTTCGGACGGTTGCCGATCACCGCGACCGAGGCGGATACCGGCGCGAAGCCCGCCGCGGCCAATGCGCCGACGGTCTCCCGGATCATGTCCGCGCCGTACATGCCGGCTCCATGCGCCGTCGCGCCGACGCCGAACATGGATCCGATGTCGCCCAGCCTCGCGGCGGCGAGCAACGCGTCGATCAGCGCGTGCGCGGCGACGTCGCCGTCGGAATCGCCCTCGAGCCCCGGACCGGCATCCTCCCACCGCAATCCGGCGAGCCGGAACTCCCGTCCGCTCGATGCGTCGGCGAACCTGTGCGCGTCGAAACCCTGACCTACGAACATGATGTCTCCTTCCTCACCGGTGTGCCGCCGTCGAGCCACCGGCCCATGCCACGGCGCAGTCCCGCATATGCGAAGACCCCCGTGACGGGGGCCTTCCATGACGGACGGGGCTCAGCGCTTCCTGCCCTTCTTCTTCTCCGCATCGAGACGGGCCATCGTGTCGGACGCGGCCTCCTCGGGAGCCTGCGTATGATGCTTCTCGTCACCGGGCTGGGGCTCGCTGTATCCGAGATTGACGTCGAGCAGGCGCTGCGCCTCCTCCTCGTCGATCTTCTCCGACAGGGAGATCTCCGACGTGAGGATGGAGCGCGCCTTGGTGAGCATGCGCTTCTCGCCGGCGGACAGGCCGTGCTCATCGACGTCGCGCTGGGCCAGATCGCGCACGACCTCGGCGATCTTGTTCACATCGCCGGTCGCGATCTTCTCGACGTTCAGCTTGTAGCGGCGGGACCAGTTCATCTCCTTCTCGACGATCGGGGTGCGCAGGATTTCGAACACCTTCGCCACCTCGTTCGCGTCGACGATGTCGCGCACGCCGACCTTCTTCGCGTTGTCGACCGGAACGTTGATCACCAGGCCGTCGGAAGACAGCACCGACAGCTGCAGGTACTCGCGGGTGACGCCCCTCACGGTCCGCTCGGTGACCGCCTCGACCCTCGCCGCGCCATGACGCGGATAGACGACCATATCGCCGACCTTGTAACCCATGAAACCTCCGCTGAAAGCTGACCCACAAAAAACCTGAAAGAGTATGCCACCACCTATGGACTTGCCGGCACGTCTCACGCAGTGGACGACGCGACGCGCCAAAACCGCGATGATAACGTTTGTAGCCGTACACTATGGGCATGGCTAATAACACGAACATCAATGACGATACCGTTGCCGTGCCTGTGAACCAGGGCGACCTCGACAAAGTCAGCAACGCTGAATTCTACAACCCCCACGCCATCCTCGGCGCGCACATGGCGAACTACCCCCATGCGGACCAGACCACCATCCGTGTCCTGCGCCCGATGGCCACGAGCGTCTCCATCATCACGCAGAACGGCGAGTACCCCGCCAACCACGAATATAACGGCGTATTCATCGCCGTGGTGCCCTCCGCCACCACGGAGCACGGCTACAGCGTGCCCGACTACCGCGTGAGGGTCTCCTACGCGGACGGCGGCACGTTCGTCGAGGACGATTCCTACCGCTACCTGCCCACCGTCGGCGAGATGGACACGTACCTGTTCGGCGAGGGACGCCACGAGCGCCTGTGGGAGGCGCTGGGCGCGCACGTGCGCCACTACTCCGACCCGATGGGCGACGTGACCGGCGTCTCGTTCGCCGTCTGGGCCCCGAACGCGCATGCCGTGCGCGTGGTCGGCAACTTCAACTCGTGGGACGGGCGCCGCCACGCGATGCGCGCGCTCGGCTCCTCGGGCGTGTGGGAGATCTTCATCCCCGGCATCGGCGCGGGCGAGGTGTACAAGTACCAGATCCTCAACGCCAACCTCGAATGGGTCGACAAGGCCGACCCGATGGAGCGCTCCCACGAGCTGCCGCCGGCCACCGGCTCCATCGTCGTCGACTCGACGCACGAATGGCGGGACGACGCGTGGATGGAGAACCGCGCGAAGACCGATCCGATGGACAAGCCGGTCGCCATCTACGAGATGAACGCCCTGAGCTGGCGCAAGGACGTCGACAACTACCGCGACCTGGCCGACAAGCTGGTCCCATACATCCAGAAGATGGGCTTCACCCACGTCGAGTTCATGCCGTTGGCCCAGTACCCGTTCACCGGATCGTGGGGCTACCAGGTCACCGGCTACTACGCCGTCGACTCGCGCCTCGGCGGCCCGGACGACTTCAAGTACCTCGTCGACCGCCTCCACGAGGCCGGCATCGGCGTGATCATGGACTGGGTGCCCGCCCACTTCCCGAAGGACGCGTTCGCGCTCGGCCGCTTCGACGGCACCCCGCTGTACGAGGACCCCGACCCCACGCGCGGCGAGCACCCCGATTGGGGCACGTACATCTTCAACTTCGGCCGTCACGAGGTGCGCAACTTCCTCGTCGCCAACGCGTGCTTCTGGCTCGGCGAATACCACATCGACGGTCTGCGCGTCGACGCGGTCAGCTCCATGCTGTACCTCGACTACAGCCGCGAACCCGGACAGTGGCATCCGAACATCTACGGCGGACGCGAGAACCTGGAGGCCATCGACTTCCTCAAGGAGGCGAACGCCACCGCATACAAGAACAACCCCGGCATCCTCATGATCGCCGAGGAATCCACCGCATACGCGGGCATCACCGCACCCACCGACCAGGGCGGCGTCGGCTTCGGCCTCAAGTGGAACATGGGCTGGATGCACGACACCCTCGAGTACCTGCACGAGGAGCCCATCAACCGCAAGTGGCACCACAACGAGATCACGTTCTCGATGGTCTATGCGTACTCCGAGCACTACGTGCTGCCCCTGAGCCATGACGAGGTCGTCTACGGCAAGGGATCGCTGTACGGCAAGATGCCGGGCGACGGCTGGCAGAAGAACGCCGGGGTGCGCTCCCTGTTCGCCTACCAGTGGGCGCACCCCGGCAAGAAGCTCACGTTCATGGGCAACGAACTCGCGCAGTGGGGCGAATGGGACCACGACAACTCCATCGACTGGGCCTGTCTGGACTGGGAGGAGCACCGCGAGGTACAGTCCATGGTCGCCGACCTCAACCGGTTCTACAGGGACAATCCCGCCTTCTGGACCCAGGACTTCACCCCCGACGGCTTCCAGTGGCTCACCAGCGACGACGCCGACCACAACACGCTGAGCTTCATGCGCATCGGCTCGAAGGGCGAGACCGTCGTCGTCGTGGTGAACTTCTCGGGCGAGGCATGGTCCGACTATCAGGTGCCGCTGCCCAAGGAAGGCAAGTGGACCGAAGTCTTCACCACGGACGCCAAGAAGTACGGCGGCTCGGGCATCGCCAACGGCACGTTCGAGGCGGACGCCGGCGAATACCACTCGCGCCCGGCCTCGGCGAAACTCACCATCCCCGCGCTCGGCGCTGTATTCTTGAAGCCGGAAGAGTGACGAAAGGCGATAATCCCACAACACACCGTTGAAAGGCGGCACTACACACCATGCTCAATACCACGGCACGCCAACAGGCCACACCCCGCACGGTGCTGGTCGTAGAGGACGAACCGACACTGGCCACGGCCATCGCGCAGCGCATCACCGCCGAGGGGTGGACCGCGCGTGTGGCCGGTGACGGCGCCAGCGCCGTACAGGCGGCGGCGCAGCTCCGGCCGGATCTGGTGATCATGGACATCATGCTGCCGGTGATGGACGGCCTCGAGGCCACCAAGCGCATCGTGGCCGCCCGTCCGGTCCCGGTGCTCATCCTCACGGCGCGTGACGACGAAGCCGACAAGGTGATCGGATTGGGCGCGGGTGCCGACGACTACATGACCAAGCCGTTCTCCATGCGCGAGCTCATCGCCCGGTGCAAGGCGCTGCTGCGTCGCGTCGAACGCGCCAAGGTCATCGCCAAGAACGCCGAGAACGAGAAGATCCTCGATTTCGGCTCCCTGGTCATCGATCCGGCGCAGCGCACGGTGAGCGTCGATGGCGAATACGTGCATCTGACGCCCACCGAATTCGACCTGCTGGCCACCCTCGCTCGCAAGCCCAAGTCGGTGCTCACCCGTGAGAAACTGCTCGAAGAGGTCTGGGACTGGGTCGACGCCTCCGGCACCCGTACCGTCGACAGCCACGTCAAGGCGCTGAGGCACAAGCTCGGCCCGGACATGATCCGTACGGTGCACGGCGTCGGATACGCGTTCGAGCCGCCGGCGGCGCAGTGAGCCGGGGCAACGCATCGATGGGTCCGTCGAATATCCGCCGGGGGCGTACACGTCGCGAGCGTGTACGCCCCCTTGGCGTGTTCTCGTCGCTCAAGCTCGAACTGTGCGCGCTGCTCGTGTTCGCCACGGCGATCGCGTTCACCATGTGCTGGTTCCTGCTCAAATACGGGTGGAGCGGCTGGCTGGCCATGCCCCTGACCCTCGTGGTGGCGCTCGGCATCACCTATCTGTTCTCGCGCGGGCTGACCGCCCGTCTGCGCCAGCTTCGGGATGCCGCCGAAGCCATGGCGGACGGCGATTACACGGTGCGGGTCCCCATGGACGAATCCAGCCATGACGAGGTCGGGCAGCTCGCCAGATCGTTCAACGAGATGGCCGCCGAGCTCCAGCACGCCGACCAGATGCGCCGCGACATGATCGCCAACGTCAGCCATGAGCTGCGCACGCCCGTTTCGGCGCTGCAGGCGCAGGTGGAGAACATGGCGGACGGCGTCACCGAGCCGACGCCGGCGAATCTGGAGGGCATCCTCGACCAGACGCAGCGGCTGAGCGACCTCATCGCGTTCCTGCTCGACCTGAGCCGCATGGAGGCCGGCGCCGCGAGTCTGGAGATCGAAAGCTTCGACTTCGGCGAATTTCTCGACGACACCATCGAGCCGTTGGAGATCGCCGACGGCGGACATGCCCACGACATACACGTGCAGGTGGCGAAGGGCATCATGATGGAGGGCGATCAGGATCGTCTGCGTCAACTGTTCACCAACATCATCGGCAACGCGCTCAAGCACTCCCCCGACGGCACCAGCGTGCTCATCGAAGTGCATGAGGACGAGACGCACGGCACGATCGTCACGAACGTGGTGAACTTCGGCTCGCAGATCGCGCCCGAAGCGCGATCGGACATCTTCCGCAGGTTCGTGAAGGGCAAATCCGGCCCCGGTACGGAGTCGGGCGGCACCGGTCTCGGCCTGTCCATCGCGAGGTGGGCGGCACAACTGCATGGCGGCACCGTCAAGGTCGTCGACGACATGCGTGGCGCCGATTTCGAGATCACGCTGCCGAAACGGCATACTTCGGCGTAGACGCCAACGCCAGACAGGCCGCCACGCGCCCGCCGGCGGCCTCCAGCGACGTCACGCAGGCGCGCATCGTCGCGCCGGTGGTGACGATGTCGTCGATGAGGATCACATCGCACCCACGCACCGATGCGGCGTCGCGCACATTGATATGGGATCCCGTGACCCTCGCCACGCGGCCGGCCCTGCCCATGGTCTCCACGGCCTTCCCCGCGGCGTGCACGGACAGCGCGTCCACGGCACGGGCCCGTACTCCCATGCTCCGGTACCATGCGGCCAGCGAGCGCGCCACAGGCATGAGATGCCGTCGTCCGCGCCGTCGCGCCGAACGCGCCGAGGATGGCGCCGGTACGACGACCATCATCGCCCCGCCGGTGACGGTACGCGTCACCTGTGAGGCGAGCACGCGCATCGCGCCGGACAGCGCGCGATCGCATTCCGCATCCGCGTGGTCCTTCCATGCGAGGATCACGCGGCGTGTGGCTCCCTTGTAGACCGAACACGCGTAGGACGCTATTCCGTCGGCCGGCGGCGTGAACGGGACCACGCATGCGAACAGGGCGGCGCATGACGGGCACAGCACCTCGTCGGGGGCATCGCAGCCCGCACACCCGCGCGGCAATATGAGATTCGTCATATCCGCGACCAGCCCCCGCATCATGGCTCCCCTACGACCTACGCCTTACGAGCGGTGGAGGGGAGGCCTGACGGCACCGCGGCGTGAGCCGGGAGGCGTTCCAACAGCCCGTCGATCAGACGAATGGTGTCGGCGGGATTGGCGACGCGCACGCCCATGGCGCCGGCCTGTGCGGCGGGATAGTCGTTGCCGTCCGGTTCCATGCGGTCTCCCACGAATGCGATGTCACCGACCGCCACGCCCGTGAGACGCGACAGTTCCCGCACCGCGAAGGCCTTGTCGATGCCACGGCCGGCCACGTCGATGCTGGTGTACCCTCCGGCATGCACTTTGAGGTCGGGCAGATCGGCGGCCACGGCTTCGGCCAGTCTGGTCTTGAGCTCATTGGTGGGATCGAACGCCCACTTGGCCTCCTCGGGGGCGAGCTGGCCGAGCACGGACAGGGTGATCTGCGAGCCACGGTCCTCGATGCGTTCGCCCCACACCCGTTCGAACCACAGGCCCTGCTCCCTTGCACGGCGTTCAAGGCTTTCGCGGGCACGAGCGCGCTGCCCGTCGTCCAGGTCATGGCTGAACACCCTGACCCATTCCCCCGCCGACCATCGGCGATAGCAGGTGCCCGACGTGGGCATGAGATGGAGGCGGGAGAGATCGGCCTGCGGTTCGAGCACGTCGAGAATCTGGCTGACGACGAGCCGGTAGCGGCCTCCCGTGATCACCGCCACGTCGATGCGGCGGGTGAGTTCGCTGAACCGGTGCGCCATCTCCGGCCGCATCGGCTTGCGGGAGTTGGCAAGCGTATTGTCCAGGTCGAAGCCGATCAGCCGCATACGCGCGCAGAGCTCATCAAGATCCCATTCGTTCCACGGTTTGATCATCGCAGTCTCCCGTCAGTCGCGGCGCACGCCCACTCATGCATGTATCGTAGTCCGCCGGCCGCGGCGCCATACCGTCGCCGCAGCCGGTCGTGCCGTCGCCATTGCCGTCGGCATGGCCTACAGTGGGTGCCATGCTTGAAGCCCCTTGGAATGAACGAGTATACCGCAACCGCCATGGACGCGGCGTCCGCACCCCGATGTTCGGCACGCGACTTCCCCGTTACCGCACGCGTTCGGGCATGTTCGACGATCTGGTTGCAGCGCATATCCGCAGGCTGGCGCAGGCGTGGCCCCAGCTGGTCAAACCGGTGCAGTTCGCCGTGGAGGACGTGCCTCCGTCCGATCCCGCCCCATGGGAGGCGGAGCCGAGCACGAGTTCGCGTCTGTTCCCGGCCGACCATGGCATGCCGGCGCGAATCGTGCTGTACCGCATGCCGCTGCAGTCGCATACGCGCGGTCGCGACGAGCTGCAGTGGGCGATCCGCGACGAACTCGTCATCCGGCTCGGAGAACTGTACGGGCGCCGACCGGAGGAGCTGGATCCGGATTTCGAGTGGTGACCGGGCGCCGGCCCGTGCGCCTCATCCGACGATGGAGGCGTCCGGGACGGCGCGGACGAGTTCCTCGCGCACGGCAAGCGTATCCGGTGCCACCACGGACAGACCTGCGGTCTTGTCGGGATCGAGCCCGCCTCCGCTGATGCGCGTCGCCCATGAGACCGCCCCGGATTCGTCGGACACGAGGGCGGCGGAGCCTTCGCCCTTCACCGTGGACGTGCCGTGGGCTTTGACGGTCACGTCACGCTCATCGCCGGCCTTGCCGGTATCGTCCATGAACGTGAGCTTCACCGTCACATCATCGTCCGAGGCGTTCACGAAAACGAGCGTCGCGTCGACGCCGTCCGCCAGTGCGACGGCGCTCGAGGCGGACGGCGTGACGGCGGAGAGCAGCGCAAAGTCCTCCTGCCCGTCGGCGCCGGAGCGTACGGCCTTGGCGGAGGCGACGAACGCGGCGCCTTCCCCCGAGACGATGATGCCGTTCGCGCCGGCGGGAGCCTTGCCCAGGTCGAGGACGGATACCTTGTCCACCCCGACCCGCGTCTTGCGGATGGCCTTGGCACCGTCGTCGGTGGCCCAGGAGAGCTCCGCGTCACCGTCATGTTCGCCGTACAGGTACAACGTCACCTTGTCGCCTTCCGCGACACCGGGAATCACGTTCGTCTCCGCCGCTTCGCCCGCGGGCATCGCGAAGTCGGCCCCCTTGGGCGTCAGCCCGCTGCTCGACGTGGTGCGCACCACTGCGGCCACGGGGACGGCATCGCTCGTCACGGTGACGCGGACGCCGTCCTGACCGGAGGCCGCGGCGGACAGATCGACGACGGTCTCACTTCCCGCTGCCACGGTGGCCTTGCCGGCGGTCGACAACCCCATACGCCCGGTCTGCTTGCTGCCGACGACGGTGATGGACACGCCGGTCGACTTCGACGAGGGATTCGCAAGCACGAGCTGCTGGCTCGTGCCGGTGGCCGTGGAGGTCAGCATGAACGACTGGCTCATCGCCGGCGTGACGCAGGTGGCGGCGGAGATGCCGCGCAGGTCGCCTTCGGAGGCGTGCGAGACCACGGTGCCGGTGTGCCCGGAACCATCGCCGGCCTCGAGCAGGTTCGTGGAAAGCAGACGGGAGTAGCCTCCCTCATCCCGCAGCACCATGGCGTCACGGCTGACCGGCTTGTCCGGAGCCTTGAGCGCCACGCTTTTCGCGTCTGCGGACAGGTCAAGCGGGGTGGAGGTGGATGCGTATACGGAACCGAACGCGGCAAGCGCCGTCGCGGTGGTGATGTCGCCGTCGGAGACGCGGTAGCCGCTGTCCCCCCAATCCGTGGAATCCGGCAGCTGCATGCCCGCCGGGCAGTATGCCTCCAGCCGCTCCTGCACTATGCGGTGCGAGGAACCGAGCGCGCCCGACGCCCCGTCGACCAGCCACGCCGGCATGCGGACCACGGCCAGCGCGGCGAAGGCCGCGATCAGCAGCATGCTGGTGACGACCGCCGCGACGATACGCGCCGCCTTGCGCCTTGCACTCCGCCTTTTCGCTGTGTTCGTCGTGCTCATGCCGTCGTGACCTCCTTCCCGCGACCCTTCATTTGAGGGTCATCGCCGTCCGTGACGGCATCGCCGCGTTCGCCGGGAGTGTGGGCGCGCCTCCTGCGCGGCAACGCCACCAGCACGTACAACAGGCTCATCACACCGAGCGAAACCAGCCATGCGTAACGCCAGGGGCTGTGGCTCATGGCACGTTCATGCGTGGTGTCGACGCCTACGCCACGGCCTTCCGCGGCCGTCAGACGATAGTAGGTGCCGTCGGCGGAGGCCACGACGGCCTGCGTGCCGTCCGAGGCGGTGATGTTCGTCGCGAGCTGGTCGGAACCGGATTGGCCGCCGACGACGAACACGCCGCCGAACCCCAGTGCGACGAGCCTTGCCACGGCCTCGTCGTCGCTGTTGGACAGCAGCCTCGCGGCCAGCGCGCCGATTTCGATGTCGGCGGAATCCTTCTGTCCGGCGACCTGCCGTGCACGCCAGGCGGGCGAGGAATCGATGAGATCGCCACGGGAGGTGTCCATGACCGCGTAGGAGACCGATGCGACCGAATCGGCATCCAAGGCGAGGATGCGCTGGTCCGGCTGCCCTTCGAGCATGTCCGTCGCGATCATCGGCAGACCGGAGCCACTCACCGATACAGCGCCCTCGGGATGCCGTGCCGTGGAGAAACCAGTCCATGCGACGACTCCTACGCACAAGGCCACGCACAGGACCACACGGCCGGCGACGACCGCCCACCGCCCACGCATACGGCCGCCGAGGCCTTCGGCGGCACCCGGCGTGCGCAGCGCGACGAACCGGCGGACTGCGCCACCCGCCATGAGACACACGCATGAGAGCGCTCCGAGCATGGCGAACACCAATCCGGGCAGCACGGATCCGGCCACGGGACCTTCGGCGTCCAATGCGACCGCCACACGCGCGGAGGCCAGACTCAGCGCACCGCCGGTCACGATCGTCACCCACATCATGCGCGAAGCCCGCAATGCGAACGGCAGCACCAGGGAGACGACGGCGAGCACGGTCACCGCGACCAGCATGCACAGGGTCGCGGTCGCGAAACCACCTTGCAGGAACTGGTCGAAGCCCGCATCCTCGTCGAAACCGAACGCCCGAATCACGACCTGCGTGAGATTGAGCGCCGCCGGTCGTCCGTCGGTCGAGGAGACCGGAACGGTCATGTCGCCGAACAGCTGCCGCCATTCGCCACGCGAGGCGTAACGCACCGACGCGACCAATGTGGGCGCCGCCAGCAGCGCGGCCGGCAACGGCATGAGCAGCAGCATCGCGCGGTGTCTCGGCACGAACAGCAGGAAGACGAGGAAGGTGACCACCAGAGGCGCCAACAGCTGCGGCTCGGAGGCGACCACCGGCATGTAGCACAGCGACGCGGCGGCGGACGCCTGCACGGACGGGCGCGGTCGCACCGGATCCTCGGTATGGTAGAGGCCGACCGCGCGGAACGTGAACGCGAATGCTCCCGGCAGAAAGACCATCACCGTGAGCATCGCCAGATCGGCGGTCGTGAACAGTCCCAGCGCGAGCGCGAAGGAGACCCACAGCAGACCGGCGATCACACGCACCGCGTCGGAGCGGGTGAACACGCCGGCCAACGCCCAGAAGGACAATGCCGCCAACGGCGCGGCGAGGAAGAACATGACGCTCGTGGCGGCCGCCACATGCCCGCCGGTGAGCAGGGAGACAAGCAGCAGCACCCACAACCAGGGAGCGGGCGGCACGGCGGCGCCGACGCCCACGCCCCACGTCCACTGGGTGGTGGCAGCGGCGGCGAGCTGGCCCAGCGAGGCGTCCGTCGCAAGCCATTGCGCCGAAACCAGCGACCCGCCGCCAAGCGTTTCACGGAAAAGAGACCAATCGAGCGCCAACACCGCGACGAACGCCGCGACGGCCATCGCGGCGGCGAGACCCCAACGGCGCACCGCGCGCATGCGCAGGTGGGAGCGGACCAGCGGACCGAGCAGCACGACGCCACGCTGGTCCTCAAGCGAGCGGGACCGTTCTCGCCACTGCGCGAGCTGCTCACGCGATACGGTGAGCAAGGCGAGACGCTGATGACTCACCCGCGCACCCCGCGCCACATTCCTTCTGGCGCGCATCGCACCCGGCAGGGAGGCGACGGCGCGCCATGGCATGCACAGCTCGCACCACGCCTCATACGGCTGCTTGGCGACGAGACGGGACAATGCGAGGCCGACGGCGGCGATCAGCGACCACAGCCACACCAGAGGCCAGCGCAGCATGGGGATGTCGGTATACCGGTAATGGCGCCAGGCGGACATGACCCGCATGGCGGGGTCGACCGCATTCCGGTCATCCAATCCCAGGCCGTCTGCGGTGCGTACGCCCTCGAAACGGGCGCGACGATGGGCGATGCCCGCCTGCGGAACGACGACCACACGGCCGCCGCCGCGGCAGATCCTGCGGCATAGGTCGGCACCCTCGGCGTAGGTGGTGAACCATGCGTCGATGCCGCCGAAGGCGCGGTAGGTGTCCACCGGCAGCAGCGCGCCCGCCAACGACACGGCGAAGACATCCGCGCGCGCGTCGTACTGCTCCTGATCCGGCTCGCCGTCCACGACGAGCGTGTTGACGCCATGTCCGGAGGCGTAGGCGCCCACGTTGTGCAGACGTTGCGCCTCCCAGTCGAGCTGTTTCGCTCCGAGCAGCGACGCTCCGGGCGTATTGCGCCATGCCTCGACGAGTCGCTCAAGGCAATGCCCGTCGGCCGGCCGGGAATCGTCGTGCAGCAGCCATAGCGCGCGGGTCGTATGGTCCAGACGCGCATAGTCCAACGCCTTGGCGACGGCGTCGCCGAAGGAGGACGCGCCCTGTGCGCGCACGAGACGCACGTCGACGGACACCGTGCCCGGCGCCGATGCCATCAGGGGATCGTGGGCGGTAACCGTCACATCGAACGAGGTGCGCAGCGGCTGCGCCGTGCCGCCGGTGCAGTCCGCCACGACGATCACGCCGGGAAGCACGCTCTGTGAAAGCAGCGACCGCAACGTGTCGGGCAGAAAACGCAAATCATGCTCGACGGTGACGACCACGGCCACCGACGGTTCGACGCCTCGGGCCCGCACATGCGTTCGGGCGGCCAATGCCTCGGCCAGTACCTGACGCACGCCTCCCGTGACGCCGTGGGATTGTTCGAAGTCTCCTGTCACGCCTGCTCCTTGCGCGTTTTCTTGTACCGTCGGCGTTCCCTCTCGCTCATGCCGCCCCAGATGCCGAAGCGTTCGTCATGGTCGATGGCCCATTGCAGGCACTGCTCACGTACCTCGCACCGGGCGCACACCCGTTTCGCGTCACGCGTGGAACCGCCCTTCTCCGGGAAGAACGCCTCCGGATCGGTCTGGGAGCACAACGCCTTGTGCTGCCATGATATGTCCCCGTCCGGCGAGAACAACCCCCACAACAGTTCCTCCAGCGGCTCGTCGGCGGAATCATCGGCAACGCCCCACATGCGCATGACCTCCCTTGCCTGATTCGAGCCCGTTCCTTCGTGTTAGATTACACACATGCGGTTTCGTTTTTGTCAAGTGAGACCGTGTCAATGACGGCGTTCGCCGCGAATCTGTGGTATAGGGGCTCCTCGGCATGGGAAGGACGGTCCGACGGCGCCGATATGCGCCCTCGACCGGTGCTCCCAGCGTCTTTTCACCCGTATGCCGTACAATCGAGGGGATTTTGCCCCCGACAGGAAGGTTTGCGTCCCGTGAGCTCGAAGCGATCCGGTGCCGATATCCCCAACGTCAATGGATGGGGAGACCGTTCCCCCCGCCATAGCGTGGCATTCCGAGTCCAGCACAGACTGCGCGACACCATCATCTGCATCGTGGCGGGCGTGCTCGTGTTCGCGGGAAGCGCCGCCGGCGCCACCCTGCTCGACATCAACGGCACCATCGCCGACGGCGCGGTGGACATCATCTCGCAGAACGGCCAGTCCGCCTCCGCCCAGGTGGTGGACCCCAACGCCGGAAAGTCCATCGAGATCCTCATTCTCGGGCAGGACACGCGAGACGGCGCGAACACCGCCATCGGCGGGGATTTCGACGACGTGCTCGGCACGCACAACGCCGACACGACGATGGTCATGCAAATCTCCGCGGACCGATCCTACATCAACCTCGTGTCCATCCCGCGCGACTCGCTCGTCGACGTGCCGAGCTGCGAGACGTCCAAGGGCACGATGAGCGCGCAGTACGGGGTGATGTTCAACACCATCTTCGCCAACGGCTATGACCAGGGCGGCGACCTCGCCTCGGCGGCCAGCTGCACGATGAACGCGGTGAACTCGTTGACCGGCCTCGACATCCAGAACTTCATCGTCGTCGACTTCAACGGTCTGAAGAACATGATCGACGCCATCAACGGCGTGGACCTGTGCATCCCGGCGGACGTCGAGGACCCGTACACGAACACGTACCTGACCAAGGGATGGCAGCACCTCGACGGCACCGCGGCGACCCAGTACGCGCGTATGCGCCACGGCGCGGGCGACGGCTCGGACGTGCAGCGCACCACACGCCAGCAATACCTCGTCAAGCAGCTGCTCAACCAGGCGCTCGAGAAGAACATGCTCACCCAGTCCGGCCAGCTCTATCAGCTCGCGAAGGCGGCGCTGAAGTCGCTCAACATCTCCAAGGGCCTCGCCAACACCACCACGCTCGCCGGCCTCGCCATGAGCCTGAAGGACCTCCAGGTCTCCCACTTCTACACGCGCACCGTGCCCGTCGTGCAGGCCCCGTACGACCCCAACCGCGTGGTATGGGGCGACGACGCGGACACGCTGTGGTCGAAGATGCGCAACGGCGAGCCGTTCGTCGATCAGACCAGCGACACCGCCTCCGACGACGCCTCGCAGTCCGACCAGACGGACGATTCCACGTCCACCGACGGCCAGCAGAACACCGACGCCACCCAGCAGGGCACGGACCAGCAGGGCACGAACCAATCCGACGCCGCGCAGGCCGGCAACACGAAGGTCGCCGACGGCGTCGAGCAGGACGCCTCCGGGCAATACATCGACACCGCCACGGGAGGCGTCATCGACACCGAGACCGGCATCATCAAGGATGCCGCCACCGGCCAGGTGGTCGGCATCTCGGAGGCCTACCTCAACAACGTGGCGTGCCCTGCCAAACAGTGACGGCCTCCCATGTGCCGGAAATGAGAAAAAAACGGACGGTGCATCCTGCCACCGCCCATGATGTGCAACAGTGACATAAGATTCAGGCATCGACACCCGGGGAGGCGCAATGGCACAGGAAGACGAGGGAACAGGGTTCCAGGGAGCTCCTCCGAGCTTCATCCCC
>NZ_BCFK01000026.1 GCF_001417815.1 Bifidobacterium aesculapii
GCCGGTTCCCGCCGTCGTGCCATGCCGTCCCCGCATGCGGACGGCGGACTCCAGCCTAAGCCCGCGCAGGGAGCATCGCATATGGACGCGAGCGCGAGCATGTCCGCCGCCGTTCCCCCCAGCTTTACCCCGGCCCCGGCACGCACGGCCGGTCGCGGCGCGCATCTCCGACAGGATCAGGCCGCGCAGCCCGTCTCGTTCACGCCGCCATCCGGGCGACGCGCCGTGCGTTCGGTCCAGGCCACGCACAGCGAAAGCGCTCAGCGGCCGTCCCCGGCACAGGCACGTACCCGCCGCTCCTCCGGCTCAAGCAATGTCTCGGGGCCACGCCGCGCGATGCCGTCATCGCGACCGGCTTCGGCGCGTACGCCTGACGTATCACGCCCCCATGCCGAAGCCGCGGCCGCGACGCGCTCCTTCACCCGCCGGCACCGCCCCGGCGCGCCGCGCATCATCGCCGGCATCGCCATCGCCCTCGTCGCCGCGCTGGTCCTCTCCTTGCTGGGTGGGTGGCATTGGGTGGGCTCACGTCTCAACAAGGAGGACGGCTGGCTCACCTCCGCCGCGAACACACCGGCGGACACCTGGCTGATTCTCGGCTCCGACGAACGTGACGGCACGGCGGGCGGCAGCGCAGACGACACGCCCGGCTTCCGCACCGACACCATCCTGGTGCTCACCAAACCGAAGAACGGACCAAGCTCGCTGATCTCCATCCCCCGCGACTCGCTCACGCAGGTCGACGGCCAGTACATGAAGATCAATGCCGTCGCGCAGCTGTACGGCAACCAGGCGCTCGTGGGCACGGTCGAACAGATCACCGGGCAGAAGATCGACCACATCGCGAAAATCAAGTTCGGCGGTCTCACGAAGGTGGTCGACGCCATCGGCGGCGTGCAGCTGTGCTACGACCAGACGGTCAGCGACGTCTACTCGGGTCTCGATTGGCAGGCCGGCTGTCACGACGTCGACGGCACCACCGCACTCGCGTTCTCCCGCATGCGCTACGCGGACGCCAACGGCGACTTCGGCAGGGCGCAACGCCAACGGCAGGTGATCTCGGCCATCGTGTCGAAAGCCACGTCCAAGGATGTGCTCGGCAACCCGGGCAAGGTCTTGAAGCTCGCCGACGCGGGGCTCGCGGCATTGACCGTGGATTCCAAGACATCCCCGATGACCCTTCTCGACATGGCGTTCGCGTTCAAGGACGCCACCGGGGCGAAGGGCGTGACCGGCAGCGTGTACTGGTCGGATCCGGATTATCAGGTGGACGGCGTGGGATCCTCCGTGCTGTTGGACGATTCCAGGAACACGCAGCTGTTCTCCGAGCTCGCAGGCGGCACCCATGAGGCGGGGACGGTCGGTACGCTCGCGGAGGCCGGCTGATCGGCTCCGCCACGTTCCCGACGAATTGTGAAGATTCCCGGGGGCCGTATCCACATATCCCGTACGGGTTGCACCGCATAGGCGCCGTATCGCAGACTGGACGCCATGACGAGGAAACATCCACACACACGCGTTTCAGGCCGCGATACGGCGTTCGATGGGGAGCGCCTTACCATGGTGTCCACTGCCGCGCCGCTCATGGCGCAGATCGTCATGCTCGCCGTGCTGCTGGCCATGCGTCGATGGCTGTTCGCACTGATGCTCGCGCCTTCGCTGATCGGCTGCGCCGCGATGCTGCTTGCGCAGGTGGCGCGGCGGCGCGCACGCGACCGTGACGCACGACGGGGTCACGACGTCGAGTCGGAACGACGTGAGGCCATCGACGACAGCACCCGCCTCGATCTGCTCGACCCGCTGCAGCTGGAGGGGTTGATCGGGCTACGACCGGAGGATGACGCCCTCGCGTGGAGGACCGTGGCGCGTCGCTGGCTCGGCCCCGCTTCCATGGACGTGCCTGTGGGCACCAGCGCCCTGGGGGAGCCTTTTCACCTCGATCTCGAACGGCAGGGCCCTCACGCCCTGGTGGCGGGCACCACCGGATCAGGCAAATCCGTGCTGCTGCAGAGCTGGTGCCTGGCGCTCGCATGCCGCAATCCGCCCGACGATCTGCGATTCGTCTTCCTTGATTTCAAAGGCGGCACCGCCTTCCGGCCGTTGGAACGACTCCCCCATTGCGTCGGCAGCGTATGCGATCTCGATCTCGCCCATGCCACGCGGGCGTTGCGCGCGATCGAATCGGAACTGAAACGTCGTGAACGGCTCGTCGCCGAAGCCCATGCGCAGGACGTGCGGGACATGCGCGGCATCGCCCCGCCGCGCATGGTCATCGTCGCGGACGAATTCCACGCATTGAAGGACCAACTGCCGGACATGGTGCCGCGGCTGGTTCGCATCGCCTCGCTGGGACGGGCGCTCGGCATGCATGTCATCGCCTGCACCCAGCATCCGGCGGGTCAGGTCGGCGCCGACATGAAGGCGAACATGTCGCTCGGATTGTGCCTTCGGGTGCGCGACGGCGTGCAGTCGACGGAACTGCTCGGTTCGACGAAGGCCGCGCATATCCCGCCGTCGATGCCGGGCGTGGCGTACTGCAACGACGGCGCCTCCGTGCGGGCATGGCGTTGCGCGGCCACGCGTGACATCCCGCGCCTGGTGGATGCGGTCACCATGGCGGCGCGCTTCCACGGCTGCGTACCGCCTCCACCGCTGTTCACCGCTCCCCTGCCTCGCCGGCTGGAGACGCTGCCCGCATCACCAGGCGCCGACGGTGTTCCGTTCGCTCTGGGCGATGACGGCGTCTCCCTGCACGTCGCATCGCTGCCGGTGGGCCGCGGCAATATCGGCGTCATAGGCCAGCACGGGCGGGGCAAGACGAACCTGCTCGATTGGATGGCCCGGTATCTTGCGGTGACGGACGCCTGCGGCAGTCCCGTCATCCGCCGCACCTACCGGCAGACGGACGGATACGTCACCTATGACGCCCGCACGGGAACCGTCGCATCGGGCGTTCCCGAAACCGCCGCGCCCGGGGCGCATCTCGTATGGTTCGTCGACGATGCCGATCCGCTGCTCGACCCGTTCGGCGACGACCCGCTGTGCGGCCTGCTGCGACGTTCGCTGGACGACGCCGGCGTCACCGTGGTGTTCGCGACGCGCACCAGCCGTCATGTCCGCATCCCCGAGCATTGCCCGATACGCGTGGTGTTCCCCACCGGGGATCGGGCCACCGACCAGATGAACGGCATTCCCGCCGACGTGTGGACGTCGTTCGGCACGGACGACATGACAGTTCCGGGACGAGGCGCGCTCATCGACCATGCCACGGCGACGCCCGTGCAGTGCGTGTCCTTTGGGCCGGCGCGGCACACCGTCGCGTGATGACACGCCACGGGTGCGGCGTTCCTTCATCTCTTTGCCGAAAGTCTTGAAAATGACGTGCGAACGTGCTTAGGTATATGAAGACAGGATGTTGAGGGCTCGGACAGGAGTGAAACGACGATGAGCAGTGCTTACGATTGGCGCGCCAAGGCCGCGTGCCGCGACAAGGATCCCGAATTGTTCTTCCCGGTGGGCAACACCGGTGCCGCATACCAGCAGATTGAGGAGGCGAAGGCCGTCTGCCGCACCTGCAAGGTGATCGACGCATGCCTCAAGTGCGCGCTGGACACCAATCAGGACTACGGCGTGTGGGGCGGCCTGAGCGAGGACGAACGCCGCCAGCTCAAGCGCAAGGCCATGCGCCTGCGTCGCTCCCAGGCCATGCAGATGCAGCTGTAGAACCGATTCCACGGTTCGACTGATGTGCCCCTGCCTCATCTACGGATGGTGAGGCAGGGGCACATCGTTTTTCAGGCATCGTCCTGCCGTGTCGTGCCCGTCGTGTGGAGACGGCACGACGGGCACGACGCAGTGCGGTCACTCGGCCTGGGCCGCGCGCAGAATCATGTCGAGGACGACGCGCGTGCCTCCCCCGCGTCGCGGCTCCCACCGCACGGTGCCGCCGAAGTCGTTCGTGACGAACGTATTGATGATCTGCGTGCCCAGACCGGAGCCGGAGGAACGGGCCATGCCCCCTTGGGATTCCGTGTCGATTCCGGTGCCGTCATCTTCGACGATGACGCTGAGGTTCGAGCCCGAGCGGCCCACCGATATCGTGATGTGCCCCTCCTTGCGGCCCTCGAACCCATGCTCGACGGAATTGGTGATGAGCTCGGTGAGCACCAGCGACAGCGGCGTGGCGTCCTGCGCGGGCATCATGCCGAACTTGCCGACGAAGTCGATGTCGATGTGCTGGTCGCGCATCGTCGCCACATCCACGGCCATCTTGAGCAGGCTCGCAATGACCTTGTCGAAATCGACGACCTCGTCGACGGTCTGGCTCAGTCCTTCATGCACCATCGCGATGGTCTGCACGCGCCGCTGCGCCTCGCGAAGCTCCTTCTTGACCTCTTCGGACTTGGTCTTGCGCGCCTGGAGGCGCAGCAACGCGGAGACGGCCTGCAGGTTGTTCTTGACCCGGTGATGGATCTCCGAAATCGCCGCGTCCTTGGTCTGCAGCTCCTGCTCGCGGCGGCGCAGTTCCGTGACATCCCGGCACAGGATGATGCCGCCGGTGCGCCCGTTCATGTCGTACAACGGCAGCGAGCGCACGGATACGGCGGAACGGTTCGTGGTGATCTCGGAATCCACGGCGGCCTTGCCGGACAGCACGAGCGGCAGCTGCTCGTCGACCTGCTCGTTCTGTTCGCGCAACAGGTCGGCTCCGAGCTCGCTCAGATAGTGGCCCTGCATGGTGGTCAGCAGGCCGAGGCGACGGAAGCAGCTGATGGCGTTCGGGGAGGCGTAGCGGATGATGCCGTCCATGGTGAGCACGATGAAGCCGTCGGCGACGCGGGCCATGTGGCGCTGGCTCATCACCGAATCGGAGTAGGGGAACTGGCCGCGCGGAATCATCTCGTACAGCTGTTTGCCCGCGTTGATGCTTTCCGATTCGTAGCGGCCGTTGGATTCGCGGGTCGCCATGTTGGTCTCGCGCACCACAAGGCCCAGCGTCTTGCCGTTGTGGCGTACGGGCGCGTACACGTTGCAGACGGTGGATTTGCCGACGGTGCGCAGCACGGTGGAACGGAACACGACGGCCGACTGCATGGCGGCGTCGAGTTCGCCGGTCATGGCCTCCGGCATGATGTCACCCACGACGTCATCGGTGCGCAGGGTCATGACGGTGGAGGGCCGGCATTGCTCGGCCACGACGTAGCGGCCGTCGCCGTTCTGCATGATGAGCAGGAGATCAGCGAAGCTCAGGTCGGCGATCACCTGCCAGTCGGCGACGAGCTGGTGCAGCCATTCCCTGTCCCTGTCGTCGAGGTCCGGCCGCGTTGCGAGTATCTGGGAGAAATCTGCCATGGCACCATCATACGCAAGGCCGTCACGACTTCCTCGCCGCGCCTCGCGGCCGGTGGCGTCCGGACCGGCGTACGCCCGCCCGGACGTCCGGACGCCGGTCGGTCACTGTGCGAGACTGTCGTCGACGGAGGCGAGCACCTGACTCATCAGCTGCGCCGCGCGATCCTTGCCCTGGTTCTGCGTGACGACGGATACGGCGGCCTTATGGCCATGCGCCTCCACGATGGCGAAGTAGTTCCATGTGTTCCTGATGCCCATGCCGCGGTGTGCGTGGACGGTCATGCCGGAAGGCACGGAGACGCCTTCGGAGGCGATGCCGCCGAGCATCACGGCGATCCCGGCGACGTATGCTAGTCACAGACGTAGGATGTGGGTGATGCGTCTTGACTTCCCCGTAACCTACGCTATCGTAGGTTACGGTAACGTAAGATAGAAATGTGTCAACACACAAACGGACCGGAGGCCGGCATGGCAGGCATGACGCGATTGACGGACGAACAATTGCAGGCGAAACGGCAGGCGGTCATCGACGCACGCGAACAGGCGCTGCAGGCCAAGGCGGACGCCGCGCGCAGCAAAGCGGAGCTCAAGGCTCAGGAGATCAGGTTCAAGGCGGAGGCCAAGGCGCGGCACGTCATCGCCAAAGGCGAGGCGAAGGCGCTGAAACTGGAGGGCATCGCCCCGGCCGAGGTCGAGCGCAAGATACGCCTCGACGTGCACGGCCGCCCGAAGCCGGCCATGCGTGGATGGATCCACGCCGTGGCCGCCCCGCTCTCCCTCGCCGCAGGCATCGTGCTGATCTGTCTGGCGCAGGGCGCCGGTCTCAAATGGGCGTGCGCCGTCTTCATGACGGCGTCGCTGGTGCTGTTCACCAATTCCGCCTGCTACCATCTGGGCGACTGGAGCCCGCGCGTCACGGACGTGCTGCGGCGCATCGACCATGTGAACATCTTCCTGCTCATCGCCGGCACCTACACGCCGGTATCGTTCGCGCTGCAGCCGTTCTGGCGCAACTTCATCATCATCTCGATGTGGGTGTGCACGGCGGTCGCGATGATCATCCACGTGATCTGGATCACCGCGCCGAGGTGGCTTTACACCGTGGTGTACATCATCTTCGGCATCTACGGGCTGGCGTTCATGGCGCTGTTCTGGAAATCGCCCTATGCGGGGCCCACGGTCGTGATCCTGCTGTGCGCGGGCGGCGCCTGCTATATCCTCGGCGCGATCGTCTACGCGCTGCGCCGCCCCGACCCGTGGCCGAAGGTCTTCGGCTTCCATGAGATCTTCCACTGCGGCACCGTCGCCGGATACGCCTGCCACATGGTCGCGATCTACATGGTGATCGTGGCGTTGTGGGCATGACCACCGGCATGCGTCAGCCGCATACGCCGTCGGCGCATGCCTGGAACCTTCGCATATGACGGCGGGGCGGGGGGGCGCCGCCCCCCCTCC
>NZ_BCFK01000027.1 GCF_001417815.1 Bifidobacterium aesculapii
GGCCGTGTACGCACGAACATCCATCGTGCGTACACGGCCCCCGCCGTACGAACGCCCGCCGCTCAGGCGAGCGGCTTCGCCTCCTTGATGACCACGGAGATCTCACGCCCGTTCGGGGCCTTGTAGGTCACCGTGTCTCCCGCGTTCGCGCCGTTGATGGCCGCGCCGATCGGCGATTCGGGGCTGATGATGTCGTGATCGGTGGCGATGGCGAGATCGCGCGTGCCGAGCACGAACACCTTCTCACGGCCCATGATGTCGAGCGTGACGAGCGAGCCGTCGCCGACCTTGCCCGCAGGCGGGGCGGTGAGGATCTTCGCATGACGCAGCTTGACGGTGAGCTCGTCGATGCGTCCCTGGTTGACGCGCTGCGCCTCGCGCGCGGCCTGATAGCCGCCGTTCTCGCTCAGATCGCCCTCGGCGCGCGCCGCGGACACCTTGGCGAGGATCTCGTCACGGTACTCGCCTTCACGCCAGGCGAGCTCCTCCTTCATCTTGTCGTACGCCTCCTGGGTGAGCAGGAGGTCCTTGTCCTCTTCCGCCATACCGGTTCCTTCCGTTTGTCGTTGTCGTTGTCGATGTTGTCGTTGTGTTCCGCCCGCCGCAGGCCCCGCCACGCGACGGCAAGATATGAGAAAGCGCCGGCAACGTCTCCGGCGCTTTCGTGGATTGGTGACGCCGTGTTCAGCGCGTGGAGATGATGTCGATGACGAACACGAGCGTGTCGCCGCCGCCGATGCCGGCCTGCGGGACGCCACGCGAACCGTAGCCGTACTCCGGCGGGATGGAGACGATCAGACGGGAACCGACGTTGTGGCCGGGGACGGTCTGATCCCAGCCCTTGATGACCTGTCCCACACCGATGCCGAAGCTGGCCGGCTGATGGCGGTCGAAGCTGGAATCGAACGGCTTGTCATTGCCCCAGACCACGCCATGATAGTTCACGGTGACGGTGTCGCCGCGGCGCACAATCGGGCCGTCGCCCTCCACGACCTCGACGACCTTGAGGCCGGCGGGCGCCTCGGCGCTCGGGAACTCGATGACGGGCGTGGTGCCGAACTCGGCCTGCACGGTGGGCATATCAGCCATGAGATTGTCCTACCTTCCTAAATCAACCGCCCTCACGGGCACACAATGCCGCTCATAATAGCACTGTTGCGGCGGGCGTGCACCGTATGCTCACGCAACGCTAACAAGAACCGGCGCCTCCGCGCCGGTATCCCCGCCCGCCCTCAGCATTCGACGACGTTGACGGCGAGACCTCCCTTGGACGTCTCCTTGTACTTCGCCATCATGTCCTCGCCGGTCTCCTTCATCGTGCGGATCGCCTGATCGAGACTCACGATGTGCGAGCCGTCGCCGAGCATCGCCATGCGCACCGCGTTGATGGCGGTGTTCGCGGCCATCGCATTGCGTTCGATGCACGGGATCTGCACGAGCCCGCCGACCGGATCGCAGGTCAGGCCCAGATTGTGCTCGATGCCGATCTCCGCCGCGTTCTCCACCTGCTCAGGCGTGCCGCCCATCACGGCGGCGAGACCGGCGGCGGCCATCGAACATGCCGAGCCGACCTCGCCCTGGCAGCCGACCTCCGCGCCGGAGATCGAGGCGTTGCGTTTGAACAGGTATCCGATCGCACCGGCCGTCAGCAGGAACGTGACCACGCCGCGCTCGTCGGCGTCGTCCACGAAGTGCCAGTAATAATGGAGCACGGCGGGGATGATGCCCGCGGAACCGTTCGTGGGCGCTGTGACGATGCGCCCTCCCCCGGCGTTCTCCTCGGAGACGGCGAGCGCGAACAGGTCCACCCATGCTGCGTCGGAGCTTTCGAGCACGGCGTCGCGGCGTCTGCGGTCGCGGCGCAGCACGTCCGCGTTGGAGGCGAGGCGCGCGTACATCTTCGGCGCGCGTCGCGGCACGTCGAGTCCGCCCGGCAGCACGGGTTCGGCGGACGAGCACCCGTGGTCGACGCATTCGCGCATGACGCGCCACACGTTGTCGATGGCGGAACGCACCTGTATGGCGGAACGCGAAGCGGTCTCGTTGGCCCAGACGAGTTCGGCGATGCTCAGATGGTGTTCGCGGCACAGTGAGACGAGTTCGCTGCACGAGGAGAACGGATAGGGCGCCTCCGGGCCGAAGTCCGTGGAGGCGGATTCGTCGGCGTCGGCGAATGCGGTGCCTTCGGGCGGCCTGTCGTGGATGCCGATCATCGGGTCGTCGGGGTGCCCTTGGCGGATGAACCCGCCGCCGATGGAATACCAGACCTGCTCGTCGATGAGGCTGCCGGCGTCGTCGAACGCCTGGAACCTCATGCCGTTGGGGTGGGCGGCCATGCGTTTCCACTGGTCGAGTACCATGTCACGCCGGTAATGGAATCCGATCCGTCTGACGCCCGCGAGGGCGAGCGTGTCGTCGAGGGCGCACGTCTCGCGGATGCGCAGCATGTAGGAGGTGTCGACGGTGGCGGGCACGTTGCCTTCCAGTCCGGCCATGACGGCGCGGTCGGTGCCGTGGCCGAGCCCGGTCAGGGCGAGCGAACCGTACAGCGTGACCTTGACGCGCGACGTGCGCTCCACGAGGCCGTCGGCGGCGAGGGAGGCGGCGAACCGGTGCGCCGCGGACATCGGGCCGACCGTATGCGACGAGCTGGGGCCCACGCCGATGGAGAACATGTCGAGGACGCTGAACGTCATGGAAGCTCCTTTTCCTTTCCCGCCGCGGTCGCGCATGCGCGCGCGGACGCGGTCACGAACACGGACGGCCGTCTCACCTGCCGAGCGCGGAGAACATCATCACGCCGCACACGAGTCCCAGCAGCGCGAGCACGACCTGCACGGCGAGGAGCGTGAACGCCAGTCCCCTGTTCGCGGCGAGACGCTTCGCGTTCACCTGCGCCAGCAGGGTGGCGAGGAATCCGAACACCACGTAGTTGACGGTGACGGCGGCGACGTCGCCGTTGGCGAGGACCACGCCGTTGAGCGGCTGGTCGAGCGAGTTCATCACCGAGGTCATGACGAACAATCCCCACACGCCGTATCCGATCGCGCCGACGAGACCGTAGGCGAACGGCTTGAACTTGTCGCGCATGCGCAGGGTGATCGACTCGACGCACCACAACAGCGCGAATCCGACGACATACGTGTACGTGACGGCGACGAAGACGACGAGCAGCGCCCACGGGACGAGCGAGGCGACGTTGCCGATCATCGCGAGATAGAAGCCGGAGCAGGCGATGGCGCCGATGGCCAGCGTGGCGCCGACGATGATGTTCTGCGCGAGCATGACCGGCAGCCCGGTGGCGGTGTCCTTGTCGACATGGGTCCAACTGGACGGCATGATGTCCCTCCCTGCATGGCGCGCACCGTGGATGCGCTTCGTCTGATGGAAACGCACGTCAGACTATCCGCCGTATATATGGTGCATGTTTCGTCGCACCATGGACCGTGCCGCGCGGCCGTGCCCACGATGTGCCCACAACGTGCCCGACAGGCCGTATGGGAGATTCCGGAGCGTTGGAATTCCAACGTTTATAGGCGGTGCCCCCGGCGGGACTCGAACCCGCATGCCGAAGCGATCGATTTTAAGTCGACTGCGTATACCATTTCGCCACGGGGGCATGGCCGGTGACCGGCCGTACCATTGTACTACGCGTGTACTGCGCGCACTGCGTCCGTACGTCGGCACTCGCGTCAGCGCCACGCGACGCGCTACGCCGCGAGGAGACGCCGACCGTAGTCGAGGACGATGCCGTCGAGCAGACCATGCTCGCTGGCCACGTACGAGTCGATGGCCTCGCCGTGGTCACGCAGGGCCGCCTCGCTCACCTTGGCGAGCACGCGGTTCCACACGACGGCGCCCCCGCCGACCACGTCGATGCGGCCAGGGTGGATGGTCCTGTAGGCGCGGCGCTGCTCGCGCGTCATCCTGAGGAACAGGTCGTCGACGCCGACCGCGTCGGCGATGGGCAGACGGTACCCGTCGACGACGGAATGGTCGTACTCCTTCAGCCCGATGGCGAGCGCGGTCATCGTGGTCACCGTGCCGGATACGCCGATGATGGTGCGCGCACGGCCTGCCGGCACGGTGCGCAGCGCCTCGTCGATGTGCGCGTCGATGTCCTCGACGGCCTCGGCAATCTCCTCCTCGGTGGGCGGGTCGGTCCGCAGATGGCGCTCGGTCATGCGCACGGAACCGATGTTCATCGAGTACGCGGCCTGCACCTGCGTGGCGGGAGCGGTCTCGCCGTCGCCGCCGATGACGAGCTCGGTGGAACCGCCGCCGAGATCGACGACCAGATAGGGCGCGGGCAGGCTGCCGCGGTCGACGACCGACGTGGCGCCGAGGAAGCTCAGATCGGCCTCCTCCGTGCCGGGAATGACCTCGGGGCGTACGCCGAGGATGCGCTCGATGCCGTCCTCGAACTCCTCGCGGTTCTGCGCGTCGCGCGTGGCGGAGGTGGCGACGAAGCGGATGCCGTCGACCGGATGACCGGCGAGGATGTCGGCGAACTCGCGCGCCGCCGCGTAGGCGCGTTCGAGCGCCTCGTCGGCGAAACGGTGCGTCTTGTCGACGTCCTGTCCGAGCCGGATGACGCGCAGCTGGCGCGGCACGATCTCGGTCATACCGTGTTCGTCGACGCGCGCGACCTTCAATCTGATGGAATTGGTGCCGCAGTCGATTCCCGCGACGGTCACCGCCTTGCCCATGAGCTTCTTCCTTTCCCTGGATGTTCCACCTGATCGGCATCCCGCCCGGATGCCGCGCATGACGCTAGTCGAGCACGCTGCAGCGGCAGACGGACGGATCGAATTCGTCCTTCACCCGGTCGAGCACCATGTCGCCAATCGGGTTGGCGCCACGACCCATGACGAGCGACTGGGCGATGAGCGCATGCAGGCATTTGACGCGCACCGGCATGCCGCCTGCGGACGTGCCCTCGATATGCTCCTCGGTGTCGCCGAGCTTCACGGCGATCTCATGGCGGAACGCGAGATACAGCTCGTGTGCATGCCCGTATGCGGCCTTCACGTCCTCGTCCTCGGCGACGAGACGGCTGTATTCCTGCATCATGCCGTCCGCTTCGACATGCGATGCCGCCTTGACTGCTTCGGGGCTCGTCAGATAGCAGGTGGTCGGGAACGGCACGCCGCCGGGCAGCAGCGGACGGGTGACGACGGCGAGCGGGCGCCCGCAGACGCAACGCGCGCCCACGGCGGCCATGCCGCGCGGGTAGCGTCCGAGCTGATGCTCGACGATGGCGATGTCCTCGTCGCTCGCCCGGTGTTCGAGGATCTGGTCGGCCAATGCGATCGGGTCGATGGTGGTCGTCACTGCTGGTCCTTTGCGCTCGTGTCCCCTGAAACGGAGTCCTGCTGGTTCTGTGCGTCGTCGGCCGTGGCCCCGCTCTGCTTGTCGGTCTGGACCTGCGGCAGCGGCTCATCGGCCTTCTTGAACGCATACGACAGTTCACTGTACCAAGGCAGTTGCTTGGACGAATCCTTGCCCGTGTCGTCGTCGGAAGTCGTGTCCGTGTCGACGCCGGTGACGGATTGCGGATTCTGCACGCGCACCGCCGTCTCGCCGGGGAAGACGAAGCCCAGACGTTCCCTGGCCTGAGCCGCGACATAGTTCTTGTCGTCCCAGCGGGAGATGTCGTTCTCCAGCTCCTGCTTCTGCGCGATGAGCGCCGCCTCCTGCCGTTTGAGGCTGTTGAGATGGGCGAGGTCGGCGGCGTACGTGTTGAACGTGGAGACGAGCTGGATGGCGCCGACCGCCACGATGAACAGGGAGACGAAGAAGGCGATCGGACCGGAGTTGCCGCGTCGGCGCTTGCCGTCCTTCACGGCGGAATCCCCGCCTTCCGTACGCGATGACCTGTTCCGTGTGCTCATGGGCAACAAAATACCCGCCGTGTTCGACGGAACACGACGGGCATCCTGTTCATTCAGCGCCGACCATGATGGTCAGGCCGCCGGCGAAGCGGCATCGCTCACTTGGCGATGTACTTCTTGCAGGCCTTGAAGGCGCTGTAGCCGGCGTACTCAGCGGTGGAGCCGAGCTCCTCCTCGATCTCGAGCAGGCGGTTGTACTTGGCGACGCGCTCGCCACGGGCCGGGGCACCGGTCTTGATCTGGCGGGTGTTCTTGGCGACCGCGAGATCGGAGATGGTGGTGTCCGGGGTCTCGCCGGAACGGTGGGAGACCATGGAGGTGAAGCCGTTGGCGGTGGCCAGCTCGATGGCGTCGAGGGTCTCGGTGACGGAGCCGATCTGGTTGAGCTTGACCAGCAGGGAGTTGGCAGCGCCCAGGTCGATGCCCTTCTGCAGACGCTTCGGGTTGGTGACCAGCAGGTCGTCGCCGACGAACTGGAGGCGGTCGCCGAGCTTCTTGGTGATCTTCGCCCAGTCGTCCCAGCCCTCTTCCTGGTACGGATCCTCGATGGAGACGATCGGGTACTCGTCGATGAGCTGCTCGTAGAAGTCGAGCATGTACTCGGAGTCGCGCTCGTCACCCTCAAAGTGGTACTTGCCGGTCTCCTTGTTGTAGAACTCAGAGGAGGCGACGTCGAGGCAGATGCCGATCTGCTTACCCGGCTCGTAGCCGGCGGCGGAGATGGCGTCGACGATGTAGTTCAGGGAGTCCTTGTTGGACTTCAGCTTCGGGGCGAAGCCGCCCTCGTCGCCGAGGCCGGTGTTCAGACCCTGCTTCTTGAGGACGTTCTTCAGGGTGTGGTACACCTCGACGCCGGCGCGCAGGGCCTCGTGGAAGGAGTCGAAGCCGTACGGGGAGATCATGTACTCCTGGATGTCGGTGGCGAAGTCGGCGTGGGCGCCGCCGTTCATGATGTTCATGTTCGGGACCGGCAGGATGTGGCCGTTGGTGCCGCCGATGTAGCGGTACAGGGGCAGGTCGGCGGACTCGGCGGAGGCGTACAGGGCGGCCAGGGAGACGCCGAGGATGGCGTTGGCGCCGAGACGGCCCTTGTTCGGGGTGCCGTCGAGCTCGATCATCAGGTCGTCGAGAGCGCGCTGATCGGAGGCATCCAGACCGATGATCTTCGGAGCGATCTCCTCGTTGACGGCCTTGACCGCGTTGAGGACGCCCTTGCCGCCGTAGACGGACTTGTCGCCGTCGCGACGCTCCCAAGCCTCGGCCTCACCGGTGGAGGCACCGGACGGGACCAGACCCAGACCGCGGGCACCGTCTTCGGTGTCCAGAACGACCTGGACGGTCGGGTTGCCGCGGGAATCGAGAATCTGACGCGCGTAGACGCTTTCAATTGCTGCCACAACTACTCCTTTAAACGTTAGGTTGTGATGACACCGTCAAGGATAGTGTCATTGATGGACTACGCGCAAGACTTCACCCTCGCGTGTTGTTAACGCTCACACACGGTTGTTCACTCACTTTTCAACGTTGTTCGCCCTCCGTTCGCGCACCGTCCATGTTCCATGGTCCGGACGGTGCGCGCACACGGTGGACATGCGCCGCCGCATCGTCGTGCGGCGGCGCAGGCCACGACGCCGCACGACCCCCTCCGGATCGCATGGCGGCGAGTACACTGGGCGCGCATGAGCGACATGACCGACATGCACATCCGTCGCGCGCTCAGGCGCGACATCCCCGAACTGCACCGTCTGCTGCGACAGGTCGCCGACGTCCATCACCACGGCAGACCCGATCTCTTCAAGGCGGAGGCGACGAAATACACCGACGGCGAACTCGCCGCCATCGTCGAGGACGACGCCCGGCCCGTCTTCGGCGCGTTCGCCGACGCCGACGACGCGACGCTCCTCGGCTACGCGTTCTGCATGTTCGAGCGGCACCCGAACAACCACGTGCTCACGGACGTCACGACCCTCTACATCGACGACATCTGCGTGGACGAGCATGCGCGGGGCAGGCACGTGGGCACGGCCGTCTACAGGCATGTGCTCGATTTCGCACGCCGGTCCGGCTGCTACAACGTGACGCTCAACGTGTGGTCATGCAACCCGGGCGCGATGGCGTTCTACGAGCGGTTGGGGCTCAAGCCCTACAAGGTCGGCATGGAGACGATTCTCCAGACTCCGCACGAGGGATGAGCGGGTGGCCGGCACGTCCGATATGGGCGCGACGGCCACCCGCTCATCTCAGTTGCGCCTGCCCGGCACGTACGCCAGATCGTTGAGCAGGTCGGACACCCAGTCCATGACCTGTTCGCCGGGCATCGGGCCGCTGCCCAACGTGCCCGCGAACGGCGTGGGAACGATCATCTGGTGGGTGACCGGCCGGTACTGGAACCCCTTGTAGATGCGCGACATGCGCATGAGCATCGACTCGGGCGGGTCGACGCGTCCGATGCGCAGACGGTTCGACTGGGCGAGGATCTCCGAGATGCCGAGCGAGCGCGCCTTGAACTTGAGGCGGGCCACGCCGAACAGCATCTCGAACTCCTGAGGCAGCGGGCCGTAACGGTCGGTCAGCTCCTCGGCAAGCTCCTTCAGATCGTGCTCGTCGCGTGCGGCGGCCAACTTGCGGTACGCCTCGAGACGAAGCTTGTCCGAATCGATGTATTCCACCGGGATCGACGCCTCGACAGGCAGGTCGATGGACACGTTCACCGGTTCGACCGTCTTGTCCGGCTCCTTGTATTTCTCGACCGCCTCGGAGACCATCCGCACATACAGGTCGAAGCCGACGCCCTCGATGTGCCCGGACTGCTGGTCGCCGAGCAGATTGCCGGTGCCCCTGAGCTCCAGGTCCTTCATCGCCACGTCGAAGCCGGAGCCCAACGCCGTGTTCTGTGCGATCGTCGCAAGCCTGTCGTGCGACTGTTGGGTCATCGGCTTCGCCGGGTCGTACAGGAAGTACGCGTAGGCGCGCTCCCTGCCGCGCCCGACACGGCCGCGCAGCTGATGCAGCTGCGAGAGCCCGAAACGATCAGCATGATCGACGATGAGCGTGTTCGCATTGGAGATGTCGAGTCCGGTCTCGATGATCGTCGTGCACACGAGCACGTCGATGTCACGATGCCAGAAGTCGCGGATGATCTGGTCGAGCTGCTTCTCACCCATCTTGCCGTGGGCGACGCCGACCTTCGCCTCCGGCACCAGCGTGTGGATCTTGTCGGCGACGTGCGCGATGTCCTCGACGCGGTTGTGCACGTAGAAGACCTGGCCGCCGCGTAGCAGCTCGCGGCGCACGGCCGCCGTGACCTGCGCGTCCTCGTAGGCGCCCACGTAGGTGAGCACCGGCAGGCGGTCCTCCGGCGGCGTGGCGAGCGTGGACATCTCGCGGATGCCGGTGACGGCCATCTCCAATGTGCGCGGGATGGGCGTCGCGGACAGCGAGAGCACGTCCACGTTGGTGCGCAGCGCCTTGAGCGTCTCCTTGTGCTCGACGCCGAAACGCTGCTCCTCGTCGATGATGACGAGTCCCAGATCCTTGAACTTGATCTTCGGGTTGAGCAGCTTGTGCGTGCCGATGACCACGTCCACGGTGCCTTCGGCCAACCCCTCGATGGTCTCCTTGATCTCCTTCGGCTTCTGGAAGCGGCTCATCGCCGCCACGTTGACCGGAAATCCCTCGTAGCGTTCGGTGAACGTCTCGTAATGCTGTTGCACGAGCAGCGTGGTGGGCACGAGCACGGCCACCTGCTTGCCGTCCTGGATGGCCTTGAACGCGGCGCGCACCGCGATCTCCGTCTTGCCGAAGCCGACGTCGCCGCAGATGAGCCTGTCCATCGGGCGCGGCTGCTCCATGTCGTGCTTGACCTCGTCGATCGTGGTGAGCTGGTCCGGCGTCTCCTGGTAGGGGAACGCGTCCTCCAGCTCCTTCTGCCACGGCGTGTCCGGGCTGAACGCGAAGCCGGGCGTGCGCTGGCGGGCCGAATACAGCTTCACCAGGTCGTCGGCGATCTCCTTGACGTGCTTACGCGCCTTCGCCTTGGTCGCCGCCCAGTCGGAGCCGCCGAGCTTGTTGAGCTTCGGCGCCTCCGCGCCGATGTATTTGCTCACCAGGTCGAGCTGGTCGGTGGGGATGAACAGTTTGTCCGGCGGGGCGCCGCGCTTGCTCGGCGCGTATTCGATGACGAGGTATTCGCGCGTCGTCCTGTTCGCGCCGGTGCCGATCGTGCGCTGACGCATCTCGACGAATCTGCCGATGCCATGCTGCTCGTGCACGACGTAGTCGCCCGCCTTGAGCTCCATGAGGTCGATGGCCTTGCGGCGGCGCTTCGGCGTCTTCGCCTGCGCCAGCGCCGACGTACGGCCGGTCAGGTCACGTTCGGTGAGCAATGCGGTCTTCGCGCGGGCGTCCACGAACCCGTCGATCGCCTGCGAGCGGATCGTGTCGAAACGGGTGATGCCGGTCGCGTTGACGGCGCGGGCGAGACGCGCGAGCGTGCCTTTCGCAGCGGACGTGATCGTCACGCGGTACCCGGCGTCGATGAGTCCTTCGATGCCGGCGGCGGCCTTCGACTCGTCGCCGCGGTATTCGCCGGGGTTCGTCGCGTCGAGCTGCACGCGGCCGGGGCGGCTCGCGTCGACGGTGAAGCTGGTGAGGCGGATGACGTCGTGCGCGGAATGCTCGAGCGCGGCGATCGTCTCGTCGTAGTCGAGGAAGCTCGCCTGGTCGAAGGTGATGGGCGCGCCGGCGCCATGCCCGGACGCGGCGACATGCCAGCTGGCCGCGAGGAACTCGTTCGCCGTTTTGGCGAGGTCCTCGGCGGCGCGGCGCAGCTTCTCCGGATCGGACAGGAGGATGACGGCGTTCCCCGCCAGCATGCCGGCGACGGGCTCCATGTCGTCGACAAGCGCCGGCATCAGCGATTCCATGCCTTCGACGGGGATGGCGTTCGCAATGGATTCGAGCATGTCGTCGGCGTTCGGAATCGAGCCGATCAGCGATTTCGCCCGCGCGCGCACCTTGTCGGTGAGTTGGATCTCACGGCATGGCGTCGCCCAAATGGTCTTCAGCCCATCGCCGTAGGTGCGCTGGTCGGAGGCGTGGAATTCGCGGATGCCGTCGATCTCGTCGCCGAAGAACTCGATGCGCACCGGGTGCGGCGCGGTCGGCGGGAACACGTCGAGGATGCCGCCGCGCACCGCGAACTCGCCGCGGTCCATGACGAGGTCGACGCGCGTGTACGCGTTCTCGACGAGCCGGGACGCCGCCTCGTCGAGCGCGAGCTCCTCGCCCTGCGTGAACACGAGCGGCTCGACGTCCGCGAGACCGGCGACGACCGGCTGGATCAGCGAACGCACCGGCATGACAAGGATGCGGATCGGGCCGAACATCGGGTGCGTGCCGCTCGGATGCCTCAACCTGCGGAACACGGCCATGCGGCCGGCGACGGTGTCGGCGCGGGGGCTGAGGCGCTCGTGCGGCAGCGTCTCCCACGCCTCCAATTGGGCGATGTCGTTCGGGTCGCCGTCGTACCAGGAGCGCAATGCGCCGACCGTCTCCTCGGCCTCGCGGCCGGATGCGACGACGAGAACGACCGGTTTGGCGGAGGCGCCGGCCGCGCCGCCTTTCGCGATGGCGGCGGCGAGCGCCGGGCGCAGACCCTCCGGCATGCCGACGACGATCGAATCGTCGATGCCCTCCGGCGGCTCCACTTCGCCTGCGGCGACCGTGCGGAATACGGGGTCGGCGGCGACGAGACCGTCGAGGAGGCCGGCGAGCGAACCGTTGACGAAGTCGTGTTCGCGTTCGGGCGTGCGGGTGCCTTCCGATCCGGCACCTCGTGCGGTCGCGTCGCCGCCGATTCCCGTCGTGCGGGTGTCAGCGGCCATTGAACTTCTCCTGGGTCTTGGCGAGGCCCTTGAAGATGATGTCCTCGGCGGCGTCGGCGCCGTCCATGAGGAATTCGGGCAGCTGCCTGCGCTGGTCGGGGCCGAACCCGCCGAGCACCCAGTTGATGGTGTTGTCGTGCGCGTTGGCGCCGCGGCGGGCGTGGCCGACGCCCATGCGCACGCGCGCGTACTTCGGCGTGCCGAGCGACTTGTCGATCGACTTGATACCGTTGTGGCCGCCGGCGGAACCGCCGGCCTTGACCTTGATGCGGCCGAAGTCGAGGTCCATGTCGTCGTGGATGACGACGACATGGTCCGGCTGGATCTGGTAGTAGGCGCTGATCGAGGCGACGGCGTTGCCGGATTCGTTCATGTAGGTCAGGGGCTTGGCGAGGAAGAACTTGACGGCGCGGCCGTCGAGATGCATCGCGCCCTTGCCGAGCATGGCGAGGCCCTTGTGGTCGGCGAAGTTGACGCTCCAGCGTTCGGCCAGCACGTCGGCCGTCATGAATCCCATGTTGTGCCGGGTGTCCTCATATTTCTTGCCGGGGTTGCCGAGTCCCACGATCAGCCAGAAATCCGATGCCATTGCGCTTGCCGTTCCTTCCGTTCCCCGTCGCCGGCGTTGCGTACGACGGCCGTATTCAACCGGGAAGATTGTACCCGCACCGGGGAACCGCGCAGGACCGGCGCCCCTACAGGTCGAGGTACCAGTAGGACATGTCGCGCATCGTGCCGGTCGAGTCGGCGGCGGCGGACGGCAGCAGGCCGAACCTGGTGAAGCCGAAGCGCCGCATCAGCGCGACCGACCCGGCGTTGTCGGCGAAGATGACGCCGATGGCCTTGCGCATGCGCCGCGCACGCGCCTCGTCGAGCAGATGCTCCAGCAGGAACATTCCCGCTCCCCTGCCGCGGCTGTCGGGCGCGATGTAGTAGGCGAGGTCGGTGACGCCGTCGTATCCGGCGCGGTCGTAGAACACGGAGAGCGCGCCGAAGGCGACGACCTCCCCATGCCCATCGCCGTCACCGTCACGGGCGTCACCGGTGTCGCCGTCATGCACGGCCTCCACGACGAACACCCCGTAGGGAGGCCGGTGGGATTCCACCCATGCCCGGCGTTGGTCGACGGTGCGCGGCGTGAGGTCGGCCGTGGCGCCGCCCTCCACGACGGACGCGTTGTAGATGTGGGTGATGGCGGCGATGTCGGACTCTTCGGCCGCGCGGAAGAGGTACTGCATATGCGAGTCGTTCGGCATGCCCCGAGCATACCAACAGCCGGGATCCCACCATCGGAATCGCCCACATCGCCTCGCATGTCCGAAAACACGGCGGGAAAGGGGGGGGGCCGCCCCTTCCCCCCCGCCCGGGGGGG
>NZ_BCFK01000028.1 GCF_001417815.1 Bifidobacterium aesculapii
CCCCCCCTTTCCCGCCGGCATGGTGGCTACTTGTCCAGTTCTATGGCCTTGTTGAGAGCGTCCTCGAGGGCCTTCTGGGCTTCGCCGTAGGCGGTCCAGTCGCCGTTCTTCATGGCGGTCTGGCTGTCCTTCATCGCCTGGGCGGCGTCGTCAAGCGCCTGCCGGAGCTCGGGGCTGCGCGCGGCGCCGGAGGACTGGCCGGAGGCCGAATCACCGGTCTTGCCGGTGTCCTTGCCCTCGCCCGCCGCCGAATCGCCGGAATCCGAGGAGGAACCGCCCGAAGGCTCGTCGCCGGAGTCGCCGCCCGCGTTCGCTGCGTCGCCGGCGGATGCGCCGGAGTCGCCGCCGAACACCTGGTCCAGCGCCTCGTCCAGCGTGTCGGCGAAACCGACCTGGTCACCGAACGCGACGAGCACCTTCTTGAGCAGCGGGAACGACGTGGCGCCCGAGGATTTGACGTACACGGGCTGGACATAGACGAGGCCGCCGCCGAGCGGCAGGGTGAGCAGGTTGCCGCGCACCACGTTCGTGGAGCCGGATTGCAGGAGGTTGAGCTCCTTGGACACGTCGGCGTCGGCGTTGAAGTTGTTCTGCGCCTGGCCGGGGCCGGGCACGTTGGAATCCTTCGGCAGCTCCTGCAGGCGCAGGGTGCCGTAGTTCGGCCCTATCACGCCCTTTTCGGAACCGGCGTCGGAGTCGACGGACAGGAATCCGGTGAGGATCTCGCGAGTCGACGTGCCGGCGGGGATGTAGGAGGAGGTCAGCGAGAACACCGGCTCCTTGGTGCCTCCGGTCTGCAGCGTCAGATAGTAGGGAGGCTGGAGGATGTCCTGATCCTGCTGGGACTGCGGCTCGGTGGGGTCGACCGGCGTCTGCCAGAAATCCTCGCCGGAGTAGTACTGGCTGGCGGAGGTCACATGGTAGCGGGCGAGCAGCTCGCGCTGCACCTTGAACAGGTTCTCCGGGTAGCGCATGTGGCTCATGAGGTCGCCGGAGATCTCCGACAGCTGGTGATATTGGCCGGGGAAGACCTGCTCCCATGCCTTGATGACCGGATCGTCCTGATCCCACACGTACAGGTCGACGGAACCGTCGTACGCGTCCACGGTGGCCTTGACCGAGTTGCGGATGTAGTTGGCCTTCTGAGAGCCGAGACCGGTCACGGTCGAGGAGCTGACGGTGGTGGAGTCCTTCGTCGCGGAGCCGAGTTCGGTCATCTGCGAATACGGGTAGGCGTCGGACGTGGTGTAGCCGTCGACGATCCACTTGACGCGGCCATCGACCACCGCCGGGTAGACGCGGCCGTCGAGCGTCAGGTACGGGGCCACCTTGGCGACGCGCTCGCGAGGCGAACGGTCGTAGAGTATCTGCGAGGCGGAGGTCACACGGTCGGAGAAGAGGATCTGGTCGGAGCCGAACCGAATCGCGTACAGCAGACGCGAGAACAGGTTGCCGACGGACGGGCCGCCGTCGCCGGCGAACGTGTTGGTGGCGCCCTTGGAGCCGGTCGGGTAGTCGAACTCCCATGCGGCGGTGCCTTCGGGCGCGCCGACGATCGAGTATTCGCTCATGTTGGGCGAAAAGTAGATGCGCGGCTCGTACTTCTGCGATTCGGTGAGCTTGCCCTGCGTGGGGATGCCGGATTCGAAGAATTCGGGCTGGCCGTCGGCGGTCACCTTGTTGCCGTAGGCGGCGACGACGCCGTAGCCGTGCGTGTACACGGTGTGGTCGTTCACCCAGTTGCGGTTGTCGTTGCCGGCGAGGTCGAGCTCGCGCGCGGCGATGACCGTGTCCTGGCTCTTGCCGTCGATCTCGTATTTGTCGACGGCGAGCGTATCGGAGAACGTATAGTACTGCTTCGACTGCTGCAGCTGCTTGAACGTCGGGGAGACGACCTGCGGGTCGAGCAGTCGGATCTGCGCGGTGGTCTCGCCTTCCGACTTGAGCGCGCCGGACTCGCCCTTCGTGGTGGCCTGGTAGTTCTCGGTCTTGAGCCTGTCTAGACCGTAGGCGGCGCGCGTGGCGTCGATGTTGCGCTGGATGTACGTCGATTCCATCTCCTGCGCGTTCGGATTGACGCGGAACCGCTGCAGCACCGCCGGCCAGACGATGGTCAGCACCATGGAGACGACGACCACGACGGCGACGGCGACGACCGGCGTGCGCCACGCCTTCAGAGCGGCTGAGGCGCGCACGCCAATCGGCTGGCTGCCTTCCAGCGCGTGCGAGCGCATGAGCCACACGCCTAGCACGACGCCGAGCAGGGCGATGAGCGCCGCCATGATGAACGTGACAGGGATCGTCGCATTGACTGTCGTGTAGGTGGCGCCGGTGATGCGGGAGCCTTCCTGCGTGAGATGGGCGAAGACGCCGAGGGCGGTCTGGGCGGCGAGCGCGAACATGTTGAGCATCAGCCACACGGCGATCTGCCGGCGGGCGCGCTTCGTGATGGAGAACAGGCCACGGCCCTTGACCGGCATGGTCAGGCGGATGCCGCCCATCATCGCGTGCGTGACGACGGCGAAGACGATGCCGATGAGCAGCAGCATGGACACCGCGGACATGGCGAGGCGCAGACCCGGCAATATGAACACGTAGAAACCGTTGTCAAGCCCGAACTGCGGATCCTTCACGCCGAAGTCCTGCGCGTGGAACATAAGCAGTATCTCGGTCCAGTTCGCGTTGAACTGGGCGCCGAACACGGCGCCCACGATCGCGGAGACGGCCACGGCCACGCGCCGTGCGGTCTTCGAGCTGACGGTCCTGCTGACCTCGACCACGTCGCCGTCGACTCGCACGCGCGAGCCGTCGGCGGCGTCCGGGCGGGCGCGGATCGCCAGCCACGCCGAAACGAAGCCGACGAGCGCCATGAGCAGCGCGTACGCCGCCCACAATCCGACCTTCACGCCCAATTGGGTCCAGACCACGGACTGGAATCCGAGCTGGCCGTACCACATGAGGTCGGTGATGAAGCGCGACAGGCCGAAGAACAGACCCACGATCACGGCGAGCGCCAACGCGACGCCGATGAGGATCTTCGTGCCACGTCCCGTCGCGCCGGCGCCGTGCGGACGCCCGGCGTCGCGTGTGATGCGCGGGAAGCCGGGACCGAACGGGGGGCGCGGCCTGGTGGGACCGTCGTGGCGCGCGTCGTCGCCGTCGGTCTCGACATCGATGATGATCGGGTCGTCGTCCGACCGCGACGCACCGGCCGACCCGTTGCGACCGGACCTTCCGCGGTTGCCGCGCGGGTCGGCATCGGGGTCGAACATTCCGAAGATATCTGCAAATGACATGACTACAGCCTACAAATAGGTGGGGAATGTCAATTCGCCGGCGTTCGCCGGGAGCCGAGCGCCACCGGTGTGTATCCTCGTGCACGACGGTATGGAAGGAGCGGCCGATGGCAAGGGGAGAACGGCGCAGACACATGGGGCGTGGGGGCGTCGTCCTCGCGACGGCGTTGATGGCGGCGGCGGCCGTGGCGGTCGCGCTGGCCGTCGTGTTCGCGATGCCGCAGACGCCCGGCGGCGACGCCCGCACGTCCGCCAAGCAGTCGAGCCCGGCGGCAGACGGCGACGTGGCGAGGTCCGCCGTGCCCGCACCCGGCGATCCGATGTCGGCCCGCGTGGAGCGCATCGTCGACGGCATGGACGCATCTCAGCGTGTCGGCCAGTTGGTGATGGCGCCGTTGTTCGCCGGAGACGCGCCGAACGCGCTACGGCATGCAATCGTCGACCGTCATGTCGGTTCGGTGCTGCTCATCGGCAACTGGCGGTCCGGGGTCGCCGGCGTGCGTGGCGCCGTCGACGAGCTGCAGTCGTATGCGGGAGCCGATTCCCGTCTCATCGTCGCCACCGACCAGGAGGGCGGCCAGGTGCAGCATCTAACCGGCCCCGGCTTCGACACGATGCCGAGCGCCGTCGAGCAGGGCGCGATGGATGCGGGCAGTCTGCGCTCATCCGCCGCCGTGTGGGGCGGTCAGCTGGCGCAGTCGGGCGTCAACGTCGATCTGGCGCCGGTGACGGACACGGTGCCCGGTAATCGTGCGGCGAACACACCAATCGGTGCGTTGGACCGCGACTTCGGACTCGATGCGAACGGCAACGCCGCCCACGCCGCCGCGTTCGTCGAGGGGATGCGCGACGCGGGGGTGCAGGCATCGGTCAAGCACTACCCAGGGTTGGGTGCGGTGAACGGCAATACGGATTTCACGGCGGAGGGCATCGTCGATACGACGACCACGTCCGACGGCGCCGAGATCGGCGCGTTCCACACGGTGATCGCCCAGTCGAAGCCGGCGATGGTGATGATGTCGCTCGCCACCTATAGCCGGATCGACCCGGACAACCCCGCGGCGTTCTCCCCCGTCGTGGTCAACGGCGTGCTGCGCGGCGGTCAGGGGTTCGACGGTGTGGTCACGTCGGATTCGCTGTCGGCCGCGGCGGTGAGCGGCACGCCCACCGACCAGCTGGGCGTGCGGTTCGTGGCGGCGGGCGGCGACCTCGTGTGCATCGGCCAGAGCGCCTACGTCACTCCGATCCTCGATGGGTTGGCGGCGAAGGCGAAGGCGGATCCCGCGTTCGCGGACAAGGTCACGCGTTCGGCGAAGCGCGTCGTGCGTCTCAAACTCGAGATGGGGCTGATGCACTGAGACCGGAGGCCGGACCGGCCGCAAGGTTCGGCAACGCTTCAGGAGCGGTAGAGCCCGTGTTTGCCGATGTACTGGACGACGCCGTCGGGCACGAGATACCAGACCGGCTCGTCGTGTTCGGCGCGACGCCGCACGTCGGTGGAGCTGATCGCGAGGGCGGGGATCTCCAACGTGTCCACCTTGCCTTCGGGCAGGCGCACGCCTTCCGGCGACGAGTAGCCCGGGCGCGTGACGGCGACGAAATGGGCGAGATCCCACATGCTGTCCGCGTCCTTCCACTGCATGATCTCGGCGACCGCGTCCGCGCCGGTGATGAAGAACAGCTCCGCGTCGGGCCGCTGCGCGCGGATGTCGCGCAGCGTGTCGATGGTGTAGGTCACGCCGGGACGGTCGATGTCCACGCGGGAGACGGTGAACTTCGGGTTGGACGCGGTGGCGATCACCGTCATCAGATAGCGGTCCTCGGCATTGGTCACATGCTTGTCGAGCTTGAACACGGGCCGGCCCGTGGGCACGAAGATCACCTCGTCGAGGTCGTACACCCATGCGACTTCCGACGCGGCGACGAGGTGGCCGTTGTGGATGGGGTCGAACGTGCCGCCCATGATGCCGACGCGCGGCACCGCATGCCAGTTGCCGCGCGCGGAGCGCCGCGCCGTGCCGACGCGCGCGCCCGACGGACCGGATTCTGAGCCTCCGGTGCCGGGCACGCCCGCGTTGGCGACGTTGGCGGCAGCCTCCACCGAGTCGATGGACAGGTCGGACATGCGCCGTTCGCCGGGCTCCATGTTCCCGGCGACGGTTCCGGCCGCGCTCACGACCGCTCCTCCGCCTCGCGTTCGGCCGCTTCTTCACGCAGTTCCGTGTGTTCGGCCTGTTCGGTCTCCTGCTCGATCTCCATCGCCGTGGGGCTGCCGTCCTTGGGGTCGATCTTGCCCATGTCCTCGTCCCATTCCTCCTGCACGACGCGGCGGATCTCCGCGAACGTGGGCAACGGGAAATCGGGCTGGTAGAGGCGGCGCACCTCCGCCACGCGCTCGGTGACCCGGATGAGCGTGTCGGTCATGCCGTCCACGTCGCCTTCCCTCTCGAGCGTGGAGAAGCGCGCGATGTAGCTTTCCATCTGGCTCATGTGGTCGCGCACCGCGTCGAGCTGCGCGCCGTCGAGGTCGACGACGTCGGGCGCGTGTTCATCGGGCCAGCCGATGAGCACGGCATCCGCGTATTCGAGGGAGGCCCTCTGGGAGGCCGAGGCGATGCCGTCCTCGATCTGCACGAGGAACACGTAGCGCACGATGCTGAGACGTTCAGCCGCGATCTTCAGTCCGCAGCGCGGATCGTCCAGATCGAGGTCGTCGCGCAGTTCGGTGATGTCGACGCTCATGCCGTCGTCCCTCACGGTCGTCTTGTCCGTCGCGTTGCCGTCGCTCATGCGCGCACCTGCCCCATGCCGTATCCGATCCATTTCGTGGTGGTCATCTCCGTCAGCCCCATCGGGCCGCGCGCATGCATCTTCTGCGTGGAGATGCCGAGTTCGGCGCCGAAGCCGAACACGCCGCCGTCGGTGAAGCGCGTGCTCGCATTGACCATGACGACGGCCGAATCGATGCGCGCGGTGAACTCCTCGATGGCGGTGTAGTCCTCGGCGACGATCGCCTCGGTATGGCCGGTGGAGTGCATGTTGATGTGGTCGACGGCCTCGTCGAGCGAATCGACGACCCTGACGCCCATCTCCAGCGCGAGATATTCGGTGTCCCAGTCCTCGTCCGTGGCATGGACGAGACGCCCGTCCGCCGCGGCCGTGGGATCCGCGGACGCGATGATCGCGTACGCGCGTTCGTCCGCGTGGAGCCTGACGCCGCGTTCGAGGAGCGCGGCCGCGGCGGACGGCAGGAAGCCATCCGCGACGTCCGCGTGCACGAGCAGCTTCTCCGCCGCGTTGCACACGCCTACGCGCTGCGTCTTCGCGTTGATGATGATCGGGATGGCCTTGGCCGGGTCGCCGGAGGCGTCCATGTAGATGTGGACGTTGCCGGCGCCGGTCTCGATGACCGGCACTTTGGAATTGGCGACGACCGCTTGGATGAGCCCTTTGCCGCCGCGCGGCACGAGCAGGTCGATGTGCCCGCGCGCCTCCATCATCGCGGTGGCGCCGTCACGGCCGAAATCGTCGACGCTGGCGACGAGCGCGGCGTCGAATCCGCCGTCGGCGAGTGCGTCGCCGATGACGGCGAGCGTGGCCGCGTTCGTATGTTCGGCCGCATGCCCGCCGCGCAGGATCGCGGCGTTGCCGGATTTGAAGCACAGGGACGCGACGTCGACGGTGACGTTCGGGCGGGCCTCGTAGATCATGCCGATGACGCCGATGGGCACGCGCGTCTGCGTGAGCCGCATGCCGTTCGGCAGCCGGTAGCCGCGAACGATCTCGCCGACCGGATCGGGCAGGGTGGCGACGTGGCGCACGCCGTCGGCGGCGGCCTTCACGCGCGGCTCGTCGAACAGCAGACGGTCGAGCTTGCCGGCGTCCATGCCGGCCTCGCGCGAGGCGGCCATGTCGAGCGCATTGGCTTCGGCGATCTCGCCGGCCCGGGCGTCGAGCGCATCGGCGATGGCGGCGAGCAGACGGTTCTTGGTTTCGGTGTCGGCGCGGGCAAACGTGCGTTGGGCGCGCGCGGCGGCGTCGGCGCGGGCGCATACGGCGTCGAACACGGCCGACGGAATCACGGCTTCCTCACTATTCGTCATAACCACCCACCTTAGCGCAATGTCTTCACGAGCATCGTCGGCCTTGCCGGCTTGGATGACGCCTGCGGCCGGCTCCCGACGTGAGGGGGCCGGCCGCAGGCGTCGCCGGACGGGACCGATCAGTGGATCTGGTCGAGATCCGGGTAGAGCGGGAAGTCCTCGACGAGCTTGTCGACGCGCGCCTTGAGCGCCTCGACGTCGGCGGACGGGCCGGCGGCGAGCGCGGTGCCGATGATGTCGGCGACCTCCTCGTACTCCTTCGGACCGAAGCCGCGGGTGGCGAGCGCCGAGGCGCCGATCCTCAGGCCGGAGGCGACGGACGCGGGGCGCGGGTCGAACGGCACGGTGTTGCGGTTGATAGTGATGCCGCAGGCGGCGAGCAAATCCTCGCCCTGCTGACCGTCCATCTCGCTGTTGCGCAGGTCGACCATGACGAGGTGCACGTCGGTGCCGCCGGTGAGCACGGTGATGCCGTTGGCCTTGACGTCGTCGGCGAGGAGACGTTCGGAGATGATCTTGGCGCCGTCGAGGGTGCGCTGCATGCGGTCCTTGAACTCCGGGGTGCCTGCCACCTTGAAGCTGACGGCCTTGCCGGCGATGACGTGCATGAGCGGTCCGCCCTGCTGTCCGGGGAAGACCGAGGAGTTGAGCTTCTTCGCGTATTCCTGCTTGGCGAGGATGAAGCCGGAGCGCGGGCCGCCGAGCGTCTTGTGCGCGGTGGAGGAGACGACGTCCGCGTACGGGACGGGGCTCGGGTGGAGGCCGGCGGCGACGAGGCCGGCGAAGTGGGCCATGTCGACCCAGAACTTGGCGCCGACCTCGTCGGCGATCTCCTTCATGGCCTTGAAGTCCTCGATGCGCGGGTAGGCGGACCAGCCGCCGATGATCATGGCGGGGTGGGTCTCGAGGGCGCGCTGGCGGATGATCTCCGGGTCGATGCGGAAGGTCTCGGGGTTCACGCCGTAGGCTTCGGCGTGGTAGAAGCGGCCGGAGAAGTTGATCTTCATGCCGTGGGTGAGGTGTCCGCCGTGGTCGAGGGCGAGACCGAGGACGGTGTCGCCGGGCTTGACGAGCGCCTGGTAGACGGCGGCGTTGGCCTGCGCGCCGGAGTGCGGCTGCACGTTGGCGTATTCGGCGCCGAACAGCTTCTTGGCACGTTCGCGGGCGATGGTCTCGATCTGGTCGACGTACTCGCATCCGCCGTAGTAGCGGCGCCCCGGGTAGCCTTCGGCGTACTTGTTGGTGAGCACGGAGCCCTGCGCCTGGAGGACCGCGCGCGGCACGAAGTTCTCGGAGGCGATCATCTCGAGGCCGCCCTGCTGGCGGTGCAGCTCGGAGTCGAGCAGCTCCGCGATCTCGGGGTCGGCGGCGCTGATGGGCGCGTTGAAGGCGTCGGTGGCTTTCTGCGCGAGTGGTGAAGCGGTCATCTGTGCTCCTTTTCGGTGTGGGTCACGACTGGTTTGCCGTTTGGCGGCCCAGTGTACGGGCCGTTTGTGGCGAGCCTGTTTCCCTCATCCCATCCGTCTCACCCACCGGACATCCCATTGCCGCTCCCCTCCACTCCCTCCCGTTGGCGCTCCCCTCCACTCCCTTCCACTCCCCTCGCTCGATTCCCATGGTGCGGTAAACCCCCATGGTGCGGTCGCATGAAACGGCGGGATTCCGCCGTTATGTAGATTTGGTGTGACCGCACCATGGGAGGTGCGCCGCATCGTGGTCGGGCCGCACGGCGGACTCCGGCCGCACGGTAAACTGGTGAGGATTCACACAGTTCCCCTCGCAAGGTAAGGATCCGCCGTGGCCACCACGTTCCATTCCACCCGCTCCACCACCGACTCGCTGACCGCCAAGCAGGCGATCCGCAAGGGCATCGCCGACGACGGCGGCCTGTTCGTCTCCGACCAGCTGGGCAAGACGAAGGTCGAGATCGCCGATCTCGCGGGGCTTCCATACCAGACGATCGCGGCGCGCGTGCTCGGTGCGCTGCTGCCGGACTTCACCGACGAGGAGCTCGCCGCGTGCATCGCCGAGGCGTACGGCGACCAGTGGGCGGACGGGCGCATCACCCCGTTGAAGGAACTGGGCGAGGACTACATCCTCGAACTGTTCAACGGCCCGACCTCCGCGTTCAAGGACGTGGCGCTGCAGATCCTGCCGCGCTTCATGGCGCGCACCACGCCGGCCGACGGCGACGTGGACGAGAAGATCATGATCCTCACCGCCACCTCCGGCGACACCGGCAAGGCGGCGCTGGCCGGCTTCGCCGACGCGCCGGGCACCGCGATCACCGTCTTCTACCCGCAAGGCAAGGTGAGCCAGGTGCAGGAGCTGCAGATGACCACGCAGACCGGCTCCAACGTGAACGTGGCCGCGGTCGAGGGCAACTTCGACGACGCGCAGACGGCCGTCAAGAACATCTTCGGCGACCACGAACTGGCCGCGCGTCTCGCCGCCGACTCGCACGTCGTGCTCTCCTCCGCGAACTCGATCAACGTGGGCCGTCTCGTGCCGCAGGTCGTCTACTACTTCTCCGCGTACGCGCAGCTGCTCGAACGCCAGATCATCAACGTGGGCGACGAGGTCGAGTTCGTCGTGCCGACCGGCAACTTCGGCGACATCCTCGCCGGATACTACGCGAAGCTCCTCGGCCTGCCGGTCAAGCACCTCGTGGTCGCCTCCGACAAGAACAACGTGCTGTTCGACTTCCTGACCACCGGCACATACAACCGCCAGCGCCCGTTCTACCAGACGATCAGCCCGTCGATGGACATCCTCGTCTCCTCGAACCTCGAACGCATGCTGTACTACCTGTCCGAAGGCGATACGCGCCTGATCACGATGCTGATGAACGACCTCAAGAACTGGGGCACGTATGAGATCCCGGAGGATCTGCTCGCCAAGATCCGCCAGCTGTTCGGCTGCGGCTGGGCGAACGAGGACCAGGTGCGCGAGATGATCGCCGACTGCTGGAAGAGGAACCACTACGTCATCGACCCGCATACCGCATGCGCGTACTTCGTGGCGCGGCAGATGCCGCACGACCCGCTCACCCCGCGCGTGATCCTCGCGACCGCGAGCCCGTACAAGTTCCCGCGCGTGGTCAACGAGTCGCTCGGCTTCGACGCGACCGGCACCGATTTCGACTGCATGGACGTGCTCGCCCGCGAGACCGGCACCGTGCCGCCCGCCGCGCTGCGCGGCCTCGAAACCGCCGACGTGCGCTTCGACACCGTCGTGCCGATCGACGGCATGGAGTCCTTCGTCGAGCAGTCCGCCAAGGCCCTGTAGTCCGAACGGTGAGCAGCCGGCCGTATCCGGCGCGCCGCCCCTGCGAATCACTCTGATATCGAGGAACGGGTCTCTCGTGGGAGAGGCCCGTTCCTCGATATCAGGGCACGTTATGCACCCCGGTTCCTGCGTAAATCGTTTCACACACGACCGGGGGCACGGCACCGCACAATCATTGGAATACCGCCATTCCACTGAGACCGCCCAAACAACTCCCGAAAAGCGCGGCCCCCGTATGCCGGAATCGGAAAAGCCCTACAGCAGCATTGTGAACGCGACAGGCGCTCCGATGGCAACGAGCATGAACAGGGCGAGTCCCACCCATACGATGGGTCGACCAAGGTTGCACGTCCAACCGACACCGAACCGTTTGGGCACCCAGATGGCAGGATCGTCGCGGTTCACATAGAAGACTCCGGCATGCCAATGCCGGTCGTCGTCATATGGCATCGTGACGGAACCGACGACCGCATCGTCACCCGCTTCCCCATCTTCCATCGTATGCGCGAAGACCCGCGAACCGCTCTGCCCATAGTACAAGCCGATTATCAACGCTCCCAAGACCGCCGCCATTGCGACGAGCAGGGCGACGGGGCCGAACAGCACCGGCTGAAGCACCCCGATGACGAGCAGCTGCGCGCCGAGACCGATGGCTACCGCGGTGACGAGCCCTATGACAAGCGTGTAGACGCTCCACGCGCGGGCGAACGCCCCGTACGCGTAGGATGTGGTCGCGGGATGATCCGGGTCGACCGGACGTTTGGAATGGACGATCGCGGCATGGCCGCCGGCCATCACCAGAGCGAGGATAAGCTGCGCGACGACCGCGAACCAGATCACCGCAGGCGATTTGTCCGCCCAACCATCCACCCGGCCGTACAGGTCCATGTGCATCGGCACACGCGCCGGCATACGGTCATAGCCGATCAGCCCCACGGCTACGGTGATTCCGAGCGCCACGACGTGAAGCAGTTCCCAAGCCAGTCCCAGCGGTTCGGGATTGTCGGGCTCGCCTACGAGCACGGCGCGATGGTCACCTTCCGCCGACCATCCGCGTTCGGTTTTGATGGCCGATGCTTTGCGCCGGCAGCGCTGCTGCATCAGGAAGCCCAGCCCGACCACGACAATCGCGGCGACGGACGCGACCGATACCGCACCGGTCTCTCCGAGGAAATGCCACGATGCGAGCGGCAGCAGCACGGCCGCCAGTCCGAGGAACGCCATGGTCCGCGAGAACGTGGTTTTAAGCGCACGGATGCCAGGGTCCCGATGCGCCGTCGGAGGTACGGTCACGCCGAAGACCTCACGACGGTCGGCAATCCACGGCATGACCGCGACGGATACGGTGACGGACACCGGCAGGATGACGACCGTCAGCCATACGACGATTGTGGTGATGATTGCGTTCATGCCGCTCTCCTATCGTTTCCCGTGTCATCCGCCTTCATGCCGTACACGCGCGCGCATTGGCGGCGGGCGGCGGCGAGGAACGCCGCCATGCCGCCGCCGCGCGCCTTGTGTTCGAGCGCGAGACGGTACAGTTCGTCGTTCATACGCCAGTCCTGTTCGGCGTCGATGCGGCGGACGGCGTTCCCGGCGACGGCGTCCGGTCGCACGTCGCGCCGGTCGGCGACGACGGCACCGGAGCCGCGGCGCATGACGAGATACCCGTCATCCCTCAGCAGCGCGTACGCCTTGTTCACCGTGTGCAGGTTGACACCGAGGTCGACGGCGAGCGCGCGCACGGACGGCAGGCGGTCGCCGGGCGCGAGCTCGTCGTTCGCGATGCCCGCGACGATCCGCCGTCGTAACTGCTCGTAGATCGGCACGTCGCCGCTCCGGTCGATGTCGATGATCATGGATGACATCTCCCCCCACACCGTTCTATCTGTTCTATATCAACTATAGCACTTTCGACGGTATCGGGCGACGTCCCCGCCCCGGCACGTCACAGTTCGCGGCGCGACCAGATGCGCACGGACAGACGATAGGAGGCGTACACGGCAACGGCGACGACGGCCGCGATCCCTGCGGCCGGCTGCAGCGTCGGGTCGATGCCGAACAGCCATTCCTTCGCGCTTTCAGGCAGCATCTCGAGCAGCAGGACCGCGCCGAAGAACAGCACGGAACCGCCCATCATCAGACGTCGGTATGCGACCGCGAAATCGCAGGAGTAGAACACGGGGATCAGCACCGCGTCGACCAGCGCGGCGGCCGCAACGGCATACGGCACGACGACCACGCCGTCGAACGCCATGCCGAAGGCGGCCACGCCGATCGCGATCTCGACGCCCAATTCCAGCAATCCAATCAGGAACAGCGACAGCGCCGACAGGTAGCGCGCCCGCACCTGCGTGCGACGCGACACCGGGATGACGCCGCTCATCCGCTGCGAAGCCTGATCGGCGCCGTTGACCACGAAGAACCCGCCGATCGACAGACTCCACCACAGCATGGTCCAGAACGCGGCCATCGCGATGGACACCGCCGCGCCTCCCCTGTCTGCGGAATCCTGCATGAAGCCGGAGAACACCAGCGGCGCGAGGAACTGGACGGCGGCCGCCACCGGGGAATTGCCGGTGAGCATGGCGAGGTCCATGCGCAATGCGGTTCCCATGGCTCGCCGATGCACCGACGAGGAACCGCGCGGCGCAGACGGAACGCATGATCCCGTCCGGGGCATGGTCGGCTTGATCATGGCTTTCAGAGCTCTTTTCCACGGTAGATGCGCGAGGACGCGATGAACGAGACGACCACGGCGACGATCATCACGATGATTCCGGCGAACGCGGCCGCGGCAGGCCCAGCTGCGGCCAGCGTCTCGATGACGGCGGAGGCGACGCGGGCGCACGCGGCGAGCGCGGATGCGGGCAGGACCAACGGCAGCAGTTTGACGAGCGCCGCCGCTGCCGCGCCGATGACGAGGCAGCCGCCGAACAGGATGAGCCAGACCTTCTGCATCGGGAAACGGTAGAGCAGCGGAACCGCGACAGCCTCGATCATCACATAGGACGCCATGGCCAGCACGGCCACGACCGGCACATCCGGCGTCAACGGTCTGCCGGACGACAACGGCACCGCGGCCTGACATACCAGACATTCGACGAACAACACCACGGCCAGCACCCCCAGCAGGAGATAGCGGCCCGTCACCTGGCCGAGACGGCGCACCGGGATGACGCCGTTCATCCGCGCATGCCCGCCTTGCTGCTCATAGCCGAAGACGGTCATCGGCATCACCGAGAACGCGCCGACGAGACATCCGACGATCATGCTGGAAGACAGGGACGACGACAGCCTCCCTCCGACGGACATCAGCACGAGCGCCACCGGTATCGCCACGACGGCGAACAGCAGATTCCCCCAGCCCTGCGAGCCAAGACGACGCAGGTCCAGTCCGAATGCCCGCAACACCCCGGTCATCATGCCGCCTCCGATCCGCGATTGGTTCCGTCTACGCCGACACGCGCATTGGTGAGTCGGATGATGTCGTCGATGGATGCGGGTTCGATGGCGGGCGTCCGGAATTCGTCGAGGCCGTCGACGCCGGTCGTGCCGGCGATGCGATTGAGGTCTTCGGCCCGTACGAGCACGTCGAATCCGGTCTCGTAGCGATGGACACCGACCGCCGCGGCCGCGAGGTCCGCGGTCAGTTCGTCGGGCCCGCCTTTGACGACGCGGAACGCTTCGGTGAATTCGTCCTTCGGCCCGGTGTAGTAGAGTCGCCCGCCCGTGATGTAGGTGATGAAGTCGGCGGCGCGTTCGAGGTCGGCGGTGATGTGCGTGGAGAAGATCACACTGCGGTTCCCGTCGGCGATGTAATCCTGCAGGATGTCCATGAGATCGTCGCGGGCGAGTACATCGAGGCCGCTGGTCGGCTCGTCGAGGATGAGCAGGCGCGCGTCATGGCTGAGCGCGACGGCGAGCATGAGCTTCATCTGCATGCCGCGCGACAGTTCCTTGACCTTCCCGCCCCGTTCGAGGCCGAAGCGTTTCAGGTAGCCGTCGAACACGGCATGATCCCATGCCGGATACATGGGCGCCATCGTCTTTTCGACCTTGTTCACGGTCCATGTCTCGACGAAGTAGTTGGAGTCGAACACGACGCCGAGCCCTTCCTTGACGCGTTCCTCGTCGGCGATGTTGTCGAGTCCGAACACGTGGATCTCGCCGGCGTCGCGGCGGATCATGTTGAGGATGAGCCTGATGAGGGTCGATTTGCCGGCGCCGTTCGGGCCGATGAGGCCCATGATGTACCCGGCCGGCAGGTCGAAGGTCACGTCGTCCAATGTGAAGCCGGAATCGTAGCGTCTCGTCACGCCGGTGACGGACAGCGCCATCGCGGTGTTCATCGCGAACTCCTTTCATATGCCTGTGCCCACCCCGCGCGCCGCGGACGGCGTGCGCGGGATGGTCAGCGTTCCCTGCGGTACTCCTCCGCGAGCATCGACCCGACCCGTTCCAGAGGCAGGCCCGCGGCCTTGGCGGCCGAGACAGCCGCGGCGAGGCTCTCCCTCACACGGGTTTCGAGCTGACGCCTCATCAGCTCGTTGCCCTTGTCCATGACGAACGTGCCCTTGCCCTGGACGTTCTGCACCACACCCTCGTCGGCCAGTTCGTTGTACGCCCTGGTGACGGTGAGCACGGAGATGCGCAGCTCCTTGGCGAGCTTGCGTAGAGAGGGCAGCGCCTCGCCCGCCTTGAGGTCGCCGTTCAGCACGGCGGTGCGGATCTGGGTCTTGATCTGCTCGTAGATGGGTTCGCCGGACACGGATGAGATGATCAGCTTCATCTATGCCCCTTTCGGTGATTCGATATCGATGTCCCGATATCGCCCAGCTGTTCAGCTGTTATATAGAACTGTATAACTGTTATGGCCCACTGTCAAGGTTTGGAGCATAACAGTCGCCGTCGTGTGTCGTCGTGTGTGAATTGCCGGTTAACGTCGCCGCGCCGCACCATGCACCGTGCCTACAATGGCGGCACGAAGGGAGTTCTTATGACAGACAACGCCGTTACCTTGCGCAAGACCGAACCCGCCGATTTCCCGCTGTTCGCGCGGTGGTGGAACAATCCGTCCATCGCTGACGGATGCCGCCAGACGCTCGAGGCCGTCCCGGACGCCGAAGCGGAAAGCCTGTTCCACGAATGGAGCGACGTCGACGACGACACGCGCTTCGGACGCACCGTGCTCGACCCGTCCGGCGACCCGGTCGGTTTCATCTCCGCGTGGAATGGCAGCGATCCGGAGCGCACCCCCGCCATGTCGGTGCTCATCGGCCCGTACTACCAGGACCGTGGATTCGGTAGCCAGGCCATGAAGCTCGGCATCACGCTCGCCGCCGACCAACTCAAGGCGAAGGCCATCACCGTCGAAGTATGGTCGTTCAACCTGCGCGCACGACACATGTGCGAATCCCTAGGATTCAAGGAGACCGGACGCCGCGCCGGCGCCGTGGAGCGCGACGGCCGAACGTTCGAGGCCGTCTGCTACCGCGCGCCGATCGAGAGGCTCACCAGCCGCATCGCCGCCGAAATCGTGGAACGTGAGGAAGGCGAGAAGCTGGAAGCCCAGCGGTTCGCCGCCGAACGCCCGTCCGACCTGTTGCCGGTGCGGTAGCCTCCCCTCACCACGAGCGCGGGGCATCGCGGAAATCGTGTAGGACGCCATCGGCGACGGCGCGAATCTCGGGCCAGTCGTCCGCCGAGGAATCGTCGTACATGCCCCATGCGCGCATGCCCGCCGATTTCGCGGAGCGGATGGCGACGAGCAGATCCTCGAAGACGATGCAGTCAGCCGGTTCGACACCGAGCCGGCCCGCCTCCAACAGGTAGACGTCCGGCCGGGATTTGCCGGGGCACCCCGCCTCGTCGGGCGAGATGATGTCGTCGAACAGATCGAACAGGCCGGTGTGTCGCAATGCCGGCTCGCGAAGCCCACGCGTGAGCGTCGTCGCCACGCCGAGCCGCACCCCCGCCGCCTTGAGATCGCGAAGATACTCCGCAGCGCCCGGTTTCGCCTGCACCGCGTTCGCATACGCCTCATGGGCCATCGCATCCCATTCCGCCATGACCGCTTCCGCAGTCTCGTCAAGCCCGAACCGGGCGATCGTATAGTCGGCAATCTGCCGGAACTCCATCGGCGCGACGATGGCCGTATAGTCCTGAGGCACCGCGAAGCCGCGACGAGCGAGGAAATCGACGTCGATCTGGCTCCATACGCCCATCGAATCCAGCAACGTGCCGTCCAGATCGAAGATCGCGGCCTTGCGCGCCGAAGACGAAGCCGGCATGGCATGGGCTTGCGTGATGGTCATAGCGTGCTCTCCTCAAGCAGTTCGCGGGCATGGTCGAGCGACGCCTCGGATTCCGAGCCGGACAGCATGCGCGCGATCTCGCGGACGCGCGCCTCGCCCTCCACCTGCGTGATCGTGGTGACGACGCCGGGCACGTCGTCGGGCACGTCCGGCGGCTCCTTGACGACGACGAACTGGCGGTCCGCCCACGAGGCTACCTGCGCCAGATGCGTGACGACGATGACCTGCGAGGTGCGGGCGAGACGGGCGAGACGGCGGCCGAGCTCCACGGCCGTCTTGCCGCCCACGCCGGCATCGACCTCGTCGAAGATGAACGTCATGCCGTTGGCCGCGCCGGCCGCCGCTCCCCCACGCGCCGCGTGCATGTCCGCGCTGGACAGTTCGAGAGCGAGCATGAGACGGCTCAATTCGCCGCCGGACGCGCTTTTGCCCATCGCCAGCTGCGGCGACCCCTCGTACGGGGTGAACAGGAAGGCGATGTCGTCGCCGCCATTGGCGTCGAGCCCCTTCGCCGCGGCCGACGAAACACGCGAGGTGACGCGGATTTCCAGCGAGGCGCCGTCCATCGCCAACGATTGGAGTTCCTCGCTGACGCGGCCGGCGAGCCGTTCGGCCGCGTCACTGCGCGCCTCATGCAGGTCCGCGGCGGCCGCGCACGCCGCTTCCAACAGCCCCTCACGCTCCCGTTCGAGTTCGGCGAGCTTCTCCGGCGAGGCGTCGAGATCCTCGATCTCGAACGCGGCCTTGTCGCGCCATGCGATGACGTCGGCAAGGGTCGGCCCCCACCGGCGCGTCAGTTCGCCAAGCTCATGGATTCTGGCGTTCAGCGCGTCGAGGTCGGCTTCGCCGAGATCCTCGTCCAAGTGCCCCGCCAAGGTGAAGACGATGTCCTGGAGTTCGGCGTTCAACGATTCGAGCCGGTCGGCGAGTTCGCCGAAATCCCCGGAGGCGCGGATCGCACGCAACGCCTGCGCCGCCTGCAGCAGCAGTTCGGAGGCACCCGCCGCCTCCGCGCCATCCCCGGCGTAGCCGATCTGCGAGACGTCGAGCGCGGCCAGCGCACGAGACACGCCTTCGGCGATGTCCGCCGCGTTCTCGATGCGGTCGCGCTTCGCCTTGAGATCGTCGTCCTCGCCGTCATGCGGATCGACCTCGTTGATGCGTTCCACCGATTCACGCAGATAGTCGGCCCGCTGGCGCATGTCCGACTCCTGCGAACGCAGCCGCTCCAGGCGCGCGTCGAGGTCGGCGAGCGCCTGCCACGCCTTGCGGTAGGCGTCGAGTTCCGGCTCGTCGCCGGCGGCATGGTCGAGGAATTCGCGCTGGCGTGCGGGCGAAGCGATGCGCAGCTGTTCGGCCTGCCCGTGGATGGTGACGAGGGCGGCGGCGAGCGCGGCGAGCACGGATTTGGGTACGGTTTTGCCGCCGAGCACGGCGCGTGAACGTCCGGTGGCGCGCACGGTGCGCGAGAGGAACAGTTCGCCGTCTTCGGTTTCGACGCCGGCCTCGCAGGCGATCCGGGCCGCATCCGAACCGTCGCCTGGACCGTCCGGCACGGCGAAGATGCCCTGCGCCCACGCCTCATCGGCTCCGGACGATACGCGTTTGGCGTCCGCCGGACCTCCGGAGATGAGGTTCAACGCGCTCAGGAGCATGGACTTGCCGGCGCCGGTCTCGCCGGTGATGGCCGTCATGCCCGCCGCCGGCGTGAAGGTCGCGGAGGCGATGGGACCGAGGTGTGCGATGGAAAGCTCTTCGAGCATCAGCGTCTCCCGCCGTGCGCGGCCTGTTCGCGCCAGCCGACGACCGGCAGGTCGAATTTGGTGACGAGACGGTCGGTGAACGGCGCGCCGGAGAGCCTGGCCAGACGCAGCGTGCCGTGCGAGGCGCGCACGTCGACGCGCGTGCCCTTCGGCAGCGCGCGCTGCCGGCGCCCGTCGCAGCAGATCCACCCTTCGGACATGGAATCGTCGAGGATGGTCATCGTGAACATCGAATCGGCGCCGATGACCAGCGGGCGCGCGAACAGGGCGTGCGCGGCGAGCGGTACCAGCTGCAGCGCCTTCACGTTCGGCCACATGATCGGCCCGCCGGCGGAGAACGCGTATGCGGTGGAACCGGTGGGCGTCGAGACGATGACCCCGTCCGCGCCGAACGAGCTCATCTCCACATCGTCGACGCTGATGGACAGTTCGACCATCTTGCCGCGGTCGGCGCGTTCGATCGTGATGTCGTTGAGCGCCCAGTTCTCGATGGGGCTCTCGACGCCGGGGAGCCACACGTCGACGTGGGCGATCATGCGCTCGTCGATGGAATAGTCGCGGGTGGCGATGCGCCGGATCGCCTCGTCCATCTGGAAGCTTTCGAATTCGGCGAGGAAGCCGACATGCCCCATGTTCACGCCGAGGATCGGAGTGCTCGTGCACCGCACGAGTTCCGCCGCGCGCAGAATCGTGCCGTCGCCGCCCAGCACCACCACGATCTCCGTGTCCTCGCCGACGACCGGCGGCTGCACGTCGAACACGGGCGGCTCGAGATTGTCGATGATGGAGACTTCGAATCCGGCGGCGTGCAGACGGTCGACCACATCGGTCACCACGGTGCCGCTGCGCCGCAGCCGCGTATGGGTCACCACCACCGCATGACGAACACCGCTCATCGGCAACATCCCCCTCTAGGCACATGGGAAGGTACAACAGCACCCATCCTAACCGATTCGAACGAATGTTGCATACCTTCCGCCCGTATTGCCGTCCGTTCGCGCGTCACTGCAGCGAGCGCATACAATGGCCTCGCAGGCGCCGGCGCCGGGCCGCCCGCGCCGCAGGAAGGCACACCGGAAGCAAGGAGAGGACCGACATGGCGAATCCAGCATTCGACCAAGCCTCCTCCAACCGGGAGGCCTCGCGCGGCTACGCGTGGTGGTTCTCGGGGAATACGTTCGCCCGCGCCGCGGCGGACGACGGCAGGCCGCCGCGCAAACGCACGCCGATCCAGCATCTGGCCACGCATCCAGGCAGCCTCACCATCATCTACTTCATGGTGCTGGTGGTCGTCTCGACGACCATGCTGCTCATTCCCCCGGCCACGCCGCCGGGCGAGACCACCACGTTCTCCACGGCCCTGTTCACCGCCGTCTCCGCACTGTCCACGTGCGGCATCTCCATCGTCAACTCGACCACGCACTGGACGCTGTTCGGGCAGGCCGTGCTGCTCGTCTCCGTGCAGCTCGGCGGCATCGGCGTGATGACCTTCGCCTCCCTGATCGCGCTGGCCATCAACCATCACATGAAGTCGACGCAGCGTCTGCTGACGGCCAGCGAGCTCGGCACGTCGAAGCTCAGCGAGATCCGCGGCGTGCTCACCGTGGTCATCGCCACGACGATGTTCATCGAATCCGTCACGTTCGTGGCCCTGTTCCCCGGTCTGCTCGGCGTGAACCGGGGCGACTGGCGCACGAGCCTGTGGGAGTCGCTGTTCTTCGCGGTCATGTCGTACAACAACGCCGGCTTCACCCCGGACACGGCAGGGCTACACGTCAACAGCTGGGCCGTCGGCCTGCCGATCATGCTGTCCGCGTTCTGCGGCACGCTCGGCTTCCCCGTGATCCTCAACCTGCTGCGGTGCGCCCGCAGACGTCTGCCGCCCCGGCGCTGGAGCCTGCACACGAAGATCACGCTCATGGCGACGGGCATCATCGTCGCCATGTCGCTCGCCTGGTTCCTGCTGGTCGAATGGGACAACCCGTTCCTGTTCAAGGACGCGGACCTCAACACGCGCATGCGCTATGCGATGGTCGCGGCGGTCATGCCGCGCAGCTCCGGCTTCGATCTGACGTGGGTGCCGCAGGTGAGCGAGCCGACGAAGGTGTTCATGAGCGTGATCATGTTCATCGGCGGCGGCAGCACGTCGACGGCGGGCGGTATCCGCGTGACCACGTTCGCGGTGATCCTGCTCGTCTCGCGCGCCTCGTTCACGGGGCACAAGGACGTCAACGCGTTCCGTCGCCGCATCCACACGAACGTGGCGATGACCTCGGTGAGCATCACGAGCACATGCCTGCTGCTCGTGCTCGTCTCGTCGCTGTCGCTGATGCTCGTCTCCGGCGCCTCGCTGACGGACGCGCTGTTCGACTCGTGTTCGGCGTTCGGATTGGGCGGCTACACGGTGGGACTGGCCCGCGAGGACAATCCCGCCGCATTGGCGATTCTCGCCGTCACGATGGTCGTCGGCCGCTTGGGGCCGATGACCATCGCCTATTCCATCAGCCGGCCGCGCACCTTGGAGGCGGTGCGGTACCCGACCGAACCCGTGGTCGTCGGCTGACGCGGGGAGGATCCGCCGCGATGCTCCCGCAGTCCACCTTCAATTCCAATCCTTCAATCCATCGAAAGGAAGACACGAATGGCGAAATCCGGCAAAAGCGTGCTCGTCGTGGGCCTGGGCAGGTTCGGCAGCGCCGTGGCCACCACATTGGACGCGATGGGGCAGGACGTGCTCGCCGTCGACAACGATCCCGATCTGGTGGCGCGCTGGTCGGCCACCCTGCCGGTCGTCCAGGCGGACATGACCGACGTGCTCGCCATCGAGCAGATCGACGCCTCCCAGTTCGACACGGCCGTCGTGGCGATCGGCGACAGCGTCGAGGCGTCGGTCATCACCACCGGCAACCTGCTCGACGCGGGCGTGACCGATCTGTGGGCGAAAAGCGTGTCCGTGCAGCATGCGCGCATCCTGCAGCGCATCGGCGCGCGCCACATCATCAACGCGGAGACCGATGCCGGCAAGCGCGTCGGGCACCTTGTACGCGGCGACTATCTGGACTACATCGAGATCGAGGGCGCGCACACCGTGGTGAAGATCCACACGCCGGCGCATGCGGTGGGCCACAGCATCGAGGACGCGCGCGTGCACGAACGCTACGGCATCACCGTGGTCGGCATCAAATCGCCCGGACGGGAGTTCCAATACGGTTCGAAGGAGCTCGTCATGCACCGCAACGACGAACTGGTCATCATGGGCAAGGAGGATCAGATCGACCGGTTCATCCGCGCCGGCGCCTGAGCGTACAACAGCCATTCCGCGTTGCCGTGCGTGCCTTCGATCGGGCTCGGCGCGGTGGCCACGACCTTGAGCCCGTGCGCGGCGGCGCATGCGGTGACGTCGTCGAGCGCCTGCCGACGCAGCGCCTCGTCGACGACGACGCCGTGGCGGTCGAGACCGGCGCGCCCAACCTCGAACTGGGGTTTGACGAGGAGCACGATGTGCGCGCCGGGCGCGGCGACGGCCGCGACCACGGGAATCACGTAGGTCAAGGAGATGAACGAGACGTCGGAGACGATCATCGCCGGCGGGTACGGCAGGTCCGAGGCCGTCACGTCACGGATGTTGACGCCGCTCATCTCGATGACGCGCGCGTCGTCCGCCACGCGCGCGTCGAGCTGGCCGTGGCCGACGTCGAGCGCCACGACGTGACGTGCGCCGCGATGCAGGAGCACCTGCGTGAACCCGCCGGTCGAAGCGCCGATGTCGAGACAGTCGAGCCCGTCCGGCTCCGGCAGACCGTCCCCGGCGAACGCCTCGAACGCGCCGACGAGCTTGTAGGCGCCGCGCGAGACGTAGTCGTCGCCCTTGTCTACGACGATGCGTGTATGGGCGGCGTCGCCGATCGCCGTCGCGGGTTTGGTCACGACCTTGCCGTTGACGGTGACGTGCCCGCCTTTGATGAGCCGTTGCGCCTTGGAACGCGAGTCGACCACTCCTCCGGCGACGAGCCACAGGTCAAGCCGGTCCGGCATGGGGGTATCCATGGCAGGACCTCACTTGCCGATGACGTCGAGATCATGCTGCAGGTCGCTCAGGACCTGCTGCAATGCCGTTATCCGCTGGCCGTCGTCCATGCCGTCGAATCCGTCGATCGCCGGGAAGCGCCGTTCGATGGATTCCGAGGCGTCATGCGAGGCCACGGTATCGCCGTTCACGCCCATCAGCGGATACCCGTCATCTCGAATGCGGGCAGACTGACGGAGTCCATGTCCACGCCCGAGTCGGCCGCCTGCCAGGCGGCGCAGATCGCGGCGCGCAACGCGTCGACGGACGAGGCGTCGGAGACGTCGATCCTGCCGGCGTGCACGTCGAACACGGCCTGTTCCGTACCGCAGGTCCAACGGCCCTCGCCATGGTCGACCGGCTGCGGCATGGTCTCGCCGAGCGCACGCAGGTCCGGAGCCACATAGGTGGGGCGCAGGTGCGCGGGGGCGAGCATGAGCTCGTGCGGGTTCGTGACGCCGGTGAGCACCGCCAGCGAATCATAGCCGCCGCGGTTGCCCGCTTCGATGTCCGTGTCGAGTCGGTCGCCGATGGCGATGGACTCGTCCTTGGGCACGAGCGACTGGCCGGCGGACGCGTTGAGTTCGCGCGCCTCGTCGTACATGTACGCTTCGGGTTTGCCGGCGGAGGCGACGGGTTCGACGCCGGTGGCCGCGATGACCGCGCGGATCATCGACCCGCATCCGGGCGCGATGCCGAGTTCGCGCGGAATGGTCAGGTCGCGGTTGGTCACGAAGTACGTGGCCCCGGCCTCGACCGCGAACGCCGCGTTGGCCATCATCTGCCAGGTCATCTGCGGGAACCAGCCTTGGATGACGGCCGCCGGCCCGCTCTGCGGATCGTCGGTGACGACGAGTCCGGCGCGCTCGACCTCCTCACGCAGATGCTCAGCGCCGACGACGAGCACGGTGGAACCCGCCGGCACGGCCTTGGCGACCATGCGGGCCGCCACCACCGAGGAGGTGATGACCTGCCACGGTTCGACGTCCAGGCCGAAGCCCCGGAGCTGTTCGGCGACGACATGCTGGAAGCGTGACGAATTGTTCGTCGTGTATTCGATGGTCATGCCGGCGTGTTCGGCGGCGCGGATGGATTCGGCGGCGTGCTCCACCGGGTTCTTGCCCCGGTAGACGACGCCGTCGAGATCCAGCAGCGCCAGCCGGTAGGCTTCGGCGAGCGGCCTGTCGGTGCCTTTGAGGAATCGGGTCATGGGGATTGCGCTCACTGCTCGTCCGCGGCCGGTTCCTCGGCCGGGGTCTGACCGGTGGCGTCTTCCGCTTCGGCCTGTGCGCCCTCAGCCGTCTCTTCGGCTTCGGTCTCGGCCTCGTCCGATTCCTCGGATTCGACCGGCTCCTCGTCGGCCTGCGCGCCTTCGACGGTCTCCTCGGCCGGAGCCTGGGTCTCGTCGCTGTCCGCGGTCTCTCCGTCGACACCCTCTTCGGAGGCCTCCTGGGATTCCTCCTCGGCGTGGGCCTCATCCTCGGATTCGACCGTCTCCGCCTCGGCATCCACGGCATCGTCATCGTCCGCATCGGATTCGGCGTCCGCGGATCCGTCCGTATCCGCATCCTCGGCATCGTCGGACTCATCGGACTCGCCGTAGTCGTCGTCCTCGCCGTATTCGTCGTCCGGCGCGTACTGCGCGTCGTCTTCGGAGATGCCGAGCTCGGCGAGCACGTCGGGGTCGTCGAGGTGCTCGAGATCATGGTCGATGATCACCTCGTCGCTGTCCTCGTCCTCATCGAAGTCGGCGTACTGGTTCTCCAGCTTCTCGATGATCTGGTCGAGCGCGATGGCCTCGTCGGAGCGGCCGCACTCCTCGAGGAACAGCTGCTCGGCCTGCAGCGCGCGCATGCGGTAGCTGCCGGCCAGGCCCTTGGAACGGCCGAGCGTGTGGACGATCTCGATGGCCTTGTCCCACAGCTTGAGGTCGGAAAGCGCACCGGCGTAGACGAGGAACATCTCCGCCTTGGCTTCGCCCCTGAGATATTTGGCATCGTCGGAGACGGCGATCTCGATGGCCTTCTTCGGACTGCCGAGACCACGCTCGCAATCGGCGATGAACGGCAGGTAGTCGAGGTAGCCGTTCATGCGGTACGCGGTGCGGAACTCCTTGAGCGCGAGCTTGTAGTCGCCCTTGCGGTAGGCGACGAACGCAAGCGTCTCACGCGCGAAGTCGATGCGGGACGCCTGACGCGCCACCCACTTGGCGTGCTCGAGCGCCGCGTCCGGATCGCTCTCGATGAGCGTATAGGCGGCGAGGATGTGCAGGCCGATGTTCTCGGCATGCTCCTTGGCCAAACCACGCAGACGTTCCTTCTCGTCCTTGGAAAGCATGCCCCACACCATGCCCTTCGGCATCTTCGGCTCGTCGGGGCGACGCGCGGTGTACGGGTTCTGCGAAGGGAAGCTCATCGTGCCGTCGGAATTGCGGCGCGGGCCGCGGTTCATGTATTCGGAACGCTTCTCCTCACGGTAGTCGCGCCTCTCCTCCGCCGTGAACTCGCGGCGCTCGCCGCCGTCACGACGGGAATCGTCACGCTGGTAGCGCGGGTTGGAACCGCGGCGGTCGTCGCGATGGAAGTCCCTGCGCTCGCCACCACGGAAGTCACGGTCACCGCCCTGACGCGGTCCCTTGTGGAAGTCGCGACGCTCGCCGCCCGACTCGCCGTCACGATGGAAATCACGATCGCCACGACGGAAATCACGGTCGCCGTCACGACGGAAGTCCTTGCGGAAGCCGCCACGACGATCATCACCGTCACGATGGAAATCACGACGCTCGCCGTCACGACGGAAACCGCCCTTACGGAACCCGCCGCGGGAATCGCCGTCACGACGGAAGTCCCTGCGCTCGCCACTGCGGAAGTCGCGGTCACCGCCCTGACGCGGGCCCTTGTGGAAATCACGACGCTCGCCGCCCGACTCGCCGTCACGATGGAAATCACGATCGCCACGACGGAAATCACGGTCGCCGTCACGACGGAAGTCCTTACGGAAGCCGCCACGACGATCATCACCGTCACGATGGAAATCACGACGCTCGCCGTCACGACGGAACCCGCCCTTACGGAACCCGCCGCGGGAATCGCCGTCCTTGCGGAAGCCGCCCTGACGCGGGCCCTTGTGGAAGTCGCGACGCTCGCCGCCCGACTCACCGTCACGATGGAAATCACGGTCGCCACGACGGAAATCACGGTCGCCGTCACGACGGAAGTCCTTACGGAACCCATCCTTGTGGAACCCGCCGCGACGCTCGCCGCCGCGGTCCTCGCCGTCACGATGGAACCCGCCGGAACGTCCATTGCCGTAGCCGCCGCGGGAACCGCCGAACGACTTGCCACCCTTGCCGCGCGGCTTGAACCCGTTGCCGCCGCGGGAGCCGGGGCGCCCCGCCCCGTGGCCGTAACCGCCCTTGCGCCCGCCGAACGACTTGCCGGAACGCTCGTTGCCTTCTGCCATGTGAATATCGCCTTTCTAGATGAACAGTCTCATATCGCGGCGTGATGCCGCGGGAGGATGCGGGGAAGACCGGTCGAACGTGCTCCCCCGCATGTATGGTCAGCGCTTTTCGACCGCGCCGAGAGCCTTCTTGCCGCGTCGGATGAGCGCGAAACGGCCGGCGAGGAAATCGCCGCCGCCGATCACGGCCTCCTCGTCCTCGACGCGCGCGTTGTTGAGGTAGACGCCGCCGGACTTGACGGCGCGGCGCGCCTCGGACGCAGACTTGAACAGTCCTGCGGCCTGCGCGGCGTCGATCACGCGCACGCCGGCCTCGACTGCGGGGAACACGTGCTCTCCGTGCTCGTCGACGACCTTGAAGCCTTCGAGCACCGATTCGAGCGTGGACTCGTCGATCGCGGCGAGGTCGCCGCCTCGGCCGAACAGCGCGGCGGAGGCGTCGATCGCGGCCTGCGTCGCGGCCTCGCCGTGCACGAAGCTGGTGACCTCCCAGGCGAGCGCCTTCTGCGCCTCGCGCTTGCCCGGATTGGTCTTCGACTCCTCGACCAGCCGTTCGATCTCCGCCTTCGGCAGGAAGGTGAACGCCTTGAGCAGGCTCTCCATCTCCACGTCCGGGCGGTTGATCCAGAACTGGTAGAACTTGTACGGGGAGAGCATCGTCGGGTCGATCCAGACGGCGTTGCCCTCGGACTTGCCGAACTTCTTGCCCTGCGCGTCGGTGATGATCGGGCTGGTGAACACGTTGACGTCCACGCCGCGCACCTTGTGGATGAGGTCCAGACCGGAGGTGAGGTTGCCCCACTGATCGGAGCCGCCGAGCTCGAGCGTGCAATGGTATTCGTCGTACAGGTGGAGGAAGTCGTTGCCCTGCAGCACCTGGTAGCTGAACTCGGTGAAGGAGATGCCCTCCTCCGAGTTGAGACGGCGGGCCACGGTGTCCTTGGCGAGCATCGTGCCGAGACGGAAGTTCTTGCCGACGTCGCGCAGGAAGTCGATGACGTTCATCTGCGCGGTCCAGTCGTAGTTGGAGACGAAGCGCACCGGGTTGGCGCCCTCGGTGACGAGAATGCCGCCGATCTGGCGCTTGAGACGCTCGGCCCAGCCGGCCACCACGTCCTTCGGGTTGAGCGTGCGCTCGCCCGACTGGCGCGGGTCGCCGATGAGACCCGTGGCGCCGCCGACCAGCGCGATCGGGTGGTGCCCGGCCGCCTGGAGGTGACGCATGTTGATAAGCTGGACGAGGTTGCCGATGTGCAGGGAGGCGGCCGTCGGGTCGAAACCGCAATAATAGGTGATCGGCTCCCCGTTCAACGCCGCTGCGAGTCGATCGCGGTCCGTGGACTGCGAGATCAACCCGCGCCATTCCAGCTCATCGAGCAGGGTGTCGAACCCCGCCTCTTTGAAGTCGATGACGTGAGCCATAAGTGGTCGCTCTCCCTATCGAATTGTGGATGTGACATGCCCTACTCGGATTTCAAGCGCCTACCAGTCTCGCATGCCGCGGCGACAGGTCGCCCGCCCGCAGCGCGCCCGCCACGGACGGTAAGGGTGGCCGCGAAACGGCGGCCGTGCGAGACGTGCGTACGAACGACCCCGTCATCGGCCGTCGCGACGCAGCCGCTCGAACGCCTCGCGCAGCTGGCGGAGGGCGTCGTCGTTGCGCGTGGCCTTGAGACGCGGGAACGAGGCGATCATGCGCCGCTGCTGGCTGTTGAACGTGCGTGCGGCCGCCTCGCGCACGCGCGCCATGAGTTCGGCGGACATCTCGCGGCCGGACTGCAGGGATTCGCCAAGCCGTTCGCCGACCATGCCGCCGACCTCGCCCACCTTGCCGGGCACGCCGCCGAGGCGTTCGTTCGCCCCGGCCGCCATGCCCGCAGCCAGTTCCGCAGCCGCCCCGGCCGCACGGTCGGTCACGTCGCCGACCTTCTCGCGCATCTCACCGAGCGTGTCGCCGTATTTGGCGACGGCTTCGCGGAAACGTTCGAGGCTCTTGTCGAAGTCGACGATGCCGACGACCGTGACCACCGTGTCGGCCGCGGTGAGCACGAGGAACACCGCGCACATCCAGTGGATCGCCGCCAGCGGGATGAGCATGGTGGCCCTCTCCACCTGCGGCTGGACGACGTCGACGATCACGACGCCGCCGATGCCGAACACCATCGCGCCCAGAAGGCAGATGCGCCCGTTCAGGTTGAACCGGAAGTGCGAGTAATCCCACCATCGCGCATGGAACAGCTTCTCCATGGCCCACGAGGTGAGGTATTCGAGCATGCACGCGCCCACCGAGGAGATCAGGAACACGACCGCGGGATTGCGCACGTCGCCGAGCACGACGATGCCGAGCACCGCGCCCGTGCCGTAGATCGGGCACAACGGTCCGTTGAGGAAGCCGCGGTTGACGGGCCTGCGCTGCTGCACGGAGACGAGAATCGACTCGTACACCCAGCCGGCGAGGCTGTAGAACAGGAACCATAGGAACAGGTATTCCAGGGCGAGCAAGGTCATCGAATGGGGTTCCTCCCCTTGTCGAACCGCTCGGATGAAAGCGTCTCGCGCGCGGCGGACAGCTTGTCCGCGACGGTGACGAGCCACCCTTCCACGTAGCTCGGCGCCGTGGGCGTGAGCGGGAACATGTGGCAGGAGATGGAGTCGCGTTCGATGGCGTTGAGGCGGAAGTCGCGCATGGCGTTGAGCAGTGCGGCGTTGCCGTGCGTGAACCCGTGCAGGCGGTGCGCGCCGCCGTCCCAGTCATGCCAGTCGTAGAGGAAGTAGTCGTGCAGCAGGGCCGCGCGCACGAGCGAACGCACGTCGACGCGCCGCCACAGGTGCAGCCGGTCGGCGAGCCATACGGCGAGGCACGCCACGCGGATGGAGTGGGCGAACGTCGACACGTTGCCGTGCTGGTAGTTGCCGTGTTCGGCCTGCATGTGCGGGTGTTCGAGCACCTCGCGGCCGTGTTCGGCGACGAGTCGACGTATCTGGGTGCGGGTGAGCGGTCGCCCCATAAAAGCATCATCCCCTGTCGTTGCGTTCGGTCGAGTCGGCGTGCGGTTCCGTACGCCACTGCCACACGATTGTACGATTCGCGTGTACCGCGTGTGCTCGTCCACGGGGATGATTCGTGCGGGGCGGTATCATCCCCGCGCCGCGTCGAGGTATTCGCGATACGCGCGGTAGCCGCCTTCGAGGCTCACCGCCTCGTAGCCGCGGTCGGTGAGGATCTGCGCGACCTCCTCGCTCCACCATCCTTCCGTGCAGAACACGACCACCGTGCGCGTCTTCGGCACGGTTCTCAGCACGTGGGCGAGCGGGTCGAGCGGCGCGTTGACCGCGTCTTCGACCGGATTCGCGGCCACGTCGGCCGGTTCGCGCAGGTCGAGCAGCGTCACCTGGCTGTGGTCGAGCGCGGCGAACTCGGCGGGCGTGATGCGGCGGACTTCGTCGTCGCCGTCCGCCGTGTTCTGGTCATGGCCCCATGCGATGGGCATATTCCCCTTCTCTCCGTATCGATTCCGTTCCTGTTTGTCGATTCGTCGGTTCCGCTCCCGACCTGATCGCGGCCGTCCGTCTCAGATCGCGCAGGCGGGCTGCACGTAGCGCGACGGATCGAGCGACGTGATGGTCGGCTCCTCGCCGCACACCGGGCAGTCTGGCACACGCTTCGGCAGCGGCACGCGGCGTACGTTCATCGTCAGCGCGTCGACGGTGAGCATGCGTGCGACGAGCGGCTCGCCCACGCCCGCGATGAGTTTGACCGCCTCCGTGGCCTCGAGGCTGCCGATCACGCCGACGACAGCGCCGAGCACGCCCGCCTCGCGGCAGGACGGCACCTCGCCGGCGGCCGGCATGTCGCGGAAGATGCACCGGTAGCAGGGACCCGCGCCGGGCACGACGTCCATGACCTGCCCGGCGAATCCGACGACGCCGGCATGGATGAACGGCTTGCCGGCGAGCACGCACGCGTCGTTGATGAGGAACTTCGCGGCGAAGTTGTCGGTCGCGTCGATGACGAGATCGTATGGCGCGATGAGGTCCGCGACGTTGCCGGCGTCGAGCGTCGTATGGTGCGCCTCGACCGTGACGTCCGGGTTGAGCGCGCGGATCGCCGCGGCCGCCGACTCCACTTTGGGCGTGCCGACGCTCGCGGTGGTGTGGATGATCTGGCGTTGCAGGTTGCTCAGGTCGACCACGTCGCCGTCCACGAGACCGATGCGGCCCACGCCGGCTGCGGCGAGGTAGAGCGCTGCCGGCGAGCCGAGCCCTCCCGCGCCGACGATGAGCACGCCGGCGCCGAGCAGACGCTTCTGCCCCGTGACGCCCAATCCTTTGAGGATCAGATGCCGCGAATACCGTTCGAGTTGTTCGTCCGTGAATGCCATGGCGATGCGCGAATCCCCCCCCCCGCTCAGTGCAGGTAGCCGGTGGTCGGACTGGACGGCACGGCCTGACCTTCGGTCACCTTGCCGAGACCGGCGAGGTAGGCGGCGCGTCCGGCGTCGATGGCGTGCCTGAACGCCTCGGCCATGAGCGGGATGTTGCCGGCGGAGGCGACGGCCGTGTACGCCATGACCGCGTCCGCGCCCATCTCCATCGCGTCGGCGGCCTGGCTGGGACGGCCGATGCCCGCGTCGATGATGACCGGCACGTTCGCGTTCGCGATGATGATCTTGATGAAGTCGCGCATGCGCAGGCCCATGTTGGAGCCGATGAGCGAGCCGAGCGGCATGACGGCGGCGGCGCCGGCCTCCTCGAGCTGACGTGCGGCGATCGGGTCGGGGAACATGTACGGCATGACGACGAAGCCCTCCTTGGCCAGCATCTCGGTGGCGCGGATGGTTTCGGCGTTGTCGGGCAGCAGGTACTTGGTCTCGTGCTCGATCTCGACCTTGACGAAGTCGGTGTGGCACACCTCGCGGGCGAGCCGGGCGATGCGCACGGCTTCCTCGGCGTTGCGCGCTCCGGACGTGTTCGGCAGCAGCGTGATGCCTTCGGGGATGTAGTCGAGCACGCTGTTCTCGGTGGTGGTGGCTCGGCGCAGCGCCATCGTGACGATCTGGGTGCCCGCGTGCTCGACGGTGGCCTTGATGAGGTTCAGGTCGTAGCGGCCGGAGCCGAGGATGAAGCGCGACTGGAATTCATGGCCACCGAGGTTGAGCGGCTTATCTTCGACGGGCAGGATGGGCGCCGCGGTGCCGACCGGGTTGACGACCGCCGGCTGCGGCGGCAGCGGCGTGGCTTCGACGGACGCTTCGGTGACGGGGTTGATGTTGCTCATGGTTGTTTCCCTTCCTTGGGTTGAATGTTGCTCTTCGGCTCTCTGATTCGTTGCGGCGAGCCGGATGACCGGCCGCTCAGCCGCCTTGGACGAATTGGACGATCTCCATGACGCACTGGTCGTCGAGCATCGTCTCGGCGCGGCGCTCGCGCGGGATGATCTCGCCGTTGAGTTCGATGGCGACGCGTTCGGCCCTGAACCCGTGGGTTTCGAGATAGTCGGCGACGCTGACGGGACCGCCGAGCGCCACCTGTTCTCCGTTGACCTGCATGAATCCTCGCTTTCCCTGGCGAATGTCGTCGGATATTAAAAAAGGGCGCACGAAACGAACCGTACCCTAAGTGGTGCGCCCATCCATGAACCCAGTCATGCGACCATGCGGAAGGTTCCGCACGGCTAGATTATCGGTGCGAACGGGTTGTGCTGCGGGGCTGTGCGAGATTCGGAGCCCTTGGCGAAAGAAGACGATTCCTTACGGCGGCATGACCCGCGTCAAGTTCCCCGGTCGAAGCGTGGCGCTTCCTCTCAGCCCTGCGGGCTCCCGTTCGTGCTGACGCCCAGTGTAGATGGCGACGATGACAACGGCGGCCCATGTACGGGAAAGCCCCGCACGACGTGTGCGGGGCTTGTGGTGTATGAGGCGCGTCGGAACCGGAACGGACCGGAATCAGAACGTGCCGGGCGTCTTGTAGGCGGAGCCGTCGGAGGTGGAGTCGGCGAAGACGCGCAGCTCCTCGAGTTCGCGCTTAGCGTCGACGATCTGCTCGCGCACGCGGCCGAAGGCGGTGCCGCCCTTGCCGTTGCGGGAGTCGACGGAACCGTGGCTGGAGAGCACCTCGCGCACGCCCGGTGCCTTGTCGGCCGGCAGGAACGCGGCGAACGTGGACGTGAAGTCGTCGTCGGTCAGGTCCCACAGCTCCTGGCCGCGGCCTTCGGCGAGCTTGACGCACGCGCCGGACAGCTCGTGCGCGTGACGGAACGGCACGCCGTTCTTGACGAGCCATTCGGCGATGTCGGTGGCGAGCGCGAAACCGGTCGGTGCCTCGGCCTCGAGGCGATCCGCGTCGAAGCGCATCGTGCGCACCATGCCGGTGAACGCGGGCAGCAGCACTTCGAGCGTGTCGACCTGGTCGAACACGGCCTCCTTGTCCTCCTGCAGGTCGCGCGCGTAGGCGGTGGGCAGGCCCTTCAAGGTGGCGAGCAGGCCGGTCAGGTCGCCGATGAGACGGCCGGACTTGCCGCGCGCCAGTTCGGCGATGTCCGGGTTCTTCTTCTGCGGCATGATCGAGGAGCCGGTGGAGTAGGCGTCGTCGAGTTTGACGAACGCGAACTCCTGCGTGTTCCAGATGATGATCTCCTCGCTCAGGCGGGAGATGTCGACGCCGGTCATCGCCGCGATGAACGCGAATTCGGCGACGAGGTCGCGGGCGGCGGTGCCGTCGATGGAGTTGTCGGTCACGCGGGAGAAGCCGAGTTCGCGCGCGACGGCCTCCGGGTCGAGTCCGAGCGTGTTGCCGGCGAGCGCGCCGGAACCGTACGGGGAGGCGTTGATGCGCTTGTCCCAGTCCACGAGGCGTTCGACGTCGCGCAGGAGCGGCCAGGCGTGGGCCATGAGCTGGTGGGCGAGCAGGACGGGCTGGGCGTGCTGCATGTGCGTGCGGCCGGGCATGACGGTGCGGCCGGCCTTCTCGCTCTGGGCGATGAGCGCGTTGACGAGTTCGAGCAGGAGTTTCGCGATGACGCGGGAGTGGCGGCGCAGCCACATGCGGATCAGGCAGGCGATCTGGTCGTTGCGGGAGCGTCCGGCGCGCAGTTTGCCGCCGAGCTCGTCGCCGGCGAGGTCGATGAGGCCGCGCTCCAATGCGGTGGCCTCGTCCTCGTCGTCCTCGATGGGCGCGAACGTGCCGTCGTCCACGTGGCGCTGGAGCGTGTCGAGCGCCTCTTCCATGCGCGTGAGCTCGTCGGCGGTGAGGAGTCCGGCGCGGCCGAGGGCACGGGCGTGGGCGCGGGAGCCGGCGATGTCGTCGTCGGCGAGCCGCCAGTCGAACTGGGTGGACTTCGACAGCCGGGCCAGTTCGGCGGACGGTCCGGAGGTGAAGCGGCCGCCCCACAGGGCGAGATGTTCGGTGTTTTCGGCCATGACATACTCCTTACAGGCTTCTTGGATGCGTGCTTGCACGGTTTCGGCTGTCCGCCAGACTATCAGCGTTGGGCTACATCATGCAGCGTATCGTCCGGCTCCTCCGCTCTTCGCAATCCGGATATCGTCGAGCGCGGCATCAATGTCGAATCCGCCTTCCAACACGAAACGTCTCAGCAGGGTACGCACCGCCCTATTCACTTTGGGCTGCGAAATAACCATTCCCGTCCATGCCTCCAGCGTGGTTTTCGACCGTTTTTTGTCGATGGAATCGTACAAGTCTTTGAGCCGACCGAATTCACCAATATTGGCTTCATCGATGTGTTTCAGCACGAGTTCCTCCACCAACGTGCGCTTAACCCCGAAATAGTCCACGAGCTTGTCTATCTGTTCGTCCTTTTCACGCCGCGCGTATCGGGTGATGTAATCGCGCAATGTCATGCCGTCCTCGACCGTCACGTCGCCGCGTTCCACGTCATGCAGGAACAGTTCCGCGAACCGTTGTTCGTCAGTCGAAAGCGTCGCGAACGACCGATGCAGCAGTTCGGATGCCTGCTCCAGTTCGGGACTGTCCTCACGCAGCGCCTTGAGCCATTTGGTGAAGTTGGCGTTCATATAGTCCGTGTCGATCAGTCCGGTGTCGATGGCGGTCAGGTAGCCGTCCAGTTCGTACGGCGCCTCCATACCGCCGCCGTTGGACCCGCCCGTTCCGGAACCGTTCTCGAACAATTCCTTGTACCGCTGTGCCAGAATGAGGTATGTCCGTTCATCGAGTTCGGCTCTGACGACCGTCCGCACACCGTTCTCGTCCGTGAACTCGTATGATTCCCTCCCCCATTCGAATCCCTGTACTTTCGCGGCTTCCAGGAATCGGTTCAACGCCACGAATTCCTTGGCGAACTTGCGCTTGGCCTCCACTGATTCCGGCAGATGACGCAAATCGCCCTGACCGGCGGAACCGAATATGTCGAGGATCTCCTTATAGCGCGCATCCATCGCCGCCACGTTCTGCGGCAACTTCTGTACGAACAGGTCGAGCGGCCGGTCTCCGGAATAGAGTTTCACGGCCCGCTCGATGTTGCGGCGCATGGTGTGCGGCTTGCGGTAGTAGCGGATGACGCCGAACGGCTTGTCCGGTCCGAACAACCGGTTGGTGCGGCTGAACGCCTGGATGATGCTCTCGTATTCGATGACCTTGTCCAAGTACAGCGTGTTCACCCATTTCGAGTCAAATCCGGTGAGCATCTGGTCGACCACGATGAGTAGATCAAGCCGCTGGCTCCGGTTCGTATCGATGTTGCCGTATGGCGACTTATGGGATAGCCGTGAGGAAATGTCCTTCTTCATGGCCGCCCATGTGGAGATGGTGAATTCCTTGCCGTATGCCGTGTTGTAGTCGTCGATGATCTCGCACAGGGCGTCCTCTTTCACGGTGGATCCGGCGTTGTTGTCGATGTTCGGGTCGAACAGTGCGGTGACCCGTAGATCGGGCGCCTGTTTCTTGAACAGACGGTAGTAGCTGATCGCCTCGGGGATGGAGCTGGTGGCGAGCATCGCGTGGAACTTGTTCGCGTGACTCAGCACGGGGAACTGTTCGAGGATGTCCGAGACCACCATGTCCTCGTGTTCACTGCCGACACCGTACTGCTCATTCCCAAGGAAATCCTCGATGCCGGTGACGTTCCGTCCGCTGCCATCTGTCGTGGATGCCATCGGCACTTCGTTCTTGTTCATGTAGTGCCGGTAAACCTTGGCCTTGTCAGGGTCGGCGAGCGCCTCTTCGACCGTTGCCGTGTGCGCCTGGCTCAGAGCCACGGCTTTGCGCACGTCCATGTCCTTGTAGGTGGCGACCATGGTCGGGTCGAAGCCGAGCACGTTGTGGTCGCGGATGCCGTCGGCGATGCCGTACCGGTGCAGGCATTTGCCGAAGATCATCGATGTGGTGGAGTCCTTCTTCTGGTTCTCATCGAGGATCGGCGTGCCGGTGAATCCGAAGAACAGCGCGTTGGGGAAGGATCGGCGGATGTCCTGCAGCATGTCGCCGAAGGTGGATCGGTGACATTCGTCCACGATGAAGACGATGCGTTTGGCCGCCATGCGGTCGAGCTCGGCTTGGGTGACGCCGCTCTCTCCGGGTTTGATGTTGCTCATCTTCTGGATGGAGGTGACGATGAGGGTATTCCTGGGGTCGGTGCTGTCGAGCTTGTCGCGCAATACACCAGTGTTTTCGGTGCCCTGCACGTCATCCTCGTCATCGGCGAAGCTGCGGTATTCCTTGAGCGATTGCGTTCCCAGTTCGATGCGGTCCATGAGGAACACCACCTTGTCCGCGTCCTTGGAATCGGCGATGAGCTGCGCCGATTTGAAGCTGGTCATGGTCTTGCCCGAGCCGGTGGTGTGCCATACGTAGCCGCCGCGACGTCCCGGCGTTTCGGGACGATGCTCCCAGTCGCAGGTGCGTACGCGATCGGATATGGCGTTCGCGGCGATGTACTGGTAGCTGCGCAGCACCTTGAGGCAGCCGTCCGAGGAGTCGGCGACGGTGTAGAAGCCGATGAGCTGATGGGCCATGGGAATGGACAGCAGACCGGCCGCGCCTGATGTGCCGCCGATGAACCGCTTCCATTCGTCGGCGCCGGGCTTGTCGTTGCCGCAGATGAGCTCGTTGTTGAAGTCGGCCCAGTGGAAGTAGTAGCTCGGGTTGAACCTGTCGGCTCCGGGATTGGCGAAGTAGACGGCATCGTCCGGGGTCATGCCCACGAAGATCTGCACGAGTCGGAACAGTCCGGTGAACACGCCTTCGTGCGCGTACTTCTCGATCTGTCCGGTCGCCTGGCTGACCGGGGTGCCGCTTCGTTTCAGTTCGATGTGGATGAGCGGCATGCCGTTGATGAGCAGGGTAAGATCGCCGCGCCGCGAGTTGAGTATTGCATTCTTGGCCGGGTAGACCGGCTGTTGGGCGATCTGGTAGACGCTTTTGCCTCCGGCGATCTCTTTACGGTCGTAGATGTAGAGGCTGACCTCCTTGCCGAAATGCGCCTTGTCTTCCTTGTTGTCGCGGATGATGGAGATGGTCCGTCCGTTGACGAACGAGTTGAGGGCGAGCGGTGTGCGCAGTGTCTCGATCTGTTCGAGGATCTGCGCCATCTCGCCGTCAGTCAGATGATACTGGCCGAGGCAATCCACACCGCAGTTGTTGCGGTAGAGGATGCCCTTCCAGTTCTCGACCAGGTCCTTCTCGGTCGGGTAACGCAGCACGCCGTCCGTCCAGCCGTGCTGCTTGAGCACCGAGATGACACTTTCCTCGAAATCCGATTCCTTGTCGAAGATCATCGCCCTGTTCCTCCTTGAACTTCCCAGTGGCCGGTTTTGCGTGAACCGATACGTTTGAGCAGACCACGCTTTTGCAATAACGACGTGTGGTTGGCAACGGCGGTTCGCCCTATACCGACAGCCGAGCCGATTTCTTCTTGCGTGGCATTCGGATGCTGCGCAAGGTAACGAAGCACTGCCCGCGCGCTGCTGTTAAGAGCATGCGATTCGGTATTGTCAGCAATATTGTCAGTATTGTCAGCGTTATTGTCAGCGTTGCTGACAATACCATCATCAGATGCGCTTATCTGCTCATCACCCGCAGTCGGACCAAGCTCAAGCATCAGCGTAGTCCGCTCCGCTTCGCCAAAACATTCCTCTATCCGCGGCTCGGGAAGCCCGACATTGGCCCATGTGGCGAAGACATCAGGGATTCCAGTGCCAGCGCGCTCGCCGACATCAATGAGTCCGAACATACGCATGATGCCGGCATTACGTGGATCGGACGTGCCGCCCAAGCGCATCTGCTCGAGACCGGTGCGAATAGTACCCGGATTCTCGAACACCAGACGAGACGGTTCGCAACGCACCACCACACCGCGCACGCCGTAGTAGTCGGCGTTGAACAGGCAATTCGCCAAGGCTTCACGTACCGCCTTGTGCATGGGGGTATCATCCACTCGGAAAATACCGTCCAGTTTGAACGGCACTTTGAGCACCGACGTGAGCTTGCGGCTCACCTGGAAGAAGAAGTCGAAGACGTTGCCGGACCATAAGCCATCTCCCGAGTGCACCCGATCGGTCCAGCGTATCGACGGATCGAGCGCCTCACGGTAATCGAGGAAATAGTTCGGGCATTCCCGGAGGATGTCATAGTCGTTGCCGAACATGAGTATGCCGGCGAGCGTGGGATGCAACCTGCCGTCCTCACGACTGACGGCCGCGGCGCCGATGGCCCGCAGGAACGGCTCGGTTCCAAGGGGATTCCACGAGCTTTGCGCGTGCGCCGTCTGGAAACGCATGCGATAGCCCCTGATGCTTTCGGCGTTGAGATCCGAGACGGAGAACTCGTCAAGTACCTTACCGTCCATGGTCTCGGACGACTGATCACGCACCATGGATACGATTTCGCTTCTGATGCAGCGGTAGTCGCCTTCGCCTCTTCTGCGATAGGTGCCGTTGTAGAGGTCGTTGTTGATGTGGACGGGACGCTCCTCGCGTGGAGCGCGGGGAACATGGATGGCGACGACTGCACCGCCATCCGTTTCCAGCAATTCGACTTCGGACTCGATGGGCAGTACGGCACTCACCTTGGAGCGGTTGCTCACCGTGTTCCAGAAATCCTGACGCAGATGCTCGGCTTCGGAACGGGTAAGTCCGATTGCCTCGAATGTGCCGTCACCGCGTTCTTTGACCCCGAGCAGGATGACTCCACCGTAGGTGTTGGCGAACGCGGAGTAGGTTTCCCACATGCTGCGCGGCAATCCGCCCTTCGCGGCCTTCGCCTCGATGCGGTTGTTCTCCCGGTACGAATCAAGCCGGGCGATGTCGAACGTGTCCATGATCATCTCCCGTCACACGAACATCTTGTCAAGCAGCGATTTCTTGATGTTCCGCAGCAATTCCAACTTACGCTGATGAAGGGTGATGAGGTCGTCGAGCCGGGAGAAGACGCCACTGATCTTTGCCTGTTCTTCGACAGCGGGTACACACACTATCGTGTCAGCCATTGCCGCCTTCGACACAGCAATGACTTTTATACCCTGCATGAGCGGCACAAGCTGATTATGGAAAGCCGGAGCATTCAAGTAATGTCCCAAGAAGCCGGGGGCATATTCCCTCAGCGGGCGACATGGCATCGTGTGGAGACCTGAGAAAACTTGTTTATCCCCCAAATTCCTCAGTTCAGCGCATCTTCCCGCTGTGGAATCCTCCGCGGTGTCCGCAATGACAATGTCACCTTCCTGAAGGAGGTCACATGCCAACTTTGTAGCAACATCATCGTTCGCAATGCGAGGAAGATCAACCGAATCGAGGCTAAGAACCGAACCATACTTGATAAGCACATCACCATAATGGACATCAAAAAAAGAGCCACTATCAGGACTGAGCTCAGCACGCGACAACGTATTGTTCTTTAGGAAAACCAATTCATCAGAGAACTTACGCTGTTCCCAAGGGTCAGCAAAACCAGCGAAACGAATCTTCGGAACTGATTCACCCTCCTGAGGGAACATTTGTTCGAGCATCGCCTTCTTAAAGACAACAAGCTTGTCATACTTACGCTGATGAAGGGTGATGAGTTCGTCGAGCTGGGAGAAGAACCGGCCGATGGCCTGCTGCTCGGTAGCCGACGGTGGAACTGATAACGTCGTTTCGAAGAAATCATCAGGCGCAATATTGAGCAACCCATGATTCCTGGCCCCTTCAGCCGCGATCATCTGGACAGCCTTGTACCAGCGGTTGGTCTCGTAATATGTCACAAGATAATCTGGATCAGCGCCGAGCAGCTCAAAGCATATGTATAACGTTGAAACACAGCCCTTTTCATACTGGGTCAGACGCTTGATCGCACCCCATGGGCTATCCACGGAAGTGCTTTTGTTATATGCAAACTCGCCTTTCCGGAGCAGATAGTAACCACTCATATCTTTGCTTGCCACTTGACTGTTGAAGAACAGCCTCTGATCAATCAATCCATACTGTGCGGAGATAGTCAATGGAAGATCAGACTCGTTATCCGAATTCTTCCGTGTTACACGTCGGACCAGCTCCCCCAACTTACGCTGTTCCCAAGGGTCAGCAAAACCAGCGAAACGAATCGAAGGAATGTTCGAATTTCCCATCATCATTCACCTCCCAGCAGGCTCTTGAGCTCGACGATGCCGGCCATGTCGAACTCGTTGCCGGTCAGTTGGTCGAGCATGGCTCCCAATTCGGACTCCGCGGTCCTGATCTGGCCGCATACGTCGGCATAGGTGGTCGTATATTTGTCATCCAACGCCGTCACCTTGGACACCAGCTCATCAAGTACGGCGACCGGCAACGCCTCCAGCCTGCGCTGCAACGGATCGATCCACTTGGCAGCCAGCAGATCGGCGGCTTGCTCATCATCAAGCCCTTTGATGATCGTCGCGGTCTTGTTTTCAAGGGCCGCACGCAAATCCTTGACGGATTTCCTGACCTTGCGTTCATCATCGAGCAGTTCGCTTGCACTCACGAGCACGCGGTCCAGAGCGGTCTGGGGAGCCTTGCCGATGCGCTTCACCGCCTTCTTCAATTCGGCAGCGACGAACGCATCACCCGCCTCGTTGATCGCGTCGGAGTCCTTGTCCTCCTCGTCCAGATTCTCCAGAAGATCGTTCAGCTCCTGCCCGATCTCGGTCAGACGATGCTCCTGCGATTCGATTTCGGCCAAATCGGCAGACAGCAACCGCTCCTGCACGAGGTCGAACGGCAGGATACGTCCAGTCCAGCCTTCCTGGACCTCGACGTCCTTGCCGCCTTTCTTCTTGACGACCATGTTGGGGTCCACCGCGCGGACGGCATCAAACCCGTCGTTCTGGATGGTCTCAAGGTCGATCGACACCTGTTGCCAACCATCATCAAGCACCTGATAGGCGGTGTACGGGTCCACCAGCAGCGTATCGGCCAGCCGACGGAACAACTCACCCGCCAGTTCACCCTCCTTGGCGGCGACGTTCACGGACACGCAGCCATCAACCAATTCCCGGCGCAGCAGCATCGGGTAATCGGCGAACACGCGCTTGTACCGATCGACATAGGCCTTGACTTCGGCATTGCCGTACACCGTCTCACGCACCGAACCGTCGCGGACCTTGGCGATATGCCCATCCCGCGTTTCGAACAACTGCTCCTTGAGACTCGGAAACACGTCCCAGAACCGTTGCAGCGCATCGATCTCGTGCGAGGGTACGCCGCCGAACATGGTGGCATACAGATCCCAGTTCTCGGCCGCTTCGGAGGAGTCCACGTATCGGGGAATGTTGAGGTTGTAGTCGTTCTCCCGAATCTCCTTGATGCCGACCAGACGGCTGAACTTATCCACGTTTTTCTCGCCGGCCACCGCGTCGACGATGCGACGGATGTCGCAGGCTCGCAGCTTGTTGTTCTTGCCGTCCTTGATGAAATGCTTGGACGCATCGACGATGAGCACATGGTCGTCGTCGCGATGTTTGCACAGCACCATCACGATGGTGGGGATGCCCGTGCCGAAGAAGATGTTCGCCGGCAGACCGATGATGGCCTGGATATGGTGGTGTTCCACGAGATTCTTGCGGATCACGCCTTCCTCACCGCCACGGAACAACACGCCATGAGGCAGGACGATGCACATGATGCCATCGTCACGCAGATGATAGAGGTCATGCAGCATGAAGGCGTAATCGGCCTTCGACTTGGGCGCGATGCCGTATTCGAAGCGCAGGTCGGCACCCGCCTCCGGCGGCTCCCAGTTCTGCGAATACGGCGGATTCGAGACCACGGAATCCACGAACAGCGGTTCATAGGTCTCATCCTTGGTCTCGTCCGTATCGAACCACGGCCAGTCGTCCTTCAATGTATCACCGTTGCGGGCCACGATGTTGTCCGGCAGGATGCCGCGCATCACCAGATTCATGCGCGTGAGATTGTAGGTGTTCTCCTTGAGTTCCTGCGCATAGTACTTGATGTCGTTCGGATTGCCGTTGCGGCAGGCCACCGCCTGACCTATATGGATGAGCAGCGAGCCGGAGCCGGACGTCGGATCGTAGATCGTGATCTCCTTGCGCCCACGCAGATGCCACGCCACGATCTCACTCATCAACTGGGAGACCTCGCTGGGCGTGTAGAACTCGCCGGCTTTCTTGCCGGCGTTGGAGGCGAACTTGTCGATCAGGTACTCGTAGATGTAGCCGAGGGTGTCATACCCCTGACGGCTGTCCATCGGAATGTCCTTGATCAGGTAGATCAGGTCGCGAGCTGCCTTGGAACGGCTCCGCTCATCGGTGCCGAGCTTGGACAGTCCCGTCTGCAACGTGTCGAAGATACCGGAGAACACGCGTTTATGCGCCGGGTTGATGTTGCGCTCGAACGCCGAAAGCGCCGTGCGCACGTCCGCTATCTCGAAGTCGGCGCCCTTGTCGATCCACGTGGAGAACAGGTTGTCGTATGCGATGAAATAGCCACAGAGATTGCGCACATCCTGCACGGTCTCGGCATCGTCTTCCGTGAGGTCCGGCAGATCTTCCTTGGTCCAGTCATCCGCATATAGACGGGCTACCAGCGTTTCGGAAAGGAACTTGTAGAAGATGAAGCCAAGAATGTAGTCCTTGTACTCGTTGGCCTCGATCTTCGAACGCATCCTGTTCGCGGACTCCCAGATCTTGGAGGCAAGCTGCTGCTTATTCATGGTCGTTGTGGTTCTCCTGCTTCTGTTCTTCTTATTCTTCGTCCGTGTACTCGTTGAAAATGTCGCTGTCCACGGTTTTGATCTCGTAGATCCTGCGGGTGCTGACGCCGAAATCATGCTCGATCATCAGTTGCGCGAGCTTGTGCCCGTCCACGAGGATGATGTGCTGGAGCTTCGCATAGTCGATCGCCTGTTTGATGAACCGCGCGGTGGTGACGAACAATCCCCTGCCGCCGCGGCCCGCAATCGCACCGACGAACTTCTGGATGTCCGGCCTTCCCACGGTCTGGTCCTCGGCGTAGCGCTTGGCCTGCACGTAGATCAGATCGAAGCCGAGCTTGTCCTCCATGATGATGCCGTCGATGCCCTCGTCCCCGGTGATCGGTGTCATCTGACTCGCCGAGTCGAAGGCACCATATCCCATCTTCGCCATCAGATCGAGCACGAAGCGTTCGAACGCCACCGGCGAAAGTTTGAGGACCTCCGCCAGCAGGTCGTCGGCAAGGCGCATGGAGATCGAAGCGAACGCGCGATCAAGGGCTTCATCAGGGGTCTCCTCCGATGAAGCCCCTTTCACTGATTCCGCGCGACGTGATGTACTCACTGTCCGATCGGATGGCGTTGCTCCGGAAGTCGCTTCAGACGCACTGTCGTCATTGCTGCCACCCGTAAAATCACGAAACGATTCATATCGGCTCAGATACCCACTGTCGATGGGGTCACCTGATGCAAGCGCCTTCTCCCCCTCTTCGGTGATGCGGTAGGCGCCACGTTTGGGACTCTCCATAAGTCCGGCCTTTTTCAGATACGTTCTGGCCCAGCCAATGCGTCCGTTGAGCACCCGGGAACGGCCGCTGGGCAGAAGCTGCCGACGCTCTTCATCGGTCAGATTGAACTCGTCGGCGAGCGCCGACAGCATCTCACCGGATTCGTGAACCTTACCGTCGGAAAGGAATCGGAGCACCGGACCGAAGAATTCATCGTATCGGGGAATTGCCATTGTCCACTTCCATCTCCGTCATAGCCGTGTAGCCATAATACGCCAAACAACTGGTACGATGCATCCGCTTGGGAACATCGTAAGTTGGAAGAGATTGCCACCTTTGGTGGAGGACATACTCCTTCTATGGCAGACACTGCGAACTATTTGGGTGGGAAGAATCTGTGGGTGACATCACAAGATGTCAAGCAACATTATCTTGTCAGTACAACAACAATGATTTCTGAAAAAGGCGCTGTGAAACTGACGAGGTATCCTGTGGGATCACTTGTCATGGTTACACGAAGTGGGATATTACGGCATACGCTTCCCGTTGCAATGCTGCGAAAAACGGCGACTGTTAACCAAGACATCAAGGTCATACAACCTAACGGTTCATGTTCAGGTTTGTGGCTGTTGCAGTACTTCGTGTCACATAACAAGAGACTGCTTCTTGAATACGGAAAGACTGGTACGACCGTTGAAAGTGTAGATTTCAGCAAATTAAAATCAATGAATTTGCTGATGCCGTCAGCACTAGAGCAGCAGGCCATCGGCCGGTTCTTCTCCCGGCTCGACGACCTCATCACCCTTCATCAGCGTAAGCCTTTGCAGCCACGCCAACAGTCCAGATCACCTGCCCTATGTGATTGTCTGGTAATGCTCCGTCATCAACGTAAGCGCCTGTCCATCTGCAAAGGAGACCTTACATGGCCGTAAGCGAGGACAATTCGGAAATGACGTTCTGCGACTATTACGCGCAATGGGTCAGCGTCTACAAGGAAGGCGCGATCCGAGACGTGACGATGAAGAAATACGCTCTCACCCAAATGTGGCTTAACAAGCTCATCCCAGCTCTCAGACTTGGAGACATGGACCGTGTGAACTACCAGAAACTGATCAATGGATATGCCGAGCACCACGAACGTCAAACGACGATGGACTTCCATCATCAACTGAAAGGGGCGATTCTCGACGCCGTGGACGAGGGGCTCATACAACGGGACCCCACGCGTAAGGCAATCATCAAAGGGCGGCCGCCGCGGACCAAGAAAACGAAGTATCTGAATCAGTTCGAATTGCATGCGGTTCTCGCCGATCTGGAGCTCGGACCGGAGCCAAGCTGGGACTGGCTGATACTGCTCGTCGCCAAAACCGGACTGCGGTTCTCCGAAGCGCTGGGACTCACTCCAAGTGACTTCGACTTCGTCCATCAGACCCTGTCGGTCAACAAGACATGGGACTACAAGAACGGAGGAGGCTTCGTGCCGACCAAGAACGCCTCGTCGGTGCGCAAAGTGCAGCTTGATTGGCAATTGATCATGCAGTTATCAGCGTTGCTGAAGAACCTGCCTGAATCGGAACCCATCTTTGTGAAAGGCAAGGTGTACAACTCAACGGCGAACGGTGTTCTGGCACGGCATTGCGCGCATGCCGAAGTCCCCGTGATTTCGATTCACGGTCTGCGGCACACTCACGCCTCGCTGTTGCTGTTCGCCGGCGTCTCCATCGCAAGCGTATCCAAACGACTTGGACACGCGAGCATGAACACCACCCAAGACACGTATCTGCATGTCATCCGCGAATTGGAGAACAAGGATGTCGATATCGTGATGCGAGCGCTCTCCACCCTCATATAACCCACATAAAGCACTGGCGCTTACGTTGGTGAGGGCAATGATGCAAGCGAGACGGCAACCCGCCTTGAGCACTCCGTCAGCGTGAGGCGTGCGTCATCGCATCACGAAACCGGCTCGGATATGCCAACAGCACTCAATACTCACCGGGCGCATTCATCACCATCACGCGAAAAGGCCTTCCCAGGATGAATCCAGGGAAGGCCTTAATGAATGGGGTCGGCCAGCACCGACCGGCAGGCCGGCGCCACGGCCGGCCTGTGATCAGTGGACGCTCACTCGACGGTGTTGGACGGCACTTCGATGCCGTTGCCGAACTTGACGTCGCGGGCGGCGGCGACGCGGCTCGGCAGGCCGTAGATGTCGATGAAGCCGTTGGAGGACTTCGAGTCGAAGCTGTCGCCGGAATCGTAGGTGGCGAGGTTGTAGTCGTACAGCGAGGTGTCGGAGCGACGGCCGGTGACGACGGCGCGGCCGCCGTGCAGCACCATGCGGATCTCGCCGGACACGTACTTCTGGGTGTCCTCGATGAACGCGTTCAGGGACTGGGTGGCCGGGCTGAACCACTGCGCGTCGTAGACGAGCTCGCCCCAGCGCTTGTCGATGTCGCGCTTGATGCGGTGCTGTTCGCGCTCGAGGCAGCAGTTCTCCAGCTCCTGGTGCGCGGTGATGAGGGCCACTGCGCCCGGGGCCTCGTACAGCTCACGGGACTTGATGCCGACGAGACGGTCCTCGATGAGGTCGATGCGGCCGATGCCCTGGGCGCCGGCGCGACGGTTCATCTCCTCGATGGCCTGCAGCGGGGTGACGTCGCGGCCGTCGATCTTGACCGGCACGCCCTGCTTGAACTCGATGACGACCTCGTCCTCGACCGGCGGGAACGCCGGATCGTCGGTGTAGGAGTAGCAGTCCTTGGTCGGACCGTTCCACGGGTCCTCGAGGAAGCCGGTCTCGATGGCGCGGCCCCACACGTTCTGGTCGATGGAGTACGGGCTCTTCTCGGTCTGCGTGATCGGCAGCTTGTGCTCCTTGGCGAACGCGATCTCCACGTCGCGGGTGAGGGCCAGGTCACGGATCGGGCTGATGGCCTTGAGCGTCGGGTCGATGGAGGCGATGGACACCTCGAAACGCACCTGGTCGTTGCCCTTGCCGGTGCAGCCGTGGGAGATGGTGTCGGCGCCGAACTGGTGAGCGGCGCGCACGAGATGCTTGGAGATGAGCGGACGGGAGATGGCGGAGACCAGCGGGTACACGCCTTCGTACATGGCGTTCGCCTTGAGGGCCTTCATGCAGTACTCGTTGGCGAACTCGTCGCGGGCGTCGACCACGTAGGCTTCGACGGCACCGCAGGCGAGGGCGCGTTCCTTGATGGTCTCCAGGCTTTCGCCGCCCTGGCCGACGTCGAGGGACACGGCGACGACGTCCTTGCCGGTGCGTTCCTTCAGGTAGGAGATGGCGACGGAGGTGTCAAGACCGCCGGAATAGGCGAGTACGAGTCGGTTGTTATCAGCCATGGAATGCCTTTCTTCAAAACGAACTGATGCAAGTATATACAGAAGTCCGTATATTTATGCACGGCGTGTCCAGCATATGTACACGTTCCCGCGCGCATGATGCGCGCATACGCGTGTGGCCGCCGGCATGCATGACGCCGGCGGCCACGTCGATGCCGTCACGATCGGGGAACGGATGCCGTCATTTGGAGGCGAGCGCGAGCAGCCAGTCGGCGCGGGCCACGGCGGTCTCGTCGTCCCGGCAGATCGCCATCACGGTGTCGTCGCCGGCGATGGTGCCGAGCATGCCGTCGATCGGCTGCTTGTCAATCACCGATGCGACATACTGCGCCGCGCCGGAAGGCGTGTGCACGACGATGAGGTTCCTCGCGGACGCCACCGAGGTGACGAGGCCACTGAGCACGCGCGACATCTGCGCCTCCACCTTCGCGGAATCCTTCTGCTCGTCGTCGCCGGCGTCATGCCCCACCGCGTAGGCCATCGTGCCGTCGGGCAGGCGCTTCTTGAACGCGTTCATCTCGTCCAAATCACGGCTCAGCGTGGCCTGCGTCACCGCGATGCCCTCGTCGGCGAGAATGTCGGAGAGCTGCGATTGGGAGGTGATGACGTGCGTGAGCAGCACCTCCTCGATGGCGCTCAGGCGCGCCGCCCTCGTGGCCGGACGTTGCAGGGACGCACGCGTGCGCGCGTCGCTCATGCCAGCAGACTTTCGTCGCCGCGCTGCTTGCCGACCAGCCACGTGAGCAACGCCTTCTGCGCGTGCAGGCGGTTCTCCGCCTCGTCCCACACCACGGACTGCGGACCGTCGATCACCGAGGCGGTGACCTCCTTGCCACGGTAGGCGGGCAGGCAGTGCTGGAACAGCGCATCCGGCTTGGCGAGCGCCATGAGCGCGTCGTTGACCTGATAGTTCCAGAACGGCTTGGAACGAATCGCGTATTCTGCCTCCTCGCCCATCGAGACCCACGTGTCGGTGAACACGCAGTCGGCGTCCTTGACGGCCTCCTTCGGATCGGTGGTCACGAGGATGGAACCGCCGTTCTCCTTGGCGATGCGCTCGGCGTCGGCCACAATGTCCGGGCGGGGCAGGTAGCCCTGCGGGCCGGCGACGCGCACGTGCATGCCGGCGACGGCGCCGCCGAGCAGGTAGGAGTTGGACATGTTGTTCGCCGCATCGCCCACGTAGGCGATGGTCTTGCCCTTGAGCGCGTCCACGCCGCCGCGGAATTGCGCGATGGTGAGGAAGTCGGCGAGGATCTGGCACGGGTGGAAGTCGTCGGTCAGGGCGTTGACGACCGGGCAGGTGGCGTGCGCGGCCATCTCCTCGACGCGGTCCTGGCCGAAGGTGCGCCACACGAGGCCGTACGCCATGCGCGTGAGCACTTCGGTGGTGTCGCCCACCGGCTCGCCGCGGCCGAGCTGGGAGCCGGACTTGTCGATCACCAGCGGGTAGCCGCCGAGTTCGGCCACGCCGATGGAGAAGCTGGAGCGGGTGCGCGTGGACGGCTTGTCGAACAGCACGGCGACGGCCTGCGGGCCGGCGAACGGCTGACGGTAGAAACGGTCCTGGCGGAACTTCATGCCGAGTTCGAGGACCTGCTTCTGTTCCTCGTGGTTCAGGTCGTCATCGCGCAGCATGTGGCGCAGTTCTGGTGTCATGTGGGGTCCTTTCGGGTTGCGGGTGTGGGTGGCCGGCGACCGGTCAGTCGTTGGGCAGGTCGGAGGGGACCGACTTGAGGATGGCGAGCGCTTCGTCGATGTCCTGTTCGGAGACGATCAGCGGAGGCGCGAAGCGCAGGGCGTCGGCGCGCACCGCGTTGACGATGAGGCCGCGTTCGAGACACCAGTTCATGACGGCGTGCGCGCACGGATGGGCGAGTTCGGCCGCGTCGAGCAGACCACGGCCTCGCGTGGAGACGTACAGCGGGTTGCCGCAGGACATGAGGCCGTCGCGCAGCTGGCGGCCGCGCTCCTCGGCATTGGCGAGGAGGCCGTCGCCCTCGATGACGTCGAGCGTGGCGAGCGCCGCCGCCGCACCCAGAGGGTTCCCGGCGAAGGTGGAGCCGTGCGATCCGGGGGTGAACAGGGCGGAGAGCTTGGCTCCGAAGGCGATCATGCCGCCCATCGGGAAGCCTCCGGCCACGCCCTTGGCGAAGGTGACGATGTCGGGCGTGACGCCGCCGGAGAGGTCCTCGCGCTGGAAGGCGAACCATGCGCCGGTGCGGCCGATGCCGGTCTGCACCTCGTCGATGATGAGCAGCGCGTGGTTGATGTCGCACATCTCACGCACCTTCCTGACATAGTCGGCGCCCAACGGCTTGACGCCGGCCTCGCCCTGGATGAGCTCCATGATCACGGCGGCGACGGGCCCCTTGCCGTAGTGGCCGACGCCGGTCTCCGAGAACGCCTCGTAGAGGGCGAACGAGTCGCCGGCGCGCACGAATTCGATGTTGGGCACGAGCGGTCCGAACGGCTTGCGGATGCCGGGCTTCCACGTGGCGGACAGCGCGCCGAGCGTGCGGCCGTGGAACCCGTTGGTCAGCGCGATGATGCGCGCCGGCTTGCCGCCCATCGCGGGCGCGGCGCCGGGCAGCGTGCGCCCGTAGAGTTTCGCGAGCTTCAGGGCCGCTTCGTTGCCTTCGGCGCCGGAGTTGCCGAAGTACACGTGCGACCCTTCGGGCGCGCCGGCCAGTTCCACCAGTTTGGCCGCGAGCCTAATCTGCGGCTCGGTGGCGAAATAGTTGCTGGTGTGCGCGACCTTTGCGGCCTGTTCGGCGACGGCGGCGACCCATTTGGGGTGCGCGTAGCCGAGCGAGTTGACGGCGATGCCGCCGAGGAAGTCGAGGTATTTGTTGCCGTCGACGTCCCACACGTGCGTGCCCTGGCCGTGGTCGAGCACGCGAAGCGGGGTGCCGAACACGTTCATGTGCACCTGGGAGTACTCCCCCAGCCATGCGGAATCCTTCGGCCCGAGCGTTTCGGCGCCGTTCGCTGCAGCGGTCTCAGAAGACATAGGAGCTCCTCATTTCGATGCCGTCCTCAGGCACGACCATGGTGCCGATGCCGGCGGAGGTGAATATCTCGTTCAGGATGGAATGCGGCTTGCGGCCGTCGATGATGTGCGCCTGGGGCACGCCTCCGTCGATGGCGCGCACGCACGCCTCCATCTTCGGGCGCATGCCGGATTCGAGGTCGGGCAGCATGTCGCGCAGGTTCTCCACGCCGATGCGCCCGATCAGGGAGTTGCGGTCCGGCCAGTCGGCGTACAGGCCGTCCACGTCGGTGAGGATGACGAGCTTGCGCGCGCCGACGGCGGCGGCGAGCGCGGCTGCCGCGGAATCGGCGTTCACGTTGAGCACTTCGGTGGCGTCGTCCTCGTTCGGCGCGACCGAGGAGACGACGGGAATGCGCCCGGCGCTCACGAGATCCTCGACGGCGGAGGCGTCGACGGAGACGACGTCGCCGACCAGGCCGATGTCGGTGGGTTCGCCGTCGATTACGGGCCTGCGCTGCATGGCGGAGAACAGGCCGCCGTCCTCGCCGGACAGGCCCACGGCGAGCGGTCCGTGCGCGTTGATGAGTCCGACGAGTTCGCGCGAGACCTTGCCGGTGAGCACCATGCGCACCACGTCCATCGCCTCGGGCGTGGTGACCCTCAGTCCGCCCTTGAATTCGGATTTGATGCCGAGCGCCTTGAGCATCTGAGAGATCTGCGGGCCGCCGCCGTGCACGACGATCGGGTGCAGGCCCACCTGGCGCAGGAACACCATGTCTTCGGCGAAGCACTGCTTGAGGTGTTCGTCGATCATCGCGTTGCCACCGTATTTGACGACGATGCGCTGGCCGGCGAATTCCTCGAGCCACGGCAATGCCTCGATGAGCACCTCCGCCTTCTGGTCGGCGCGCAGGTCGGTGTGCACGTCGAAATGGAATCCGGGCCCCTTCAGTTCTGTAGCCATAATTCCTTCAGCTCTTTCAGCTTTCGTAGTCCGCGTTGATGTGGACGTATTCGTGGGTGAGGTCGTCGGTCCACACGGTCGCCTCCGCGTCCCCGACGTTGAGGTCGATGTCGATGTGGACTTCGCGCGGGGTCATGTCGACCTCGCTGCGGTCGCGTCCGGCACCGCCGTTCTCGCAGATGCGCACGCCGTTGACGTCGACGGTCACCTTCTCGGAATCGTACGGTGCGACTTCCGGCGGCACGGTGCCGAGCGAGGAGACGATGCGCCCCCAGTTCGGGTCGTTGCCGCTGATCGCGCATTTGAGCAGGTTGGAGGCGGCTACCGCGCGGCCGCAGGCGAGGGCCGCATCTTCGCTGGTGGCGCCGGTGACGGTGATGCGGATGTCATGGCTGGCGCCTTCGCCGTCACCGATGATCTGGCGGGCGAGCGAGGCGCAGGCCTGGCGGACGAGCTCGTTGAACTCATCCTTGTCGGGTTCGATGCCGCTGGCGCCGGAGGCGAGCAGCAGCACCGTGTCGTTGGTGGACATGCAGCCGTCCACGTCGATGCGGTTGAACGAGTGTTCCGCGGCGACGGCCAGCGCGGCCTGCAGCTGACCGGCGGAGACCACGGCGTCCGTGGTGATGACGCACAGCATGGTGGCCAGCTGGGGGGCGATCATGCCGGAGCCCTTGACCATGCCGCCGATGCGCCAGCCGTCCTTGCTTTCAAGCGTGACGGTCTTCGGCTTGGTGTCGGTGGTCATGATGGCGTGCGAGGCGTCCGCGCCCGCTTCGGGCGTGGCGGCGAGCGCCGCGTAGGCGGTCTTCGCGCCGGCGAGCACGTGGTCGAGCGGCAGCAGTTCGCCGATCAGGCCCGTGGAGCATACGGCGATGTCCGTGGGGTCCGCGCCGACGAGCGCCGCCACGGTTTCGGCGGTGGCCTTCGTCTGCGCATACCCGGGTTCGCCGGTGCAGGCGTTGGCGCCGCCGGAGTTGAGGATCACTGCCTTGATATGGCCGTCGGCGACGATCTTGCGGGACCACTGCACGGGTGCGGCGCAGAAGCGGTTCGATGTGAACACGCCTGCGGCCGCGTCGAGCGGGCCGTTGTTGACGACGAGTGCGAGATCCTTCTTGCCGGCCACGGCGGAGATGCCCGCCTCGACGCCGGCTGCGGCGAATCCTTGTGCGAATGTGACGCTCACGGGGCGACTCCGATCTTGGTCAGGCCCTGGTCTTCGGGAAGACCGAGGGCGATGTTCAGGGACTGCACCGCCTGCCCGGCGGTGCCGCGGTTGAGGTTGTCGATGGCGGCGAACGCGATGAGCCGGCCGGCCTTGCGGTCGGTGACGACCTGCACGTGCGCGGCGTTCGATCCGATGACGTTGGCGGTGGCGGGCAACGTGCCGGCGGGCAGCACGGTGATGAAGTCCTGCCCCTCGTACGCCTTGGCCCAGATCGAGCGGATCTCGTCGTCCCCCATCGCGAGCGCCTTGTCGGTCATGCGCGCGCTGACGGTGGCGAGGATGCCGCGCGCCATCGGGGCGAGGACCGGCGTGAAACCGAGCGTGAAACCGTCGGCGGCAGCGGCGTCGAGCCCCGCCGCGTGCGCGAGGTTCTGCAGGATCTCGGGAATGTGGCGGTGCGTGCCGCCCACGCCGTAGGGCACGGCCGAACCTAACGCCTCGGCGGCGAGCAGATTGGTGCGCTTGAGGTTCTTGCCGGCGCCAGAATAGCCGACGACGAGGTCGGCGATGATGTCCTTGTGCTCGACGAGCCCTTCGGCCACTCCGGGCTGCAATGCCAGCGTGGTGGCGGTCACGTTGCAGCCGGGGCCTGCGATGCGCTTGGTTCCGGGCAGCGCGGCGCGCTGGCGCGTGTACGCGCCGTCCGCGCCATGGCCGGTGATGAGCTCGGGCATGCCGTAGGTCCAATGCTTGTAGAAATCACCGCCGTAGAACTCGTCCCATGCGGACTTCTCCTCGAGACGGTGGTCGGCGCCGAGGTCGACGACGACCGCGTCCGGGTCGAGCTCGGCGGCGAGTCTGCCGGAGGCGCCGTGGGGCAGCGCCAGGATGATCACGTCATGGCCGTTGAGCACCTCGGGGGTGGTGTCCTCCACGGTCAGGTCGGCCAATTGCGGAATGTGCGGCATGTGGGCGCCGAGCCTGTCCCCCACTGAGGAATGGCCCGCCACGCAGGTCACTTCGAATTCGGGGTGGGCGGCGAGAATGCGCAGCGCCTCGCCTCCCGCATAGCCCGTGGCACCCGCCACGGCCACCGTGTACTTCGCCATATCACGTCCTTCACTCATGGGCAATACCCACGAGCATACATACCTATGCAGACTATTGCATAATTATGTAATCGCATGTCGGAACGGCGATGCGACGAAGAGCGGCGATCAGGTGGTCATCGTGTCGCCGGAGCCGGAATCGCCTCCATACATGCCGAGCATCTGGTTGGTGAGGTCGGTGACGTCCATGCCGTTGACCCACATCCAGATCTGCACGATGGTGGTGAGCACGTTGATGACGATCGCGGCGATGGCGAGACCCCTGCCCTTCATGTGGAACATGCCAGTGCGCCATACGGAGATGCCTCCCATCACGGCCGGGAGCACCGGCACGGTGAAGACCAGCGCGAAGATGAACGCGATGACCGCGTAGGAGTCCCACCGCCCATACAGCGGATTCTGGTTGGGGTCGTTCACGTCGATGCCGTAGAAGTACCGGGGCGTGTGGCCGTCCGGAGCGGGACCGTTCCCACCGGCGGCGCCCATGTGGGCCTGAGGCCCGTTCTGGGGATTCGTGGGAGCGCCCGGCCGGCCGTACCCGTACGGCTGCCCCTGCGGCCCGGGGTACCCGCCCGGGTAGGCGGCGCCCGGAATGGTGCGTGGGCCGGTCACGGGGGCCTGCGTTCCCTGCCCGGCCCCTTCGTCCTGTTTTGGTTCGGGGTCGGGGGCGCCGTACAGGTAGGGATTGTAGTTCGGACCGAACTGGCTGAGCATCGCACCGTAGTCGGGTTGCGCGTACTGGCCGTACTGCGGCTGGGCCTGCGGCGTGACGTTGCCGCCGCCTTCGCCCGCGGCCCCTTCGGAAACGGGGGAACCCGATGGGCCTGCCGTCACAGGAGCCGCACCTCCCCCCTGCATGTGGGGATCGGTCGGCTGCTGTTCGGGTGCGCTCATCGGGTTCCTCCTCGTAATTGCCCCTTATGGTAGCGTATCGTCGTTTCGCCGAGGGCTCACGGTCTCGCGGTGAACACCACGCGGGGCGTCGCGTCAGGCGCGCAGCTGCGCTCCCAGTTCGCCCGCCTTGTCGACGATCGCCTTGCGGATCGTCTCGCTGTCCTCGGCGGAGAGGGTCTTGTCCGGCGAACGGAAGACCACGGCGAAGGCGAGGGACTTCTTGCCTTCGCCGACCTGGTCGCCCGTGAACACGTCGAACAGCTCGATGGATTCGAGGTTCGCGCCGGCGGCGTCACGCACCACGGCTTCGAGCTGGGCGGCGGTCACCGTGTCGTCCACGGTGAATGCGAGGTCCTGCTTGACCGGCGGGAACGTGGAAATCGGCTTCGCCTGCACCGGCTTGCCGTCGAGCGTGGCGAACAGCGCGGTGAGGTTCAGTTCGAACGCGGCGGAGTGCTCGGGGAATCCGAGCGCCTCGTTGACGTGCGGGTGAAGCTCGCCGACGAATCCGACGAACGTGCCGGAAGCGTTCACGCGTGCGAAGCGGCCCGGGTGCCATTGGGCGGGCACGTCCGCGGCGGCAGGCTGCTCCAGTTCGATCTTCGCGCCGAGACGGTCGGCGATGCGGTGTACGGCCTCGACCGCGTCGGACCAGTCGACAGGGCGCTTGCCGCCCAGCCAACCGCTGTTCTCGGCGAGACCGGTCAGGATGCCGGCCACGTGGTCGGGCTGGTCCGGCAGGCCCGCATCGAGCGCGGCGAGCTGCTCGGGGCTCGGCTTGACGCCGCCGGGCAGCGCCGGAATGGCGGGCGCATCCGGGTTCCACAGGTACACGTGGCCGAGCTCGTAGAGCGAGATGTTCTCCAGTCCACGGCGGATGTTGCGCTGCACGGTGGCGGCGAGCGTGGGCAGGATGTGACGGCGCAGGTACGGGCGGTCGCCGTACAGCGGGTTGGCGATCTCGACGCTGACGCGCTTCGTGGCCTCGGCGTCGTAGCCGAACGCCTTGTAGTCGTTGTCGCCCACGAACGGGTAGCTGAGCGCCTCGACCATGCCGTATTCGGCGAGCTCGTCGGCGACGCGGCGGCGGCGCAGCTGGTCGGCGGTCAGACCGACATGGCCTTCGACCGGCGCCGGCGGCACGGTGACGGGAATCTCGTCGTAGCCGACGAGACGCGCGACCTCCTCGACCAGGTCGCACGGCTCGTTGAGGTCCGGACGCCAGGTCGGCGGGGTGACGGAGAACTCGCCGTTGCCGCCGCCGGCCACGGTGCAGCCGATGTCGGTGAGGATGTCGCTGATGGCGTTCACCTCGGTGCTGAGACCGGCGACGCGCTTGACCTCGGACGCCTTGAAGTGGATGGCCTTGCGGCGATGCGTGTTGTTCACGTCGGTCGGGTGTTCGCTGGCCTCGCCGTCGCCGTACTTGACGAGCAGGTCGGCGGCCATCTGCGCGGCGGCGGGCTGCAGCTGGTAGTCGACGCCACGCTCGAAGCGGCGCGACGCCTCGGAGGGGATCTTGTGGCGGCGGGCGGAACGCGCGATCGACACCTGATCGAAGTGAGCGGCCTCCAGCAGGATGTTCTTCGTCTCGGCGGTCACTTCGCCGTACAGGCCGCCCATCACGCCGGCGAGGCCGATGATGCGCGAGGCGCGCTGGCCGTTCGGGGAGTCGGTGATGAGCAGATCCTCATGGCTTAGCTCATGCTCCTTGCCGTCAAGGGTGACGAGCTTCTCGCCGTCCGCGGCGCGGCGCACCACGATCGGGCCTTCGAGCTTGTCCAGATCGTAGGCGTGCATCGGCTGCCCCAGGTCGAGCATCACATAGTTGGTGACGTCCACAGCCAGGGAGATGGAGCGCATGCCGGCGCGGATGAGACGGCGGCGCATCCAGTTCGGCGTGCGCGACGACGGGTCGAAGCCGCGGATGGCACGCGCGTAGTAGCGGTCGCATCCGGGCACGCCGTGGATCGGGTTCGCGTCGTCGATCTCGACCTGGATGTCCGGCGCGGAGCCGGAGGCCTCGCCCGCGGCGACCGGGACATGCTCGTTGAGCGCCTTGACCGGATCGGTGTACGCGGCGCCGGTGGAGTGGTGGTATTCGCGCGCCACACCGCGGTAGGACAGCGTGTAGCCGCGGTCCGGCGTGATGTTGATCTCCAGCAGCGGCTGGTCGAGGTGCAGCAGGTGCATCGCGTCGTCGCCGGGCTTCAGGGCCTCGTACTCCTCTTCGGTGAAGCCGTAGTGGCGCAGCAGGATGATGCCGTCATGGGCGTCGCCCAGGCCGAGCTCGCGCTCGGAGGCGCACATGCCGTTGGAGATGTGGCCGTAGGTCTTGCGCGGCTCGATCTTGAAATCGCCCGGCAGCACGGCGCCCGGCAGCGTCACGACGACCTTCTCGCCGGCGGCCATGTTCGGCGCGCCGCAGATGATGCCGCGCGGCACCTTATTGCCGTTCTCGTCGGTCTCGTTGTATTCGTCGCCGACGTCAACATGGCACCAGTTGATGATCTTGCCGTTCTTCTGCGGTTCCGACGTGGCGTCCACCACGTAGCCGACGACGATCGGTCCGGTCACCTGGGAGGAATGGATCTCCTCCTCCTCGAGACCGACCTTGACGAGGTCCTTCGCGAGCTGCTCGTAGGTGAGCCCCTCCGGGACCTCGACGTGCTCCTTGAGCCAATCGATATCGATCATAGGCATGGCGTAATCACTCCCCCATCACAAACTGTTCGGCGAAACGCACGTCGCCCTCGACGAGGTCGTGCATGTCGTTGATGTCGGAACGCAGCAGCAGCGTGCGCTCCATGCCCACGCCGAACGCGAAGCCGGTGTATTCGTTCGGGTCGAGACCGGCGGACTTGAGCACGTTCGGGTTGACCATGCCGCAACCGCCCCATTCGAGCCAGCCCGGACCGCCCTTCTTGTCGGGGAACCACAGGTCGAGCTCGGCGCTCGGCTCGGTGAACGGGAAGTAGCTGGGGCGCAGGCGCGTCTTGGCCTCGGGGCCGAACATGGCCACGGCGAGCTTGTCGAGCACGCCCTTCAGATCGGCCATGGTCAGGTGCTTGTCGACGGCGAGCGCCTCGCACTGGTGGAACACCGGGGTGTGCGTGGCGTCGAGCTCGTCGGTGCGGAACACGCGGCCCGGCGAGGCGATGTACAGCGGCACGCCGCGGCCGATGAGCGCACGCACCTGATCGGAGGAGGTCTGCGTGCGCACGACCATGTTGGAGCCCACGAAGCCGGCGGCGTCCTTGGCCTGGTTGCCCTTGACGTAGAAGGTGTCCTGCATCTGGCGGGCAGGGTGGTCGGGGCCGAAGTTGAGGGCGTCGAAGTTGTACCATTCGGCCTCCACTTCGGGGCCGGAGGAGATCTGCCATCCCATGGAGATGAAGAAGTCCTCGACGTCCTCCATGAGCTTGGCGAGCGGATGACGCGCACCGAGCGGCTTGCGTTCGACCGGCAGCGTCATGTCGACGGCCTCGGCGGCGAGCGCGGCGGCCTCGGCGGCCTCCTTGAGCTCCTTCTCCTTGGGACCGTAGGCGCGGCCGAAATCCGCACGCAGCTTGCCCATGAGCTTGCCGGCTTCCTTCTTCTCGTCCTTCGGCAGGGATCCGATGGCCTTGTTGGCCTGGGTCATCGCCGAATCGGCGCCGGCGTACATGGTCTTGATGGCTTTCAATTCCTCCAGCGTGGAGGCGTTCTGGATCTTCGCGATGCCTTCGGCGACCGCATCGGTCACCGCTTGCGCATCGAATAGCGCTTCTGCCACGAGCACCCTTTCCTTTATATCTGCTTCAATGACGTGCTGAGCACGTGGGGAGACGCGCGAAAACACGCGTTTCCCAAGCGTTGTCCAACATCACATTGTCACGGTATGACTCGACATGGCCGCCGGGTTCCATCACGTGGTCGCCGGACGTTCACGCCCGGAGCAGGGCCACGCGTCCGACGGGCGTCGCGGACGGCCCGTCATGGGCGGCGGGCCGCGCGCACATGCCTTACTTCGCACTCATGGCGAGGCTCATGAGCATCACCGCGGCGGAGGTGCCGAGATTGAGCGATTCGGCCTTGCCGTACAGCGGGATGGACACGATGCGATCCACCCGTGCGAGGATTTCAGGCGGCAGTCCGCGCGCCTCGTTGCCGAACAGCACGGCGTCGCCGCGTGCGGCCGTCGCATCCGAGGCACCGTCTTCGGTCGCGGTCGCGACGGACCGCGCGCGTGCGGCGAGCACGTCGGGCAACGATTCGGGACGGCGGTCCGGCGTGCCGTACACGTCGGCGGCGATGACGTCCACGCCGTGCCCCCCCGCCCATGCGAGGAACCCGTCCACGTCCATGGAAAGGACCGGGATGTGGAACAGGGAACCCGCGGTGGAACGGATGACCTTGGGGTTGAGCGGGTCGACGCACTCGTCGACGAACACGACCGCGTCGCATCCGGCCGCATCCGCCGCACGGATGACGGTGCCCGCGTTGCCGGGATCGCGCACCTGCCAGAAGGCGGCGACGCGAGGGGTCGCGCCGAGCCTGACGTCGCCCGCGTCGGCGTGCATGGCGCGCATGTTGCCGACGGCGACGATGCCCTGCGCGTCCTTGCTCATTTTCTCCATCACCGTGCGCGTGACCTTGTGCACGTAGATGGTGGCGTCCTGCGACTGCTCGACGATCTTCGCGAGCGTGTCCGAGGCGTAGCGGGTCTCGCCGAGCACGTCGTCGACCGCGACGTAGAGATCCTGCACGACGTCCGGCCGCCACGTGACGGCCTCGCGCACGGACTGCGGCCCTTCGATGAGGAAGCGGCCGGAACGTTCGCGCGCCGCGGGCCGCGCGAGTCCGGCCACACGCTTGACACGGTCTGATTTCGGATTGTCGATCACTGCTTGGTTGATGGGCATGCCCACCAGAGTACCGTCACGCCTGCCGCGGCGCGTCCGCGGTCACGATTCCTCCTGTTCTTCGATTCTGTTCCATCTTCTGCCATAGAGCGCCCGCCCGTCGGCGTTCAGGGAGACGACCGTATGGTCATCGATGATCTGCCGTGTCTTCTCGGAATACGACCCACGCTTGTCGAAGGCGATGAACACCTGCTTGTCCGTCGCGTCCGTCTTCGCATACAGCTTCATAATGGACTCGATCGGCTCGTCTCCGATGTTCTTCAGCAGCGTCGAATCATGAATGAGCACCGGAAGATCGGTATGCTCCAGAACCGTCATATCAAGGAGAACCACATCCTTCGCACGGGTGCCGGCACCGGTGTCTCGTTCGGTGCCGAACGTATACGACTGCTTCCCGTTCCGGGTCTCCGATATGCGTAGCTCGGGAGGATTGTTCCCCGTATCGACGGCGTCATTCAGCTGTTTCAACGCAGCGTTGATTGTGCCGGTCATTCCGCCGATGAGTTTCGGCCGTTGTACCTGTAGTTCCGCGGATGCCTCTTGCATCACCGCTTTCAGCTCCTCGGTCTTGTCCCAGGAGCCGATTTGCGCCTGCAACCGTTGGATGTTGCCATTCAGCTCTCCCGCCTTGTTCCACTCCTCGGTGCTCAACGTTCCGGTCTGCCCCATATCGGCGAGTTCGGTTCTCAATCGGTTGATTTGACTGTCAATGGAACCGATCATCAGCCGGTACTGTTCCTTCTGCGCGGAGAGCTCGTCACTGAGGATTTCAGCCAGTTTGTGATGGAACGCCTCTATCTCCTCGATTCGGCCGATGTCCGCATTCGGGAAAAACCGCAGCAAAGCTTCGATCTGCCGGACGTCGACATCGTGTCGAGTGATTCTTCCCCTGTCGATGATGCCGATTTTGGCGGTCAGCAGATCCCGCTTCTGCAGCAGCTCGTTGATTTCCGCTTTGAGTTCATTATTGCGTTCCGAGGCAGCGATGCCTTCTTCGAACAGCTTCTGGTCGGCCGCCAGTTTAAGGTCGTTGAGTTCTCGTTCGGCCGTCTCCAGCTGTGCTTGTGCGCTTCTGCGATCCCGTTTGCTTCTCAATGAGATGTAATCGGAAAGACCCAGCTTTGCCGCTCCGTGCATCACCTCGTATCGCTTCCGGGCATCCGAGACCGCCGTCTCCAATTGCTTGATGGGCTGGAAGACGCCGAACATCTTCTCAAGCGTTCCCACAGCTTGAGCATCCGGTGTACGCGGCGAGACGCTTAATGGCTTCGCATAGTCGATCTCATGCGATGCACTCACACGAGCGAACGGTCCCGCCGCCTCTCTCCAGGTCAGGTCCGGATCCTGGAATCCGGATTCCTCCTTCAGCGTCCTACAGAAATCCTCAACAGTCATGGATCCGGTAAGCACCGAATACATGCTGTCCAAGTATTCCTTGACCAGATTCGGCTGAGCGGTGTCTCTGGAGAAATACCGCGTTCCGGAGGCGAACTCGTGAGCGAAGAAGATCTCATGGTCACCCACGGCGTAATCCTTCACGGCATCCGATTTACTGAACGCCTTACCGCCGAAGGCATAATCGACGATCATCAGCAACGTCGATTTTCCGATGGAGTTCTCTGCCTGCTCGCCGCCGAGCACCACGTTCAACCCACCGTGGAACCGGATGTGCCGATCAGCACCGACATGAGCGGCGAATCGGCTCGAATAGATCTCCTTAAGCACGATGAATCACCTCTTTAGTTTCGTCAAGCTTCACTGCTCCGATTGCGAACAAGACCGTCAACGCGTCGATGACGGCTTCTGGACTCTTTATTCCGGAAAGACACCGCAGATATAAATCGACGACGCCGATCCCCTCTTCCGGTATCAGCGAAAGAACCGGCACGAGATCAGCCAACGTCGACTCGGCGAAGGGTACAAGCTTACTGGGCAGGAGCACGAAACACCTCACATATCTGGACGAAATACGAGACGAGAATCGAAGCGGTACGCGACCGCGAATGAGTGCGATCAGCTATCCAATCGGAAAGATGGTCGAAAATCTCGGCTTGACTCAATCCCTGACCCTCATACTTCAGATATTTGGCATGCATCTGTGACAGCAGATCATTAAACGACAATCGCTGGGTTTCCTCCAGCATTTTCATTCGCGCGGCGATGAACGGATAATACGAACTGACTGAATCGGTTATCTCACGGCAGAGTTCACCGTCTTCGGAGACCTTATCACGTATCGGTACGGGATTGCGCATCTGGATTTGCTGATGAGACGTGTCTTCAAAACCCAGTTCTCTGATATCATCCAGCAATTTCGCAAGTTCCTTTTCCAAGCTCAACGGAGTCAATAGACCTTCGAAATCCCGTTGCTTGGAAACAGCCTTCTTCTCGCTCCGCACTCGGTCGATGTCACTCTTGCTTGGGTGGTGCTTGTATTTCGCCGCGCATGTCGGGCACATCACCACATAATCGTCAAGACCGTATGAGGATACGTCCGGATCAATGGGAAGAATCTCGTATACGGGTATACCATCCCCGCGCTTATCCGCTATCAGGGAAGCACTGCATTCCATGCAGAGCCCGGCACACTGCATGAGCAGAGCATCCTTGTTATCCGCGATGCCTCTCGCGTAGGCAATCTTGGCGGCTACGGATTCCGAGGTCAGTTTCTGACCGGCTTTTCGGGAAATCACAGTCAATGCGATTTTCACGCATCGCTCACCCAACTCGTCAAGATTCACCTTTGTCCCATATTCGGCAAGATTATCCACGATTCTCTGTTTGACCGGAATCGCCGCGGCATCGATCCGAATTATGAACTGGCCAAGATCCATGCATTCGTATATGGCATTGGCCAGCTTCTTTGTGAACGACCTATCATCTGAGGACATTTTGCGGAGGGTTTCCTGTGACGCCTGAGAAGGATCCGCAGCCGTGCCTATGCGATTCCCCGGAACTCTGGTGAGCATCGAAATGACCTCAGCCACCTGTTTGCCGGCAGATAGCTCTTTACCGATAAGAGGCCGAAGCGATTTCACCAAATCGCAGAATCTGGCATTCACCTCTCCGGTCATCGTCACTCCTCATGCAGCACAGCACTGTCTTTATGACATATAGCTCCATTGGCATCAGCCGCATAGACAGCAATCCAACATTTTTTAGTTTACTAGGCGCTGCAACGCTTTCCGCGGTTTTTCTCCCAGTTTCTCCCTTCTGGGTCTCCCATTTTCTCCCTGAATCCCGGTCGCCGTTTCATAGCGTGGCCCGTATCGCGCACAACGCACGAATCAGCGAACAGAAAGGAGAGGGACGCAATGGGCAGTGGAGCCAAGGGGGCGTACAGCAACGGCGGATCGCAGCCGTACCAACCGACCTACCACGTCGTCAAGTCGATGCTGGAACTCGACAAAACAGCCGGAATCTATAACCCCAGCCGGGGATACTTCAAGAACCCGACCCGCACCGACCTCGAGAAAGCCATCAAAGGTGATTCCATCATTTTTGGCGGAAGAGCAGCCTCAGGTACCTTCATGTACGTACTGGACACGGACGGACACATCGTCTTCGGAGCACGGCGTAACCCATACCATTCAAATGGCCGCTCGCCGCACCCCACACTGATCGGTGGCAAGGACCCCGTAGTACAAGCCGCCGGCCTCATAAACATCAAGGACGGGAAAATCATGTCTTTTGATGATCGGAGCGGCCATTTCAGACCCAGCTCCAAGTCCATGGACAAAGTGGAAGCCGCACTGCGCAAACTTTACAATATGAACCACAATCTCTTCGGCGACAAATTCACTTGGAGGAAGCAATGAGCAACAACCACGACCTCGAAACTCCTATCAAAAACTACTTTGATGCCGATTCGGACTCAGTATCCTATGAGGAATTACGGGCACTCGAGAAACCGGTTGCACACCTTGTGGACGAGTATGGCTGGAATGCCGTCAGGCAAGCATTCTTCCGTTACGTGCGGAACGAGTGCAAAACCCCGGACGACATCGCACGGGCAGCGTTCCGCTACGAAGGCCTTAACTGGAACAAGAAGCCGATCCCAGACCCGTACGAGTTCCTCGGCTACCTCTACTACAAAGCCGGATTCAACAAAGCCCCATACGATGCCGCACGCGCCCTCGATGATCTGTGCATCACAATCCTGCCCGCATCCGGCTACCCCGAGGCGAACATCTATTATCACCCCTACTACGCCGCGGAAGCCGACCCCAAGATGATCGCCGCCGTCGAACGCTGGCGACAGCGCGAAGCCAATGAAGCCGGTGAAGACAGCAACAACAACAGCACGACAAACGACCCTCAGGAACCGCACGAAGACTCAAAAAAGCAGGAGAACCTATGACCTCACGTGAACCGTATCAGGACGCGTTCGATGTCCCGGGATTACGTGGAGTTTCGGTAGATGGCGGCATTCAACCACCGACGCAACCGCCTCCACGCCGCAAAGCGACCATCGACGACGGCATGAACCCAGAACTCGTCGCCGGCGCCGACTTCGACGGCATCCTCGGCATTCCCATCATCAAACGCCCATCAGAATTCGTCATACCCTCGAGCATCATCCCGTTCAGCAAACGAAATCGTGACGCCGACCCAGACCTTGCCGTGGGATTCTACGAGATGGACGTCGAATTCGCCGACGTACTCATCAACCCGGACCGGTTCATCAATGAGTTCCGCCGGCGCCCACTCATCAGCCCGGACTGCTCGCTCTACCGGGATGCGCCACTCGCGGTGCAAATCGCGAACACCTACAAAAGCCGCGCCATCGGCCACTACTACCAATCCCACGGCGTATATGTGATTCCCCAGATCCGCTGGGGCAACCGCCTGACCTACACCACCGAGGAACTGCCGGAACGACTGGCTTTCCTCGGCGTGGAGAAGCACAGCATCGTAGCCATCGGCACCTATGGGTGCATCCGGACCGCGGACGACAAACACGAATTCCAAGCTGGACTCTCCGCCATGATGGAAACCTTGGAACCCAAAGTCGTGCTCGTCTACGGCCCCATGCCTGAACAGGTCTTCGGACCATACGCGCATGACGCCACGTTCAAGCAGTACGACGACTGGACCAGCCGTATGAAAGACCGGTGACCGGCAGCGCCATCGACTCGGATTCGTTGCACATGGCGCTACATGGCGCGCATATTGCCGAATGCGACGTAGCGGGCCCGCAATCTGATTCCAGATTGTCGATCACTGCTTGGTTGATGGGCATGCCCACCAGACTACAGTCACGCCTACCGCAAGGCGTCAGCGGTCACGATCGATCCCTCTCTTCGAGCTTGTTATGTCTCCCGTCGCCTATGTACTTCAGCAGCGTCGAATCGTGGATGAGCACAGGAAGAGCCCCATCTCTCAATCCCAGTAGGCCCGGCGTCACCGGTTCGCCCATGCGGCGGTCCAGTCCTCGGCGTCCGACAGGCGGTCGAAGCTCTGATGCAGGATCCCGTCCGCGCCGAACGGCTGAACCGTCATGTCCGCCGGAATCAGCCGGCGCGGCACCTTGACCGACGCGTCATACGGAAGATTCGGCGTGAGCTTCGCGATCCATGCGGTCACACCGTTCCTCGCTCCCGTCAGATAAGCGGCGAACGTGAACGGACGAGACTCGTCGATGATGTAATTCAACATGATGAAACCCCTTTCAAGAACAGGGTATGAAAGTCAGGCACAGCGGCAGACATTTCGTAGGTGTCCTGCGGAAAAATGAGAACGTATTGTGACGGTAAGAACACCACGAATCCGCGCATATCAGTGAAATCATCCGCGCAAGCGGAACACACTGTACGTGTGTTTGCACCCCACCATAATCCGGGCCTGGGACGGCCGGCACGGAATCGCGAACAGACGCATACGAACGTACGCCGACCGCCATCATCAGGGCACCTGCATCGTCCCGACATCCGACTGCCCGAACCATCACCCATCCCACGAAAACAGCAGAGGCTTCTCATTAGAAGCCTTCACCAAATACTTACCCTGCTGTCCACATGGCAGCAAGCTCACCCAGCGCCTTGTACTCGGCCCCTTCCGGGCAGAGTCGCGTAATCATCTCATCGACTCTGCCCTGTCCTCAGTCCCCTCTCATTACGTCTATCATTCAGATGCTTCGCGCATTTCTCAACGCTTGTGTTCCTGCGTCACCGATTGAATCCTCAGGAACCCCAATCTCATCGATTGCCTTGGACACAAACTCCATGATTTCCCCGGCATCCTTCGTCACCGACTCGTAAATCTCATCAAAATCAAGATTCCCGTAATCGTGAACTATCCAATCACGGGTTCCCGCTATCGCCTTCCAAGCGATTTCCGGTTGGGCCATGACGAATCGCTTCGACAGCTTCTTCACATGTTCGCCCACCTGCGCTACCGCCATGCACACCGCATGCTGCCGCAAATCGTCGTCTTCGAATTGTTCAAGGGTAACGCCGTCGAGAAAAGACAACGCCATCTCCAATTCATGCCGAATCTGCAACAAGTGAATCAAGTCACGCCGTGGATCATTCTCCGAAGCTTTTCCCACCATCGGTTTTCCCCTCATCTGGAAGAATACGTAGAATCGGCTTGGCCAATACGTTGCGCACGAATAACGATCTAATCAGTTCGTCATACGCCTTCTTCTCCGGCTGGGTGATATAACTGGCTTTTACCAGATCGATGTCCCGACCGAACGCTTCACGTAGCGCTTCACGGAAGTTCGCGATTCTTCGAACACGCATATCGTCATCGGCGGTCTCGTAGATGAAATCGATATCGGAATCGGAGTCCGCACCACCGTCGGCCATTGAACCGAACAAGTACAATTCTGTGATGCCATATTGGCGCGCAAGAGGACGAGCCAGAGCAGCGATCTCGGACGGCGAGGGGACCGTCTCACGCCGCACGGAATGAGATAATGTCGCCGATGGCATTGCCACTGTCATACCCATCACATCCTTATCGTTTTCCTCATGAGGAGTCTATGACGCCTCATACACGAACACAACGATAGGACTGTCCGCACATCGCACGAACAATCCAGCAACGTTTTCGCGTCCTTCCATTGAAGGTGTGCGCGCTACGCGTGCATATCTCACATGTTACCGTTCCGAATCCGCGACAATGGCGTCGATCTGCTTACGTAGTTCGGTCTTCCTCCTGACGATGCCGGCGATGCGCACATTCAGCTCATCGATGTCTCTTCTCACGGTATCCTTCCTCTCCCCCCACGTGCCTACGGATAGATTCCAGCGATTTACGTCCGCACCGATATCGTCGCGCACCGGTCGTCCAACGGCGGAACTGCACGCCACGATGGAGTTTCACCCGGTATCCGACCGATATGATGACGTCGAGGTTGTAGTATGCAACGGGCTTGTTCGAATCGGCAATGTGCTTTTGCATATTGCCTTCCCTTTCCCAACGTGCTCACAGTACCGACGTCAAGCGCCCGACGTCACGCACCCTGGAAGGAGAAGTGCCAATAGCCGGTGCGCACGGCGACGGCGAGCGCGATGACCGGAATCGCCAGACAGATCAGACAGAACACGGCGTCGATCGGGTGCAATCTCGAGACGCGCGCCGCCGAACGCGGCCCGGAACCGCCGAATCCGCGCGCCTCCATCGCGGTGGCGAGCTTCGTGGCGCGTCGGATCGACAACACCAGCAGGCCGAACGCCTGCGAGAACGCTCGGCTCACCGCGTTGCCGTCGCCGAGACCGCGCGAACGGCGGGACAGCCCGAGCGCGCGCCAATCGTCCTGCAGCAGCGTGAACATGCGCATGCCCGCGAGCCCGCCATAGACGAAGCGTGGCGAGAAATGAAGGATCTGCACGAGACCGTCGGCCAGATCGGTCGGGTCGAGGCCCAACGCGAGAATCACGCCGGGCATGGCGATGGCGCCCACTCGAAGGAACGTGGCCGCAGCCAGATAGGTGGAGCCCTGCGATACCACGATCCAGCCCGCGGAGAACCAGATCTCGCCGGAGGTGCGGCCGTAGAGGAACACGGAGACGAATCCGCCCACGGCCGCGATCCACACGGGCCATGTGCTGCGCAGCACGCGCCATGGGGCGATGCCGCCGATCCACAGCAGCACGAACTCCAATCCCAGCGCCACGGAGGCGGAGACCACGTCAAGACTGACGAACATGGGGATGCACATGACGAGCGCTCCGATGATGCGCGCCACCGGATTCACCTTCGCGATGAACCATGAGGGCGAGGTGGCCCGCGCCGGTTCGCGCCGCGCGTCCGGAGGCGAAACGGTCACCGTGTCGCCCGTGGCCGCGACCGTTCCCACAGCAGAAGCCTCCTCACCCGTCACGTCCAACGCGGTTGTCCCGTTCTTTTCGTCCATGTTCCCGTTCACCATTCCGTTCAAACGTCACTCCCCCGCGAATCCGAACATGATGCGCCTGGCGTCCAGCGCCTCGACGAGCGGCTCGTCATGCGTGACGACGATGACGGCGCACCCTTGGTCGCGCACACCCGCGATGAGGTCGACCATCTCGGTCCATGTCGTGAAATCCTGGCCGAACGTCGGCTCGTCCATGACGAGAATCCTCGGCGCGGCGGCCAGCATCGAGGCGACGGACAGGCGGCGCTTCTCGCCGCCGGACAGTGTGTATGGATTGGCCTTGGCGAACCGCGAGAGGTTCATGCGCTCGAGCATCTCGTCGGCGATCGCGTACGCCTTCTTCTCGTCGGCACCCATCGACTTGGGCCCGATGGCGACTTCGTCGCGCACGAGCGGTGCCGCGAACTGGTGCTCCGGCTCCTGGAAGACCATGCCGATGCGCCCCAGCAGTTCGCGGCTTCTCCATAGATTCGGCTCGTCGCCGCGTGCGCCGGATGCGATGTCCGCGCGTACGCGCACATGGCCGGCCAACGGCTTGAGGAGGCCTGCGAGCGTCAGGGCGAGCGTGGACTTGCCGGCGCCGTTCGGCCCCATCAAGGCCGTCACCTCGCCGGAGCGGAACGCAAGATCGATGTGTTCGCCCAATGCCGTGCCGCGTCCGAAGCTCAGATCATCGGCGACAAGCGCCGGCTCGTCCGTTGCATCCGCGCGCACGGCCGCAACGGCTTGCGGCGCACGCTCGGCGATCGCACGGCCCGGCACCCATGCGCCGCCCGCGGCGAGCAGATCACCGTATTCGCCGAACACTTCGCGAGGCGTGCCGTCCGCGATGACGCCGCCCACGTGCGAGTCCGGGTTGGGATGCCCGATGACGATCACGCGGTCGATGAGATCCAGCCACACGTCGATGTGATGCTCGACGACGACCATGGTCTGACCGGTGTTCGCAAGCACGTCGCGCACCGCGTCATGCACCTCCCGCACGCCTTCCGGGTCGAGGTTCGCGGTGGGCTCGTCGAGCAGCAGCAGTCCGGGTCGCATGGCGAGCACGCCGGCGAGCGCGAGCCGCTGCCGCTGCCCTCCGGAAAGATGCCGTGTGGAACGTTCGAGGCTGATGCCGTCCAATCCCACGAGGTCAAGCGATTCGCGCACGCGACGCCAGATCTCGTCACGTGGCACGTTCAGGTTCTCGCAGCCGAAGGCCGCGTCGTCGCCCACGCGTTCGAGGATGATCTGCGAATCGGGATCCTGCAGGACGAGTCCGACCTTGCCTCGCGCGACGGACGGGTCGATGCCGTCGACGGTGAGGGTGCCCTCCTGGTCGCCTTCCTCGGGTCCGCCGAGCACGCCGGCGAGCGCGGCCATGAGCGTCGATTTGCCGGCGCCGGAAGCCCCGAGGAGCAGCACGTGCTCCCCGGGGCGGATGGTGAGGTCCACATCACGCAGCGCGAAGTCCTTGCGTGTGGTGTGGCGCCATCCCCATCCCTTCGCTTCGACGCCGGCGGGGGTGATGCGCATCAGACGCGGGCCTCGCTGCGGCCGGAGGCGAAACGGTCGAGCGCGCCGGTGGCGGCGAGCGCACGCTGCACGCCCAGCATGACCGCGCCGATGATGATGCCGGAGAGGATGGAGGTGATCAGGTACACGACCACATAGCCGGCGCCCCAGGCCGGGTGGGTGGCCCAGTAGTACGCCCAGCAGCCCACGCCGGCGAGTGCGCCGGACAGCGCGATGGTGCCGATGTTCCACTTGCGCCACACGAAGATGGCGAACGCGATTTCGGCGCCCAGACCCTGCAGGATACCGACGAGGAGCGAGCCGCCCACGCCCCACTGGTTGCCGAGCGTGAGCTCGAGGAACGCGGCGAGCGTTTCGGCGAAGAGGGCGGCTCCGGGCTTGCGCACCACGATGGCGGCGAGCGGGCCGGCGAACAGCCAGAATCCGTTGAGCAGGCCTTCGAAGCCCGGCGTGACCGCTCCGAAGATCTCCAGCGGAACGGTGCAGACCACGTCCCAGCCCCAGAAGATGACGCCGGAGGCGACGGCGATGACGGCGGTGACGACGATGTCGACGACGCGCCACTTGTAGTTGGCTTTGGCGACGGTTTCGGCCATGATGTGTGCCTTTCTTCTCTACTTCATGAAGGCACGGGAGGAGCGACAATTCCGTGGGCGGCATTGCCCGCCCACGTTCCATCGGTCGAGACCCGTTGCGGTCTCCTCTCAGCCGCGCTCAGGCGGCTCCCGTGTCAGCTCCCACCATAAACGACGTAGCCGACGAGATGCCTTTCACGAAAGCGACACACTACCGCATCCGTGTATGGCGGACATGGAGCAACGACACTATGTTTGACGGTATGTCATAGCTCATGATGACGATAGCAAAGGAGCATGATATGAATAAGAAGATACTGTCCGCATGCATTGTCGCATTGCTGACACTAGGAACGTGTTCCATTACGCAGACTTCCTATGCCGGAGAATCGACAATACGGACGCGCTGCGATTTCTATGATCACGGACAGTGCTACGACCACTGGATTCCGACCCGAGACTCCTGCTATCGAATTAGCGATAGAGGGGGCACACCTTGGCAGATCGCCGTGTGCGCAGCGAAATTCGGAATCGGCAGCCGAGGGTGATTCCATGAACGGTCTGGCCATCGCTTCAATCTCCACCTTGGTATTTACAGTCATCGCAATCGCATTCATCTCCATCCAACATCATCTGGATAAGAAGGCATCCAAACTGTCCAAGGGCACATCCGAAGATAGGATGCTGGCTGAAAACCTACACGATATCTCACACCAAATGGATAGCGGCAAATACCTTTATCGCCATCTATGATGTCATTCATGACGATCATGTGACAAATGCCTGGTTCCTTTTCAAGTCTTTTAGCACAAGGAAAGGAACCTGGTATATTCAGGAAAGGGGATTGGACTCATGAAAATCACGGGCATGCTATTGGCGATGATTCTGGCGTTTCCCAGTTGCCCGGCAATTGTTTCCTTCACGGCGTCCAACGACGGAATACAACCATATGCACAATGCATTCCCCTCCCATGGTGGCATTGTAGGCCAGTCCATAGGGGATGACTAGGCGTGCAGCAAGATTAACGGATTCATACACGATGTCATTTAACACTGCGACGTCGATAGCCATCGTCGACAATGACACACGTTCTCTGGATTCCTTGTACCGGCTCTTAACCGAACGTCTACCGACAGCCCGTGTCATATGGATGGTCCAGTCAGCCAAAGAAGCGATGCCTCTGACCAAGTCGCACGCTCCGTCCTTATTGCTGCTGGACATGTCACTGGAAGGAGTCCAAGGGCCCAGCGCGTGCAGATTCATACGGAAACAGTCCCCCGACTTCCCCATTCTCGCGATGACGAGTTTCTCGCTGAACTTGTATGAAGCGAAAGCGAAAGCTGCCGGCGCACAGGGGCTGGCCAGTAAGAACACCGAAGACGGCATCATCACCGCCATCGACTCGGTGATTCGCAACGGCTCGATGGCGGGCTTCGAATCACGGCAACTCGCACACATCCGTCTAATGAACGAGACGGTTCACAATCAGCGGCTCACGTTGCGGGAGGAGGAAATCATCGACTTGTGCGCGGATGAAGGACTGCTCGATACCGAAATCGCCGGCAAACTCGGCATTTCAGAGGCGACCGTGCGTAAACACATGCAGCATATCATGCAGAAACTCGGAGCGCGAACGGCTCGTCAGGCGGTGGCGATATGGCTTTCACCACGTGGTTGAACCTCGGGAAGGCACCAACACCTTCGACTCCCCCGCTAAAAGTACGTATAGCCCTCTCATCCGCATTTTCGTCGTTGCTCATCATTCAATGGGCGTACAATCCCCCATCCGGCGGAATCGCATTGGCTCTCTCGCTCATGCAGGGGACTCTGCTAGCCAGTACCAGTATCCTGCCTCTGTCATCCTCCGTAGCGCTCATCGTCATCGACGGCCTGACGACGGTCTGTTCCAACGGCACGGGTCCCACGTCCACGTTCAGCGTGCTGTACGCGTTGGGATTGTTGTCATATATGACCTCGGACCGCATGGCGGCGATGCTGACCATCACGATGATCCTGCTGCAGGTGGTCTACACTGGACTCCCGAACGGTTGGAACGTCGACTTGTTCGTATTCGTATCCTTCATACCGTTCAGCGTCATGGCTTCGCTCGTCGGGCGATCGCTGCGTTGGCGAGAGGACGGATTCCTACGACAGATGAAACTTGCCCAAGCGGAGGACAATCTACGTCAAGCGGAATTCACTGCGCATGCCGCCCAGCGCATGCATGACGCCGTCACCGGGGAATTGTCACTCATCGCACGCATGGCCCAACATCATATCAGAGCAGGCAGCAACGATATCGACGATTGGCGTCAAATCAATGAGTCGGTGCTCAACGCGCTGGACAATACGCACAAGGTCGTCGATTCCCTCAATGAATGGGGCCAGGGCGTCCATGGCACGACATCCTCGGAGATGGAAACGTTTGCCAATCGCCTTCACCGAGTGTTGGACGACAACGACAGGCGCATAAACCGTCTCGGCTTCGAAGGGCGGAGCACCCTCAACATCGACGACGGTCCCGCCCCGATGAGCGAAGAGAGAATGACCCTCTGCACTGGATTCATCGGCGAGCTCTACGCCAATATCATCAGACACGCAAAACGGGAGTCATATGAGGTTTCCGTCGTATGGAACGACAGCGGCATCGAAATCACCACGTCCAACGCATTGTCCGACGAGGAACTTCCACAACATGGACAGGGCATGAAGTATTACCGCCGTGAAATCGAGCGCATCAGCGGTACCTTCGTCACGGGGCAACTGAATGACGGTACATGGTATTCGTTCGCGGCCATTCCTCCGCAATCCCGTGGTCGGGACCAGCAAAGCTGATCCCGACCGATTCCCGGGGATGGGAAACGTCACTTGGCGAGCTTGGCGAGCAGGAGCGCCTCGGTGATGACGTTGTTCTTCAGGCCGCTCAGGGAGATCGACTCGTTGGGGCTGTGCGCGTTGGCCTTCGGATCCTCCGGGCCGGTGACGAGCACCTGCGCCTCGGGGAAGATGCGCTGCAGCTCGGGGATGAACGGGATGGAGCCTCCCTGCCCCTGGTTGATGGGGGCGACGCCGAACGCCTCCTCCATCGCCTCGAGCGCATCTCTGGTGGCGACGGCGTCCGGGTCCATGGCCCAGCCGCGGCCGTTCTCCAGCCTGGTCACCTCGACCTCGGCGCCGAACGGCGGGTGGGAGACGAGGAAGTCGGCGAGCGCCGCCTGCGCTTCGGCGGGATCCTGCCCGGGGGCGGTGCGCAGCGAGAGACGGAAGCGGCTCTCGGGGCTGATCACGTTGAACGAGCCGTCGACGGGGTGCGCGTCGAAGCCGATGACGGTCAGGCTCGGCTTGGTCCACAGGCGCGAGGCGAGTGAGCCGGTGCCGGCGAGACGGTACGAGTCGACGATGCCCGCGTCGGCGCGCACGCCGGCCTCGTCCACGTCGCGCTGCAGGCCGCCGACGGGCTCCTCGGCGGCGATGCCAGGCACGGCGAGGTCGCCGTCGCCGTCGTACAGGGAGGCGATGAGCATCGCGGCGAGCGTGTTCGCGTCGAGGATCGGCCCACCGTACTGGCCGGAGTGGACCGGATGCGTGAGGGCGCGCACGGTCACGTCCACGCACGTGTTGCCGCGCAGGGAGGTGGTCAGGGAGGGGATGTCGGCGGCCCAGTTGCCGGAGTCGGCGACGACGATCACGTCGGCGGCGAAGTCGTCCCTGTGCTCTTCGACGAACGGGATGAAGCTGGCGGAGCCCATCTCCTCCTCGCCTTCGATGAAGATCCTCACGTTCACCTTGAGGTCGTCGCCGAGGGCCTTGAGCGCACCGGAATGGATGGCGATGCCGCCGCCGTCGTCCGCCGAGCCGCGGCCGTAGAGGCGGTCGCCGATCTCGGTGCCGACGAACGGGTCGGTGTCCCATGCGGCCGGGTCCGGCACGGGCTGCACGTCGTGGTGCGCGTAGAGGAGCACGGTGGGCGCCGCCGGGTCGACGATGCGCGAGCCGATGACCTCCCATGCTCCGGGCGTGCCGTCCGGGTTCGTCGACTGGACGACCTTCGCGTCGACGCCGACCTCGCGCATTTGCTCGGCGACGAATTCGGCCGAACGCCTCATGTGTTCGCCGGTGATGCCTTCCGCGGAGACGGATTTCAACGCGATCTTGCGGTTGAGGACGTCGACGATGCGGGTCCAATCGGATTCCACGCGCGCGCGGATGTCGTCCGGGGTGAGTCGGGGCATGCGTTGCTTCTCCTTTGCTGCACCTGTATATACGGTTATGGCCGAGCCCTGTCCGGGCTTCGCGCAAGTGCGGCCGAGGAGGCGCCCAACACCTCCTATGGCCTTGTATGGTGCCGTTTCGGCGCATCCTGCGCGTCTAGACGTCACCGTAACCTGCAAGCATGACATGGAACCCGTTGAAGAAGAAGGAATCCGCTCAGAAGCCTGTCGAGCAGGAAGCCGAGCAGCCGGCGGCGCCGGTCAGGAAGGACCGCACGAAGAGCGCGCCCACCCCCAAGATGAAGCAGGCCCAGGCGGCCGGCATCCGTCCGCTCGTGCCGACGGACCGCAAGGCCAGCGCCAAAGAGGCGAAGGCGCGCATGCGCGAGCGTGAGAACGCCGAATACGAGGCGATGCAGAAGGGCGACGTCGCGCACATGCCGAAGGCGGAGCGTCTGCCGTGGCGCATCTACATCCGCGACTACGTGGACGCCCGTTTCAATGTCGGCGAGTTCTTCATCCCCGTCGCGTTCATCATCCTCATCGCATCGATGGTCGTCACCTCCGTCGTCCAGGATCAGACCATCTCAATGGTCATGATGCTGCTCATGTACGTCTATCTGGCCGCGGTGGTGCTCGACGTGTGGCTCATGTGGCGCAAGCTCAAGAAGAAGCTCATCGCCAAGTACGGCGAACGCGCAGTGGCGAAGGGCTCGCGCTCCGCCTCCTACGCGTGGAGCCGTGCAATCCAGATCCGCCGCTGGAGACTGCCGAAGCCCCGCTACCCGAAGCGCGGTCATTTCCCGGAGTGATCCGCCTCGCCTCGGCTGTCGGCGCAATCGTCATCGACGGGCCTGGCCCCCTATGATGGGGGCCAGGCCCTTTTCATATGGTCATTGGAATACGCGGTGCGGCCCATGCCGCATCCGGCCAGGACCCCACCCATCGGACTGGAGGCATACCATGGCGGAATTCTTCGACCTCGCGATCATCGGAGCGGGTCCCGGCGGCTATTCCGCCGCATTGCGCGCGGCGCAGCTCGGGCTGTCGGTGGCACTCATCGAACGCGATGCCACGTTGGGCGGCACCTGCCTGAACCGCGGGTGCATCCCGTCCAAGGCGCTCATCACCGCCACGCACACCATCGACACGGTCCATCGCGCCGCGGAACTCGGCGTGCAGGCGCGCGTGGACGGCATCGACTACGGCCGTCTGCGCGACTACCGCAGGCACATCGTCGACACGATGACGGGCGGATTGGCCGCACTGCTCGCGCACCGGGGCGTCACCGTGTTCCACGGCGCGGCCACGGACCTGCGTCCGGCCACCGGCACGAGCGATGCGGACCGGTCGCATGATGGCGCCGGCGCGCGCACGGCGAACCTCGCCGTGACCGTCGTCGGAGACCCGGTCGAACGTTTCCGCAAGGCGGATGTGCCCGAGCCGATGGATTCCGAGATCGTCATCGAAGCGTCCGACGTGGTGCTCGCCACCGGCGCCTCCCCCAGGCCGCTGCCGTGCCATCCGTTCGCCGGAGCGCTCATCGATTCGACGCAGGCGTTGGAACTCGACGAGTTCCCCGCCTCCGCGGTGATCGTCGGCGCCGGCGCGGTCGCCATCGAATTCGCCTCCATGTGGAACGCGGCCGGCGTGGACGTCACGCTGCTGATCCGTAAGGACCGTGTGCTCTCCGGCTGGAACCGACGCACCGCTGCGACCCTGACGCGCGAACTGTCGAGGCAGGGCGTGACCGTCGTCAAGCACACGGCGGTCACGCGCGTGGACACGGGGGTCAATCTCGGCGCGACCGTCCACTACACGCAGGGCGGGGACGACACCGACCACGAGGTCTACGGCGAGATCGTGCTCGCCGCCATCGGACGCGACCCGGCAACCGGATTCGATTGGATGACGCGTGCCGGCGTGACGCTCGACGGCCACGGCTACGTCGAAACGGACCCGATGGGACGCACCCGGGCTCCGCACGTGTGGGCGGTGGGCGACATCACCGCCGGGCACGCGCTCGCGCACCGCGCCTTCGAGCAGGGCATGACCGTCGCCGAGACCGTCGCGGGACTCGACCCGAAGCCCGTGGACGAGACCACCGTGCCGCAGGTGGTCTTCTCCCACCCGGAAGCCGCCTGCGTGGGGCTCACCGGCCGCGAGGCCGAGGCCGAGCCGCAGCTCACGAACGTCACCGAGACCACGTATCCGATGCTCGGCAACGCGCGCATGCTGATGAGCGGCGTCGGCGGCGCGATGACGATCATCAGCGCCGAACGCGCGGACCGCCCCGGCGTCCCGGTGGTGGTGGGCGTACACATCGTCGCCCCAGTCGCCTCCGACTTGATCGCCGAGGCGGAGCAGCTCGTCGGCAACCGCGTGCCGCTGAGCGAGGCGGCACGGCTCATCCATCCGCATCCGACGTTCAGCGAGACGCTCGGCGAGGCGCTCCTCAAGGCGGACGGCCGCCCGCTGCACACGCGCTGAACGCGCCCGGCGGGCACAAGGCAACACGGTTCCGGGCGGCTCCCGCGTGCCCGGGGCACGTGTGCTGGTAAAATCAGCGGCCAGTATGCGTAAAACCGACTCCAAGTGAGGCAAGCAATGGCAGACAAGGACGAGAAGAAGCCCAAAAAGAACAGCACCATCAAGCAGATCATCCAGATCTTCCAGTTCACCTACAAGGACGACAAGCAGCTGCCTTGGCTGTGCGGCGGCGCGTTCATCGCCCCGGTCGTGCTGGTCGTGGTGCTCGGTCTCGTCTTCCATTGGACCTGGCTCACGTGGATCTTCACCGTCATCGCCGGCATCATGCTCGGCGTGCTGTTCGCCACGATGACGCTCACCAACCGCGCGGACCGCGTCGGCTACAAGCAGCTGGAGGGCCGCCCCGGCGCCGCCGTCAGCGTGCTGAGCAACATGAGCAAGGCCGGGTTCACCTTCTCCGAACAGCCCGTGTGGGTCGACCCCCGCACCAAGGACGCGATCTGGCGCGGCACCGGCTACAACGGCATCTACCTGCTCGGCGAGGGCGGCCACGAGCGCGTCAAGCGCCAGATGGACCGTCAGGAGCACGAGATCAAGGGCGTGACCGCCGGATCGTCCATCCCCGTGTACCGCATCGTCATGGGCGACGGCTCCAACGGCACCACCCGACTGCAGGATCTGCGCAAGACCGTGACCCGCAAGAAGAGCTACGTGCCGTCCAACCACTCCAACAAGCTGCTGGCCCGCATCCACCCGCGCCGCCGCTTCATCCTCACCAAGGAGGAGCTCGGCATCCTCAACGACCGCCTGCGCACCCTGCAGTCGAAGCGCGGCTACGGCATCCCGAAGGGCATCGACCCGAACCGCATGCATAAGGTCAGCCGCCGCGCCATGCGCGGACGCTGACGTGGGGTCAACCCCATGCCGTATGGGCACGTCACGTCACTGTCCAGTATCCGTCCGCGTTCCGGACATGCATGACGACCGACCGTCATGCCGTCGAACGCGGCGAACCCGCCGCCACGCAACGCATGCGATCGAGCGTTACCGGTCACGAAACATTCTCGTAACCGAAGTTACGAGCGGGCGAAACGAGCGTTCCTATGCTTTTACCCTGTAAGTCATCTCGATAAAAGGAGCGATCGTGGCTGAGAACAAGATCTTCGCCCATACGCCGGAAGAGGCCGAGGCCCTCATCAACAAGGAAGGCGTCGAGTACGTCTCCGTCCGTTTCACCGACCTGATCGGCGTGCAGCAGCACTTCACCGTCCCGGTCAGCGAGTTCCTGGACAACGCGTTCACCGACGGCATGCCGTTCGACGGATCGTCCGTGCAGGGCTTCCAGGCCATCAACGAGTCCGATATGAAGCTGGTTCCGGACGTGACCACCGCCTTCATCGATCCGTTCCGCAAGCACAAGACCCTCGACGTGGCTTTCTCCATCGTCGACCCGCTGACCGATGAGCCGTACTCCCGCGACCCGCGTCAGGTCGCCGGCAAGGCCGAGGCCTACCTGAAGTCCACCGGCATCGCCGACACCGCCTCCTTCGCCCCCGAGGCGGAGTTCTTCATCTTCGACAAGGTCCGCTACGAGAACTCCATGCAGCGCTCCTTCTACGAGGTCGACTCCATCGAGGCCCCGTGGAACACCGGCGTCGACACCGAAGAGGACGGCACCCCGAACATCGGCTTCAAGAACCGCGTCAAGCGCGGCTACTTCCCGGTGCCGCCGATCGACCACAACCAGGATCTGCGCGACGACATGGTCGCCAACCTGCAGAAGGTCGGCCTGCAGCTCGAGCGTTCCCACCACGAGGTGGCGGGCGCCGGCCAGCAGGAGATCAACTACCGCTTCAACACGCTGCAGCACGCCGGCGACGACCTGATGAAGTACAAGTACGTCGTCCACGAGACCGCCGCCCTCGCCGGCAAGTCCGTGACCTTCATGCCGAAGCCGATCGCCGGCGACAACGGCACCGGCATGCACTGCCACCAGTCCCTGTGGAAGGACGGCAAGCCGCTGTTCTACGACGAGCAGGGCTACGGCGGCCTGTCCGACATCGCCCGCTGGTACATCGGCGGCCTGATCAAGCACTCCTCCGCCGTGGTCGCGTTCACGAACCCGTCGCTGAACTCCTTCCACCGTCTGGTCCCGGGCTTCGAGGCCCCGGTCTCGCTGGTCTACTCGGCCCGCAACCGTTCCGCCGCCATCCGCATCCCGCTGGCCGGCACCTCCCCCGCCTCCAAGCGCATCGAGTTCCGCGCGCCGGATCCGTCCTGCAACCCGTTCCTGGCCTTCTCCGCCCAGATGATGGCCGGCCTCGACGGCATCCTCAACCACATCGAGCCGCCGGCTCCGGTCGACAAGGATCTCTACGAGCTGCCGCCGGAAGAGCACGCCAACATCAAGCAGGTGCCGAGCTCCCTCGGCGAGGCGCTCAACGCCCTCGAGGAGGACAACGACTTCCTCACCGCCGGCGACGTGTTCACCCCCGACCTCATCGAGACCTGGATCGAGCTCAAGCGCGACGAAATCGATCAGGCCCGTCTGGCCCCGACCCCGCTCGAGTACGAGCTCTACTACCACATCTGATAGGTTCGCGAAGGCGAACCGTGATGTTCCGAACCCCCGTGGATGCCGACCGCATCCACGGGGGTTCCCGCGCATCGGACCACAGTCGTCGATCCGCGCGTATTCCACGCATGGCGCAACCGTCATGGCTGCGCGCGAAATCCGTAGAATAGATTTTGGAAGGCGATGGCCGGTCGGCGGCCGTAGCCACGGATCATCAGCCACATCAAGGAGGGCGCTCATGGCGATCCAATCGACGATCACTCTGAACAACGGCACGGTCATCCCGCAGGTGGGTCTGGGCGTGTTCCAGACGCCGGACGGCGCGACCACGGTCGACGCGGTCACCGTGGCGTTGGAGGCCGGATACCGCCACATCGACACTGCCATGATCTACGGCAACGAGACGTCCGTGGGCGAGGGGCTGCGCCGTTCCGGCGTGCCGCGCGGCGACGTGTTCGTCACCACGAAGCTGTGGAACGACGACATCCGCGCCCATCGCGGTCAGGCCGCGTTCGAGGAGAGCCTCGAGCGTCTCGGCCTCGACTATGTGGATCTGTATCTGATCCACTGGCCGGCCGACGGCTGGCAGCAGGCGTGGGACGACCTGCAGGCGATCTACGCCGCCGGCCGCGCGAAGGCGATCGGCGTGAGCAACTTCCAGCGTCACCACTTGGAGGAGCTGCTGGCGAACTCGGATGTGAGGCCAGCGGTCGACCAGATCGAATCCTCCCCGCAGTTCGCCAACCAGGAGCTCATCGACTTCGCGCACGCGCAGGGCATCGACGTGGAGGCGTGGAGCCCGCTCGGCGGCACCGGCGGCAACCTGCTGTCCGATCCGCGTCTGGCCGCGATTGGCGCGAAATACGGCAAGTCGCCCGCGCAGGTCGTAATCCGCTGGCACATCCAGCGCGGCGTCATCGTCCTGCCGAAGTCCACGCACGCAGAGCGCATCCGCCAGAACTTCGACGTCTTCGACTTCAACCTGACCGGCGAGGACATGGCCGCCGTCAATGCGATCAACACGGGCCGCCGCAACGGCGCCGACCCGGACACGTTCGATTTCTGACGGATGGGCTCATCGCCCATCCTGTTCCCGGCGGCGGAAGGCGATGAAGCGACGAAAACGGTGGGGCTCCTCCTGTATGGAGGAGCCCCACCGTCGTATAGGTCGGAATGCCGCGCGGTCCGCGTGATCAAGAATCCGGATCGGCGGAATCACTGCGATTGCGCCGATTCTGATTTTTGATCACGGTGCGGCCGTCGCCGGCAGCGTCACCGTCACTCGGCGCGCTTGCGGCCGAGCACGATGCCGGCTCCGGCGAGCGCCAGTGCGAAGATGGCGATGGAGGCGATGGAGGAGCCGGTCTTGGACAGCTTCTTCGCACTCTTCTTAGCGGTCGTCTTCTTGGCCGCACTCTTCTTGGCGGCGGGCTTCTTCGCAGCGGGCTTCGTGAAAGGCTTGGTCTCGGGCTTGGTCTGGTTCTGGCCGCCGGGCTGCTGCGGCTTGGTCTCGTTCTTCGTCCACTTGGCGTATACGGTGGTGTCAGCGGACAGCTTCAGAGTGGTCAGGTCGACGGGCTTGGCGAGCTCCTTGTCCGCGAACCAGCCGGCGAACGTGTAGCCGTCGCGCGTGGTGACGGCGTCACCGGCATAGCTCTCGCCGGACTTCACCTGCTGCGGGGCGATGGCGCTGCCGCCGTTGGTCTCGAAGGTGAGCGTGAACGTCTTCTCGGCCTTGACCCACTTGGCGTAGAACGCGGCCCAGCCCTTGTCCACGATGGTGGTGTTCGGGTCGATCGGGCTGCCGCTCAAATCCTTGGAGGCATACCAGCCGGCGAACTGGTAGCCCGGCTTAGAGATGGTGAGGTACGGGAATCCGGGGCATTGCGCGATGGTCTTGCCCGTCGTGCAGGCGATCGACTGGTCGGACGCCTCGGAATCCGGATCCGTGTAGAAGTGGTAGTACACGGTCGGTTCGTCCGCGGCGGCGGCCGGAGCCGCCGTCTTGGCGGGAGCGGACTGCGCCGGAGCCGCGGCGGCGGGCTTCGCGGCCGACGCAACCGGCGCCGATGTCTTCGCGGCCGCAGCGGTCTTCTGGTCCTCAGAGGCCTTCGGAGCGGTCGCCGGAGATGCCGGCTTGGCCTGCGCGGCCGGCTTCTTGGCCGCACCGGGCTGCGCCTTGGCCGCACCGGGCTGCGCCGCAACCGATGAGGTCTGCGCCGCAACCGGCGCGGACTCGGCGGCACCGGCGGTCTGCACGAGACCGACCGACGGGACGATCATGCCGATGGTGAGCAGCGCGGCGATCAGCGGGCGCTTGAGCGCGGCGCCACGGCGCGTGTTCTTGAACTGTGTCATTGTTTCCTCCTCTAGGGAGGATGGGGACGGCGCCGTAACACGTCAGGTCGAGCCGACGTGTTACGGCGCCGTCCCCTCCCCTCTCATCATCCATCATCGTCCGTTCCCGCCGTGACGGATGCCCGCAGGTGAACGCGCGGATGAACTCTGGGGGAATACCGAGACACGGCCGCTCAGATCACGTGGTATTCCTTGAGCAGCGCGGCGATGTCGGTGCCGTCGAGCTTCTTCAAGATCTTGCCGAGCACGGCACGTTCCACGAAGTTGAGCTTCATGTCAGTCACCGGCTTGCCGTCACGCAGCTTGACCGTGGCGTTGAGCAGGTTGCGCACGTCGTACACACTGCCCCACACCTCGGGTACGCCGCGGTCTACGTCGAGAAGTGTGTACACCGCTTCCATGCCTGTGCGCATCGAGTATTCGGTGGTGAAGATCGTGTCGCGCGGGGTTTCGGCGAACTGGCCGAGGAACGCGAAGTTGACGGCGCCGTCGGGCACCACGTCCGGCCGGTCGCCGGCCGCGCGCGGCATGAAGAACGCGGTGATGTACGGCATCATCACCGGCACCGTGTTGGCATGGGATTTGGCGAGCGCCTCGATCCTCCCCGCCGGGACACCCATGTGGTAGAGCCACTCTTCGCAGATCTCCTCGCCGGTGCATTCGGTCATCGGCTTCTTCACATAATCGCCGGGCTTGTCCGGGAAGAGGCCGTAGACCCACACGCATAACTGGTCCTTGGGCTGGTCGCGGAACTGCTGCTGGCGGTTGAGGGTCCAGCTCATGAGCCAGTTGGAGTCGGTGACGGTGACGATGCCGCCGGTGACGACCTTGCCGGTAAACGGGTCGCGCTTGCAGATGCGTTTGATGTACGGCGGTATCTCGCCATCCAGCGTGGTGACGGTGGCGCTCATCCACTTGGTGGCCTGCGGATCGGAGCAGAACGTGTCCGGATGGCCGAAACTCGGGTCCTGTTTGGCGATGCGGCGCCACATGTCCCAGCCGCCGCCAGGCTTCAGGTCCGGATTCCACGGTGCGGGCGAATGCTGCGAGCCCATGGTGGAGTTCTCGACGCATCCGCCGTTGGTGATGAACACGTAGTCGTCAGCGGTCAGGTCGATGGACGATTTGTCGCCTTCGTGGTCGATGTCGATGCGCACGGCGAGCTTCCTGGTGTCGGAGCTGAACGGGTTGCGCTTGAAGACGCCGGAGGTCGCCTGGATCTTGAGGATCGTGTCCTGGCCCACGCCGGTGCGCTCGCGCCTGGGACCGTCCCCGCCGCCGATGGCGAACTCCACGTTCTCGACCTTGGTGTTGTAGTGGAACTGCACACCGTGCGATTCCAAGTACTTGACCATCGGCAGGATCATCGACTCGTACTGGTTGTAGCGCGTGAAGCGCAACGCCGAGAAATCCGGCAGGCCGCCGATGTGATGGATGTAGCGCTTGATATACAGCTTCATCTCAAGCGCGGAATGCCAGTTCTCGAAGGCGAACATGGTGCGCCAGTACATCCAGAAGTTGGAGTCCAGCACTTCGTCGTCAAAGAAATCGGTGATCGGCCTGTCATAGAGCTCCTCATCGGGCGTGAAGAAAAGCTTCATGATCTCCTGCGCGGCCTTGTCGGACAAGCCGAACCTGCCGTTGGTCCCGGCGTCGTGGCCGCGGTCCTTGGTGGCGCGGCACAGCGAGTAGTTCGGGTCCTCCTTGTTGAGCCAATAGTATTCGTCGAGCACGGAGACGTCGGGGGTCTCGATGGAGGGAATGGAACGGAACAGGTCCCACATCACCTCGAAGTGGTTGTCCATCTCGCGTCCGCCGCGCATCACGTAGCCGAGGCCGGGAATTTCGGCGCCGTCGCACGCGCCACCGGGGACCGCGTCCTTTTCGAGGATGTGGATGCGCTCGCCGGGCATCTGCGCGTCACGCACCAGGTAGCATGCGGCGGACAGTGCCGCGAGCCCAGTGCCGATGATGTAGGCCGATTTGCCGTCAACGCCTTCGGGCTTCTTCGGATGGGCGAACGCCTCGTAGTTGCCGTTGGAATAATACATGCTCCGCCTCCTTGGGGATGAGTTGACATGACGTCAACTTCGTGTCATGGACATACTGTCGCATTTTCTTCCCTCTCGCCATAGACAGTACGCCGGGTTTCGACGAATATCCACCCGTCAAAGCCCGGCACACGGAATAATCGGAGGGAACGGCGTCATCGCGCACGATTCCGGTGGCCCTATCGCTTTTCAGGGGCTACTATGGAATCGTGACCTAGTCCGCACTGCATCGAAGCGGTACGGCGGCACCGTCCGGAGCACGTCATCACGTTCCGGGCATGAACAGAAGGGAATGATGATGACCGACAACAACCAAGTGCCCCAGCCCCAACCCCCTTACGGCCAGCCGCCTGAATACGGCGCGCCGCAGGTGCCCGCCTACGGCCAGCCCTCCCCTGTCCCCGCGCCTGCGCAACCCGCATACGGCACACCCCAGCAGAACCCGTACGCCCAACCCCAAGCCCCGTATGGTGCGGCCCCGGCGCCCGGGTACCAGCCTCCCGCATACGGCCAGCAGCCCCAGTTCCCCTATGGTGCGGCTCCGGCGGCCCCCGGCTACAGTGCTCCGCAAGCCCAGCCGAACGATCAGGGTTCGTTCGGCTGGGCGATACTCGGCTTCTTCATCCCGCTTGTCGGCCTCATCCTGTTCCTCGTATGGAAGGATTCCAAGCCCGGCGACGCGAAGAAGGCCGGCATGGGCGCGCTGGTCTCCGTGGTCGTCAGCGTGGTGCTGTGGCTGCTGATGATCATCATCGGCGTCGTGGCCGCGTCCTCCTCCGCATTCGCCGTGCTGCTGTGAGCCCGGACCGTTGACCGGCCCACCGCCGGCAACCATCGCCTCGACGTGTCCCGTGTGGTCCGCCTCCTTACCGGGAGGCGGACCACACGCGTTCGGGCCGCATCCCGCCCGCCTCCCGCTGCCGTTGGGTACAATCGTTGCGGAACATCGACGCATGCAAGGACGGGAATATGACGGACGGTCAGTTGGCTTGGGATTTCGACGCGATGGACGCGACCGACGGCGCGGCCCAGGGGCTGCCGTCCGTCGTGGCCGATGAGGGCATCGCGCATCTCGCCCCGGGCACCGAACGGTGGATTGCCGCATTGCAGGCGACCGACGCCGACGCCGTCCGTCTGGACCGGCTCGACATGGCGTCGTTGAACTCCGAGAATGCAGCGCGTCTATGGGCGCGCGTCGCCGCATGGGTGGAGTCCGATCAGATCGCCTACTACATCGACGACGCGCCCGTCTCCTCCGACACCGCATATGATGCGCGCCTGCGCTGTCTGCAACGGCTTGAGGCCGCGTTCCCCGCGCTCGACAACCCGCAGAGCCCGACGCATCGGGTGGGCGGCACGTTCTCCAACGATTTCACATCCGTACGTCATCCGAGCCGCATGATGAGCCTCGACGACGTGTTCTCCATCGAAGAGCTCAGGGACTGGTACGATTCAGTGCGCCGCGACCTCGACTGGCCGGACGGCAAGGCCCTGCCGATGAGCTGCGAGGTGAAAATCGACGGTCTCGCGCTGAACCTCATCTACCGCAACGGCGTGCTCGAACAGGGCCTCACGCGCGGCGACGGCGTAACCGGCGAAGACATCACGCTCAACGTGCGCACCATCGGCTCCATCCCCGCGAACCTCGGCGGCGACACAGGCGACATCCCCGAATTCGTGGAGATCCGCGGCGAGGTGTTCATGCGATGGGACGACTTCCACACGTTGAACCGCGAGCAGGAGGACGCGGGCCGCGCCCCGTTCGCCAACCCGCGCAACGCGGCGGCCGGCTCCCTGCGCCAGAAGGATCCGCGCATCACCGCGACCCGCCGATTGAGCTTCTACGCGCACGGCATCGGCACGTTGCGCTGGGGCGCGGGCCGCGCGGCCGGAACGCACGATGCGGTGAACGATCAGTCCGAAGCGTACGCATTGTACGAGAAGTGGGGCGTGCCGGTCTCGCCGCACAATCGCACCGTCACGTCGTTCAGCGAGATTCTCGCGATGATCGACTACTACGGCGAGCATCGCGGCGACATCGAACATGCGCTCGACGGCATCGTCGTCAAGGTGGACGATCTGGCGCTGCAGCGCACGTTGGGCGCGACCTCGCGCGCGCCACGCTGGGCCATCGCCTACAAGTACCCGCCGGAGGAGGTCAACACCGAACTGCTCGACATCACCGTGCAGGTGGGCCGCACCGGCCGTGTCACCCCGGTGGCGATCCTGAAGCCCGTGTACGTGGCCGGCTCCACGGTGGCGCGCACCACCCTGCATAATCCGTCTGAGGTGAAGCGCAAGAACGTGCTCATCGGCGATACGGTCGTCGTGCGCAAGGCCGGCGACGTGATTCCCGAGCTCGTAGGCCCCGTGCTGGAACGCCGCAAGGGCCGGGAGGGCGAATTGCGCGAGTTCGTCATGCCGGAACACTGCCCCTCCTGCGGTGCGAAGCTGGCGCCCGCCAAGGAAGGCGACAAGGACATCCGCTGCCCGAACGTGGAAAGCTGCCCCGCGCAGCTGACCGAACGCGTGATCTCGCTCGCCTCGCGCAAGGCGTTCGACATCGAGCATCTGGGCGACCAGTCGGCCGTCGCGCTGACGAATCCGGAGGAGAACCGGCCGGATTCGGTCGCGACCTACGCGCCGAACATCACGGAGATCCTCGTGCAGCCCGGCGAGGAGCCGGAACCGTACGAGCCGGTCGAAGGACTGTCGCTGCCGGAACGGCAGACGCCGGTGCTGTCCTCCGAGGCGGGCCTGTTCGCCCTGACCGCGGCGGACCTGAAGGACGTGCGTGTGTGGCGCGAGGCGCCGATCATCGAAGTGCATGAGACGGTCGGCACGAACGGGCGGAAGAAGAAGACACGCAAGCGTGTGGGAGGTTCCGGCCTGTGGCATCAGGTGCCCGCGTTCTGGACCACGCCCACTGCGGCGAGGAAACTCACCGCGAAGCAGCTTCAGGCGCGCGCAGGCGCACCGGACGCGAACGACGTCACCGTGACCGCCTATCCGGACTACGACGTGCCGACGGACGCGGTCATCGTACGCGTGGACAGCAAGCGCACGCGTGCGGGCGAGGCCGACGTGCCGGTCTACATCCGTCCCGGCGAGAACACGCGCAAGATGTTCGACGAGATGGACAAGGCGCGTCACGCGGACCTGTGGCGTGTGCTCGTGGCGCTCTCGATCCGCCGGCTCGGACCGCCGACCGCGCGCCTGATCGCCTCGTCGCTCGGTTCGCTCGACGCGATCGCGGCGGCGAGCGAGGAGGAACTCACCGCGATCGACGGCGTGGGCCCGGAGATCGCTCAATCCGTGGTGAACTGGTTCGCGGCGGCGCGCGAGCCCGGTGACTGGCGCGGCGAGACGCTGCGCGCGTGGAAGGCCGCCGGCGTGGGCGTGGCCGCGGCGGAGGCGAGCACGCTGCCGCAGACGCTCGCCGGCAAGACGGTCGTCGTCACCGGTTCGCTGGAAGGGTATTCACGCGATTCCGCGAAGGAGGCGATCATCGCACGCGGCGGCAAGGCGGCCGGTTCGGTGAGCAAGAAGACCGACTGGGTCGTCGTCGGCGCGAACGCCGGCTCCAAGGCCGCCAAGGCCGAGGAGCTCGGCATCCCGATGATCGACGAGGACGGGTTCGCCCACCTGCTCAAGACCGGCGAGATTCCAGACGCAGCCCCCGAGGCATCGGCGACCTCCGAAGAGCCGGAGGGCAACACGCGTACTGTCGAATCGTGACCGTGACGGCGGCCGATTCGCCGCCGGCTCTGGCATGGCGTGCCGGCACACGCTAAGGTGGGAGCCGCCCGAACGAAGGAGGAAGCACCGCATGAGCGACGCGCGCAGGATTGAAGCCGACATCTACGAACGATTGAGCCGTGTCATCGACCCGGAACTCGGCCGTTCCGTGACCGATCTGGGCATGATCGCCGCCATCGAGGCGGCGCCGTCGAACACGGATGTGCGCGCTGGCGTCGACAACGACGGCGATGCCCGCGACGCCTACGATGTGACCGTGCACGTCGAACTCACCGTGCCCGGATGCCCGTTGAGCGAGACCATCACCAACCAGATCAACGGCGCGGTCGCCTCCTACCCGGATGCGACGCTCACCCCGCACATCGAGGTCGGTTCCATGAGCCGTGACAAGCTTGACGACCTCGTCGCCGACCTCAAGGCCGAGCGCAAGCAGAATCCGTTCAACAAGCCCGGCATCACAACGCGCATTTTCGCGATCGCCTCCGGCAAGGGCGGCGTCGGCAAATCGTCGGTCACCGCGAATCTGGCGGCCACGTTCGCCGCGCTCGGCTACGATACGGCCGCGATCGACGCGGATATCTACGGTTTCTCCCTGCCCCGCCTGTTCGGCGTGCACACGCAGCCCACGAATCTGAACGGCATGCTGATGCCCGTCACCGCATGGGGTGTCAAACTCATCTCCATCGGCATGTTCGCCGGCGCGGACCGTGCGATCCTGTGGCGTGGTCCGAGGCTCCAGCGTTCGCTGGAACAGTTCCTCTCCGACGTGTGGTGGGGCGAGCCGGACGTGTTGCTGCTCGACCTCGCCCCCGGTACCGGCGACATGGCGATCTCCGTGGCGCAGGCGCTGCCTAATGCGGAACTCGTCGTCGTGACCACGCCGCAGCCGAGCGCCTCAGACGTGGCCGTGCGTTCCGGTCTCGTGGCGCTGCAGGTGCCGATGAAGGTGCGCGGCGTGGTGGAGAACATGAGCTGGTACGAGCACAAGGGCGAGAGGCTGGAGATCTTCGGCCATGGCGGCGGCGAGCGCGTAGCCGAACAGCTCACCGAGGCGCTCGGCTACGAGGTGCCTCTGATGGCTCGGCTGCCGTTGGAGCCGGAGCTGCGCGAGACCGGTGAGGCCGGGCGTCCGGCCGTATTGGATGCCGAAGGCGCGCTGCGCCCCGACGGCATCGGCAACGAGTTCCGGGCGCTGGCGGAACGGCTCATGGCCGCCTGACGCCTCCTTGAACGGGCGGTGACGGGCGTCACCCGTTCAAGGAGCGGATGAACTGCGCCTGGACCACATCAATGCCACTGCCGCCGTCGTCGTTCATGCGGGCGGCCGCGACGGACAATGTGCGAGCCGGCACGAACATGCCTTCGTCGACGGTGAGACGCGCCGCGTCACGCACGATGTCCGCGGCCTCGGTGTGCGGCCAGACGGGCAGATCGTGCGAGGCTAGGACGTGCGCCGCCTCGTCCACGTTCTCCGGAACGCGGATGCACTGGGAGTCGGCGCGGGCGACGAGCTCCTGCAGCTCGCTTTCCAACGAGTCGATCTGCCCGGCCGCGATGTGATCGCTCATCAGATAGGATGCCACCGCCGTGTCGAAGCGGTCCTGCATCCATTCCGTGTACGCGAGACGGTAGTACGCGAAGGCGGCGTCGTCCCGGTCGAGTGCGACGCGCAGCGCGTTGAGGCATGCGGCGCGCGCCGAATCCCAGTCCTCGCTGCGTGCCAGCTGCACCGCGAGCTTGAGATGCGTGAGCGGATAGGCGGGCGCGTAGGCGACCATGGCGTTCAGATGGGGCAACGACGCCTTCGCCCCCTTGATCTGGGCGAGCACGTCGGCGAGTTCCATGTGCGCGTAGAACAGGTTGTCGGGGATGAGCACGGTGCGCTCCCCCTGCGTGGCGAACAGACGGTTGTAGATCACGCGCTCCGCATACGAGTTGAAGTAGCGTGGGACGCCGTCGCCCCGTTTCCACATGGCGTCGAGGCGGCCGATCGCGGCCTCGGCCGCCTCGAACGCCTGATTCACTCGCCCGCCGAACAGCAGATCGCGGGCCTTGAGCCGCTCACGGTCGAGCTCGTCGGCCACGGTCATCGCGATGGACGGCGTATCGCGTCCATCGATGAGCGCGCTCGTCACGTTCGACGCCTGGTCGGCGAGTTCCGGGTCGCCGATCATGTCGATGATCCGCATCGCCTCCTTCGCCTTGGTCACCGAGGGCATCGCGTCATCGCCGGCGATGCGGTGGAAGTCGGATTCGGCCCGTTGCAGCAGGTCGACGCGTTGGATGGACAATCCGACCGCGTCGCCGGTGCCGAGCACGCGCGCGGCCTCGGGCGCGAACACGTGGTCGGACATTTCGGGCTGCTCCTGGGCGCCGATGGGGGCGAACCGCTGGTCGCGCAGGTCGAAGCCGGCGCTGACCGGTTTGAGCGCCCCGTCGCCGTCGACGTCCATCACCGCGTCGAACATGTGGTAGGTCTCCATCGGATGGTCGAGGGCGTCCTCGTCGATGCGGGCGAGGAACGCCTCCCTCGGGAACGCCACGGTGGCGAGGTTGCGCACGGTGGGATTGCGCTTGAGCACGTTCATCGGATCGATGTCGTCGTCCTGTTCCCCGTCTCCGTCGTAGTCGCCGTCGTAATCGCCGTCCATGTCGGCGGATGAATCGATGCCGTACGGATCCGCAGCATGCCCGTCGCCGTCGCCGTCATCACCGGGCATGGCGAACGCGGCCTCATCGATGTCGACGCCCTGCATGAGGTCCTCGAAGCGGCGCTCGATGCTGTCGTCATGCTCCCCAGGCGCCGTCGCGGCACCGGATTCGGCATGCGTTCCGGCCTGCGCCGCGGACTGGGCGCCCGACCCATCGGCGTCCTGCTGGTCGCGGTCGGCCAACGGCTTGGTGGGCGTGTGCGTGGGGTCGCCATGATAGTCGCCGTCCTTGGGCTCCGATTTGCCGCGCACCGCGCCCATGCCGCCGGTGTGCATGCGTTCGAACGCGCTCAGCGCCTCGCTCATCATCTCCTCGATGGCGGAATCCTGCTCGGCGACGGCCTCCTCCAAACCCAATGAGTCTACATGCAGGGACACCTCGCGCACACGGTCACTGGCGGCGAAGCTCATCGCCGCCATGATCAGGCCGACGCGCAGATTGTAGGCGGCGCTCATCTCGGCGCGCTCCCGGTCGCTCAACGCCACCCAACGATGCTCCGACTCGTCATAGCGCGTCGCGGGCATCATCGACACGCCAGCGGTGGTGAATCCGATGGCGACGCGGCCGGAGGCGAGGTCGGAACGGATCTCCACGTCGAACCGGTACGGCAGGCGCAGACGCCGCACCAGCAGCGCCATGCTCTGCCGGTACACCCATTCCGAACCGGTGTCGCCATGCTCGCCCGCCTGCTCGCCTATGCCTCGTGCGATGCGATGCGCCTGCGCGATGAGCGAGGCCATCGCATGATGGTCCGCCCCACGGTCCAGCCGCACATCATGCCCCGTGGCGGCGCCGTCGAGAGCATTGCGCTCGCCCGCCGCGGTCGCCGAGGAGCGGCCGGAGTCATCCGCGCCGAGCGCGAGCAGCGCGGGGTCGTCGAGCAGCTTCAGGTCGATGGTGGCGGCCTGCGCGCGCGTCACCGTCTCCTCGGTGGGTTCGAGACCGAGTCGCGCATTGCGTTCCAGCCATGCGCTCACCGCGGCGAACCGGTTGAGGTTGCCTTCGATGGCGAGCGCGCGCAGGGCCGGTGCCAACGACAGGGAGGAGTCCCATCCGAAGAAGTACGAGCCGGAGTAGCTGGACGTGTACAGGTGCAGCGGTTCGGCGCCGTGCACGGCTTCGAGGCCGGGCGCGTCGTCGAGCGCGCCGGCCTCGTGCATGAGTTCGGCGAAATGGTCCTCGAGCCCCGACACGCGCATGCCATGCGCCCGCATCGCCATCATGTCGCGCACGGAACGGCGGATGGCGCCCATCGGGGCCTCGCGGTTGAGCCTGCGGAAGATGTTGCCCGCGCCGAATCCGACCAGCATGCCGCGCATCTGGGGCAGCATGTAGGCGGCGAAGAACGCGATGGCGACGGCGTCGCGGTATTCGAGTCCTTCACGCATGTCGCGGGACAGCGGGTAGCGCATCTGTTCGAGCGTGTAGCCGCCATGGGCGCGGTCACGGCGCCACGAGGCGAGCCAGACCATCCGCCCGCTGTCGTCGCGGCCCACGACGCCGCCGCCGACTCGGCCGTCGCCCGGTTCCTTGGTGAGCATGAACCTCGGTTCCATGCCCTGCACGTCCATGCCGATCCGCGTGCCGACGAAGACGCGCCCCTTGCCGTCCGCGACCGCGATCTGCGAGAAGTGGTCACGGTCGGCGAACACGCCGAGCGAGAACCCCGTCCCCGCGGCGCCCTTGCCGCCGGGCAGCTGCGCCCATCCGAGGGTGAGACGGCCCGGCACGTCCTCGAAGTCGTATGTGCGGCGTTTGACAAGCGGGCCGAGCCGACGCGAATGGCTGGCAAGCTCCTGCGCCACGTCCATCTCCAGACGCGTGGGAGCGGTCGAGCCGCCGTCCGAGGCGTCCTTGACGAACCCGCCGGCGATCGCGGCCTGCGACGCCTTGTCGATGGTGGCCCCGAACGGGTCGACCGATTCGAACGCGCCCCGGCCGGAACGCGTCAGATGCATGGCAAGCCCACGTAGCCGCCCCATCGCGTCCTTCAGCGGATCGAACGGGCTTCCTTGGTGATGCAGCTTGCGTACTGACATGCCTCACATTGTTCCAACGCAACCCGACATGGCCCCTCGCGATGAAGCCCTGAGAATAACTGACTATAGAATGGTCGGGTGATTCGTCTCCCCCGTCGCCCGTCCCATGCGCCGCGCCCCGGCACGGTGCTCGCCGCGCTCGCATGCGTGCTCGTCGTATTGCTCATCGAATGCGTGGGGTTCAACCTGCCGTTCTGGCGTACATTGGGCGCGAGCACGGACTCCGCCTCGGCGGACAACGCCATGGGCCCCGGTCTCGTGCGCACCGATGCGGGCGCGCTGCGCGTCGCCGACCCGACGTCCGCATGGCTCGAAGTGCCGGCGGACGGGACGTCCGACTACGCGCGCGTGGACGTGCGTGCCGCGAGGCAGGACGCGCTGCGCGTCTTCCATCTGCGTGTGACGTTCGCCGACGGCGACGGCACTGGCATCGTACGCTCGGTATCGACGTCGTCGTCTCGCTCCCTGTTCCTCAGGGCGCCCGGTTCCGGCACGATGCGCGTGTGGGTGGAGGAGGCGAAGGGCGCCGTCGTCCCCATCGAGGCGGTGAGGGCGAACGTGCGCGTGCCGTTCTCGTTCAGCCCGATGCGCGTGGCGCTCATGGCCGGCGTCCTGATCGCCGCGGCGGCGTGGCGGCCGCGCTCGCGGCTGTGGCGCATCCCCGTCGACCCGTCCAGCCGCGGCCAGCGTCTGGCGTTCGCCGCGCTGACGGCGCCGTTCGCCGTCGCGACCGTCGCGAACGTCGCGTGGCAGATGCGCTACGCCGTACCGCTGTCGTTCCATATGACGGGCGGGTACACGTATGACATCGACCAGTACGGCCATCTCGCCGACGCGTTGCTGCACGGCCGTGTCTCGCTCGACCTGCCGGTGCCCCCGGAGCTCGCATCCGCCGCCGACCCGTATGATGTGGCGACGCGCCGCCGCCTGCTGGATGCCGGCGTGAGCCCCATCTACTGGGACTACGCCTTCCATGACGGCCGCTGGTACTCGTATTTCGGCGTGGTGCCCGCGGTGCTGCTGTTCGCCCCCTACCGTGCGTTGACGGGGCGCATGCTCTCCAGCGCGGCGGCCGTGCACCTGCTCATGTTCCTGGCATTGGTGTTCCTATGGCTGCTCGCCATCCGTCTGGTGGTGCGTCTGGCGCCGCGCACGTCGGTCGCGGCCGTGTCCATCCTGCTGGCGTTCATGCCGCTGGCGTCGAATGCCGTGTACCTGGCGTACCGCACGAATTTCTATTCGGTGCCGTTCGCCGCCTCCCTCGCCCTCACGACGCTGGGATTGTGGCTGTGGTTGGGCGCGCAGACCACGAAACGCCCGCTCAACCCGGCGGACCGGTGGCGCGTCGAGGGCGCGCCGGAGCTGTCCCTGCCCCGATTGGGTCTGGGCGCAGTGTGCATCGCCCTGAATTTCGGCTGCCGGCCCACGTTCTGTCTGGCGGCGTTGCTGGGAATCCCGCTGTTCTGGCCGCAAATCCGCGCCATGGCGGGCGATCTGCGCGCCCGCCGCATCCATGTCGCGCACGCGTTGCGCGCCCCGGGCGTCGTGCTCGGCGCCGCGCTCGTCCCAGTGGTCCCGCTCGCGCTCTACAACCACGTGCGGTTCGGCTCATTCCTCACGTTCGGCAACGAGTACCAGTTCACGGTGACGGATATGACGGCGTTCAGCCAGCCCCTGCGGGACGTCCCCCTGATGGTCGGCTACTATCTGCTGCTGCCGGTGCGGCTCGTCGACGCATTCCCGTTCGTCGCATTGTCGCCGACGCCGCTGCCGCAGTGGGCGTTCGCGGAACCGATGGTGGGCGGTCTGGTCGTGATGTGCCCGATGCTGCTGGCGGCGCTGGCGCTGCCGTGGGCATCGCGCCGCGGCCGTCGCCCCGCGTTGATGGCGCTGCCCGCGGCCGCGTTGGCGATCGGCATGCTGGTCGTCGTGTTCGATGCGGCGAGCGCTGGCCTCGGATGGCGCTACATGGGTGATTTCGGCTGGCTGTTCGCGCTGGCTGCGCTGCCCGGCCTCCTGTGGGCGTTGAACGGTGCGCGCATCGGCGACGATGCGGTGGATGCGGACGTCGTACGGACGACGGGCGCGACAACGACGTGGCCGGTTCGGATCATGCGGTTCGTGGTTCCGCTGGCGCTGTTCCTCTCGCTGCTGATCAATATCCTGTGCCTGTTCACGCCGGGCCGTCAGGATCAGATGATCGGCACGAACCCGGGTCTGTTCCACGACGTGGCGTCCTGGTTCGTCCTGTAGCGTCCGGCTCCCCGCCTCGCGGCGAAGCCCGTGGACTTCCAGCGCAATACGGTGTCCCCTTCAGGCAATCCCCAGCCGAATCCTATGATTTCCAAGGGACGAAGCATAATACTGGGCAGGTCAACATGTGAGACCGCACACCATTCGTGAAAGCCGAAACCCAGCACAATGAAGCGTACAGCATCCAAGAACCTCGTCGTGAAGATCGCGGCGGCCGTCGTCACCATGGCCGTCGCATTCGGATTGTGCCTGCTCACGCAGGACAATGTCGATGCCGCCATCCGTGAGCGCCGCGTCGAACGGCTCAACGCCCGCATCGAGAACGTATACACCACGGACTTCCATGCCATGGCCGACGAGACGCTCGCCTCCGAGCGCGACAGCGCCGCCGCCACCTTCGACGACCCGTACGTCAAGGAGAACCCGTACGGTACGAACACCACGTCGCTGTACGTCTACTTCACCACGGACGAGGCCTCCAGCGTCTCCTACACGGTAAGCGCCGACGGCTACCCCGACTTCTCCGCCACGGCCGAGTAGGGCGACGATTATGCCACGACCCACGAGTTCCTCGTGCTCGGCCTCATCCCCGGCGCGAAGAACACGATCACGTTCACATTGAAGGACGCCTCCGGCGCGACGGTCGGCACGAAGACGCTCACGCGCACCGGCGCGAAGCTCCTCGGCGCGGAAGAGGTCCGTCTCGAACGGGCGGTCGAGCCTTCCTCCGACGCCGTCGAGGCGGTCGGCAACGGCCTGTACGCGATTCTCGGCAACGATTCCAACGAGCAGGACTTCATGTACTACTACGACGTCAACGGCGTGCTGCGCGGCGAGGTGCCGGTGCTCTACTACCGTTCGCACCGTCTGCTGTTCGACGACGACGGACTCATGTGGTTCTCCGCCTCCACGAAGACGTTCGTCGGCATGAACCGTCTGGGCAAACTGGAAAAGATCATCGACCTGGGCGACCGGTTCATCCTCCACCACGACTACGCGCTCGACGGCGACGGGAACATCGTCTCCCTGGCCACCGACCTCACACGCTCCGACCACGCCGTGCAGGACCAGGTCATCAAGGTGGACACCACGACCGGCGAGGTCACGCAGCTCGTCGACTTCGGCGAGGTGTTCCCCGACTACAAGCAGTCCACCGACCATTCGGGCATCGACGAATCCGATCCGACCGCCACCAACCGCTGGGATTGGATTCACTTCAACACGATCCAGCTGCTGGACGACGGCTCCGCGCTGCTTTCCGCGCGCGAGACCTCGACGATCATCAAGGTGGACGACATCGAGACCGATCCGAAGGTCGCGTACATGATCGGCGAACCGAGCGTGTGGGACGGCACCTCCTACAAGGATTCGTTCCTGAGCAAGCTCGGCGACTTCGGCGACACGGGCGGCCAGCACTCGATCACCTACCAGGCCGACGACTCCCTGCCGGACGGCCAATACTACATTTATATGTTCGACAACAACTTCGGCTACGCGATGACCCGCCCCGACTACGACTGGACGACGATCAAGGGCATCTCCACCGCACAGAGCGCCAAGGACGAGAACTCGAACTCCCAGTTCCGCAAGTACCTGGTCGACGAGAACGCCGGCACATACACCGAAGTACAGTCGTTCGACGTGCCGTATTCGCCGTACGTGAGCTCTGCGCAGGAGATCGACGACGACGTCAACCTCGTCGACACCGGCATGCAGGGCGTGTTCGGCCTGTACGATGACGACGGCGATCTCGAAGCCCAATACCGGATGGCGCTGTCCACCTCGTACATCTACCGCGTGTACGACTACGACTTCAAGGGCTTCTACTTCGCCTGACGGACAGGGTCGAAGCCCGCCCCGTCCGAAGCCATCCGAGACCATCCGCGACCCGGCCCATGACCCCCACTACACTGGAGGCCATGGGCTTCTTCTTCGCACGCAAAGACACGCCTCGACCGGCGTCGCTCACGTTCACGCTCGCCGCGGCGGGCCACACCTATGACGATGGCCATGTCGGCCTGTCCCCCACGGATCTGACCATCACCGAACGCCGCACCGCGATCATCGGACTCAACGGCGCCGGCAAATCCACGCTGCTGGGTCTGCTGGACGGCTCGCTCACGCCGTCCGCCGGCACGGTGACGGTCGCCGGCGGCGGCACGTCGCTCGACACCTCGTCGAAGCGTGACCGCAGGACCGTCGACGAATGGGTCGGCAAGGTGCGCCGCGAGGAAATCCCGAACGTCTTCTACCGTGCGGAGAACATCGCCAAGGCCGTCGACGACTCCCTCAAGAAGCACAAGATCGCGGACGCGGAACGCAGCGCGCGCATCGGCAACCTGTTCGCGCACTTCGGTCTGCAGCGGATGCGCGGGGCGAAGGCCGCCGAACTCGATTCGGAGAAACGCCACCTGCTCGCAATCGCCGCCGCACTCGCGTTCGACCCGGCGGCGATCGTCGCGGACGAGCCGTCGAAGGGACTCGACGAAGTCGGTACGCGGCACGTGGCCGAAGCGTTGTTCACCTACGACAAGCAGGTCGTCGTCGCCACGCATGACACCGACATGATCGTCCGCCCCGAATACGCCATCGACCGCACGCTGGTGCTCGACGGCGGCCATGTCGCGTTCGACGGCACCCCGCAGGAGGCCGTCGCCTTCTACATGGAGCTCATCCGCCGCCGCTACGAGGAGGCGCGCTCGGCCGCCTAGCCGCTTGACACGGTCAGCCGAGCATTCCGCTGACCGTGTCGAGCACGGCGCGCACGTTGCGCCGGAACACGTCGGGTTCCGGCAGCAGCGACAGCGCCAGATACCCGTTCGACGTCATGTCGAAGAAATACCCCGGCTGCCCGGTGAGCCCGCACCTGTCGATGAGGCGCAGGACGAGATCGTTCTCGTCGATGACGGCCGGCACGCGCAGCAGCACGTTCCAGCCTCCCTCCGCCCGCAGCACGTCGGTCAGACCGTGCTCGTCACGCGCGAGCATGCCATGCAGGACGGCGAGGTTGCCGCGCACCCGTTCGCGCACGCGCGTCGTCTGCCGCGGCGCCGCGTCGAGCAGATCCGGCAGCCGTTCGGCGATGATGTCGCTCATCGGCAGATAGTCGTCGGCGATGACGTCGAGCCGGCGCTGCGCCTCGCGTACATCCTGTTCGGGCCCGGAGACGCGGATCCACCCGACCTTCGCATGCGGCGCGGCGAGCATCTTCGAGAATCCGTCAAGCGCGAACGTGAGCACGCCGCGCTCCCCCGCGAGCCGTGCATTGCCGTTGAACGGTTCGAGCGCATAGTCGTAGAACACCTCGTCGGCGATGATGGCCACGCCGCGTTCGCGGCACAGGCGCACCAGCGCGGCGCGTTCCCCGGGCTTCACGTACGAGCCGGTGGGATTGTTCGGGTTGATGATCACAAGCGCGCGGATGCGCTCGCCTTCCTCGGAGTAGAGGATGTCCTCGATTTCGGCGGTGTCGATGGTCCATGAGCCGTCGAAACGCAACTGGTATTCGATGGAGTCCACGCATTCGAGACGGGCTATGGATTCGATGAGCGGATAGCCGGGTTTCGGCGCGAGGACCGCGTCGCCCGCATCGCACAGCAGTTTGATGAGCCACGAATACGCTTCGGACGTCGAACTCAGCAGGTAGAGGGAGTCGGGGTCGACGTCGCCCTCCCCTTCTTGACGGGCCAGGAAGCCGGCAAGTGCCTCGCGTGCCGTGCGGGGGCCGCGCGGTTCGGCCGTGTACACGCCGGGCACCTCGGCGGGGGCGAGTCCGTGCCGGGTGGGGTTGGAGTCGTTGAGTCTGTCGAGCATCACGCCCCGGGCCCGGGCCGCGGCCTCGGCGGCCGCGATCGGGTTCGGGGCGGAGACGTCGACTCGCGAGGAGAACCGGACCGTCATGCCTGCCTGGTGCTGGCGTAGTAGGCGGCGCCGACGATGCCGGCCTCGTTGCGCAGCTCGGCCGGCACGATCGGCGTCTTCACGTCGATGAACGGGATGAACTTGTCCGACTTGCGGCTCACGCCGCCGCCGATGACGAACAGGTCCGGGTTGAAGTACTTCTCCAGCAGGCCGTAGTACTTGGTGAGGCGCTTCGCCCACTTCTTGTAGCTCAGATCCTCCTGTTCCTTGATGGAGCTGGCCGCGTACTTCTCCGCGTCGAGGTGCTTGGTGTTGAGGATGAGATGGCCGAGCTCGGTGTTGGGCACGAGCACGCCGTCGATGATGAGCGCGGTGCCGATGCCGGTGCCGAGCGTCGTGGCGATGACGAGGCCTTCCTTGCCCTTGGCCGCGCCGAACTGCTGCTCGGCGAGGCCGGCCGCGTCGGCGTCGTTGACGACGGTGACGGGGCGTCCCGCGGCCTCGGAGAAGACCTCGGTCACGTCGACGCCCACCCAGGACTGGTCGAGGTTCGCCATGAAGTCGAGCGGCTGGCCCGGCTTGATGGGGGCGGGGAACGCGATGCCCACGGGGGCGGATTCGGGCACTTCGAAGTGGTCGAGCTGCTGGCGCACGATTTTGGCGACCGCGTCCGGCGTGGAGACCTCGGGGGTCAGGATCTTGAGACGCGGTTCGGCGAACTCGCCCTTCTCCAGGTTGACGGGCGCGGCCTTGATGCCGGAGCCGCCGATGTCGATGCCGAAGGCCTGTGCGGTTTCAATCATCGTCGATCCTCCTCTTGTATCGGGATGTGCTTTCGCTTACCTGCATCGTACCGCCCCTGCATCCCAAAACGGGCGTTCATGCCTCAGCGTATGGACGCGGCGGCATGAACGCCCGGTAACGGATGACGATATCGGAACGTGCCCGCAGATCAGAGCGTCGGACCGACGGCGAACGATGCCATAATGGGAGCCATGGCAGAACATACGCAACTCATCGACGCGGTGGACATCCGCACCGCCATCCGCTCCTACGACCCCGAGCCGATCGACGACGACACGGCCCGTCAGATCGACATGCTGCTCGCGCCGCTCAACCTTCTCGGCGACCTGCACATCCAGCTGGTATGCGACCGTCCCAAGGTGTTCGCCGAGGCGAACACCTCAGGGCATCTGACCAACGCCGCGAACTATCTGGCCATCGTCGGCCCGAAAGACGACGACGAAGCGAAGGAACGCGCCGGATTCTACGGCGAACGCGCCGTGCTCGCCGCCACGCTGCGCGGACTCGGCACATTGTGGGTCGCCGGCAGCTGGGACCGCGCCGAGGCGGCGCGCCACTGCCACATCCGCAACGGCGAGGAACTGTATCTGGGCGTGGTGATCGGCCACCCCGAGCATCACGTGGAACGTCTCGCGAAACCGTTCGAGGAGCTTGCCGAATTCCAACGCACGCACCGTGAGACCAAGACCTACGAGCAGTTCACGGCCGGCATGTCCGCCGCGGAGCGGGAGACGGCTCCGGCATGGTTCAGGGCGGGCGTCGAGGCGGCGATGAAGGCCCCGAGCGCGATGAACCGCCAGCCGGTCGTCTTCTCGTATGACGCCGCGTCGGGCACCGCCTCGGCGCACATCGACCCGTCGGCGGGCGACGAACACTGGGCGTTCAACGACCTCGGCATCGCCAAACTCCACTTCCAGATCGGCGCCGGCCAAGGCCAGTGGACATGGGGGGACAACGGGATCTTCACCCGCCGGTAGTCCGGCGGGCTCCCGCACAGCGAAACATAGGTTGCGCTCATCGCGGGGTTCGCGTATACAGGTGGCTGTCAGTTTCAGGGAAGGTGAAACTCCTTACTGGCGGTAACCCGGCGCCCGGGATTCATAACGGGAGCGCGCGGGAAGCCCGCGAGCCGCCACGGCGGCCGATCCGGTGGGAATCCGGAGCCAACGGTCATAGTCCGGATGGAAGAAACGGAGAGCTCAGCATGAGCGTATCTTCTGATGGCCATATCCAGCAGCAGCCGGTCGATCACGCCACCGGCACGCACTCCACCGGCGTCGCCGACTCCGGACGCTGGTCCACCCGCCGCATCGCCGTGTACGCGCTGTTCGTCGCCCTGGCGATCGTCACCAGCTTCATCGAACTGCCGATCTTCCCGGCCGCGCCGTACCTCAAATACGATCCTTCAGGCATCGTGAGTCTCATCGCCGGTTTCGCGTTCGGTCCGGCCGCCGCCGCCATCGTCTCCGTGCTCGGATTCCTGCCGCACGCGTTCACCGATCCGTGGGGCGCGCTGATGGCGATTCTCGTCGCGCTCGCCCTGTCGCTGCCGGCGTCCGTCATCTACCGGCGCGACCGCACCCGCAAGGGCGCCCTCATCGGCATCATCGTCGGCGCAGTGGTCGCCCTCGCCGTGGCCATCTGCGGCAACCTCGTCATCACGCCGATCTACGCGCACATGACCGTCGCCCAGGTCGCGGCGATGATCGTGCCGGTCCTGCTGCCGTTCAACGTGCTCAAGTTCGCCATCCACGCGGTCGTCACGTTCCTCATCTACAAGCCGATCACCAAGCTGCTCGACAAGTAGCCCCCGAGGGCGTTTTCCTCGTCCCGCACCGCGTTCGCGGTGACCGTCGCCGACGCGACCCGAATCCCGGCAAGGCCGTGCCATGGGCAGCACCCATGGCACGGCCGTCGCCGTTTTCACGTGCGCGACGATCGCCGCCGGAATCCCGCATCGTTCCCGCAAGCCCCATGGAAGGATCCTCGACGTGACCCTCGCCGAACTCGACCACATCCGTTTCAGCTATGACGGCGGCGCCACATGGGCGCTCGACGACGTCACGCTGCACGTCGCCGCAGGCGAGTACGTGGCGCTCACCGGCGCGAACGGCTCCGGCAAGTCGACGCTCGCGCGTCTCGTCGCCGGTCTCGCCGCGCCCGACGCCGGCACCATCACGCTGCTCGGGCACACGGTCTTCGCCGATTCCCGGCCGGACGCCGACGCCTACCGTTTGGCGCGGCGCGGCATCGGCGCCGTGTTCCAGAATCCGGAGGACCAGCTCGTCACCACCGTGCTGGAGGACGACGTGGCCTTCGGACCGGAGAATCTCGGCGTGCCCCGTGACGGCGACGGCGGCGACGGACGGGGCGGCATCGGCGAGCGCATCACGGAATCGTTGCACGCGGTGCGTTTGGAGGAGATGCGGCGGGCGAACCCGATCCGCATGAGCGGCGGTCAGCAGCAGCGCGCGGCGATCGCCGGCATGCTCGCCATGTGCCCGCGACTGCTGGTATTGGATGAGCCGACCGCGATGCTTGACCCCGAAGCGCGCGCCGAGGTGATGGGCGTGCTCGACGAACTGCACGCCTCCGGCACGACCATCGTGCATGTGACGCATCATCCGGATGAGATCGCCCGCGCCACGCGCGTCGTCCGTCTCGATGCCGGGACCGCCGTCGAAGCGGCCACGGGCGGCGGGACCGGTGTGGACGCGGAGGGTGGCGACTCCCCCGACATGCCGGTCCCGCAGGCGGCAGGTATGTGCGGAACCGGCGACGCACCGTCCGCCCCGGGCACCGGAGGCCAAGACGACGTGATGTTGTCGGTATCGCACGTCTCGTATGCGTATGCAGGCGCCGCCCGTCCCGTGCTCGACGACGTGTCGCTCGACATACGCCGCGGCGAGACGGTGGCGTTGATGGGCGCGAACGGGTCGGGCAAGTCGACGCTGCTGCGTCTGATATGCGCGCTCGCCCGGCCGGACGCGGGTTCCGTCACGGTCGACGGCATCCGCGTCGACACGGCGAAGCGCCGGGATCTGGCACGGCTGCGGCGCACGGTCGGACTGGTCATGCAGCATCCGGAACGTCAGCTGTTCGCCGATACGGTGCGCGAGGATGTGGCGTACGGCCCCACGAACCAGGGGCTGCCGAGCGCCGAAGTCGAGGAGCGTGTGGCGGAGGCGCTGCATGTCGCCCGTCTGGATGGACTCGCCGACCGTTCGCCGTTCGACCTGTCCGGCGGGCAGCAGCGTCTGGCCGCCATCGCCGGGGTCATCGCATGCCGACCGCAACTGCTCGTCATGGACGAGCCGACGGCGGGATTGGACAAGGACGCGCGCGGGCGGGTCTACCGTCTGATCGACGATGCGAAGGCGCGGGGCGTGACCATGCTCATCGTCACGCATAGCCATGCGGAGGCACGCCGCGTGGCGGATCGCATCGTCGATATGACCCGGCTGCAGGGCGCGGAGGGTGACGGCACCGTGGCGGCAGCGGCGCAGCACCACGCGCATAACGTTTCACAACATGTTCCACGCAACGTTTCACATGATGTTTCACACGTGGCGAAAGCCTCCCCCGTCGCACGGCTCGACCCGCGCGTGAAGATGGTGACGTTCCTCGTCGCGATGTTCTCGGCGTTCGCCATCGGAACCGCGCCGCAGCTGGCGCTCGGCGCGGCGTTCACCTTCGGCGTGGCCGCCGCCGCACGCGCGCACGCCGCCCGTCTGCTCGGCTCGGTGAGGATGTTCCTCGGCCTGTTCGCGGTGATGGGATTGCTCAATGTGTTCTTCGTCAGGACCGGTTCGACGTTGTTCACGCTCGGCCCGGTGCCCATCACGGACGACGGCGTGGCCACGGCCGTGCTGTACACCTGCCGTTTCGCGTTGGTGATCATCCTGGGCGCCGTGTTCCTCGCGACCACCACGCCGACGGCCGCCACCGACGCGTTCGCCGCATTGCTGCGCCCGCTGAACCGCCTGGGCGTGCATACGCAGGAGATCGCGCTCGTGCTGAGCCTCGCGTTGCGGTTCATCCCCACGTTGGCCGTCGAGATGCAGGCGGTGGCGGACGCCCAGGCCGCGCGCGGCGGCTCGATAGAGACGGGAAGCCTACCCCAGCGCGTGAAGGCCATGACGGCGATCATCGTGCCGGTGTTCGCGGGTGCGTTGCGCCATGCGGACGTCCTGTCGCTCGCGCTCGACGCCCGCTGCTACGAGGAGGGCATCCGGCGCACGCACTGGCGTGTGATGCGCGTCGCCGCGCGCGACGTGGCGTTCATCGCGACGACCGTCATCTATCTGTCCGTTCTGCTTGCGTTGGGGTTCGCCGCGGCCTGACCGTCGCGCGATGGACGATCACATCGCGAACGGCTCGTAGTAGATGTCGTCCGCCTTCACGCCGTGGCGCAGCAGGAACGCGCGCCACGAGCGGATCATGGCGTATGGGCCGGCGATGAGATACAACGCTCCGGGGCGCATCGCGTCGGCGACCTCCCGCTCGCCGAACCTGCCGCCGGCGCGCAACGTGACATGCACGTTGGCGTGCGCGGCGTCCAGACGCCGCAGGTCGTCCGCGTGCACGAGGTCGCCTTCGGTGCGCGCGCCGTACAGGAGGGTGATGTCGCGCTCGCCCCGGTATGCGCCGATCAGCGACAGCAGCGGCGTCACGCCGATGCCGCCGCCGAGCATGACCAGCGGCGCGCCCGGCGCATGCTCGTCGATGAAGCGGCGGTAGCGGCCGTAACTCGGCTGCACGTGGGCCACGGTGCCGACGGGAAGCGTGCCGATGCGCCGCGTGAAATCGCCGTCGGCGCGGATGTCGAACCGCATGAGCGTATGGCCTTGGGCGTCCACGTCCCGCCCGTCCGCCGTGTTGATCATCGAGAACGGGTGGTATTCGCGCATGCCCTTCACCTCGGGGAAGCGGATGAAGGTGAAGTCGCCGGGCTCCCATGCGCCCGCCTTCGCGGGCAGGGCCAGCGTCAGTTCGGTCACGCCGTTCGCGACCGTCCGCACGTCGGCGACGCGCGCCTTGACGCGCCCAGCCTGCTGACGGATCTTCGAGACGACGTACCAGGCGAACACGGCGGCCGTGGTCGCGTCGAACAGGATGATGAACGGCAGGTCGTCGCGGATGAACGCGATCGACTGCACATGCAGGAAGATCAGTACCACGGCCACGAGGTTCAGACGGTGGATCCACACGCTCGCCTCGTGACGGAACACACGCTCCAGCACACGCTTGAGCGCGGCGACGAACGCCACGCGCTGGGAGAGCCAACCGGCCATGAACACCAGCGAGTAGACGGCGAGGAACATGAACAGGTAGAGCCCAGCCCCACCGAGCGTCTTCGTGAGGCCTTCGGCGGGCAGCAGGTTGGCATGCAGGTACGCGAGCGTGATGGCGAGCAGGCTCAGCACGCCGTGGATCATCATCATATGCGGCAACCCCACCGTGCGGTCCACCCAACGGGGGCGGCCTGCGAGATAGACGGCGGTGAGCATCCACACGTACGCGATGACGCCGATGCCGATTCCCGGAGCCATGGCGGTGTAGAAGGAGGGCAGCCCCGTACGCAGGGCGATGAGGAACGGCAGGGGGATGATGAACAGCGCCACCACCCATGCCAGGGCGGTGGATGTGGTGATTCTACGCAGCATGATGATCGTTCGTGTCCTTTTCGATTGCGGGTTCGGCCGTGGTTGCGTGGCCGATGATCGGTATGGCGGCGGGCCTGATCGTGTGCTTCGCGCCGTCGCGGGTGATGAGCAGCGCAGAGAACGAGGGATCGTCCTCATGCGCCGTGAGTTCGGCGAATCGTGCGTGGCCGGCGGCGACGGCGGTGGTGGCCCACATGTCCGCGTCGGTGAGCGTGGAGCCGATCACCGTCGCCTGAATGACGTCGTCCGAGGCGGGTGCGGGTCCGGTGCGCACGACCGGCTCCGACGCCCCGGCATCGCCCGGGTGGGTGCCGGGACCATACTCGATGTGCCGTCCCCGCTTCGACAGTCCGCTGGTGGCGACCGCCCCTTCCCGGATGCGGATGGTGCCGGCGAGCATGTCCGTACTGGCCGGATCCTCGATGCCGACGGACCATGTGAAGTCGCTGCCGGCGGCGACGCCTAGGCGCATGTCCCCTCCCCCGCCGAGGACGGCGGCTTCGGCGCGTCCGCTGCCCAGCAGCGGGCGCAGGACCTGCGTGAAGGCACGTTCGATGCCCCACCCTTTGACGAGGCCGACGGGATCGTATCTGCCGTGGCGCATGGCGCGGAAATACCCTCCCGTCAGATCGGCGGCCATGGCGTTGCGTGCGTAGACCTCATGAAAGTCGCGGTCGAGCAACAGCCCGCTCCAGTCGCCGCGGTTGGCGCGGGAGGTGAGGGAGTCAGCACGGAACGGCGAGAACCGGCGGTCCACGCCGACGAGCGACCTGCGGATTCGGATCGCGGCGTCGCGCAGCGTGTGTTCGTCGGCACCGCGCAGACGCAGGGTGAACGGCATGGTCATCAGATGGAAGACCGCCGTGCGCAGTTCTCCATCAGCGGTGGCGTGGTACTCGATGGTCGTCCCGGTCATGTCACTTCGCCTGGTCGAGTGCATCCTGCAATGATCCGATGAACCCGGTGGAGGTCTCGGTGGCGCCGGAGACCATCTGGATGTCGGCGCTTTGCGCCTTGACGGCCTCGTCGGACAGTTGCGGGATCGCCTGCTGGGCAATGCCTATCGAACGCGGATTGTCGCTCGGGTATTTGACGGCCGTGACCTGCGTGACCTTGCCTCCGGAGACCGTGACCTGCACCTGCACGTCGCCTTTGCCGGTGGCGACGACGGCACCGGTGTAGGTGCCGTCCTTGAACGCTCCTTCGGACGTCGCCGCATCGTCTCCGGTGGAGCCGCCGCTGGATTCGTCGGCATCGGCGGAACCGGCTCCGTCTGCGGCATCGGACCCGTCGCCCGAGGCGTCGCCGGAATCCGCTCCGGACGAGGCTCCCGAGTCGGACGAACCCGCCGACGAGCCCGAGCCAAGCGGGGCGCCTGCGGAGGAGACGGAACGGCTGGACGCCCCCGCGCCGACGAAGAGCAGCATCATGTCGGCCGCCGCGGCGCATATGCCCAAGACGGCGATGACCGCCGATATGACTTTTCTACGCATGATTGGGTTCCCTTCCATACACCACGATTCGTGGTATTACCCTACGTGTTCAGGATAAGGGGAACCTGCGGGGAACAGCCCTACAGCAAACTGGAAAAGCCCTGAAAACAGCTGGTTCTGTGAGACGGTTCACATTGTGGGCCGCTGAGGCAGATACCGGCGCAGCAGCGTCGTGATGACGACGGCGCACACGGCGAAGAGCGCGCCGAACGGACCGAGCCAGGTGAGTCCCAGATGGTCGTTGACCAGCCCGCCGACCGCCGAGCCAAGTGCGATGCCGATGTTGAAGCTCATCGAGTTGAGCGAGGCGGCGAGGTTCATCGAACCGGGGTGCGACTGTGCGGCCACATCCATGTACAGCACCTGCGAGGCGGAGTTGAACAGATACATCATCATGCCGAGCGCGACGAGCAGGATCGCACCGTAGAGCGGAATGACCGAGGCCAACGCGAGCGAGGCGAGCAGCACCGCATGCAGACAGAAAATCGGCCTCGTACGCGCCAGCGGTTCGACGCCCCGCCCCTTCTCGGCGAGCTTGCCGCCATACAGGTTGCTCCACAGGCAGGCGACGCCGTAGACGATGAGCCCGATGCTCACGTAGCGTTCCGGCACGCCGATCTCGTCGCGCATGATCGGCGTGAGATACGTGTAGAAGACATAGCTGGAGCCGGCGCCGCACACCACGGTGAGTACGCCGCCCCAGATGCGCTTGTCGAAAAACAGGCGGAACTGGCGCAGGAAGCCGATGGTTACGGGGTGCGAATTGCGTGGCAGGACAAGGAACATGGACGTCATGAGCGCGGCGGTCGCCAAAGTGATGATGATGAAAGTGACGCGCCAGCCGAACGTGTTCGCCACCCATGTGCCGAACGGCACGCCCACGACGGAGGCGATGGAGAACCCGGAGAACACCCAGGCGATGAACTTCGTGCGGTACCGGTCTGTGGTGACGTCGGGCGCGTAGGTCATCGCGATGGCGACGAGCGTGCCGGAGACGAGCGCGATCAGGATTCGGGCGACGACGAGCACCGCGTAGTTCGGCGCGAGGGCGCACAACAGGTTGCCGGCCAGGAAGACGCCCATGAGCGTCAGATAGGTCGCGAAGCGCGGGAAGCGCGCGGAGACAGCGGAGCCGAGCGGCGTTACCGGGGCGTAGACGAACGCGAACAGGGCGACGAGATTGCCGACGGTCACTTCGGAGACTCCGAGGCCCGCGGCGATGTCCGGCAGGATGCCGACGACGATGAACTCGCTCATGCCGAGCATGAAGCTCGCCAGAATGAGAATCAACACCGGCAGGTTGAAGAAACGATCCGACGAGGGTGCAATCGTTTGCAATCTATGCCCGGTCATACCGATCCTTTCCATCTCGCATCAGTGGACATGCTATTGGCCGAGCCCTACAAAAACCGGGGCGACACGCGAGGAGCCCATCGGCGGAACAAGCCGATGGGCTCCGGGATCACGACGGCCGACGGCATATGCCATGCCACGCCGGCACGCGGTCACAGCTTGGGCAGATACGTCTTGAGCTCGTATGCGGTGACCTGACGGTTGTACTCCTCCCACTCCCGACGCTTGTTGCGCAGGAAATAGTTGAACGCATGCTCGCCGAGCACGTCCGCCACGAAGTCGGACTTCTCCATGATCTTCAGAGCGGCGCCCAGCGAACGCGGCAACGGCTCGATGCCCATCGCCTGACGCTCCTCGTCCGTCAGCTCCCACACGTCGTCGCTCGTCGGCTCGGCCAGGGTCATCTGCTTCTCGATGCCGTCGAGACCCGCCGCCAACAGCACGGAGTACGCGAGATACGGGTTGGCGACCGGATCGAGGCCACGGAACTCCATACGCGCCGAGTTGCCCTTGCCGGGCTTGTACTGCGGGATGCGCAGCAGGGCCGAACGGTTGTTGTGACCCCAGCAGATATAGCTCGGCGCCTCGTTGCCGCCCCACAGACGCTTGTACGAGTTCACGTACTGGTCGGTGACCGCGCAGATCTCCGCAGCATGGTGGAGGATGCCGGCCGCGAACTGACGGGCCGTGAGCGACATGTTGAACTCCTGGCCCGCCTCGTAGAAGGCGTTGGCGTCGCCCTCGAACAGGCTCAGGTGCGTGTGCATGCCGGAACCGGGGGCATCCGCCAAGGGCTTGGGCATGAAGCTCGCATGGATGCCGCGCTCCAGCGAGATCTCCTTGACCACGGTGCGGAAGGTCATGATGTTGTCGGCCGTGGTGAGCGCATCCGCATACCGCAGGTCGATCTCGTTCTGGCCGGGGCCCGCCTCATGGTGCGAATACTCCACCGAGATGCCCATCTGCTCGAGCATGTTCACGGTGGCGCGGCGGAAGTCCATGCCGGGGCTGCGCGGCACGTGGTCGAAATAGCCGCCTTCGTCGATCGGGGTGGGTGCCTTGGACCAGTCGTCCTGCTGCTCGAACAGGTAGAACTCCATCTCGGGATGCACATAGAACGTGAACCCCTTCTCCTTCGCCTTGGCGAGCGAACGCTTGAGCACATGGCGCGGATCGCCGAGGCTGGGTTCGCCGTCCGGGGTGAGCACGTCGCAGAACATGCGGGCGGTGCCCTGCGGACCTCCTCGCCATGGCAGGATCTGGAATGTGGAGGGATCCGGCTGGACGATCATGTCATCCTCGGACACGCGAGTCATGCCCTCGATGGCCGAACCGTCGAACCCAAGCCCCTCCTCGAACGCCGCCTCCAGTTCCGCTGGGGCGATGGCCACGGATTTCAACGTGCCGAGCACGTCCGTGAACCACAGGCGAATGAAGCGCACGTCACGTTCCTCGACCGTACGCAAGGCGAACTCTTGCTGCTTATCCATAGTGCCCAATCCTCACACCCGCGTGTTAGGGCTTTGTTACCTCACAAGCGTGCCCGCGGCGAAGCGTCCCGCGCCGGTCCCCGGTCACGCTAGAGTAGTGCCCTATGAGCGAAGCAGCATCCGATCATCTCACCCCGTCCGAAAACCCTCCCGTCGACGTCGCATCATGGCGGCAGGCCGAGACCCCACGCGAACGTTCACGCGCCGGCATCGCCGCACGCTCGAAGGCCCCGCTCGAATCGCACGCCGTCTGGCAGGTGCGCTCCGGACGCCGTGAGGCGATCGCGCTGCTCGAGGAGCAGTCGGCCATCCGCGTGCCGGACCTGATTCCGCTGCGCTATAAGCGCATGAGCGTCAGCCCGTTCACCTTCTACCGCGGCACCGTGCTCATCATGACCAACGACCTGGCGACCACGCCGGTCACCGGCATCCCCGTGCAATGCGTCGGCGACGCGCATATCGGCAACTTCGGCATCTTCCGCTCCCCCTCCGCCCGTCTCGTCTTCGACATCAACGACTTCGACGAGACGGCGACCGGCCCCTGGGAGTGGGACCTCAAGCGTCTCGCCGTCTCCGTGGAGATCTGCGGGCGCGCGAACGGCCTCAAGGAGAAGGACATCCGCGACGCCGTGCTCCAATGCACGCGCACGTACCGCGAATGCGTCAAGCAGTTCTCCGAAATGGACTATCTGGACGCGTGGTACGAGCACCTCGACGTCGAGGAGACGCTCGACCGGTTCGAGACGATCGGAGGCGGCAAACGCAACGGCGTGCTGCGCGAAGCCGCGATGAAGGCGCTGCTCAAGGACAACGACGCTGCAGCCGCGAAACTGTGCCGTTTCAAGGACGGCAAACTCCGGTTCAAGTCGAACCCGCCGGAACTCGTGCCGATCAACGAGCTGACCTCCTACGCGGATCCGGAGGCGCTGCAGGCGCGCATCGACACGCTGTTCGACAACTACCGCCACTCCCTGTACGAAGACCGCCGCTGGGTGTTCGACCATTTCCGCTACCAGGACGGCGCGCGCAAGGTGGTGGGCGTCGGTTCGGTGGGCCAGCGCGCCTGGGCGACCGTCTGGACGGCCCGCGACGCCGACGACCCCATGATGATCCAGATGAAGGAGGCCACGTATTCGGTGCTCGAACACTACTGCGGCGCCTCCCCGTATACGACGCACGGCGAGCGCGTGGTCCAGGGCCAGAAGCTCATCCAGTCCACCGCGGACGTGCTGCTCGGCTGGACGAGCTTCCTCGCGGAGGACGGACGCCAGCGAGACTACTACGTACGCCAGTTGTGGAACGGCAAGGGGTCGATCGACATCGACAATCTCAACGCGACCGCCCTGTCCGACCTGTCGCGCATGTGCGCATGGTGCCTGGCCCACGCGCACGCGCGCACCGGCGATTCCATCGCCATCGCGAACTATCTGGGCGGCTCCGACGAGTTCGACCAGGCCATCGCCTCGTTCGCCGCGAGCTACGCCGCGCAGAACGACGAGGACTACGCCGTTTTCATGAGCCTGATCAAGAAGGGCGAGCTGCCGACCATGTAGACAGGTCGGCGTCGGACCAGTCGACGCGAACGGGCCGGCAACGCAAGTGGGGCTCTTACGCATGATGCGAAAGAGCACCACCGTCATAGCCGCATAGTGCACAGCGGCACCTTGTCCGTCACTTGGCGACGTCCAACGCCTCCTCGAGCGTGAACGCGCGAGCGTACAGCGACTTGCCGAGAATCGCCGAGTCGACGCCGATCGCGGCGAGCTGCTTGATCGCACGCAGATCGTCGAGCTTGGAAATGCCGCCGGACGCGGTCACCTTCGCGTCCGTGCGCTCGGCGACCTCCCTGAGCAGGTCCAGGTTCGGGCCGCTCATCATGCCGTCGCGCGCCACGTCGGTGACGACGTAGCGGGAGCATCCGGCGTCGTCGAGCATTTTCATCGTCTCGAACAGGTCGCCGCCCTCGCGCGTCCAACCGCGCGCGGCGAGCGTGTGCCCGCGCACGTCGAGGCCGACGGCCACGCGATCGCCGTACTCGGCGATGACCTTGCGGGTCCAATCCGGGTTCTCGAGCGCGGCGGTGCCGATGTTCACGCGCGCGGCACCCGCTTCGAGCGCGGCTTCGAGCGACGCATCGTCACGCACGCCGCCGGACATCTCGATGTTGACGCGATCGCCGAGCTCATGCACGATCTCGCGCAGCTGCGCGCGGTTGTCGCCCGTGCCGAACGCGGCGTCCAGATCGACGAGATGAATCCATTCGGCGCCTGACTCGACCCACGTGCGCGCCGCCTCGAGCGGGGAGCCGTAGTCGGTCTCGGAACCGGATTCGCCCTGACGCAGGCGCACCGCCTTGCCGTCACGCACATCGACGGCGGGAAGCAGGGTAAGTGACATGATGGAACCTTTCTACTGGAAGTCTGTGGAAGGTGCGGTCCGTGCACGCCGCCGGCGGAACGGTCAGAACGTGGCGATCCAGTTCTCCAACAGCTGGGCGCCGGCGTCGCCGGACTTCTCGGGGTGGAACTGCGTCGCGGACAGCGGTCCACGCTCGTAGGCGGCGACGAACCGGCTGCGTCCGTACTCGCACCAGGTGACATGCTGGTCGTCGCCGATCTCGATCTGAAGCGGCGACAGATCCTTGAGGCCGGCCTCGTGCGCGGCGTACGAGTGGACGAAATAGAAACGCTCGTCCTCCACGCCGCGTAGCAGCGCGGAGCCTTCCGCCCCTTCGACGGTGTCCCACCCCATGTGCGGGACGACGTCGGCGTCGAGCGGGTCGACGGTGCCCCCGATCAGTCCCACGCCGTCGGCGTTCTCACCATGCTCGTGGCCCGTCTCGAACATCACCTGTTCGCCGACGCACACACCGAGCACCGGCCGTCCGGCGCGCAGACGGTCGATGATCACCCGATCGCCCTGCGCACGGCGCAATCCCTCCATGCACGCGGCGAACGCGCCGACGCCGGGCACGACGAGCCCGTCCGCCTCAAGGGCCTGCCGGTAGTCGGAGGTGAGTGTGGTGTCTACGCCGAGGCGCGCCAGCGCGCGCACCATGGAGCGCACGTTGCCGAACCCATAGTCGAACACGACTGCGGTGGTCATATTTCGTTCTCCTTGTCTGCCGGTGTTCGTTCGTTCTCTTCGACCCGCTGCGCGGATCCGCGGGCGCGTTATGCGACGCTGGAACCGCGAGTGGAGCCGCCGCGCCCCATGCGTGTGTGCTCGGCGATCACCTGCATCGCCCGCTCACGGTCCATCGAGGCGGAATCGACCACTTCGAAGCCCTGCGTCTTCAACTGCGCGACAGTGGTGATGCCGAGCATGAGGTCCTCCACGAAACGAGGCGTGGAGTTGAACAGGATGGGCGGGGCGAGCGTGGAGCCCGCCTGCCCGCCCGCATACAGGGTGACTTCGAGCTTGTCCGCACGGTTCACGCCCAGTACGACGCTCATGCCGCCGACGACGGTCGTGATGTCACGGGCCGCGGCTTCGGGCGCGTCGCCGTCGAGATTGCGCAGCACCGCGATGGCGCCTTGGTTGGAACCGATGCAGTCGGCGGAGACGTCGGACAGCTGGCAGAACGCGGCGAGCAGCTGCGCGGACGCGATGCGCGTGACCAGCGCCGCCATCTTCGCCTTGTTGCCGAGCAGCCCCTGAAGCGCATCGTCGAAACCGACGGAGGGGTCGATGGCGGAGGCGTCGTCGGGAATGTCGATGCCGTCGAGGCCGGCGGCGTCATCCGCGTCGGATTCGTCGGAGGTCTCCTCGTCGGCGAATTCCTTTTCGAAGCCCTCCATCGCCTTGGCGAGCTCCTCGTCGGAGAAGTGCATATCGTCGTCGGAGGAATCGCCGCCGTCGTTCCCCCGCTCGTTCCAGGCGGACATCACAGCGATCCCTTCGTGCTCGGGATGAGCCCTTCGATGCGCGGATCGGGTTCGACCGCGAACCGCAGGGCGCGCGCGAACGCCTTGAACTCCGCTTCGGCGATATGGTGCGGGTCGCGGCCGGCGAGCACCTGCAGATGCAGGCAGATGCCGGCGTGCAGCGCGATGGACTCCATGACGTGCCGCACGAGGGAACCGGTGAAGTGACCGCCCATCATGCAGTATTCGTAACCTTCCGGCTCGCCGGTGCACACCACGTAGGGGCGGCCGGAGATGTCGACGACGGCCTTGGCGAGCGCCTCGTCGAGCGGCACGGTGGCGTCGGCGAAGCGGCGGATGCCGCGCTTGTCGCCGAGCGCCTGCCTGAGCGCCTCGCCGAACACGATGGCGGTGTCCTCCACGGTGTGGTGCACGTCGATGTCGGTGTCGCCGTACGCGTGGATCTTCAGATCGATGAGCGAATGCTTGCCGAGCGCGTTCATCATATGGTTGTAGAACGGCACTGAGGTGTCGATATCGGTCTGGCCTGTGCCGTCGAGATTCAGCTCGAGGTCGATGTGCGACTCGCTGGTCTCACGGACGATGTGCGCTGTACGCGCCATGGTAACTCCTTGTCATGCGCGGCATGGAACCGCGTCACATGTGTTGTTTCGCTGCTATTCCGCTTCCACGATACGCAACGTCTCGGAGAGCGCCTCGCGGAAGCGCGTCATCTCCTCGTCGGTGCCCATGCACACGCGCAGCCAGCCGTCCGGGCCGACCACTCGGATGAGCACGCCGCGGTTGAGCAGTTCGTCGAAGATCGTGTCGCGCTTGTCGAAACGCCCGCCGAACAGCAGGAAGTTGGAACCGGATTCGGCGACCTGAAGCGGCTCGCCCTTGTAGGTCTGGTCCTTGAGCCATGCCGCGGTGGCCTCACGCGTCTCACGCAGGTGCTCGACGCGGCTCAGCTGCTCGTCGGTATGCTCGAACGCGGCGAGTGCGGCGGCCTGCGTCACGGCGGACAGATGATACGGCATGCGCACGATGCGCACGCAGTCGATGATGCCCTTGCTTGCCGCGAGGTAGCCGACGCGCGCGCCGGCGAACGCGAACGCCTTGCTCATCGTGCGGCTGACCGCGAGGTTCGGGTGCTGGTGAATCAGGCTCACGGCGCTCGGCGTGCCGTGCTTGCGGAACTCCACGTACGCCTCGTCGATGACGAGGATCGGGTGGACGCCCTCGCCGGCGTCTTCCACTTCGGCGGTCTCGCAGGCGGCGAGGATGCGCTCGATGTCCTTCATCGGCAGCGGCGTGCCGGTCGGATTGTTCGGGCTGGTGAGCAGCACCATGGACGGCTTGACCTCGTGGATCGCCTCGATGGTCTTCTCCACGTTGAGGGTGAAGTCCTCGTTGCGGTGGGCGAGTTTCCAGCCGGTGAACGTGTCGCGCGCGTACTCCGGGTACATGGAGTACGTCGGGTCGGCGCCGAGCGCGGTGCGGCCCGGACCACCGAACGCCTGGAACAGCTGGAGCATGATCTCGTTGGAGCCGTTCGCGCCCCACAGTTCGTCCACGTCGAGACGCGTATCCGATTCACGTGCGAGATAATCGCTGAACGCCTGGCGCAGCGCGATGTGCTCACGGTCCGGATACCGGTTGAGCGTCGGTGCGATCTCACGCACGCGGCGTGCGATGGTATCGCAGACGGCCGGATCCGGCGCATACGGGTTCTCGTTGACGTTGAGGCAGACCGGCACGTCGAGCTGCGGGGCGCCGTACGGCTCCTCACCGATCAGGTCGTTCCTCAGCGGCAGGTTCGCGGGAATGGCGTTGCTTGCGTTCTCTCCGCTCATCGCAGGCCCGCTTCCTTCTCCTGCTCGCGCAGCGTGGCCTTGTCGTACGGGTCCTTGACGAAACGGGACAGCACGCACTCGCCGTGGGCGGGCAGATCCTCGGACACGGCGAACGCATTGATGCGCGCGGCAAGGGCCTTGAGGCCTTCCTCGTCGTATTCGATGACCTCGACGGGCTTCATGAACGTGTGCACGCCGAGACCGGCGGCGAAACGTGCGGTGCCGCCGGTAGGCAGCACGTGGTTGGAGCCGGACATGTAGTCGCCCAGCGGAACCGGCGAGTAGGGGCCGCGGAAGATGGCGCCCGCGTTCTTGATGCGCTTGACGACCTCGTCCGCGTTGGCGGTCTGGATTTCGAGGTGTTCGGCGGCGTACGCGTTGGCCGCATCGATGGACTGGTCGAGTCCGTCGGTGAGCACAATCGCGGACTGCGTGCCGGACAGGGACGTGTGGACGCGCTCGGCGTGCTCGGTCTTCGGCACGCGGTAGGCGAGGTTCTCCTGCACCTTGCCGGCGAGTTCCGGCGAGTCGGTGAACAGTACGGAACCGGCGAGTTCGTCGTGCTCGGCCTGGCCGATGAGGTCGGCGGCGACGAGGGACGGGTTCGCGTCCTTATCGGCGATGATGCCGATCTCGGTGGGACCGGCGACGGCATCGATGCCGACGAACGCGGAGACGAGGGACTTGGCGGTGGCGACGAAGATATTGCCCGGTCCGGTGATCTTGTCGACCGGATCGCACAGGACGGCACCGTCCTGCGGTTCACTGCCTTTCGCACCATAGGCGAACATGGCGATGGCCTGGGCGCCGCCGACGGCGTACACCTCCTTGACGCCGAGGATGGCGCAGGTGGCGAGGATCGTCTTGTTCGGCAGTCCCTTGTCGTTGTCTCGCGCCGGCGGGGTGGCGATGGCGAGACTTTCGACGCCTGCTGCCTGCGCGGGCACGGCGTTCATGATGACGGAGCTCGGGTAGACGGCCTTGCCGCCGGGCACGTACAGTCCGACGCGCTGGATCGGAATCCAGCGCTCGGCGACCCGGGCGCCTGGCGCGAGGTCGGTGTGGAAGTCCTTCGGCACCTGGTTTTCGGCGACGGCACGTGCGCGGCGCACGGATTCCTCGATGGCGGCACGCACCTCAGGGTCGAGCGTGGTGAGCGCGGCTTCTATCTCCGCTTCGGGCACGCGCAGGTGCTCGGGACGGACGTGATCGAACTTCTCCTCGAAATCGCGCAGGGCCGCAGCGCCGCGTTCCTTGACGTCGTCGAGGATGGGGCGCACCAGATCGGTGGCCTCGGAGGTTCCCATGGCGGCACGCGGCATTGCGGCCAGCAGCTCGGCACGGGAAAGGACTTGACCGCGAAGGTCGATGATTCGCATGATGTTCTCGCTCATAACAGACCATCGTAACAACGGCGAGGCCCGTAACAGCGGGGAATGTCCACATAGTTGGGCGTTTGGCTGGTTGATTCCGCGATTTGGTTGGTGTGGTGTCCTGGTTGTGTAGGGTATGCGGAGTCATCCCTTCGGTCCGGTGGCCTGCCAACCTGCGAAGGGGCCCGCAAGCTGGATGGAGTTGATGTTGGTTTGTCGGTGTGTGCTTGTTCTTCTCGCGTGGCCCGTGTGTTTTGTGCGGGGAATGCGGGGTTTTGTGCGGGGAATGCGGGGGAAAAGGAAAAGCCCGGGGGCGTGTGTGCTCTCCGGGCTTGGTTA
>NZ_BCFK01000029.1 GCF_001417815.1 Bifidobacterium aesculapii
CATAAGTTCTTCATCCGTCATACCGGTGTTTTCCGTATTGTCGAAAACCCGTCTGCCCATAGGTCAAGGTATCTGAACGGGATGCCGAGTTGCTCTGACGCGGTGTCGACTCTTACTTCTGTTGCGGAGATAATTGTACCGTAGGCTTGCCCTATCATCTGCTTGAACAGCAGGGGTGACTCGACATCCACTGCGACCGGTTCGTGTTTTTCCCATCCGCGGGCGCTGAGTTGTATCTGCAGGGATCGTGACCGTTGGGAGTTAATTATTCCGGGTGCTGATGTTCTCATGATGAGCGCCGATATGGCCATTCCCTAGCCAGCTTTCGCGTGGACGAATATGCGCATGCTGGAATTCGGCGAGAAGATGTTTCTGGCGTCCTCTTCCGTCATGAGGAACGCTCCGGTTCTGGCACATGATTCGCCCTTTCGGAAAAGTCATCCATCCACAGTGTTGTGGAAACACCCCCGAATGCTACATTGCGCCAGACCCAACGGTGCAATCGTCGCCCTGTCCGCATCGTTTCAGTAAATACCGCTTTACTTGATAAGTAAATAAGTATAGACTATAACTATGAAGCGTAAGGAACTGGAGAAGCGGATTCACAGGCTCGCCAAGGACAACGGCCTTGAGGACGTCTGGACCGAGGGTGGCAACCACAGCAAGGTCACCGTCGGCAACGCCCAGACGACGGTGCCGCGCCATGGCGAGGTCAACGAGCTCACCGCCAGGGGAATCCTGAGATACATCGAAAGGAACATGAAATGAGCGGAACAGTGGACGTCACCGCCGTGTGCACGCGCAGCGGCGGCTGGTGGGCCGTCGAGGTCCCCGAAATCCCCGGCCTGTTCACGCAGGCCCGCCGCCTCGACCAGGTGGAGGACATGGTACGCGACGCGGCCGAAATGCTCGACGTGCAGGTCGGGGCGGTGGCCATCGACCCCCGGCTGGACGAGGACACGCAGCGCATGGTCGACAGCCTGTTCGCCAAACGCGACGAGGCGCGCAGGGCCCAGGACGAGGCCTCGAAGCTCGCCCGATCCACCGTCGCCGCACTGCGCGGCGAGGGGCTGACAGTGCGCGACGTGGCCACGGTCACCGGCGTCAGCCCACAACGTGTCAGCGCCCTGCAGAACGCGTGACCGGCCCACATGAAGACAGCCTCGGTCGCTCGTTTTGAGCGCCGGGGCTTTCGTCGTTGGTTTCGTCTAGGTGGTTTCCTCGATGATTTCGGCTTCGATGATGTCGGTGTCGTCGTGGAGTTCGGGGATGGCCTGGCCGAGGAGCTTGGTGAGGCCGGCCGCGTCACGGTGGGTGTAATGGTTGGTCATCTGGATGCTGGTGTGGCCCATGATGCGGTTCTGGCGTCATCGGGCATGTTGGCGCGTGCCGTCATGCTGGCGGTCCAGTGGCGCGCTGTGCACGTTGACCATGGGCAGATCGGCGGCGGCGAGCGCCCTCCGGGATTGCCGGAATTGCACTCTATTTACACTCTATCGCCGCGGGAAACGGCGGAATACGTGCGGAAAACGACGGTTCCCCGTGCATCGGAAAACGGCGCGATTCCAACGCCACGGAACCCCCGGAACCCTTGGAGTCACGCCGTTTTACAGGGGCGTTGCCCCCTACTTGGAGACGTTAAATTCGAACTCCACGACATCGCTGTACGGCCTCAGGCTGAAACCAGCTCACCGTAGGCGGCATATTCGTATGAGTGCTCATACAAGTATGTGGGCGAGATATCAATGTCACCGTCACACCAAATCAAGATTCCGTGATCGATACGGAAGTCCTCGAATGTCTTCTCGTCCCGCAACGGGGCGAAGGCGGGAATATCGTCGAACATCTCGGTAAAATCACACAAACGTGTCTCGCCGGTGGAGAACGTCACCAGCATGACGTGATCGCCGGGGACACGTGCCGATCGAATTTCCAGCTCACGAGAGGGTTCATCCGCATACAGGATGCCGTTCATCTCAAACATGATGGGCTTCCTTCCTTACGAAAGCGGCTTGATACGGTCGAACGGACGCCCGGACACGTCCTCGTTCCACGCCTTGTACAATTCATCCTCAGGCAGGGCCAGCCATGCAGCCACCAGCTTGTATTGCTTGGCGGGAAGGGAGCTGGCCAGCAACTCGCCGTCGATGCCGATAGAGGCTTTGAAGTCACCGTAGTACACATGGACGTGAGGCTTGTGATGCTCGCTCTCGTCCTGATACATCATGCGAACGATGATTCCGAAGAACCGGCTCAGCTCCGGCATGTCCGCCTCCTATCCAGCCGCCTGCAGTATTGCTATGCCCTATCTTGAGTATATTTCTCAGCGATGATGATGCGGAAGACGTCGTCATGATATACGTCAATAAGGCTGAAGTAATCGTGTACTGATTCGAAGACCGGTTCCATGCCGCATTTAGCCATCACGCGACCGGACTGCGTGTTCTCCCTGTAGTGTCCGCCCCACACCGCGTCCTTGTGCAGCGTATCGAAGGCGTAGCCGAGCACTGCGTTTAACGCCTCGGTCATGAAGCCTCTGCCCCAGAACGGGCGCCCGATCCAATAACCCAATTCCAGCGCATTGCCGCCAAGATACTTGCCGTAACGCTCCCTGAGCGCATCGTTAGCCTCGACCGGGTCAATGGTGTAGTGGCTGACCGGCTTGAGCGCGATGCTGCCGACCGGCTCATCGCCGTTCTTCTTGATGGTGATGGCCCAGTTGTTCTCCACGGCCAGAATGTTCCTGATGTCGTTCAGACTGCCCTCGACACTGGTATGCGGAGGCCAACCGCACAACAATCCGATCCCTGGGTCGGAGGCATACCGGAACAACGAGGTGGCCTCGGCCATGTCATCGACCTTCCACGGACGCAGTAGCAAACGTGCGGTTTCAATCGTCTCGCTCATCTGGGTCTCCCGAGCTGGTGGAACCAATGGCTCCGTATACTAACACACAGCATCTGGATATGACGAGACCCGCCCTCCTTCCTAGGGGACGGGTCCGTCCTTCCATGTCAGACTATGCGATGTAGCGTGTCACATTTCGTGTGTCAATGGCGGATTCCCGTGACAGATGACACGGGATTTGTGTCAACGGGATTGGCTTGGTTTCAGCCCTTGCTGACGTTGAACTTGAACTCGACTCCATCGCCGGTTTGCGTCATAATTGTGCAGACAGCAACCTGGATGACTGTCGTGAAGCATTGCGATATATCCCGCGCGCAGAAGCACGGTGAAATCACAACTCCGTGTAGGTCGGGACCGGACGCGAGGCTTGCCGATAACAGCAACCTTCCATGCCTTCTGACAGTGCGCAACCCGGAGGACTCTCTTTATTTTTGGTTTCCTTCAAATAACCTGTCTTGCATGGACAGCGTGAGGATAGTCATATTCCTTTGTTTTTCTCCAGAAATACCCGATGAGTTCAGTTTTTCTTGGAGAATGGCGACTATATATTGGCTTTGACAATAATCGGCTTCGTCAAATGTGGCAACAAGGTGGTTGCCTTCGACATTTTCAATGACATCATGTACAACGAATTCCGGTATTGTTCTTCCTTGGCTTTTTGCATATTGCTGGTACGCCAAATCATATGCGGCTATGAGTGATTTTCTTGTTCCCGTGCTGGTGCCATCGTCTAGATGGTTTAACGACACCGGGAAGTTGTGTGGATTCGGATCGTAGATCAGTATGGGTTTTTCTTCGCTGATTCTCTCCGCGATCGGAGTGAAGTATTTTTGGTTGAATTCCTCGAAGATTTCCTTGTAGTTCTGGTTTCTTACGATGCGTTCTTCCAGCTGTTTTTCTTCGGCGCTTTTTCCTTCTATTTCATTCTTGAAAGCACGAAGTGTGTCCAATGATTCTTTTTCAGCGCCAAGGTCCTGCAGGATCTGTAGGTGTTCCTGCATAAGTTCGGTGTATTCGTCAACCTTCTGATTCTCTACGATGGCAAGGTATGGGGCGGCACCTTTCGTAAGTTCCTCGCGGGATTCCATATATTGTTTCTTGCTGTTTTTGAGATCGTCTACTATTCCCCTGAAATAATCGATTTTGTTTTGGATAAGCTCGTTATTGAATTCCAGCATTTCTTCGAATTTTTTTGTGATACCAGGAATCAGGGAATGGATCTCTTCGAAAAACTCGGCAGAAAGGTCGGTGTCGGGTTTCCTGTTGCGTTCTGATACTGCCTCATTCAGGATGTCCATGTTTCTCTCGATTAGGAAATCAATGTCGGATATCTGATGGGTCAGTTCATCGTATTGTTCCCGAGCTTGAATAATCTCATCACGGTTCTTCATGAACGTCTTCGCGTCCATGATGTCATCGATTCTGGCTCTCAGTTCCCGCTCTTCATGTTCCATGGAGGAGATTTTTTGTTCCAGTCCTTCCAGCGACTCGGCGGTTGAGCGCACTCTTCGATACTTCATCTCCGCGCTCCGGATACCGCGAATCTCTTTTTTCAGATTTGCGAGCCGGACATCATCAGCGGGATCGGATACGCCAAAAAGATAGTTATATGCGGATCGGTATATTCCATTTCCGCCACGGTCGCCCTGGGGTATGCATCTCAAGAAGGAATCCTCGTCTCCGTCCAATGAGATCCGGACAAAAAAGTCAATCAGCTGCCTGAATGACGGGTTCTTCCTCTCGTCATCGAACAGGAACTCCTTGAGCCGACGATGATATTCAGAGAACTTCACCTTCTCACCATCGATATACCGAGCTCCGCGCTCGAAAAGATCGACCTGCAGGAACATCGTTCTCGATGTCTTCCCGCTGGGCAGATCACTGGAAAGCTTGCCTTCGACGGCGATTCGTTCCGTTGCGATGAATCGCTCCAGAACCTTATTTACCGCCCCATTTTCGGCATCAGTGTAGATACTTTTGCGCTTGTCCGCTCCAAGCAGTACGTCGATGAGCCTGAGGAACGTCGTCTTGCCCACGTGATTATGACGTTCCGAATCCTCGGCATCAACGACGAGGTTCGTGCCCTTGTGAAAGGTTACTCGCCGTAGCTCCTCATTGGACTGTTTACTGACGATACTGAGAAATTCAATGAACATGGAGATTTCCTTTCCTATCCACATATACCTTGTCGAGAAGGAACAGGAAGTCCAAGGCCATCATGTAGAAATCGAAACTGACGGGTTTGCATGCCGTGTACTCACTCACCTTTCGATATAAGGCAGAAAGGTCGAGTGATCCTTCCCTTTTCAGGGTGCCGTATGCAATAGCGGAAATATAGTACACAGTGTTCGTTGGCGCATTATTGGAGTCTAATAACAACACTAATTATTACCTCGCTTCACTCTGTTCTCGTTCACGAGTACCTTGCACCGGTGGACACCGCAGGCCATTAGCGCATAGATGAATTTTTCGATATCAATATCGCGATACTTGTCCCTGTCAAAATCAAGTGAACCAGTGATTTTCCCGATTAGCTGTTCCTTGATTTTATCCAGTACAGCATCGCCGTCTGAAACGACCGGGTTTCCGTCCTCATCACAGTCAGCGACCTGCACGAAGATAGTACCAAGCTGTCTAATGATATCGTTGCTGTCCGCAAAATCCTGAAGCATCCCATCCAAGTAGCCGTACTCAACGGAATACGAATCGAATATCTGATGGTACCGTCGGACCCCGTTATAACGGAGTTTTCCCTTGAAAGGCATGGGTTTCTCCAGCGTATCATCGCTGCTTTTGGGGCAGGTGCTCTGAAATACGCATAAGAGGTTGTATATCGCTGTCTTGGTCAGTGGCTTCCCACTTGGGAACACTTGCAATGTTGTCGCATTCGGTGCGACAACATTGTCGTTGCCGGATATGTTGACCCCGCCATTTTGAGCACTTTGATGATTAACGCCGGCCATCATCACGTCCTACAGCATTATGATCTCCAATGACATTGACTCCGCTGTTTTTCGCCACCTGCTTATTGCTGGAGTTCTTCATTTTCTTGATTTCACTATTGTTCTTTAGCCCGATACCAGCAGCGATAACGGAAACGATAGAAGCAACTATGCTGAGTACCATTTCGAGAGTCCCCATTGAAAAACCTCCTCAGGAATGTCGACAACTATGAGCAAATATGGAAGAAGCGAAATCACATATCAAAACAGTCAACACAGGGATTAATCTTCTTTCTCAGAGTCAGCTCGCCGTCAAATAGCTCACATAGCGTAATATCTCAATCAGATATCGCTGCCGGGATACCGGTGAAGGCCCAGGAATCACGGGGAAACCAAGGCCCCTCAACACTACCCAGCAATCACTTCTTAGACGTTGGGGAGAACTTGAACTCGACGATGTCGCCGTCCTGCATGAGGTAGTCGCGGCCTTCCTGGCGGAGCTTGCCCTCCTCCTTGATAGTGGCCATCGAGCCGTCGGCGGCGACGAAGTCGTCGTAGGAGACGATGTCGGCCTTGATGAAGCCCTTCTCGAAGTCGGTGTGGATCACGCCGGCGGCCTGCGGGGCGGTGAAGCCCTTGTGGATCTGCCAGGCGCGCACCTCCTTGATGCCTGCGGTCAGGAAGGTCTGCAATCCGAGCACGTCGAAGCCGACGCGCGCCAGCTGGTCGAGACCCGACTCCTTGAGGCCGGCGTCCTCGAGCATCTCGCGGGCGTCCGCCTCGTCGAGCTCGGTGAGGTCGGCCTCGAACTGGGCGTTGAGGAACACGGCCGGCGCCGGTGCGACGGATTCGGCGAGCTTCTTCTTCAGCTCGTCGTTGGCGAGCTCGTTGTCGTCCACGTTGAACACGTAGATGAACGGCTTGGCGGTCATCAGGTGCAGGTCGTAGACGGATTCCTTGTCGAAGCGGCCCTCGCGCGCGGCCTTGTCGAGCGTCTCACCCGCCTCGAGGATGGTCTTCGCCTCCTTGACGGCGTCGAAGTACTCCTGTTCGATCTTCTTGCCCCTGAGGTCCTTCTCGAGTTTCGGCAGCGCGTTCTCGATGGTCTGCAGGTCGGCGAGAATCAGCTCGGTGTTGATGGTGTCGATGTCGTCGGCCGGATCGACCTTGCCGTTGACATGCACGATGTCGTCGTCCTCGAAGGCGCGCACGACCTCGCAGATCGCGTCCGCCTCACGGATGTTCGCAAGGAACTTGTTGCCCAGACCCTCGCCTTCGGAGGCGCCCTTGACGATGCCGGCGATGTCGACGAACGTGACGGTGGCGGGCACGATCTTCTCCGTGTGCACCAGCTTGGCGAGCACCGGCAGGCGGTCGTCCGGCAGCGGCACGACGCCCGTGTTCGGCTCGATCGTGGCGAACGGGTAGTTTTCGGCGAGCACGTTGTTCCGGGTCAGTGCGTTGAACATGGTTGACTTGCCGACGTTCGGCAGTCCGACGATTCCGATAGTTAGAGACATGCCATCCAGTCTAAGGGCGAAAGCGACAAAGGGCGCCGGTTTCCGCCCGTGACCGGGGCCTTTCCCGTACCGGCGGCGTCGCCCGGCGAATCGCCCGGCGCGGTTCGCATGTCCATATCGCGGTTCCGACTATCCGATAACGGGGTATAAGCAATCCTCATAACGGCAATGGCATGCCGGTCGCGTCGTGTGCGCCTGTTGGAATGGTGATGAGGTTGCCAGTCCTTGGAAACAGTGGTTTTCCGTGGGTCATGCTATTTTCTCGTGATTGTTCCGACAACTAGCGAACCGCAACGCGATGTGAGAAACTGAGCGTAAATGTTCGAAGTTTGGTAGAAATGGGTTGTCTGTTACCCACTATTCTTATGGGTGACATACGAAAACTGGGCGGACGGGTCCCGGTGGATTCCCGCTCCTCCGAACACGCCAGGCGGGACCGCGCGCGCCGGCGTACCGGGACACGCGACACACAGAAGAAGAGAAACGAACGATACAAGGGAATCGCACACCCGCGAACATCACATGATCATGACAACCAAGACAACCAAGACCGGGGAAGGAGGGCCGCAGTGAGCTGGGAAGTCATCAGGCAGGCGCTCCCGCTGTTCGAGAAGGCGTTCATCGTCACGCTCAGGCTTTCGGCGGTCAGCGTCGTGCTCGCCACGCTGCTGGGACTCGTGCTCGCACTGTTGCGCGAATACCGCGTTCCGGTCCTCTCGCAGATCAGCACCGTGTTCCAGGAACTGTTCCGCAACACGCCTCTGCTCATCCAATTGTTCTTCCTGTACTACGGATTGCCGTCCATCGGAGTCAAATGGAGCGCCGAGACATGCGCGATCGTCGGCATGTCCGTCCTCGGCGCCGCATACATGTGCGGAGCGTTCGAAGGCGGCTTCAGCGGTATCCCGCGCGTGCAGAACGAGTCCGCGAGGGCGCTCGGCCTGTCCCCGCTGCAGATGATCAGGCACGTGACCCTGCCGCAGGGATTGACGCGCAGCGTCCCCGCCGTCGCCGCGAACGTCATCTTCATGGTCAAGGAGACGAGCGTGTTCACCGTCATCGCCGTGCCGGAGCTGACCAACACCGCGCGCGACCTCATCGGCATGTACTACCGCAGCGACGAATACCTGCTCATGCTGGTCGTCGCCTACGCGATCGTGCTCATTCCGCTGTCCATCATCCTCACGCTCATCGAAAGGAGGGTCCGCCGTGGAACCTTCGGTGATGACTGACGCCTCGGGCGCCGCGGTCACGCTGGCCTCCGGCGCGAGCGTCCTGTTCACGGGCGACAACTTCACGCGACTGCTCGCGGGCCTCGGCACGTCCGTCACCGTCGCCGGCCTCGCGCTGGTCGTCGGCATCCCGCTCGGCATCGTGCTCGGCGCGTTGCGCATCCTGCGCAACCCGGTCCTGCGCGCGGTCCTGCGCCTCTACCTCGAGTTCTTCCGCATCGTGCCCACGCTGGTCATCCTGTTCCTCGCGTACTACATCCTGCCGCGCGAACTCGGCGTGCAGGTCGACGGCGTGACCGTCGCCGTCGTCGCCTTCGGACTGTGGGTGGCGGCCGAGATCAGCGACATCGTGCGCGGCGCCCTCATCTCCGTGTCCGACCATCAGGTCGACGCCGGCAAGGCGCTCGGCATGAACGGACTGCAGATTCTGTGGTACGTGCGCATCCCGCAGTCCATCAACCTCATGGTGCCCGCCACCATCAATCTCGCCGCCCGCGTGATCATGACCACGTCCCTGCTGCTGCTCATCAGCGTCATCGACGTCATCACGGTCGGACAGCAGATCATGGAGGCCAACCGCATGACCCACCCGGACGCCGCGTTCTGGGTGTACGGATTCATCTTCTTCCTGTATTTCATCATCTGCTGGCCGCTGGCGATGATCGCCAAGGCGCTGGAGAAGCGAGCCAAGGAGCGTAACAATGGCTGAAGCCGAAATCGAAACCACCGCCGCGGGCGAAGGCGAGCCGCTGCTCTCCGTACGCCACCTGCGCAAGGCCTACGGCGACCACGAGGTCCTCAAGGACGTCAGCTTCGACGTGCGCCGCGGCCAGGTGCTCGTCCTGCTCGGGCCGTCCGGCTCCGGCAAGTCCACGCTCATCCGCTGCCTCAACGGGCTCGAGACCATCCAGGGCGGCGAGATCCGCTTCAAGGGCGAGCTCGTGCCGAACAACAACGAGAAGGCGTGGCGCCGCCTGCGCACCCAGATCGGCATGGTGTTCCAAAGCTACGACCTGTTCCCCAACCTCACCGTCGCGAGGAACATCGAGCTCGGGCCCACCAAGGTGCAGAAGCGCCCCAAGGCCGAGGTCGACGAGCAGATGGACCGGCTTCTCGCAGACGTGCAGCTGTCCGAATACAAGGACGCGTACCCGCGCGAGCTCTCCGGCGGGCAGAAGCAGCGCATCGCCATCGTGCGGGCGCTCGCCATGAACCCGGAGCTCATGCTGTTCGACGAGGTCACCGCCTCGCTCGACCCGGAGATGGTGCGCGAGGTGCTCGAGCTCATGCTCCGCCTCGCCAGGCGCCATATGACGATGATCGTCGTCACGCACGAGATGGAGTTCGCGCGCCGCGTCGCCGACACCGTCATGTTCCTCGAGAACGGCGTGATCCTCGAACGCCAGTCCGGCGACGAGTTCTTCACCCACCCGGCCACGGACCGCGCGAGGAACTTCCTCGAGAGCATGTCGCCCGTCGGCGCCGAGTGACGGCGCATATCCCATACCATTTTCCCTATTTTTGCCAACACAGCACAACCAAATGAGAGAGGAACCATCATGTTCAATCTGAAGCGCATCGCGGCGGGCGTGCTCGCCGCCGCCACGCTGGTCTCCGTCGCCGCATGCGGCAACGGACCGGACCCGGCCGCAGGCGGTTCGTCCGCGTCCGGCCAGCAGGGCCAGACCGTCGAGCAGATCAAGAAGGACGGCACCATCCGCATCGCCACCTTCGGCGACCTGCCGCCGTACGGCTACGTGAAGAACGACGGCACGCGCGCCGGCTACGACGTGGCGCTCGGCAACCAGATCGGCAAGGACCTGGGCGTGAAGGTCGAATGGGTGCAGGTCAACGCGGACGGCCGCGTCGACTCCCTGAAGTCCGACAAGGTCGATCTCGTGCTCGCCAACTTCACCGTGACCGACGAGCGCAAGCAGGTCGTCGACTTCGCCGAGCCGTACATGAAGGTGTCCATCGGCGTGGTCTCCCCGGACAGCGCGAAGATCACCAGCGCCGACCAGCTCAAGGGCAAGGATCTGGCCGTCACCAAGGGCACGACCGCCGAGACCTACTTCACGCAGAACTACCCTGACGTGAACCTCCAGAAGTTCGACTCCAAGACCCAGCAGTTCCAGGCGTTCAAGGACGGCCGTGTCGCCGCCCTCGCCGACGACAACACCTACCTGTACGCGTGGGCCAAGGACAACCCGGGCTACACCGTGGGCGTCAAGACCCTCGGCGAGGAATCCACCATCGCCCCGGCCGTCAAGAAGGGCAACAAGAGCCTGCTCGACTGGACCAACAAGGAGATCAAGACCCTCACCGCCGACGGCTTCTTCGAGAAGGCGTACGAGAGCGAGCTCGCCCCGAGCTTCACCTCCGACATCAAGCCCGAGGACGTCATCATCAAGTGACGTTCGCGGAGGACGCCGCAGCGCTCCGCCCGCGCGCATCCCATCGATCGATGGATGCATAGGCGCGGTGGACGCGAGTAGGTGACAGTCAGGACGGGGAGGTTCCGGCAATGCCGGGCCTCCCCGTTTCGCATACCGTCACGGATCCTCCAGTCAGCCGCAAGGTCGACGCGCACATGCCGTGGCATAATCGGGTGCATGCGCATCGTCATCCAGAAAGTGTCACAGGCAAGCGTCGACGTCGTCAACGAACTGGGCGGCATCGACCCCACGTTCGAGCCGCGGCAGATCGGCCACGGGTACATGATCCTCGTCGGCGTCTCCGATACGGACGGCGACGCCGAAATCGCCTGGCTCGCGCACAAGGTGCTCAACCTGCGCGTCTTCGAGGACGAGCAGGGGAAGATGAACCGGTCCATCCAGGACGTGGGCGGCGAGATCCTGTCCATCTCCCAGTTCACGCTATACGCGGACGTGCGCAAGGGCAACCGTCCCAGCTTCGTCGGGGCGGGCGCGCCGGAACACGCGGACATCATGTGGATCCGCTTCAACGAGGCGCTGCGTTCCGGCGGCGTTCCCGTGCTCGAAGGGCGATTCGGCGCGCACATGCGCGTCGGCCTCGTCAACGACGGCCCGGTCACCATCGTCATCGACACCGACACGGACATGCCCCACCGCAAGGCGTAACCCGTTCCCGCGCACCTGCGGGAACCCCGCGGCCTTCCCGCGCGACCCGAGAACCGCGTGACCTGTGAACCGTGAACCATGAACGTTTGAAAGGAACCTCCATGATCCGAGCCATCGACCTGACGGACATCGACCTGTCCGGCCTCGACCTGTCGGTCTTCGACCGCATCGCCGTGTGGTACGGGAGTCTGCCCGCCGAGGTGCGCACCTGCCTGAGCGTCGCCATCGGCGCGGCCATCGCCTACGTGGTTTTCAGGATCGTGGTGCGGCTCATCAAAGGCATCATCGCGTCCGTGATCGCCGCCGTGCTCGCGTTCCTGCTGACCACCGTCCCCGGCAACATGCTGCTCTCGCAGGCGTACGACCGCATCGAACAGCAGGTGACCACCAGTCTTCACCAGTGAGACGTACACCGGAGCGTGCCGTCGCCGCGAGTCCTGCCGCGCGCACGCGCCCGGCGCGCCTATAGTGGGACGGGTACGGACGATGAGTGCAAGGGGGAACGCATGCGGGTATTCGATTTCGACGGGACCATCTACGACGGCGAGAGCCTGTTCGATCTCTACCTGTTCAGCGCCAGATACGACATGAAGGTGTTCCGGCATCTCGCCCCGGTGCTGCGCTACGCACTCAAATACAAGCTCGGCAAGGCTACGCTCGAACAGATGGAGCGCGGCGTGGGCAAGGTGGCGCGCGGATACCTGAAGGACCTGTCCACATCCAAGGGCGTGGACGACCTGCGGCTCCGGTCGCTCGGCGAGATCACCAAGGCCGGGCTGGGCGGCGACGTTCTCGCGCGGGACGCGTCCGTCATCGGGGCAGACGATCTGACCGGTGGACTCAGATCGCTGGTCAGCGCGTTCTGGGACCGCAACATGCGCAAGATCAAGCCATGGTACGAGCCGCGTCCCGACGACGTGATCCTCACCGCCTCGTTCGACGTGACCGTGGGGGAGGCGTGCCGCAGGCTCGGCGTACAACGCCTCATCGCCTCCACCATCGACCCGGAGACACTGGAGGTCACTTACCTCAACTTCAACACCAACAAGCCGAAGCGACTGCGTCAGATACTCGGCACAGACACGGTGATCGACGAGTTCTACACGGACAGCGCCTTCGACCAGCCGATGATCGACATGGCGCGCAAGGGATTCATGGTCAAAGGCGACACGGTCACGCGCGTGAAGTGAGCCGTGCTCGTCCGTCTCTCCCCGGATGCCTGTCCGGCACATCCCGTCCGCGTCTCCGCCCGGCGGCGTGTCGCGGCTTGCGCCTCAAGCGCTCCAAGTCGCTACCGTGAAAACCGTCAACGCGCAGCAATCCCGTAGCGCGCCGTCGCGTGTGCAGGACGTCACGAAACCGTCCTGCACGCAGCTACGGCCGCGTGCGACGACAGAAGGAAAGGAACCTGTGATGAGTGAGACGATGAAGGCCGCGGTGTTCGTGAAGCCCGGCGAGATCGCGGTGCGCGAGGTGCCGAAGGCGCGCGTCGAGCAGGACACGGACGTGCTGGTGCGCGTCGTGCGCGCCTGCGTATGCGGCTCCGACCTGTGGTATTTCCGCGGGCTCTCCGGCCACGCGGAGAACAGCCAGATCGGCCACGAGGCGATCGGCGTGGTCGAACAGGTCGGCGCGGACGTCGAGACCGTCACGCCGGGCGATTTCGTGATCCTGCCGTTCCCGTACAGCTGCGGCGTCTGCCCCGTATGCGAGGCCGGTTTCGAGTCCGTGTGCCCGCACGGCGGCTACTTCGGCGCGAACCAGGCGGAATACGTGCGCGTGCCCGAAGCGGACGGCACCGTCGTCAAGGTGCCCGGAAGCCCCACGGATTATGACGATGCCACGCTCGCATCCCTGCTCGCCATCTCCGACGTGATGTCCACCGGCTACCATGCGGCCGTGTCCGCCGAGGTCAAGCCCGGTTCGACGGCTGTCGTCATGGGCGACGGCGCGGTCGGCCTGTGCGGCGTCATCTCCGCCAGGATGCTCGGCGCGAAGCGCATCATCGCGATGAGCCGCCATGAGGACCGTGCGGCCCTCGCCCGCGAATTCGGCGCCACCGACATCGTCGCCGAACGCGGCCGGGAGGCCGTCGACAAGGTGCTCGCCATGACGGGCGGCTACGGCGCGGACGCTGTGCTCGAATGCGTCGGCTCCAAGCAGTCGTTCGACACGGCGATCGGCCTCATCCGCCGGGGCGGCGTCATCGGCCGCGTGGGCCTTCCGCACGACGTGGAGATCAGCGCCGAGGGCACGTTCTACGGCAACATCGGCATCAAGGGCGGCCCCGCGCCCGTCCGTCACTACGACCTCCATGCGGGTCTCCTCGACGCGGTCCTGAAGCATGAGATCGAACCCGGCCGTGTGTTCACCGCCGAATACGACCTCTGCCACATCCAGGACGCGTACGAGGCGATGGACCGCCGCGAGGTCATCAAGGCGCTCATCCGCTTCTGACGGGCCGGTTCCGTTCCTCCTGGTCCCGTTCGGCGAACGTCGCCGGCGTCCATCCTCTCAGGCGGGCGACCCCTCGTGCATTGACGGGGGAACGCCCGCCATTGCGTATGATGGGTGACAGCGTGGAAGGAGAAACGTCATGGCGGTGCCCGAAATCGAACGCCGGTGGATCGGCAAGTTCCAGGAGAATCTGTCGATCATCCGCAAGGTCGCGGGCTGGACCACGCAGGAACTCGCCGACGAGCTGGGTGTGGCGCGCCAGACCGTCTCCAACCTCGAGACCGGCAGAACGCCGATGAGCAAGCTCCAATATCTCGCGCTGCGCACCGTGTTCAACGCGCAGATCGCCAAGGACGAGAACCGCGACCTGGCCAGGGTCATCAAGACGCTCGTCGACGATCCCCTGGAGGGGACGGCGGAAGCGTCGGGGAGGTCCGGGGAGCCGACGGCGCCGATGATGCGGGACGATGCCGAAACGGACGGCGCGGCGTCCGCGGGCGAATCCGGCGAATCGCCCGCGACGGCCCGTGGCGCCGCGCAAGGGATCGGTCGCACGTCGTTGAGCGCCGCCATGCAGATTCTCACCATCGTCACAGGGGCCTTGGCCTCCGGGGCCGCGGCCGGCGCGCTGGCGTTCCTCATGTTCCCCGATTCCGGCAAAGGGCGGCGCTGACCGGCGGGGAGCCCGATGGGGCGGCCCCCGGGTTCACAGGCCGAGAATCTCCCGTTTCTTCGCGTCGAACTCCGCCTGGGAGAGGATGCCCTCGTCCATCAGCTCCTTGAGCTTCTTCAATGCGTCCAGCTGCTCGTCCAACGACAACGCCGGTGCGGCCGGACCGGTCTGAGCGGCCGGACCGGTCTGTGCCGATGCCGGCGTCGCCTGCGCGGCGGGCGCGGGCGGAGTCATGGGAGCCGCGTTCATCGGATTGATGGCCTGGGCCATGTTCATGCCGAGCAGCATGCCGCCGTCGCCGAAGCCATGCTCGCCGATGCCGTCCGCGATGCGTTGCTGCGCGGCCATGTTCCCCGCCTGCGACGAGACGCCCTCGTAGGCGGCGACGTTCATCCTGTTCGAGGAGAACCGTTGCACGAGCGCACGGGATTCGGGGGTGAACTCGATGCTTTCGATGCCCACGTTGGTGACTTCGAAGCCGAATCGCGCGGCCCATGTGCCGGCGTTCGCGGGGTTGTCGCGGACCGTGTCGGCGATGGTGTTCGACTGCCCCGGCAGCTGGGAGATGCGGTACCGGTCGGACAGGGAGTTGACGGCCACGCTGAACGATTGGATGAATTCGGAGAGGATCTGCCGGCGCGCACCCGGATCGTCGAACGAGTACGAGACCGTGTTGGCCGGCACGAAGTTGCGGACGAACCGCACCGGGTCGACGACCTTGAGCGACAGCGCCCCTCGCGCGCGGATTTCCAGATCCGTGTCGTAGAACCGGTCGTGATAGACGAGCGGTGAGGAGGTGCCGAATTTCACGCCGCGTATCTCGCGCAGGTTGATGAACGCCACGTATTTGGTGACGGACGGCTGGCCGCCGAATGTGAACCGGTCGGCCACCTGGTTGAACAACGAGCCGATGCCGTCGCCGGCGAGCATGCTTTTCTCGCCGTTCGTGTACTCGTATCCGCCTGGCTGCACGATCACGTTCTCGATGCCGGATTGGCTGAAGATGAACGCGGCCGTGTTTTCCGGCACGTAGATGCGGGAGCCGTTGGTGATCACCCCTTCGGAGCCGTATTCGTTCGATCCCCGGCCGTTGTTCGTCCCCCTGGGGATGCCCGGGGCGACGACCGTGTGCTCGGTGAACTCCCCGGCGGTGACGATGTCCTTCCACAGGTCGGCGAACGTGCCTCCGAGCGCGCCGGAGAACGCCTTGATGATCGCCATGTTCGATTCCTTCCTCATACGGGAGGTTCCCGCGGCGAAGCGAGCCGCCGCGGGAACCTCGATGGTATTGGTCTTCGTCATGCCAGGCCCGGCCCGGTGGGCGGGCTATGGCAGACGGGTCTGACGGTCGCAGTATTCGCAGCGCACCGTCTCGTGGCGTGCGCCGGACAACGGTGCGCCGCATCCCTCGCACACGCCGGTCGAACGCGATTCGGGCATGCCGAGTCCCGATCGGAACGCGCCGAACGTGTCCTTCAACGTGCCGGCCAGCTGTTCGGTGCCGGGGATGGCGTGCGAGAACGCCCGTCCGTCTTCGCCGCTGCGGCCCATTAGTCCCATATCCGTGTCCTCCTTTCGGTGACGCACGCCTCGCGTCACTGTGCGACGGTGGCGAGCTTCTCGTTCACGCGGGTCTGCACTTCGATGTAGTACTGCAGCTCCGCGTCGGTGAGCGATCCGTCGTTCATGGCGTCGAACTTCTCCATCGTGTCGCTGTACTGCTTGAGCCACTTGGTGTAGTCGGCGAGCATGGAGACGGGGTGGCCTTCCGAGTTGTACTTGTTCATGAAGTCGACGTACTCGTTCATGGTCTTCTCGTAGCTGTCCATCGCGGCCTTGAAATCGGAGTCCGACGTGCCGGCTTGGGTGGAGGAATCCGCGCCCGCGTCCGTGCCGCCGGTGGAGCCCTGCCCGGTGCCGTTGGCGGCGGAGCCCTCATCCGTGCCGTCGCCGGCACCGGTGTTCTGGTCCGTGGAGTCCTGAGGCGGGTAGATGGAGATGTCCATGACGTTCTTGTTGTCGTCGTTCACGGAGACGTGCACGCTGTAGCCCGCCTCGTTCTTGGCGTTGAACGCGGTGTCGGTCTTGGTGTAGTCGACGGTGAAGCCCTTCTCCTGCACCGAGGAGACGTATGCCGCGTACTGGGAGGCGTCGGTGTCGCACACGGAGACGGAGAACAGGCTGGAGCTTTCGCTGTTGATCTGTCCGGAGGCGGACTTCGGCTGCGGCAGCTGGGCGACGAGGTCGGAGGTCGGCCACGTGTAGTCCTTGCAGGTGACCTTCAGCGACGCCTGCAGTTCGGCTTCGTTCGCCTTGTCCTCGATGCCGTCGCGCACGATGCCCACGCCGCCGACGATCAGGGCGACCACGGTGATGCCGACCGCCACCCATGCGAGGATGCGGCCCTGGACCTTCCCGTCCTTGCGCGTGACGTACACGGAGAATCCCGAGAGCAGCGCCGGCAGGATGGCGAAGAACACCAGCATGCCCCACGAGCCCATGCCGAGGAACGAGAAGAGGAGGAAGAACACGGCCACGATGATCGCGAACACCGCGAGCTTCGAGGTCTTCTTCGCCGCGGCGGCTCCTGAGCGCGATGCGGCCGCGCCGGCGGCGGGCGCGACGTTCATCTGCCGGTCGAGACCGGCGTAGAACTCCCGCGCGCGGTTGCCGGTCCGGTCGCCCTGCACGTCCAGCCTCGCCTGCGTGGCCGTGCCGTCCGGGAGCAGCGTCAGTGTGAGCCGTGCGCCGTCATAGTCATGGAAGACGATGGTGCCGGTGTGCGGGTCCTCGTTGTCAATCGTGAACGTGGCGCCCGTGGTCAGCAGGTCATGCGCGGCCTGGAACGTCTGCTGCACGCCGGCGGCGTAGGTCCGGTCCGCCGGGCGGGGTCCGCCCGTTGCGGATGCCGTATCCGTTGCGGGGACGATGGGCTGTGTCGGTTGTTCGGATGGGGTGGTCATATCCTGTTCCTTCTGCTCAGCAGCATCATGGTGACGGCGGATGAGGCGAGTGAGACGAAGGCCACAGTCAAACCGACCGCGATGGCGGTTCTCCAGCGTTCGCTCATGATCGTTGCCCCCTCGTCTTCCTTTGTCATGATGCTTGACATGAATCAATGTAATCTAATGTAAAAATGTAAGCAAATTGGCGAAGTGTTAAAAAGATAGCGTCATTGGCGCGCGGTTCCTTTCACTGCATGGACACTCATCCACCGCGCATTATTCCGGCGGAATCGGCAAACCGCCTCAGTCGGCAGCTGAATTCCGACGAACGGGCCCGCCCGCGTGCGCGAAACCGGGCGGTCCGCGCACACGGGCCGCCGGCAAGGCGGTATAAAGGAGCCATGGGCATGAACACCACGAAACGCGAGATCCTCACCGATGAGCTGTTGGACCGGCTGCTCGCCAGCGGCAGCATCGACGCATACCTCGACGAGGAGCGTCCACGGGACTATGAGTTCGTGGACTATCTGCGGTTCCTGCTCGCACGGCACGGGCTGAAGCGCGCCGATGTGGCGCGCGCCTCCGGCATCAACGCCACCGTCGTCTATGACGTGTTCTCCGGCAAAAGCCGTCCCGGACGCGACCATGCGGTACGGCTCGCGTTCGGCCTCGGCTGCGATCTGCGCGAGACCCAGCGTCTGCTGCGTCTCGCCGGCCTGTCCGAACTCTATTGCAGGCAGCGGCGCGACGCGATCGTCATCTGGTGCGTGGACCACGGTTTCGACCTCGCCTCCACGGACGACGAACTCCACCGTTTCGGCGAGCCGACGCTCACCCCATGCGACTGAGCATGACGATGGACGCGCATTCGGACGACGCGCGCGCGGAAAACCCGCGCATGGACGACAACCAGACCCTGCACGCCATGGGATTGGACGACGCCTACCATGTGGAGCGCACGCTCGCCGACGGTCCCGCAGGCGTCACGGAGCTCGTGACTCTGGACGGCGCCGGCCCGCTCGTGCGCAAGAAGATCCCCCTGCGGCTCGCACGCCGCAGACTGTGGTCCACGCTCGCGGACTGCCGTTCGCCGCGCCTGCCGCGCGTCGAGGCGGCCTACGAGCTGCCCGACCGGTTCGTGGTCGTCCACGACTACGTTCCCGGCGTCACGCTCGACCGGTACGTCGCCTCGCGCGGCCGCCTGGCCGCGGGCGAGGCGGTGCGCATCGCCCTGCAGGTGTGCGACGCGGTCGGCGAACTCCACGCGCACGGCATCATCCATCGCGACGTCACGCCCACGAACGTCGTCATCGCGGCCGACGGCGCACACCTCATCGACTTCGGCATCGCCCGTGAACGGTCCGCCGCCGGTGCCGCCCGCGCGCGCGACACGACCACGCTCGGCACATGGGGGTATGCGGCGCCGGAACAATACGGATTCGCGCCGACCGACGCGCGCACCGACGTGTACGCGGTGGGCCGTCTGCTCGGATTCATGCTCACCGGAACGCACCCGTCCGATACGTCCCGGTACGACCGGTCGATTGCGGATCCCGACGTGACGCCGCCGCCGTTGCGGACCGTCATCGCCAGGGCGTGCGCGTTCGAGCCGAGCGCGCGCATGCAGACCATCAGGGAACTGCGCCACGCGCTTGAGCAATGCGGCGCCGACCGCCGGCCGGCACCGCCGCAGACCCGGCTGCGGAACTCCGGGCGGACGACCGAACCGGACGGCACGGCGCGCACGGTTTCCGACGGACCGCACCCGCACCCGCACCCGCGCACACGCGGCACGGCGCGCATCCTCGCATGGGTGGCCTCCGGACTCGTCATGCTGCTGATCGCCGCGGGCGTCGGCTATGCCGCGGTGCGCGCGCATTCGGGCGGAGTCACGCCGCGGACGACGGTGTCCTCCCCGTCGCGCCGATCGTCGGGTGATTCCGGATCGGACGGAACCGACGCAGACGGAACCGGTTCCACGGACGGCACCCAAACCGGCGGCGGGGCGCCGACCGTGGAACACAATCCGATCGAACTCGTCGAATCGGGCTGGTCCGCAGAATCGGGCTACGTGGAATACGCGCTCGCCCTGCGCAACACGGACACGACGAAAACCGTGCGATTCCCGAAGGTCACCATCACCGGCCGGGACGCCGGCGGCTCCGTCATGTTCGCCGACACCGCGGTCTTCGCGCCCGTCTTCCCCGGCGAGACGGCGTACTTCGCCGGGCAAACCGGCGACGGCGACAAGCCCGCGGACGTCGCGTTCACGGTCGAGACGCCATCCGCCGACGACCTCATCGACACCGACGGCGTGGAATCCTACGCCATACGCGGCGCCAGGGAGCGCAGGACGGACCTCGACGGCGTCACGTTCAGCGGCGAAGTCATCACCGAACGCGACGACGACAACGGCGCCGGCGTGTACGCGGACGACGTCACCGTCACGCTCGTCCTGCGCGACAAGACCGGACGCATCGTGTTCGGGCGCAACGAAAACGTCGCCAAACCGGCGGTGGGGCAGGCCCGCGCCTTCTCCATCCAGACCTACGGCCTGCCCGCCTACGCGTCCTACGAACTGCACGCGCACGCCTCATAGACGCCCCCGGACGCCTACAATGGGCCGCATGACGGACGGACAGGAACACCACGGCACCAGTCGAACCGAGCTCACCGGGAAAACCGGGCTCACCAACCGAACCGGGCTCACCGGCCGGCCGCGAACGGAACATGCGTCGCCGCGCTTCATCGAAGTGCGCGGCGCGCGCGTGCACAATCTCAAAGGCGTCGACGTCGATATCCCGCTGGGCGGACTCACCGGCGTGGCCGGCGTCTCCGGCTCCGGCAAAAGCTCGCTCGCGCTCGGCGTGCTCTACGCGGAAGGCTCCCGACGCTACCTCGAGGCGTTGTCCACCTACACGCGCCGGCGCCTCACCCAGGCGGCGCGCGCCCAGGTCGACGACGTGCGCCACGTGCCCGCCGCGCTCGCCCTCCACCAACGGCCCGCCGTACCCGGCGTGCGTTCCACGTTCGGCACGATGAGCGAACTGCTCAACAGCCTGCGCCTCCTGTTCTCACGCTGCGGCTCCCACTCGTGCCCGCACTGCGGCGCACGCCACGAACCCACGCTCGACGTGGCCGCCGAACTGCCGATCCGATGCGCCTCCTGCGGACGCACGTTCCACGGGCCGGGCGCCGAATCGCTCGCCTTCAACTCCGCCGGCGCCTGCCCCACCTGCTCGGGCACCGGCATCGTACGCGACGTGAACCTCGCCTCGCTCGTGCCCGACGAATCGAAAAGCATCGACGACGGCGCCGTCCTGCCATGGGGCTCGCTCATGTGGGACCTCATGAAGGACGTGTGCCGTGCGATGGGCGTGCGCACGGACATACCGTTTAGCGATCTGACGGACCAGGAGCGCGACATCGTCTTTCACGGCCCCGCCGTCAAGAAGCACATCCTCTACCGGTCGAAGAAAAGCGACGACTTCGCCGAACTCGACTTCACCTACTACAACGCCGTGTACACCGTCGAGAACGCGCTCGCCAAAGCCAAGGACGAGAAGGGACTCAAACGCGTCGCGCGGTTCCTCAAGGAGAGCCCGTGCGCGGCGTGCGGCGGCACGCGTCTGAGCGACGCCGCACGCGACCCGCAGGTGCGCGGGCTGAATCTCGCCGAGGCGTGCGCGATGACGTTGGACGAGGCGGTCGCATGGGTGCGCGGCGTGCCGGGGACGCTGCCGGAGGAGATGCGTCCGATGGCCGCGAACATCGCCGAATCGTTCCTCGACGTGGCCAGACGGCTGCTGGAACTCGGACTCGGCTATCTCGCGCTCGACCGTGCCGGCGCGACCCTGTCCACCGGCGAGCGCCAGCGCGTCCAGTTGGCGCGAGCCGTGCGCAACCGCACCACGGGCGTGCTGTACGTGCTTGACGAGCCGTCCATCGGCCTGCATCCGGCGAACGTGGACGGGCTGGTCGGCGTGATGCGCGATCTCGTCGCGGACGGCAACACGGTGGTCGTCGTCGACCATGACGTGCGCGTGCTCAAGGCGTGCGACCATCTGGTGGAGATGGGGCCGGTCGCGGGTGCGGGCGGCGGTCGGCTCATCGCGCAGGGCACGGTCGCGCAGGTCGCGGCGGCGGGGGAGCGGGGGAGCCGCATCGCCCCGTTCCTGCTCGAGGACGGGCCGCGGCGTGTGCGGCCGCGCGTCGACGGCGGCGCGGCGCATATGTTCGACCATGGCCGCATCCATTTGGAGACCGGTCCGCTGCATACCGTCAAGCCGCTTTCCGTCGATATTCCACGTGGCCGTCTGACGGTGGTGACGGGCGTTTCCGGTTCAGGCAAGACCACGATGATCCTCGAATCGCTGATTCCGGCGCTGCGTGCGAACGCCGCCGCGCGGGGCGCGCACGGCGACCGCACCGGCGACGCGGGCGCGCAGGTCGCGACGGGGAGCGACCCCGTCGCGATGCCCGCGCACGTGCGCGCGATCGAGGCGGAGGGCGTCATGCGCGCGAATCTCATCGACGCGACGCCGATCGGCGCGAACGTGCGCTCCACCGTCGCCACCTACGCCGGCGTGCACGACGATCTGCGGGGCGCGTTCGCCCGCACCGACGACGCGAAGGCCGGCGGGTGGAAGGCGGGCGACTTCTCGTACAATACGGGGCGTCTGCGCTGCCCGACCTGCGACGGCACCGGGCGCATCTCGCTCGACGTGCAGTTCCTGCCCGACGTGGACATCGACTGCCCCGACTGCCGCGGTTCGCGCTATGCGCCTGCCGCGGGAGGCATCCATCGCGTGGCGAGGGACGGGCGTGGACTCACCCTGCCCGGGCTGATGGCGATGAGCGTGGACGAGGCGCTGGAGGCGACCGGCGACATGCGCAAGGTGCATGCGCGGCTTGAGACCCTGCACGATCTGGGTCTCGGCTACCTGACGTTGGGCGAGCCGACGCCCTCCCTGTCTGGCGGGGAGGCGCAGCGGCTGAAGCTCGCCGGCGAGATGGGACGCGCGCAGTCCGACGCGGTGTTCGTGTTCGACGAGCCGACCATCGGCCTGCATCCGCTCGACGTGCGCGTGCTGCTCGACGTGTTCGACCGGCTCGTGGGCCAGGGCGCCACGGTGGTCGTCATCGAACATGACCTCGACATGATCGCCAACGCCGACTGGATCATCGACATGGGGCCGGGCGGCGGCGAGGCCGGCGGACGCATCGTCGCCGCCGGCACGCCCGAACAGGTTGCCGCGGACCCCGACAGCGTGACCGGACGGTACCTGCGGTAGGGGAGGCTTGACTTCGAGCGCTTGAAGCCCGTAGATTGCGTGGCAGTGGCCGTAATCTGACTCGATGATAAGGAGATAAGGAGCGCAGTCATGACCGTAACCACCTGGCACACCATCCGCGAGGCGTCGTTGGCGTCCGGACTGTCGGAATCCACGTTGCGCTACTACGAGCAGATCGGCATCATCCCGCCCATCGCGCGTGACCGGAACGGACGTCGCGCCTACACGGACGCCGACCTCGAACGGCTGGGCACGATCGCGTGCCTGTCCGCCACGGGCATGCCGCTCGAATCGATGCGCGCCTACCTGCGCAACACGCAGGACGGCGCGGCCGGGGCGAAACGGCAGATGGAGCTGCTCGACGCGCAGGCGCTGCGTCTCGCCGCCCGCGCCGAAGCGATCCGCATGCAGCAGGCGTACGTCTCGCTCAAGACGCTCTACTGGCGTGCCGTGGCCGAAGGGCGCCAGGGCGACGCCGACGAGCTCATCGAAGAGCATCGTGACGTCATCGAACAGGTCAAACGCCTCCAGGACGGCGGTGCCGTGTCCCGCTGACAGGACATGGAGGCGCGCGGCACACGCGGCAGGGAGTACAGTATCGACCTGTGGTACAGGTACGGCAGGCAATCAGACGGGCGGACGCGGACGCGAAATATCATGAGATGACGGAAAAGCCCGTCAGACCGCTGATTCTGAGGCTCTGCCTGCCGGCCGTGGTCTCGAATCTGGTGACCACCGCGTACAACCTCACCGACACGTTCTTCATAGGCCAGTTGGGCACCTCCCAGTCCGGCGCCATCGGCATCGCGTTCTCGATCATGACCATCCTGCAGGCCATCGGGTTCTTCTTCGGCAACGGCGCAGGCAATTCGATGAGCCGCGAACTCGGTAAACGCGACAACGAGCGCGCCTCCCGGCTGCTGGCCATCGGATTCGCGGGCGCGTTCCTGTTCGGCCTGACCGTGACCGTGACATGCCTCGCCACGTTGCGCCCGCTGGTCATGGCGCTCGGCTCCACCGGGACCATCGCCCCCTATGCGGTGACCTATCTGACGCCGATTCTCGTGGCCGCGCCCTGCGTGTGCGGCTCGTTCGCGCTCAACGGCCTGCTGCGCTACCAAGGCCAGTCCGCGTTCGGCATGATCGGTCTCGTCACCGGCGCGCTGCTCAACTTCCTGCTCGCCCCGCTGTTCATCTTCGTGCTGCGCATGGGCATCTTCGGCGCCGGCCTCGCCACCGGCATCTGCCAGACGGTCAGCTTCGTCATCCTGACCGTCATGAGCGCGAGGTTCGGCGTGCTGAAGCTCACCCTGCGCGACTGCCGGCCGGACCCGCTGCTCCTGCGCGAGATCGCGGGCGGCGGCCTGCCTTCACTCGTGCGCCAAAGCGCGGGTTCCATCGCCACGACCTGCGTGAACATCGCCGCCAACCCGTTCGGCGACGCGGCGATCGCCGGCATGGCCATCGTCATGCGCATCATGCTCGGCGCCAACTCCATCATCATCGGACTGGGGCAGGGGTTCCAGCCGGTGTGCGGCTACAACTATGGCGCCGGCAAGTTCGCACGCGTGCGCGAAGCGTACTGGTTCTGCGTCAAACTCGCCACCGGCGTGCTGCTCGCGCTCGCCGCGGCCATCTGGCTGACCGCGCCGCAACTGGTCGGGATTTTCCGCTCGGACCCGGCCGTGGTGGCGGTGGGCGTCGCCGCGCTGCACTTCCAGTGCATGACGGTCGTGCTCAACGGTGTGAACATGATGGGCAACATGATCTCGCAGACGCTCGGGCAGACGGCCATCGCCTCGTTCCTGGCCGTATGCTGCACCGGCCTGTATCTCGCGCCGATCGTGCTCGTCCTGCCGCATGTCATCGGCGTGACGGGCGTGGAGGCGGCGCAGTCCGTGGCGGATGTGCTCACGTTCGCCACCACGATCCCGTTCATGCGGCATATCCTCGGCAAGGTGCTGCGCTGACCGCGCGCCATGCCGTTGCGCCCACGGCGATGAACCGTCCGAAGCGGTGGGGCGCCATCCGCGCCTTCCGGTACCATGCAACCGGAGTATGTCGAAACGAGGTAGGCTGTCGCGTATGAGCGTGATCGAGATGATGATCCTCGGATTCCTGTCCGAGAAGACGATGTGCGGGTATGAGCTGCGCAAGAAGATGGAGCAGCTGCAGGGGGACATGCGCCGCTTCAGCGACGGCGCGATCTACCCGGCGACCGCCCGTCTGACGAAGGCCGGTCTCATCTCCGAACGCACCGATGTGCGCGACGGCCGGCAACGTCACCTGTTCACGCTGGAGCCCGCCGGTCGCGAGGCGCTCGTCGAGGCGATCGCCGACGCGGACGGGTTCATCGTCAGCGATTTCAACCGGTGGCGCGTGGTGCTCACGTTCCTGTCCGTCGTGCCGGACAAGGCGACGCGCGATGCGGTGCTGCGCCGCCGCTACGACTTGCTGTCGCGCAAGGACGTGCATTTCTTCTACTGCGACGCCGGCAACCCGCTCACGCTCGACCACATCGACGACCCCTACCGCAGGGGATTGGTCACCGTGCACGACGCCTACGTCGAGGCCGAACTCGAGTGGCTGCGCGCCACGCTCGGTCTCGACGGGAACCGGCCGGGCGCCGAAGGCTAACGCCTCCAGTGGCGGCGATGGGCGACGATGCGCTTGCCGCCGACGCCGGCCTTGCCGCCCGGGCCCCACGGCCCGCGCGCCTCGGCCTGCAGCTGCTTGAGATGATGCTTCATCGCCAGCAGCATGATATGCGTGTCCTCGAGGCCGAGATGGCGTTCGGCGTCGTCCTCGTGCAGCGCGCCCTGACGCTTCGCATACGCGTCGAGACGGTTGTCGCCGTCGGGGTGATCCTCGCTGGGGATCGAGCCCTCGTCCCACAGGCGGCTCATCGGCAGCGTGTCGATGATGGTCACGTGCCCGTTGCGGTAGGCCTCCGCGTAGCCCTTCACGTTGAGCATGAAGAAGCTGTGCTCGAACGTGGCCATGTGCGCCACGAACGGCTGCGAGGTGAGCCGTTCGAGCAGGTCCTTCTGCGCCTGCGCGTCCTCGTCGAACATCGGGTAGTCGATGCCGACGCGCTGCTTGATGTCGATGCCGGTCAACTGGATGATGAACGGGTTGCCGTGGCGCGCCGCCTCGGGGGTCACGCCGAACGAGAAGCGGTGCTGGTCGTACGCGTCGCCGCCCTCGTAGTAGTCCTTGTCGTACCGGTATCCGGTGGGGGCTTCGGCGGGGCGCGGCGAACGCATGTTCATGTATTCGAAGCCGACGTCGATGATGTACGCGCGGGCCGGTTCGGTGCCGTTCGTCTCCAGATCGATGCCCATCACCTTGTCCACGTCGCGGCCCGGCAGGAACACCTCGCGCCAGTAGTCCTTCGGACGTGCGGCCTGACGTGCGGCCACATGCTCGGCGGCCGCGTGACGCGACTTCTCGAAACGCGCCTCCGGCACGGCGGTCTCGTCGCGGTTGACCTGTTCGATGGACGGCACGGCGGGATTGTCGTCGTTGATGACCGGCTGGCCTTCGATGAGATAGTCGGGGCTGCCCTGGTCGGAACTGGAGTCGGCGGGAGCGGACTCGTCCGGACCGGCCTCGACGGAACCGTAGCGCACCTCGTCCGCCTCGAAGAGCGCGTGCTCGCGATGCTGGCGCGCCGCCTCGCGCTTGGCGCGGTCGGCCTTGCGCTGTTCGGCGCGCGCGTTGACGATCTCCGCGGTACGGTCCTGGATGTCGTCGACGACGACATCCTCCCTCGCGGCGGTGAGCACCGGCACGGTGACGCGCTGCCGGTCCTCGTCGGCGACGGTCCACAAGCCTTCGGCGATGCCGCGGTCGCGCAGCAGCTGGATCTGGTCGTTGAGGCGCCTGTCCGCATAGGCGAGCGCGCGCGGCAGATCATAGGTCGTGATGCGGCGGTCGAAGTCGCGCATGAACGTCATGCTCATCTTCGCGATGATCGCCTCGAGACGGTCGCGGATTGCGAGATCCTCCTTGAGCAGGTCGTGTGTGCTGGAAGAGGCGCCCGCCTCGAGATCGGCGGGGGGGGGCCACCCCCCGCCCTGCCCCCCGGCGGGGCCCCTCCCCCACCCCCCCC
>NZ_BCFK01000030.1 GCF_001417815.1 Bifidobacterium aesculapii
CCCCCCTGGGGGGGGGGGTGTGTGCGGGAAGGCGCCCGCCTCGAGATCGGCGGGGGAGGCCACGCCGATGCCATGCTCCAGGTCGAGTCCCTTCACCCACTCCCAGTCGATGTCGTTGTTGTCCGCATCCTTCAACATGATGTACGACCACTGGCTGATGCTTTCCTTCGCCTCGGTCAGCCACGAGCGGTCGATAGTAAAACCACTGTTTTCCATTGTTCTGTTGTCTTTGCTGTGTTCTTCGCTACTCATTCAATCATTCATATCCGCGGGAAATCACATCCCCACACCGCCTATGGTAACGCTCACGGTGTCCGGTTGGGCGAATCGCCGGAGAACAGTGGGCGAATTCGCCAGCGGGCGCGGGCGGAAGTGGGTGCGGGCGCGTACTACAGGCCGCGGCGTTTGAGGTCGGCGACGATGCCGACGTAGAATTCGCGCACGTCGAATCCGGGGATGTTCTCGCGGTTCAGGTCGATCATGTCCGCGTGGGAGATGCCTCGCGTGCCGTTCGGCTCCAGCCATGTGAACCGTTCGCCCCACGGGAAGGAGGGTTGCGCGACCAGACCGTCGTTGGGGCCGTCGAACCATTTGACGAGCGGGTACGTGAAGTTCAACGGGAACTTGCCGGTCGTGGCGTGCGCCAGCTTCGAGCCGACGCTTTGGCATACGATGCCGCGGAACGGGTCGGTCGCCGGCGCGGGATTCGCGTTCCCCGCGCCCGCCGCGCCGGAGAGTTCCGCAGCGTCGCCGATCTCGGCGTTGAGGCGCGCGCAGCCGGCCTGCGTCAGGTCATGCACGGCGGCCATGAAATCGGGGTGCGTGTCGCCGAGATGCGAGGCGGCCGCATTGTAGGTGGCGGCCACGCGCGCCTGCGCTCCGGCGGGGATGTTGGTGAGCAGGTAGTCGGCGAACCCGCAGCCGCGGTGCGGCGTGTTGATGGTCGTCAATGACGCCACCATCGGCGCGGCGCCGCAGCGGGCGATCGCATAGCGCATGTCCAATCCGCCCTTCGAATGGGCGATCACGTTCACTTTGCCGCAGCCGGTCGTCTCGACGATGCGCCGGATGCGTTCGGTCAGCTCGCGCGCCGAATCCGGCACCGACGCGGCCGACTGATGCTCGCCGTAGAACACGGTCGCGCCGTTGCGCTGCAGTTCGCCCGGCACGCGCCCCCAATAGTTGAGCGCCTTCGTGTCGCGGAAGAACACGCCGTGCACCAGCAGCACCGGGTATCGCGTGGCGCATACGCGCGCGGCCGCACGCGAACGGTCGAGCCTTTCCTTGGCGGTCTCGAAGCGGACCTCTTCGGCGGCCGTGCGGATGATGAGCCTGAGCGCCACGAGGTTCGCGATGGGGATCCAGCCGCACACGATGCCGATCACGCGGATCTTCAATCTGAGCTGCACGCTGGTGGCGTACACGGCGATGATGCCGATCCAGAAGACGATCGACAGGACGAGTGCGACCGCCGCCAACGAGATCGCCCAGACCGGCCAGGAGTCCGCCCACGGTGCAGGCCAATCCGCGGCGAGCATCGAGGCCAGCGTGCCGCCGAACCCTACGGTGGCCGCCGCCAGCAGCCACCAGAACACCCTCAACATGATCACGCCGACATGGCATATGGTGATGCGGCCGGTCATTGCGCGCCTCCCGAATTCGCCGAGCTCTCCGTCGTCTCCCAATCTAGTCCCACGCAGCCGCACGCACATGGGCGAGTTCGGCGATGCGTGCGACGAAAGCCTTCACCTGCGGTTCGGGATCGGAGGGGTAGAGCAGGCCGTAGCGCATGCCGACCGGCCGCGGCCAGTCGACGGGCACGTTGACGAGCTGCGGGTGCACGCCCGCCCACATCGGTTTCGAGATGAGCAGGTCGCCCGCGTCTGCGCACTCGTTGAACAGGTTCAGGTCGTAGTGGTCGATGTCGACCAGTTCGACGCCGGGCAAACGTTCCAGCAGATCCCGGGCGATGTCGTCGGTGCCGCCGTACCGGCGCAGGATGCGTATGTGGGTGCGGGCGTCGCCGCGACCGTTGAGATCGTCGAGCGTGACGATCGGCAGGCGGGACAACGGGTGCCCGCGCGGCACGGCGAGGCACAGCGGTTCGTCGGCGATCGGCAGCGTGCCGCACACGCCGTTCCAATGGTCGGGCGCGAACGCCGTGGCCACCGCGTCGATGTCCTCGCCCAGACGGGCGATGATCTCGTCGATCGGCACGTCGTCGTCCGGCATCGGCACGAGCTCCAATCGGATACGCGGGTCGGCGCCGCGCTGCCACAGGTCGAGGATGCGCCTGGCAGGACGCAGCATGGAGATGCCGAGCCTGACCGGAGGAACATCCGCGTGCGTGCGCCGCCGCATCCTCGCGATGATCTCGTTCGATTGGCGGATGATCGAACGGGCGTCCTCGATGAATCCCGAACCGGCCGAGGTCGGCGTCACGCCACTGCGGGACCGGTCGAACACCGTGATCCCGTATTCCCTCTCGAACGTGTTGACCTGCTTTGCCAACGCCGGCGCCGAGATGTGCAGTCGCCGTGAGGCCGCCGCGAAGCTGCCCGTCTCGGCGGCGGCGATCAACGCGTCCAGTCTCCGGTCGTACATGATCCGCTCCCGCCTTTCCTCGCGCCCTGCCGGTCGTCCGCGGCGCTTCCGATGGGTCGAACGTGCGCCGACCGTAGCATATGTGAACTTGTGGTTTATAGACTATAAACCACAATCATTCGATATCCGCGGATTTTCGCCTGTCGTCAAGCCTACACTGTCCCATGCGATTGTCTGTACGGATTACGACGGAATAGTGTCGAACGTTCACTGGAGGGCGATCGCATAGGAAACGAACGACGGGGAAGGAACGGCATGCGCTCATCGACCGCAACGCGCGACATCACAGGCACCGAAGACGGCGGACCGTCGGACATCACGGCCCGTGACCGGTCCGCCGCCGGCCGCCGCGGCCACCGTGACCAACTCGACGCCCGCCATCCGGCGGCGTTCGCCACGGCGGCCGCATCGATCGCCTCGTTCCTCGTCGGCATGGACGTGCTCATCGTCAACGTGGCGCTGCCGACCATCGCCCGCGACCTCGGTGGAGACATGGCCGTCCAGCAATGGGTGGTCGACGGCTACAGCCTCCTGTTCGCCGCACTGCTGCTCCTATGCGGCAACCTCGCCGACCGGTGGGGCGCCAAACACGTGTTCGTCGCCGGGGCGACGCTCTTCGCCGCGGCATCGCTGTTCAGCTCGTTCGCATGGTCGATGGCGGTGCTCGTCGCCGGACGATGCCTGCTCGGCGTCGCCTCCGCGCTCATCCTGCCCGCATCGATGTCCCTCATCAACGAGGCGAACCCGGATCCGCGGCGCCGCGCATGGGCGCTGGCCCTATGGGGCGCGGGAGGGGCGAGCGCCTCGGCCGTGGGACCGCTGCTCGGCGGACTGCTCACACCAATCCACTGGAGCCTCGTGTTCGCAATCAACGTGCCGTTCTGCCTGCTCGTGCTCCTGCTCACACTGCGCGTCGCACCCTCACCCCGCCGCCCCAAGCCGTTCGATTGGGTGGGGCAGACGCTGGCGCTCACCGGGTTCGTCCTGTTCATCGCGGGCGTCATCGAAATCGGCGCGCTCGGCGTCGGCTCGCCCCTCGCATGGGGGTTGACGGTCGGCGGCGGGCTCACGCTTGCGGCGTTCGTGCGCTCGCAGGCTCGGGTGGCCACGCCGATGATGCCGCTCGGCCTGTTCCGCGTGCGCGGCATGCGGGTGGCGCTGATGATCGGATTCGTCATGATCTTCAACTGGTACGGCATGGTGTTCATCTCGACGATGTTCCTGCAGAACGATCGGGGGATGGGCGCCCTCGCCGCGGGACTCGTGTTCGTGCCGAGCTCGTTCGTCACCATCGGCGGCAACATCGTCGGCGGGCGCATCATCACCGCGCGCGGCTCGCGGTTCTCGATCACGCTCGGACTGTCGATTATGATCGCCGGCTTCCTGTTCGAGTTCCTGTACCCTGCGCCGATTCCCGTGTGGGCGATCGCCACCGGCCTGAGCGTCGTCGGATTCGGCGCCGCCATCACCACGCCCGCCGCCGCGGGCGTCGTCCTCGCCAGCGTGGAGACGGCGCAGGCCGGCATCGCCTCCGCCATGTTCAACACGTTCCGGCAGGTAGGCGGCGCGGTCGGCGTGGCCGTGTTCGGCGTCGTCGCCACGTTCCTGCCCACGCTGACCCTGGCCTTGCGTGCCGTGTTCCTCGCCTCCGCCGTCCTGCTCGGTCTCATCCTCGCCTACGAGCTCGCCTGTTGGCGTGAACGGTGAGTTCGGTCCGGTCGGGGACTATCATGGCATGCCGGGAGCGGGGTGCCGCCGAGTCGGTTCCCGCGCGACCGAATGTGACTGAATGAAGGGCCATCGACCGTACAATCATGCCCGCGCCGGATGAGTGGGATCCGGCGGCGGCTGCAACAGGAACGATTCGCCTTCGACGCCGTGCCATTGGCGTCACTCGACGAAAGGCAGACGAATTGACCTCACGCAACACAATCGAGCCGAATGCCGTAGCCGGCAACCCGACCGCCATGATCGCCACCCTCATGGTCGGCTCGTTCGTGGCCGTGCTCAACCAGACGCTGATGATCTCCGCACTGCCCACGCTGATGCGCGAGTTCGCGATCTCCAGCAGCACCGTGCAATGGCTCACCACCGGGTTCATGCTCGCCAACGGCATCATGATCCCCGTCACCGCGTTCCTCGTCGAGACGTTCACCACGCGCCAGCTGTTCCTGTATGCGATGGGCATGTTCTTCGCCGGCTCGCTCGTATGCGCGCTCGCCCCGAACTTCGCGCTGCTGCTCGCCGGCCGCATAATCCAGGCGTGCGGCGCGGGCGTGCTGATGACGCTGCTGCAGACCGTGCTGTTCCGCGTCTATCCGCCGGAACGCCGCGGTCAGGCGATGGGCATGTTCGGCATGGTCATCGCCTTCGCGCCGGCCATCGGCCCGACCGTCTCCGGCCTGCTGGTCGAATGGTTCAGCTGGCGTTGGATGTTCGGCCTGCTCGTCGCCATCGCGGGCGGCGTGATCATCGCCGCATGGTTCACGGTCCGCAACGTCGGCACGCCCACCCGCCCGCACATCGACGTGCTTTCGGTGGTGCTTTCCACGCTCGGCTTCGGCGGCGTCCTGTTCGGTTTCTCCACAGCGGGGAAGAACGGCTGGGGCAGCGTGGACGTGCTGGCCGCCCTCGCGGTCGGCGTGGTCGCGCTGGCGGTGTTCATCATTCGACAGATGCGGCTCGACCAGCCGATGCTGGATTTCCGTATCTTCCGCATCCCGATGTTCACGTTGTGCCTGACGATCTCGGTGATCGGATTCGCCGCGTTCATCGGCGTGGAGAACGTGATTCCGTTGTATCTTCAGAACGATCTCGGCGTGAATGCGCTGGAATCCGGTCTGCTGATGATGCCGGGCGGCATCGTCATGGGCGCGCTCAACCCGGTGACCGGCAGGCTTTACGACCGGTTCGGCGGCCGCCCGGTCGCGATCGTCGGGTTCGCTGTTCTGACCGCGGCCGCCGTGCTGCTCGCCACGATGGACGCGCGCACGCCCGTGTGGATGCCGTCCGCGTATTTCGCGCTGCTGCTGGCCGGTTCCGCGTTCTGCTCGATGCCGTTGGTCACCGCCGCGCTGAACCAGCTGACCGGGCCTGAGATCCCCCACGGCACCGCGATGAACAACACGATGCGTCAGACCATGGGCGCCATCGCCATCGCGTTGCTCGTCACCATCATGAACACGCACGCCTCGGCCGCCGCGGCCGCTGGCGTGGACGTGGCGGAGGCATCGGCGTTGGGCGTGCATGCCTCGTTCCGTGACGTCGCCGTCGTCTGCGCCGCCTGCCTTGTCGCCGCGTTCTTCGTGCGCGACCGCGGACTCCGTCCGGGCATGCGGCATTGACGGCGCCCGATTCGGGCCGAAAGGTCGTCCGTCGACCGTGTGCGCCGTTACGGCCGCGGTTGACGGACGATTATGTCATCGAAGGAACAGAAGGCTTGTCATCGGCGCGAGAACGCACAGCATCACGGCGCCCAGGATGATGAGTATCATCGCGGTCCCCTTCGAACCGGAGCGTTTGACCTGCGCGTACGCCTGCCAGGGCTTGTCGGGATTGTAGTAGACCGGCATCGGACTGCCCAACGGCCATAGTTGTCTGGCGGGCCGGTCGTAATGCATGATGCCGGACCCCTTGTACTTCACATGAAGCACGTCATCCGGCGTGACCCACAGCTTCACTTCGCCGGACGGCAGCCAAGGCGCGATCACTTTCACCGACGAGACGCGGCGGAAGCGCCGCACCACCTCATAGCGGCATCCATTCACCTGATAGGCGAGCACGGGCGCGATGCCCTCATTGTCGCCACTCGTGAACCGGTAGTCCGTGACGAAACCGGTCGTGACCGCCGTGCACGCGGCAAGCCTCCTTCTGGAAAGCGCAACGACGACGATGCCGACGACCATCAGGGTCGCCCCGGGAACCCCTAGCGCGGAGGCTGCCAACAGTGCGGTCTGCCAACTGGATTCCATAGGCGTCATAACCTTCCGGGACTTCGCGGAGCGTATGACCGGTCATGCCGGACACGCATCATCACCGCCCATTATCCCACGACAGGACTCGCCTCGCCGGGAACGCGGGGAGAGAGGATCGCAGGGGCGCGGGGAACGCAGAGCGCGCGGGGAAGCAACAAAGGCCGGCTGATGTCGTTTCCGTCCCAACAGCGTCAGCATCGTCCCATGTTTGGGACGGAAACGACGCTGAGGGGCGGAGAGGGGGTCGTCAGCGTCGCCGTTGCCCCAACAGCGTTGGCGTCGTCCCACGTTTGGGACGGAAACGACGCCTAGAGGGCCGTCAGCGTCGCTTGCATCCCAAACGTGGATCGTAAACGACGCGTTTGGGACGGAAACGACGCGAAACCGGGCGAAACCGGGCGGGATGCGGCCGGCTCGGGGCCGTGTCCGGTCTCGGCGTCGCTATTATCCCAAGCTTGGGACGGAAACGACGCTGCTGGAGAGGAAACGACGGCGTCGCCGCTTCGCAAGATCCGCCATACACACGCGTGTGAACGGATGGAACGATAACAGCCTGTTCGTTATGCGTAATCATGCGAGCAGACGGCCGCCATGGCCGACCGTTTTCGCCGGCAGCCGCGGGGCGGTCGAACGTGAGCCTTCCGATTGCGGCTTACGAGATACGGTTGGTATGCAAAGATCCCGCCCGATCCGATGAGGCTTTGCCGGATGGGGCGGGACCTTCGTATAGCGTGGGAGGTCTCCATTCGGAGGGCCTCACCCGACGATACCCGTGCGGTTGTTGTTCGTTGCGGGTTACTTGACGACCTTGAAGCCGGCGGTCCACGGGGTCTGCTCGGTTACGCCGAGGATGATCTGCAGCGCGCCGTAGCCCTCGAGGTACTGGGCGCGCTTGAGCGCGCCGGCGTCCACGGTCTTGAGGCCGGCGGCCTCGACGAACGCCTTGACGGCGTTCTTGGCGTCATCGCTATCGGAGGCGAGCTGCACCACGGTGGGTGCGCCGTCGTTGGAGCCGGTGGCGAGCGTGGCGGCGAACGTGGTGTTGAACGCCTTGACGATCGTGCTGTCCGGCAGCTGGGCGGCGAGGTATTCGGCCGCGGACTTGGAGCCTTCCGGCAGGGCGAGGTCGAAGGTGGCGAAGTCGATCGGGTTGGACGGGTCGACCACGGTCTTGCCGGCGAGCTGGCCGGCGTAGGCGGCGAGCACGTCCGCGTAGGCGGGGAACGGCAGGGCGAGGACGACAATGTCACCGGTGATGGGCTCGCCGAACTTGGTTCCGGTGACGCCTTCGGCCGCGGCGGCGGCCTTGTCCGGGTTGCGGTCGATGACCTGCACGTTCGCGCCGGCCTTGACGGCCAGTCCCGCGACCGCGGAGCCGATGTTGCCTGCGCCGAAGATGGTGATGTTGCTCATGGTGGTTTCCTTCCTTTGCCGTGCCGCGTGGTCTCCGGTGGATACCGGTGACCGCGGTGCGGTCGTATGCGGTGTTGTTCCTCGCGTCTCCGTGGTCCGTGGGCCGGTGCTCATCGGACCGTCGTTTCCGCGTTGGTCATCAACATACATCCCTTCTCGATATATCTCAACCTGAGATATATCGAGATAAAATATTGCCGTCTCGAGAACCATTGCGGCGATTGGCCTTTGGCGCCCCCTTGCTGTCGGCCCACACGGCGTGTCGCGCTGAAATATTTCAACCTGAGCTATAGTGATGGCTATGAACATCGTTGAAATCATGACATTGGGCTTCCTGTCCGAGGAGCCGCTGTGCGGCTACCGGCTGAAGAAGAAGATGGAACAGCTGCTCGGCTATGCGCGCCCGTTCAGCGACGGCACCCTGCATTCCGTCACCGGCAAATTCGTCAAACAAGGGTATCTGGGGGAGTCGTTCAACGTCGTCAACGGACGTCGTCTGCGTGAGTTCCATTTGGAGCCCGCGGGCCGCGAGGCGCTCGTCGAGGAGCTGAAGGGCACGAATGGCTACATGCTCACCGACATCACCAAATGGTCGGTCGTCATGTCGTTCCTGTCCGTCGTGCCGGACGAGGCCGACCGCAACGCGGTGCTGCGCCGCAGGCTCGACCTGTTGAACTCGGACGTGCGCCGCATGTACAGCGACGGCGAAGGCCCAATCGACAACGCGGACCTGACCGACCGGTACCGCATCGCCATCACCGAAATCCACGACGCGGAGATCGAGGCGGAACGCCGATGGCTGGAACGGGAGCTCGGCGTTGCCTGACACGACGAGGCATGACGGCCTGCCCACGCCGGATGATCTTGAAACGCTGTACCGCACCATGCTGCGCGAGATGGGCCCGACCGGCTGGTGGCCGTCTGACGGCCCATACGAGATCATGGTCGGCGCGGTGCTCATCCAGAACGTGTCATGGCGCAACGCGGATCGGTCGCTGGACGCGTTGAAGGCCGAACGCCTGCTCGACCCGCATGCCATCGCGCGGATGGACGACGCGCGGCTGCAGGAGCTGATACGCCCGTCCGGCTTCTACCGCAACAAGTCGCGCGCCCTGCGCGAGATGAGCCGATGGTACGTCGAACGGTGCGGCGCGCGCCCCGAAGGCGCGGCCGACGTCGACGACGACGCGTTGCGCAAGGAGCTGCTGGCCCTGTTCGGCATCGGCGGGGAGACGGCCGACGACCTGCTGCTCTACGTGTTCGACCGTCGCGCGTTCATCGCCGACACGTACGCGCGACGCCTGTTCACGTTCCTCGGTTACCGCACGCCCGCAGGCTACCCGGCGTTCCATAAGGTGTACAACCCGATCACGCTCGCCACATCCCTGACCGTCGCCGACCTCAAGGAGTTCCACGGCCTCATCGACGAATACGGCAAAACCTACCGCGACGACGCCGCGAAGGCCGAGTCGTTCCTCGGGCGAATGGGAATGCGATTGGCGTGATGCGAGGTTTTGCGCAGACTGATGCGATGAACGAGGGCCGGGTCTAGCGGAACAGCTGCAGGTATCGTGCCGCGGTCAGTGATTTTACAGGGGGAGTGCGTGAACGCTCCGGAATCGCGGGTGATGATGAAATCCATGTCGTTCTGTTCCGCGGCGGCGCGGATCAGGCTGTCTTCAAAGTCCGGTTCGTCCGAATAGGCCGAATTCCGGCATTTCTCCTGTCCTATCGGAAGCACCGTCAGGAGAACGAGGAACTGTCTGATGAGCTTCCTGCACTCCGGTTCCCCCCAATGGCTTTCGGCATAGGTGGTAGAAATCCTTCAACGAGCCGGACGTTGTGTACCCGAGCACGTCGGGAACGGCGATTCTCCTCATCGGGCCATCGGCTGATGCGTGTTCCGGGTGTCCTTCAACTGCATAGTCGATGAGCACGTTCGTGTCGAGCAGCAGTGATAACGGCCTGACCGTTCATCATGACCGTTCATCAGGAGGGGGAGCGGTCGGCGAAACCGGCTGGCGACGGCACGGTCGCTTGCATGCTCGACATCGGCTGCGGACCAGGCGGCAGCACTTGAGTGAACGTGGCGACGAACGTTCGTGACGAATCGAGATTCATAGCACTAGATACAGGCATATACGGCTTGATACGGCAGCGTTTTCATCCATACAGGGGAATAAATTAAGATAAACTTCGATACAATGAGCGGAGATAGTCGAATACCGTCAAGATGAGGAGGGCGCCATGAACGCTGAAACGGGTATCGCGTCGAGATTGCCATTGCATGCGTTGAACCCGTTCATGCCGGGCGCCGGCAAGCAGCCTCCTGAACTGGTGGGACGCACCCATGATCTGGAGATCATGGACCGAATGATCGCACGCACCAAACTCGGGTTGTTGGACCGTGGTGTCATTTACAGCGGTTTGCGCGGTATGGGCAAGACCGTATTGTTGCTCAAACTCAACGATATGGCCTCCGTCCAAGGCATGGCGACTGTGCAGATCGAAGCGAACGGCGATGCCGCGGCCGAATATGACGAGCTGATTCATGAATTGTCGTTGTCGGTCATGCGCATCAGAAAACCTGATGTGCGGCAGCGGCTGGCTGAGGCGTTCTCTCGCATTGCATCGATCTCGTTGGATTTCGTATTCGGGTCCGCGAAAGTGGAACTAAAAGGTGCGGATGCGGAGAAACGTGCGATTCGGGCGTCGTCGTACAAGCTGGAACTGCTGATCGAGGGACTTGCCGAAGAACTCAAACACGATGATTCCGGACTGTTCCTGTTCGTGGATGAGTTTCAGGACATGTCCGCCGAAGTGATGATGACATTGATTACCATCCAGCATAAGACGGGTCAACGTAATCTGCCGTTCTACATCATCGGTGCCGGATTGCCGAACCTGCCCGGAGTATTGACCAAAGCGCGTTCCTACGCCGAGCGCCTGTTCGAATACCGCACCATCGATCGTTTGGATGACGCAGCGGCGGCCGACGGTTTCCAGAAACCCGCACGCGAGTTGGGATATTCATTCGACGATGAGGCATTGTCCTGTCTGGTCGAGGTGTCGAATGGGTATCCCTATTTCATCCAGGCGTACGGCAAAGCCACATGGGATGCTTCGGATTCCAACCCGATCACCGTCGCCGCGGTGAAGCGGGGCGAGCCGGTCGCCCGTAGAGAATTGGATCAGGGGCTGTACATGTCGCGATGGCAGCGTGCCACTCCATTGGGACGCGACTATCTTGCCGCGATGGCTTCGCTCGGCGAGACATGCACGTCGGCCCAGGTCGCGGAACTGATGAATCGCAGCGTCTCCGATCTGTCTTCGATCCGTCTGTCGCTGATCGAACTGGGACTGATCTATTCGCCGGAACGTGGGCGGATCTCGTTCACCGTGCCGGGCATGGACGAATTCATCCGTCGTGCGATGCCCACTGAGGACCAGTCCTACGACCGGCGAGTGTGACGAGAGCTGCCGCTGCCGCGGTGATTCCATGCCGTAGAATCGGGCATTGGCGGTCGGGGCGGTCGCATAGAACGATCACGACGGAGAGGTCATCGCCGATGAGCGGAAGGAAGGACGTGCGGATGGGAACGGACACGATGGGTACGGGAAGGCCGGAGCGGGCGGCGTCGCCGGCGCCCCGGCTCAACATCAACGCGCTCACCCCGGTGGAGACCGAGGCGGCGGTGGAGGACGCCGGCGTCGCCAAGACGCGGCTGACCGGACGGCGCGCCTTCGTCTCGGCCATGTTCGCGGGCGCGTTCATCGGCTTCGGCGCGCTGTTCTTCCTGATCGTCACCGCCGACCCGTCGATGACATGGGGGCCGAAAAGGTTCGTCGGCGGACTCGCCTTCTGCATGGGACTCGTGCTCGTATTGTGCTGCGGGGCGGAGCTGTTCACCGGCAATTCGCTGATGGTTTCCGATCTCGCCGCCCGCAAGGTCACACTCAGGCAGATGCTGCGCAACTGGGTGATCGTCTGGTTCGGCAATCTCGCCGGCGCGCTGCTGCTGGTGCTGCTGGTCGCGCTCGCCGGCACGATGGGGCTCGCCGACGGCGCGGTGGGCGATCTCGCGGTGGCGACCGCCGCGGCGAAGGTCACGCCCGCATGGGGCACGTTGTTCGTGCGCGGCATCCTGTGCAACATACTGGTGTGCCTGGCGGTGCGCATCGGGTTCGCCGCACGGTCCGTGGCCGACAAGGTGCTGGGCATACTGCTGCCCATCGCGGGCTTCGTGGCCATGGGCTTCGAACACTGCGTGGCCAACATGTTCTTCCTGCCCGTGGGACTGGCGGCCAAGCTCATGGGGTTCGGCACCGGCGCCGCCGGCGCGGGCGCATTGGATGCGGGTTCCATCGTGTACAACCTGTCTGCGGCGACATTGGGCAACATCATCGGAGGATCCCTGTTCGTCGCGTTGGCATACTGGTACCTCAACGCCAAACCCGCGAAGCACACGTCCGACCCCGCCGCCGCTTGACGGGCCGGAAACAGGTACAGACGACGGACGCGCCCCGGCCGTCGGCACCGGCGGGAGCGCCTTAGCGCGCGTCCGCCGAACACGCCACGTCAGGAAACCTTCCATCATGCAGCCGCAACCGGTAAGGCACGTGGCCACGTCGCTACCATGAGCCGCATGGTCACATGGGATTCCGAACAGTACCTGCGCTTCGACACGGAACGCACGCAGCCATCACGAGACCTCGCCATGCAACTGCCCGCCGACGACGGCACGGTCACGCGCATACTCGACATCGGCTGCGGGCCGGGCAACAGCACCGCCGTGCTGCGCGAACGCTATCCGCACGCGCACATCCTCGGCATCGACAGCTCGCCCGACATGATCGACGCCGCACGCGCCGCCCACCCCGACATCGACTTCGCATTGTGCGACGTCTCGCAGACCGACCAGCTTGCCGCCCTGCCGCACGACATTGACATCGTCTTCTCCAACGCGTGCATCCAATGGGTGCCCGACCATCCGCACCTCATCCCGAACCTCATCGGACTGCTGCGCGAAGGCGGCACGCTCGCCGTACAGACGCCCATGAACTACGAGGAACCCATCCACCGCATCATCGCCGAACTGGTCCACTCGCCCCGATACGCCGACCGGCTGCCCCAGCAGCGCGAATTCCACAACCTCACCCCACCCGACTACTGGGAGCTGCTCAACGCGCACGCCACACGATTCCGCATGTGGAAGACCACCTACATGCACACCCTGCCCTCCCACGAGGCCATCATGGACTGGTACCGCGGCACCGGACTGCGCCCATACCTCCAGGCGCTCGCCGACGATGCGGAACGCGCGGAGTTCGAACGGCAGGTGTTCGAACGCGTATGCGAGGCGTACCCCACGCAGTCCGACGGCAGCATCATCTTCCCGTTCCCGCGCTTCTTCTTCACCGCGGTCAGGTAGGCAGGGCGGAGTCATGCAGACCGGTTGCGCATAACCGCAAGGCATTGATGGGTTGAGCCGGAGCTTGTCGGCGGACGTATCGCCGGAATCGTTCGGTTCCCGGACTTCCGGCAGAAGCCGTCACTGGCGGATACGCAGCGACGGCTTCTGCCGAGTACGCCCCCTGTTCTCGAGAAAACCCTTCGCTTGGCGCGTCCCAGCGTCAGGTTCTCTCGCACGGTATGATGCCTGTTTGTCCGACGCGCCCATATAGTTACCAATAGTCATTATTTTTGGTAACTATCAGATTGACTGGTTGGAGACCCAATGACCGATCCCACGGACGACGCCATAACCACGCGCACGACGGCAGACATGTCCACGGCACTGCCCTCCGCATACGTGCGGCTGCTCATGGACGCCTGCTGGAAGGCGAAAAGCATCACCGAACTCATGCCTGAACTTCCCAAAGGCATGAAACCGCGCTACGTACACGTCATCGACGCCATCTGGCACATCAACGCACCGCACGGACAGGACACGGCCACCGCCCGCGTGGGCGACGTGAGCGCCTTCCTTGGCGTCACCACACCAAGCATCACCAAGCTCATCGGCGAAATGGCCGACCGCGGACTGCTCGCCAAACACGCCGACGACACAGACCGGCGCGCCGTCACACTCACACTCATCGAACAAGGACTCGCCATCCGCAAAGCGTATGTCGCCGACTATCACGCGCATCTGGGCGAACTGTTCGCCGGCATCACCCCCGAAGCATGCGAAACCGTGGCGCGCACGATGACCGAAGCGCTCGCCCGCATGCGCGCGGACGAGTGGCAAACGCCACAGACGAAGCAGGAAAAGCGGGGGAACCAGGAAACGCAAGACAAGCAGGAAGCACAGGGAAGGGAAGACGCCGCAGCATGAACGCAACGAGCAACATGAACCAGCAGCCAACACGGACACCCTCGGCAACGCAATCGGCGCAACCCGGCCGCCTTTCGCAATCGGCACCAGCCACGACGCTCGCCAACGGCGGCAAACAGCCGGCAGCGCCCAAACTCGTCATCGCCGTCATCGCGCTCGCCATCCTCACCTTCCTCGGCATCCTGTCCGAAACGTCGCTCAACATCGCCTACTCCACCCTCATGGAGGAGTTCTCGATCGGCGCGTCCGTCGTCCAATGGCTCACCACCGGCTACCTGCTGCTTCTGTCCATCGCGATCCCCAGCTCGCCGTTCATGGTGCGACGCTTCGCCACCCGCACACTGTTCGTCACGGCCGTCGCGATCTTCACGCTCGGCACGCTGATCGGTGCGCTCGCCTCGAGCTTCCCGATGCTGCTCGCAGCCAGGCTCGTCATGGCGCTCGGCACCGGCATCTCGCTGCCGCTCATCACCAACATCATCCTGGAGAAGTCGCCACTCGAACAACGCGGCGCGATGCTCGGCATCGTCAGCCTCGTCACCTGCGCCGCCCCCGCCATCGGCCCGGTGTTCGGCGGCGTGGTCATGGAATACCTCGACTGGCATTGGATCTTCTACACGATGCTGCCGTTCCTCGTGCTCTCGTTCGCGCTCGGCATGGCGTCCGTGCCTGAAATCCGCCATCCGGGAGACAAGGAGCACGCCTCCATCAGCGTGCCGTCGCTGCTGCTCGTGGCGCTGGGACTCGCCGGAATCATCGTGGCGGTGAGCTTCTTCGCCGAATGGAACGGCGACTGGCGGTTCTGGGTCACGCTCATCGCGGCCGTGGCGGTGCTCGCCGTGTTCGCCGCCGTCCAGCTGCGCATGTCCCGCCCGTTGATCGAAGTGCGCGTGTTCGGCTACGCGGGATTCACGCTCGGCATGCTCATCCTGCTCATGGCGTCCGGCGGCGTGCTGGGATTGAACTTCCTGCTGCCGATCCTCCTGCAGCGCGGCTTCGGCCATGGTTCGCTCGTCGCGGCGTTGATCCTGCTGCCCGGCGCGGTCGTCGGCGCCATCGCAGCCCCGATGATCGGTGGCGCGTTGAAGAGCCATTTCCCGCCCAAGTTCATCCTGTGCGGCTTCATCGGCGTCACCGTGATGGATATCGCGCTCATCGTGGGGCACGCGAACGTGTGGGTGGTGGCGATCGCGTACGCGTTGTTCATGGCCGCGTCCGGCTTCGTGCTCGTACCCGACCAGACGCACGCGTTGAACCAATTGCCTTCGCGCCTCAACGCCGACGGCTCGGCCGTGATGAACACCGTCCAGCAATTGGCCGGCGCAATCGGCACCGCCGTGGCCAGCGCACTGATCACTGAATTCGCCGCATCCGCCGCGCGCTTCGGCGCGACCTCCGCCGACTCGTATCTTCAAGGCTTCGCATCGAGCATGTGGGTCATCGCCGGATTGGCGGTGGCGGGCATCGTTCTCGCCGCGTTCATGTTCCGCTTCTCCACGCGCCGACCTCCCGAGATGTTCGAGGTGTGACTCCGTGCGGAACGGCACGAAAAGACCGGTCCCGGTTTCGATATTCTGTCGATTTCCAAGCAGGCGGGACATGGTCCGGCTTTCGGGCGTAGGATGAGTCATCCTACTCGCCCGTATGGGTGCCCGCACATCACATCTATAGGTGCGGAAAACCGTGCGGCATGGATGCGAGGCGACGAGAAGAGGGAGATGACGATGATGACGGTGGGCGTGATGGCCATGGTGGCTTTGGCCGCGGTGCTGTATGGCTTGGACAAGTCGCTGGCTCCCGGCGCGGGCATTCTCGCCGTGGCCACGCTCACCGCCGTCATGCCCGCCAAGGAGGCGACCGGTATCACGCTCATCATGGCGATCGTGGCCGACTGGAGCGCCATCTGGGCGTACCGAGGCAACGTGTCGCGCCGCACGCTGCTGCGTCTGTTCCCGTTCGTCGCCATCGGCATCGTCGCGGGCGCCGGATTCCTGTTCGTCGCGGACAACACCGTCACACGCCTGACGATCGGCGTGATCCTCGCTGTGTTCGTGGGCATGTATTTCCTGTCCCTGGCGCGTAAGAAGATCGCCGCCCGGCATAGAGCTGCGGAGCCCTCACGTGGGACTGCCGATACCGACGCGGATGGGCCCGCCGCTGCGGACGTTGCTGTAATGGCGCAGCGCCCCGTGGAATCATCCTCGTCCAAGACGACTTCTGCGACTTCTGCCAAGGCCTTCGCGCTCGTTAAACGCGTGGTGTGCGGAGCACTCTCCGGATTCACCACGATGGTGGCCAACGCGGGTGGCCCCATCACGTCCATCTACTTCCTGTCCGAGAACCTGAGCGTCATGCGATTCCTCGGCACCACCGCATGGTTCTATCTCATCATCAACCTGGTCAAGCTGCCGTTCTCCATCGGCTTGGGCATGATCACGTGGACGAACTTCACGGCGATGGCGTGGACGATCCCGCTGGTGGTCGTCGCCGTGCTCTGCGGGCGTTGGGTGGCCCGGCGCGTGAGCCAGTCCATGTTCAGCATGCTCGTCTACGTGCTGTCCGTCGTGGCTGTGGTGCGCCTGTTCCTGTAAGCCCATCATGCGCGTCGGCCAAGGTGAACGATGGGGCCTCCGGATGCGCGATGTAGCCGACTGAACCGTTTATGCGACGAGGCGATAAAGAGAAGTGGAGGCTTAGACATCGTGTGTGGGGCTAAGAGCCAACACGCGGGTCTTATTTGCGTGCGCTGTTGGCATGTCGTTGGTTGAGCGCCTTTCTCATCCTCTCTGATGCCGGGGGCGAACCGCCACAGCGCGGAGACCAGGCAGCCCCATGTTTATCCAACCGAGTAGCCTCACGTTTGCTTGGCCTCCCTGCGGTCGCCCGACCGGGCAACCGCACGCTTGTTTCGGCTGAGCACCCCATGCTCGCTTGGCCGGGGACCGTTTTTGTCGTGAATCTGCGTGGTTCGAGGCATGACCTGCGCGGTTGGGCGGCCAACCTGCGCAGTCGGCGGCCGAACCTGCGCAATTCGGGACCGAACCTGCGCAGTCCAAGCCCCAACCTGCGCACAGGGGTGCTGAAAGAAGCCCAGCACAAGGCTCTGGAACACATATGCCGTACCCTGAAAAGCCCGGAACTCCAAGGAACATACCAGCACCACCCTGCCTGGCGCAAACAGGACTTCACGACCCCCATGTGCAGGTTCGTCATCGGACTGCGCAGGATCGGGACTCAATCGCGCAGGTTCGCCATAGGACTGTACAGGTTCGAGACCTAAGTGCGCAGGTTCGTCATCGGATTGCGCAGGTTCATGCCCCCGGCTGCGCAAATCCGGCACCGAACTGCCGTCTCACCGTAGAGACGAACAGACGTCAAGCCACTTCACAGGCAAGGTAAAGGATGTCGTCCCCTCCCGGTGCGGCATCCTTTACCATACCCGTAGGCCGGTCTGCCGGAATGCGGCCGCAAGCAGGTGCCTGCCGTCTGACTGTATCGTCTTCTGCCGCAAGCGGTGAGCCGGTTCCCGGGATTACATCGTCGAATCCCGGGAACCGGCGTCTCTCGGTAAGCTCACTTTGTGAGGAACGCCTTGTATGCCTCGGCCTGCGCGTTCAGCGTTTCGCCGCTGATGCCGAAGGACGCGAAGGTGACGAACGGCTTGACCCACGTGGCGTTGATGTGGTTGGCGGTGCCCTCGAACGGGACGAGCAGCTGGTCGATGGTGAAGAGGTTGTCGCCGTCCGGCTGGTATTTCGATTCGGGCGAGCCGGTGGAGACGGCCACGGCGAACTCCTTGCCTTCGAAGGCGTGGCCTTCGGAGCCGTACGCCCAGCCGTGCTCGAGCACCTTGTCCTCCCACTCCTTGAGGAGTGCGGGGGAGGAGAACCAGTAGAGCGGGAACTGGAAGACCACGCGGTCCGCCGCCTCGACGGCCTGCTGCTCGGCCTTCACGTCGATGTCGCCGTCCGGGTAGAGCGCGTACTCGTCGCGCACGGTCACGTTCTCCAGTTCGCCGGCGGCAGCGGCCAGCGCCTTGTTCACGTGGGACTGTCCGTTCAGATCCGGGTGGAACACCAGAACCAGCGTCTTCTTCATATCATGCTCCTTGTCGTCGATTGGTTCCCGCCGGCGATGCCGGGGGACTCTTGCGGTTTCGCCGGACCGTCGCCCGGCGCCCCCATGCCAGTTAACAGTGTCGCAAACATCGCGGCATGCACGTGCGGCGCTACGTCGTAGGCGAACACGGCGGCCTGCGCCCACGGTCTTCCCGAGAAGTGAGGTTGACTTCGAGCGCTTGAGGTTCGTAGCGTTCGACGAGAGGCGCCTCTATCGGAACCGTTGCGGACACTACGGTTCGATTTCGGTTCCGACGGGACGGCGCAACAGACCAGGAAAACAACGGAAGGACAACGATTATGGACAATCCGAGCGCATTCCCCATGGGCGAGCCGAACGACGCGTACGCGCAGTACTTCGAAGGCCGGAGCTACCTCGCGCCGCTCGCCGGCGACGGCCAGGTGAGCGTCGCGAACGTGACGTTCGAACCCGGCTGCACGAACCACTGGCACATCCACCATGGCGTATGCCAGATCCTCATCGCCGTGGGCGGCCGCGGCTACTATCAAATCGACGGACAGGACCCGGTCGAGCTCAAGCCCGGCGACGTGGCATACATTCCGCCGGAGACCAAGCACTGGCATGGCGCAGCCCCCACCGAATCGTTCGCGCATATCGCCGTCATGCCCAAGAAGGAGGGCCAGTCGAACGAATGGCTCGAACCGGTCGATGAGAAGGAATACCGCAAGCTCGCATAGCCGGACATAGGCGGGCGCACGTGTCGAACGCGTCGGACGGGCGGCAGTGACCCTACGGCGTCGTCACCGCACAGCCGGTGCCGAATTTGGCGGCGGTGGCGACGCCGTGATGCATCAGCGCGGTCATGACGTCCGCCAGGTCCTCCTCCGGCGCGTCCAGATCCGAGCGGACCCATTGTTCGATCACCGCGCAGATCGCGCCGGCCCAGAATCGTGCGGCATAGCGCGGCGCGGTCTCGCCAGCGGCGGGTCCGCGGTTCATGTTGCGTTGCATCGCGTCCACGATTCG
>NZ_BCFK01000031.1 GCF_001417815.1 Bifidobacterium aesculapii
GGTCCGCGGTTCATGTTGCGTTGCATCGCGTCCACGATTCGCCCGCCGTAGCCGGCTTCCAAGAGAAGCCGGTACTGCGGTCTCACCAACCTGCTGCTGCCGCTGCTGGCGAAAAGCCCGTCCGCACGCATCGTCACCGTATCCAGCGAATCATACCGGCAGGCGGGCGCGCCCCGACTCGACGACATCGAGCTCGAACACGCCTACTCGCTCGTGCGCGCCTACGGCTCTTCAAAACTGTATGTGTGGTGTCTGATGCGGCAGTTCGACGCACGGCTCAAAGCGGACGGCGTCGGCAACGTCACCGTGAACACCGTCGAACCGGGTTCCGCCGTCACCGGACTGCAACGCGAATCGCTGCGCAAGTCGCCGTTCATGCTGCCGCTCGTCATCCTGTGGATGCCGTTCATGCGCACCGCCGCGCACGGGGCCCTCACCAGCGTGCTGATGGCCTCCTCCCCGAACGTCGAGGGGGTGAGCGGGCAGTTCTGGGGCAATCGCAAGCCCAAACGCATCAACCGGAAATAGATTTCGCCGGAAGGGGAGAAGATCGTCTGGGAGTACTGCGCGAAGGCGTGCGCACCGTATCTGGACGGATTGGAGACTCCGATTGATCTTGCCTGACGGCATCCGGCGGCCGTCGACTGTGCGTATCGCAGCCGCGGCGGCTGTGGAGACATGACGTGAACGGTCACGCCATGTCTCCACAGCCGTATACGTTCTGAAACCATGTGTTCCCTGCTGATGACCATGTGCCCGCAGACCGGTGGCCTGCCGGGCAGATACGAGTACTGAGGTCCGAACCGCGACCGTTCGGACCTAGGCGAAGCCATACCCGAATGCATGTATGGCGCACCCGGGCATCGTCATCGAATCACAGGCGCGACGCGAAACGTTCCGCGTGCATGCGCCCAATGAAGAAAGACAAAGAACACATCCATGTCTCAGAACAACCATGCCGCCGACCCGACGGCATCGTCCGCACCGGACGAGTCCATGACATTCCAATCACAGACCGCGACGGCGGGCGCGCCGGAAACGGCACTCGCACACGACCCGCGCGAGGACGGCTGGACGCGCCGCGTCGCGCTCCTGCTCGCAGGACAGGCGTTCTCCCTGCTCGGCTCAAGCATCGTCCAATACGCCCTATGGTGGTGGATCGTCCTCGAATCACGCACCGGCGCATCCATGCTGTTCGCCACCCTGTTCGGCGTGGTGCCGCAGGCCATCGTCTCCATGTTCGGCGGCCCCATGGCGGACCGGTACAACCGTAAAATCCTCATCATGTTGCCCGACCTCATCATCGCGGGCGTCACCGTGTTCCTATCCGTGAGCTTCGCGCTCGGATGGGCGAACCTCGCGGTGATCTTCGCGGTCCTGTTCATCCGCTCGGCGGGCGGCGGCATCCAGATGCCCGCGGTCCAATCGTTCATCCCCGACGTGACGCCCGCCGGCCGGCTCCTGCGAGTCAACTCGATCTACGGCGTCATCAATTCGGCGAACATGATTGTCGCGCCGGCGCTCGCCGCCGTGCTCATCAACATGGTGCCGTTGTGGTCGATCCTGCTGGTCGACGTGGCGACCGCAATCATCGGCGTCGGCTTCGTCGCGCTGATCCGCGTACCGGCGAAACGGTCGACGGACGCCGTCACCGCGGCCGAAGGACCGACCCAGGCCGCGACGGATGTGGCGGGGGAGCCGCTGCCGGACGTGTCGTTGCCGCTCGCCGTCCTCAAACGCACGCTCGCGGACATCAAGGACGGATTCGCCTATGCGATGGGCCACCCGTACCTCAAAGGCGTAATTCTCGGCGACGCGTTCACCTGCTTCATGTCCGTCGCGCCGATGAACCTGACGCTGCTGCTCATGACCCGCGAATACGAAGGCATCGACCTGAACCTGGGATTCGTGAACCTCACCACCGCCTCCGACAAGCTCGCCGCCAACGAACTCGGATTGAGCGTCGGCATGCTGCTCGGCGGCGCGCTCATGTCCGCGTTCGGCTCGAAACTGCTGCGCAGGGCCCACGCGCAGATGCTCATGGTGTCGTTCGGCATCGCGATGGTGGGCGTCACCGTCATCGGATTGGGCACGGCGACGAATCTGCTCGCGTATCTCATCATCGACCTGTTGAACGGCGTCGCCTCCGCCCTGTGCGTGGGGCCGATGCGCACGATCATGCAGTCCGAATCCGACGAGTCGATGACTGGACGCGTGTTCGGCCTCGACACCACTCTCTCCACGTTCGGCATGCCGCTTGGCATGCTTGTCTTCGCGCCGCTCGCCGACGTGATCCCGATCGCATGGGTGTTCATCGCCGGAGGCCTCCTCACCCTGCCCGTCGCGGGGTATGTGCTGTATCTGACCCGACGCGGCGTATCCGCGCGAGCCTGAGTCGCGTCCGACAGTCCGTCCGCGTATTTGAGCGTCCCGTCCTTCGTGGTGACATGCAGGTCGCCGGGCTTGTCCGCGGTCACGTCGCCGGAGGCGACGATCTTCGTGTCCGTGAGGATGGGCGTGTTCTTGCCGCGGTACTGGTCGGCCTGCTCGCTGGTGTACGGGCCGTACACGTCGACGTGCGCATTGACCGTCACGTTCTTGTTGTCGGTGTTGGTGAGCCAGTCGGGTTGGCCGTCGTTGTCGAGGTCCTTGGCGCCGAGCGTGGCCTTGCCCCGCGCGAGTTGACATGATTAAGCTGGAATGAGTTCGGCTCAACATGGACGACGCAAAGGAGATCCGACATGAACGACAACAAGACGACTACTGGAGCTGAGACCAATGCCGATCGGCCGATGGTGATGGAGCACATCGACGCGCTCGCCCCAATGGTGGAGGTGCAGCCGGAGGCCACGGTCTCCCGCACCGTGATGCAGGTGGAAGGGGCGAATGTGGTGCTGTTCTCCTTCGACAAAGGACAGGAGCTGAGCGAGCATACCGCCGCCATGCCGGTGCTCGTCCAGTGCCTCGAAGGACATCTCAAGGTGACCGGCGGCGGTCGGACCGTGGACCTCATGCCCGGAGGCATCCTGCACTTCCCGACCCGACTGCCCCACGCGGTCTACGCCGAAGAGGCATCGAAGATGATGCTCATCATGATGCGTCACTGACGTTGGCGGCACTGGCTATCGGAGGGCATGGCATGGGAGCCGGATCGAACGCGAATACGGAAATGAAGGAAACGAAAGTATCAAAGAAAACGGAGGAAACGAACATGGTGGTAGACATCGATGGCATACGGACCGTCGCCAACGTGGGCACGGGCACGATGGGCCACGCCATCGCATTGCAATTCTCCATCGCAGGCTACGAGACGCGCCTCGTCGGGCGCAGTGAAACCTCGCTGGACCGTGCGATGGCGAACATCCGCGCGGATGCCGAAACGTTCGCCGGCGCGGGACTGCTGCGCGACGGCGATGACGTCGACAAGGTGCTGGCGCGCATCACGCCGGTCGTCGGCTATGAGCGGGGAGTCGCCGGCGCCGACTTCGTCATCGAGGCAATCGCGGAGAACCTCGACGTCAAACGTGAGGCGTGGCGGGAGATCGAACGGTTCGCACCGGCCGACGCGATCTTCGCGACGAACACCTCCGGCCTGAGTCCGACCGCCATCGCCTCCGTGCTCGAGCGGCCGGAACGGTTCGTGGTCGCGCACTTCTGGAATCCGGCGCAGCTCATGCCGCTCGTCGAAGTCGTGCCGGGTACACAAACCGATTCGGCTGTGCTCGACACGACGGTCGAGCTGATGCGCCGCATCGGCAAGAAACCGGCGAAGCTCAACAGGGAGTCGCTCGGGTTCATCGGCAACCGGCTGCAGATGGCCGTGCTGCGCGAGGAGTTCCACATCGTCCAGGCGGGCATCGCCGACGCGGCCACCGTGGACGACGTGATGAAGTACAGCTTGGGGCGCCGCTGGAATCTCGTCGGACCGGTCGCGAGCATCGACTTGGGCGGACTTGACGTGTTCTACAACATCAGCACCTACCTGTTCGACGACATGGACAATGGCACCGGCCCGAGTCCGCTGCTCGCCGAAAAGGTCAAGGCCGGCGATCTCGGCGCGAAAACCGGTCGCGGCTTCTTCTCATGGCAGGGCGAAACCGGCAAGCGCATCATCGAACGCCGCGACGCCGCCCTGCTGCAATCCCTGAAGGACGACGCAGCCGAAGGGGAGTGAGCATGGGATCGGACGGTCGGTGAGATGGACTGTGCTACGAACGTGATGACGCATATTTCGCTCCACATAAGCTGGCTAAGGTTCATATTTTTCGCCGCCAGGCGCTGATCTGTCTGAGCTATCTCGTTTACGAGGGGTTGATACGGGGCGCCGCGGGCATCTATTGGGCTTACGAGGGGTGCCTGGACCGGGGTTTCGCGGGGATTCCAAGCCGTGAGGGCCGGTATTTCGCCATGCGTACCCGGGATATCGGGGTTTGGGCACCCCTTGTAACGAAGATAGGTGTTCGCGACATGCGCAATGTACCCCTTGCAACGAAGAAGGCCCTTCGTCATGCGGCCGTGCAGGGTCACGCAAGGACGGCGCGCGTTCTGCGGTGGCAGCCCAGCCCCGAGCCTGTATTCAATGTCTATACGGCAAGCTGAGCGGTGTTTTCCGCAGTGTCTATTCCTTGCCCCCTCACATCTTCGGGACCCCACCCGCCGCTGCGGCAACCTAGCACCCCACGACACAAACTCGCGAAGGCGCAGTTTATATACCATCTTCACTTGCTGGAGATGAATCTTCACTCGTGGAGAGTGAGGATTGGGATTGGATGGTGTTTCCCCGGGGCTATGCGCGGGCGGTGTCGGTGTGCCCGTGGGTGTTGGTCGTCCGGTTTTCCTCAGCTCCGGCTCCGGCGCGAACTCCCGCGTTCCGGGGCGCGATGCGGGGGAACAGCTCCTCGGAGACGAACCGGCCGAATTCGGTGGGGGCGATGAGATCCGGCTCGTTGAGCATGGCGCGGAGGATGCCGATGATGCCGGAAAGGTAGAAGTGCCTGAGCAGTTCGAGGCGCCGTCGCTCGATTGGGTCCTCGCCGTGGTCGTGCTCTACACGCTTGCCTCCACGAACATCTCCGAACGCGAACGCGAGCTCGCCACCATCAAGGTGCTCGGCTTCCGCAGGAAGGAGGTCCACGGGTACGTGAACAAGGAGCTGTTGATGCTCGCCTGCTTCGGCATCGTGATCGGCCTGCCTTGCGGCCGGGGACTGCTCGGCTTCCTCCTGAGCCAGCTCGACCTGCCGGGCATGAACATCGTGCCGAACGTGAAGTGGTACTGCTACGCGCTCGCCGCGCTGCTCGCACTGTCGTTCACGCTGATTGTGGAGAGGCGACGAACCGGTCGCTCGACCGCATCGACATGGTCGGCGCGTTGAAGAGCCCCGAGTGACGGCACGCCCATCGGCGGCCCGTTGCGTCGCGACACGGGTCGCGGCGCAACGGACTTGCTTTTTGAGAAAGACCATGTTACAGTACTTGACTTGTGCGCGGAAGCGATTCCGGGTACAAGCCATATTCCTGCGTAGCTCAGTTGGCAGAGCATCCGACTGTTAATCGGACGGTCGCTGGTTCAAGCCCAGCCGCAGGAGCTTCCCAGAAGCCATCGGCGTGTCGCCGGTGGCTTTTCTGTTATCGCCCTGAAGCTGATACATAAGATCGCCGTTCAACAGGGATTCCACGGAGGCGTTTAAAAACAGCGAGGCATTTACGAGGTCGATGACAGACCAGTTCGTTTTGCCTGACATCTTCATCGACATAGCGGGTTTCTTCAGTCCAAGGGCGTCAGCCAGGGCGGCTTGCGTTTCATTTCTGGCCGCAAGCATGACTCGCACATTGAACGCGATTGTCGCGGACAGCTGTTTCTCGTCGTCTTTTGTCATCGGGATGTTCACGGCGTGCCTCCTTGTATTCAAACGGATTTCAATAATTCCTGATTGAATTGTAGATACCCAATTTGCGTTCAGTCAAATTGAATATTATGATGTAGTTCAAGATTAATGAATGGAGGTTGAGAAATATGACTAGTCCGATTGCTGCATGGCTCTCCGAGCGTCATATGACCCAGCGCCAACTTGCCGCTGAGATGGGACTGGCCCCGTCTTCGATTTCGATGAAGATCAACGGGGATACCTCATGGCAGCAGAAGGATTTGGTCTTTTTCAGCCAACGCTACGGCTTGTCGTCTGATTTCGTTCTCGGCCTGGTCCCGCGTGAGGGGGTGTTGGTGTGATGGTCTGATTCTTCTTATTTCTTCGACAAGGAAAAGTCGTTAAAACCCTCGTGATAACTCAACGCGGGATGGATGCCGTTTTTCCGTCCGTCCCGTTGTCAGCCGGGGACCGGACGGCCGTTGGATCTTTCTCCTTCGATCATTGTTGCGCGGCCGGTGGCCGGAGCGGGGTCAAGCTCCTTCTCCTCCCTCGTTTCGTGGTTCGATTCCACGCCCCGGCACGCGGCCCGTGTGCCGCCGCCGGTCTGAAGAGGCGCCGGCGGCGACGCGCGCGGCCACAAGCCGGGATATCGGCCGACGGGGGTGAGTGCCCGTCACTGGTCGAGGGTGTCCGCCTCCCCCGGTCCGCCGTCTTGACTTTTCCTTCTCGGGCGGGTCGGGGATGGGCGTGGCAGGGGTTCGAATCCCCTTCCCGGCGCGGCGGCCGTCATGGCGGCCGATATCGATAACCGAATATCGCTCGAAAGAGTGTGAGTGTGTGGGACGGGCCGGACCCCTATCGGGGCCTAGGAAACCTCGGGGTCCGGCCTGTCCTGCGCGACAACCTTCGTGGGGCGGCCAATGGCATTGGCGTGCCGGCCTCCCCGCGCCGACATCGAAAGGCAGGTCATCGCGATGACTGACTTTAGCAGCTCCGCACGGGATCGCCACCCCGTGCTTGTCTCCAAGGTTAATCGACGTGCGTCGGCCGCACGGTCCCGCTTCGCGGCGGGCGTCGGTCCGTCGTACCGCAAGGACGGCGCCTGTGCGTGCGTCCGGTGTTGTGAGGAGTGGACGATGATGTGGACTCTCGACCAGTTGGACACGCTCGTTCGCGCGCGTGATCTCGCGCGCCGCGAGGCCGAGGTGGAACTGTCCTGCGGCTGGGGCGGCGACGCCGTACGTTTCGCCCGTGCGGCGGAACTGCTGTTCGCGGCCAATCTCGTTGACGAGATGCTGTACCAGTCCCCGAAGCCGATGGGGGTGTCGTGATGTGGTGGCCTTGGGAATGGGGGGCGCGCGACTGGATGCTTTGCGCGACGGTCGTGCTGCCCGTGCCGGCGTGGTGGGCGTTGCGCTGGCTGCTGCGCCGTCATCGGCGCGTGCGTGACGCGTCGATGATGGCGACCGGCCTGCTGCTGGCGTGTCCGGCGGTGGACGTGCTGATCGCCTGGGCGGTGTCCGGCGACGTGTACGAACCGCTGCTGTTCGCTGCCGTCGTGTGGCTGTTCGCCGGCGCCCGCATGACGGTCGAGGGTATGGACGCGTCCGATGGGGGCCGCCACGGAAGGAGCACGAGGAAATGAGCGTGAACGCCGTTGATTGGGCTTTGCGGATGGCGCCGGTGGACGGCGCCCATGACGGGCATGCGCGTCTGCTGATCGCTTTGGCGAACGTCGCGGACACCAAGGGCCGTGACGCGCACCCCACGCAAAAGCAGATGGCGACGTGGTGCAGGTGCAGCGTCTCGACCATCAAGCGCCGTCTGGAGTGGCTGGAGGCCCAAGGGCTCATCCGCAGGGGGGACCAGCGTCTGGTCTCGCACTTCGGCGTGGGGCATCGTCCCGTCGTCTGGGATCTGTGCCTCGACAAAACGTCGGACGAGCCGATCGATTTCGACACGAACGACCTCGACTCCGTGGTCGGCGGACGCCCCCGAACCGGCGGAAACCCCGGTCCACACGTGAACCGGGGTTCACAGCTGTGGCCTGTACCCCAGTTCAACAGGTGAGCTACAGTACGTCCCTAGTACGTAATAACCCCTCTGCCCCTTCGGGGCATCTCCCCGCAGACGGGGAGACCCCCGAGGCGGACGAGACCGAAACCGGAGGCGTGGGCGTGGCGTCGCCGGGCGACGCCGGCGACGACGTCGCCGAACCGTGGTCGGACGGTTCGGCCGTCCCCGCGCCCCCCGATCCCGTCGCGGCCCCCGTGGAGCCCGAACGCGCGCTCTGCGACCGGCTGGCTGCCCGCCGGTCCCGTCTGCGCCTGTCCGCGCCCACACCGACCAAACGCGACGTGACGGCCGTGGGCCGGCTGCTCGCCCGCCTCGCCGCAGACGGCGAGACCGACCCGAAACGGCTCGCCGGCGACGTGATCGATTTCGCCCTCAAACGCGACTTCTGGCTCAAACAGGTGCGCACGGGCCGGGACCTGGCTCGCCTGTTCGACCGGATCGACGACGACCGGCGCGTGGCCGGCCTCGTTCAGGCCATGACGCCTGGCCGCATGATGGGCCTCGCGGCCCCCGACATCGACCCCGAAGTACGCCCGGCCCCGACGCCGGCCGAACCGCACCGGCACACGGCCGCATGCCGGCACGTCGAGGCCCTGCTGGACTCGTCCGACGCCCGCCGCGCCGAACCCGACACGTTCCGCCGCCGAGAACTCGCCGCCGAGACCGCCGACAGGCTCAACCACGGCGCGACGGACGACGAAACCAAACGGTGGATTGCCGACACGCTCATGGAACGAGCCGAACGCCATCGCGCCGACATGGAACGCCTGCGCGAATTGTGCGCCGCGAACGGCGGCAGCATGTTCGCCGGCTCGAAACGATCCAGCCACGCCGCGACGGGGGGTGAGCTGCGATGAGCGAAGGACCCGACAGGGAATGGAGGCTCGACGCGCTGTGCGGCCGTCTCGCCGCCGGACAACGCGACCGGCAGGTCGGCGAGCTCATCGACCGCATGTGGGGGCTCTCCGACGGCGACGACACCGCCGCCGACCGGGACCTCAGACGCGGCGCCGTCCGCATCTGCGACATGTGCCGTTGCAAGCTAGTTTGTTTTGGCTTGCAGGACGGTCTTGCGGCCGTCCGCTCCAAGGCTCATGCCACTGTGGTGGCTGCTTGGTTCGCATTTCACCGCGGTTTGCCCGGCATCCCATGGGACGCCGGGTCTTACGTCCGCTCCATGCGCGTTTAGGGTCTCCGGGGCACTCCCGGCGACCTTGATGTTGATCGCGGCGTTCAGGTCGCGGTCCATGATGAGGCCGCATCCGTCGCACCGGTAGACGCGCTCGTCGAGAGAGAGCTTGGCTTTCACCCTCCCGCAGTCCGAGCATATCTTGCTTGACGGATACCAGCGGTCGACGACGTGCAGCCGTGCGCCGGTGCGTGCGGTCTTATACTCCAATTGACGGCGCAGCTCACGGAAGGACGCGTCCTCGACCGCCTTGGCGAGCCGATGGTTTCTGACCATGCCGCCCACGTTCAGATCCTCGATCGAGATGTCCGAGTAGATGGAGGCGAGCCGTGTGGTCAGCTTGTGCAGCAGGTCGCGGCGTTGGTTGGCGACCCGCGCGTGCAGACGGGCCACGCGTTCGCGCGCCCTGCGCCGACGGTTAGACCCCTTTGCCTTGCGTGACAACGCTTTCTGGGCACATCTCAATCGACGTTCGTTCGTCTTCAGGGTGTGTGGGTTGGCGATGACGACCCCGTCGGAAAGCGTCGCCAGCGTCCTGATGCCCAGATCGATGCCGACCGCACCGCCCTTCGGCGGGGTCGCGGGCGCGGGATCGGCCCGTTCCACGGTCAACGAGGCGCGCCAGCGTCCCGCATGCCGGCTGACGGTCATGCGCAGCACCCGACCATCGCCGACCCGCTTCGCCACGTTCTCCATGCAGTGCACGCGGCCGATCCGGGGCAGTCTCAACGCCCTGGGATCACCGGGGATGAGACCGTACGAGCCGGTCGTGTACGCGAACCGGGGCGTCGCACGATCCTTCGACCGGAACCTGGGGAAGCCGACGCGACGTCCTTTGCGCTGCCCCTTGCGGCTTTTCGACCAGTTCCTCAGGGCGTTCGACAGGGCTTCCAATCCGCTGTTGTAGGCTTCCTTGCTGTTCTCCCGCCACCACGGCACACCGTCCTTGTCCACGGCCAGCGTGTTCTTGGTTTGGTTCCACCAACGTCGCAGGGAATACAGGGACCACTCCGGCTTCTCCTCGGCTTCGATGCATGCCTTGACGCGGGCGAGCCCGGCGTTGAACGCGAACCGCGCCGCCCCCGCATGCGAGGACAGCAAACGCCCCTGCGCCGGTGTGGGGTCCAACGCGACCTTGACCGCCTCAAGCATCACGCGCCGCCCTCAACGCCGCCTCCGCCTTGTTCCTGGCGGCACGACGGCCATACAGGCGCGCGCAGAACGAGGTCAGCACCTCGGTCATGTCGCGCACCAGATCATCATCCAGCTCCGAATCGTCCACGACGATCAGCCTGCGCCCCGCAGCCTTCAACGCGCTTTCGACGAGTCCTGCATTCATACGCGCCAGCCGGTCCCGGTGCTCGACGACGATGGTGCCCACCGTCGGGTCCGCCAGAATGCGGTTGAGCTTGCGACGCCTGTCGTTCATGCCGGAACCGGTCTCCAAGACGACCTCGGGGGATTCGATGCCCATGCTGATGGCGAACGCCTTCAACCGGTCCGCCTGCCGCGTCAAATCTGCCTTCTGATCGGATGAGGAGACGCGCGCGTAGCAGACCGTACGCGAACCCGCATTGGGAGCAGATGGCCTCTCATACTTCGGATCGTGGATGAGCCACACGCTCCCCGACCGTTCGAACGGGACCGGCATACGGTTCTCACGACACCACTTCCACACCGTCTGCTCGCTCAACCCCTCACGAGCCGCCCATTCCTTCGCACGCATGAATAAATCATAACACGCCAGAACAAAGCAAATCAAACCAACAAAGCATCAACTGACTACCCTTCCGGCGTGCATAATTATCAAGGAAGATCAATAAAAGGAAACCGAAGGAGCCGAACATGAACGACCTGCGGACGCCGGCGACGGAGCCGGCACCGACCCATGACGACGGGAAAACGGAGAAGACGGTCAAACACCGCCCGAAGTGGCTGGTTCCGGCCATCGCGGCCGCGTGCGCGCTGGTGCTCGCCGCCGGCGGCGTCGGCGGGTACATGGCGTGGAACGCGCACGAACTGGGCGTGGCGGAATCGGCGTGCGCCGAGGCTGCGGACGAGCTGCGCGTCGCGGCGAACGAGTACGCCGCGCTCGTCAACGGCGACGCCGCCGACATGGCCGCCGTGAAGACGGCCGACGTGAAGGACGCGAAGACCGTCACCACGCTGGCGGACGCGTTGAAGACGCAGACGCCCGAATACTCGGGGTGCGTGGCCGACGACAAGACGGGACTGGACGCGGCCACGGCGAAACTCGGCGAACAGACCACATGGTACGCGAGGCATGTGAAGAGTCTCCGGTCGGCGGTGGACGCGGTGTCCGCGTCGAAACTGGGGAAGACCATCGACACGGCGAACGCGCTCCTGAAATCCTCCGACGGGAAAGTGCAGGACAACGCGACGCGCACCGCGTTGGAGAAGGCCGTGAAGGCCAGGGACGCGGAAGCCATCGCCACGGCGTCGAAGAAGGTCAACGACTCCATAGCCGCGAAGACGAAGGCCGACGAGGAAGCCAAGGCGAAGGCCGAGGCCGAAGCCAAGGCCGCCGCCGAAGCCGCCGCAGCGGCCGCCGCCGCGCAGGCGCAGTCGTACACGCCCACGTACTCGTACGGCTCTACGGGAGGGTATTCGTCCGGCTCGTACACGCCCACGTACTCCGGCGGCTCGTCCGGTTCGTCCTCGTCCGGTTCGACGGAGACCATCGCGCCGCCGGTCAGCGGCGGCCATGGATGCGGCGACCAATGCGCCGGCAACGGGGACGGCATATACCATCACTGACTGATTCGGGTTTGCGCCCGGCCCGCCACACCACGGGCCGGGCGCTCCCATATCCCGTCCGTGTCAGCGTCATCCGGTGTCCGGGCGGCTGTGTGATACTTGCGCTGGGCGGCGTCCGGCGTGGTGGTTCCGACGGCGCCGCCCTCCTTCCGGCCGGCCCGCCCCATCATGGGGCGGCCGGCCTTTTCCGTCGATCCCCGCGTCCGTATGACGGGGAAACGACGGACCGTCATACCCCAATCTTTCTTTCAATCTTTCAACCTTTCAATCTTGTTTTCTTTCTCGGGTGTGTGGTCGGGTGGTCCGCGAAGCGGGAACGCGCGGCCGCGTCCTGTGTCCCACAATGGGTAATGGCGTCCGCGAGAGGCGGGCGTTTGTTGAAGGTTAACCGGACGGTCACTGGTTCAAGCCCAGTCGCAGGAGCCCATCGGAAGCCGCCGGCACGTCGCCGGCGGCTTTTCCGTTCTCTCCCGTACCATACGGGCGCATGCCGATGCCTCGATGCCCGGTGAAGGATTTATCATGACGTGTGACCATGTATCGGGCGACCATGGAGAGCGAGGCACGTATGGGCGAATCGTCACGCAGGTTCGATCCGGACCGCAAGAGCCGCATCATCGACGCCTGTCTCGCCGTCATCGCCGAACGCGGCGTGGCCGGAGCGTCACACCGCGTCATCGCCGCCGCAGCGGACGTGCCATTGGGTTCGATGACCTACCATTTCGACGGTCTGCACGATCTGCTTCATCAGGCGTTCGACCGGTATGCGCAACAGTGCATCGACAGGTTCCACGAGCGCATGGCCCAGGCGCGGGACGTCGACGAAGCGTGCGAACAGATCGCGCGACACGTCGAAGGCGATCTGCTCGCCACGCGGCATGATCTGATCGTGAACCTCGAACTGTATACGCTGGCGGCACGCGACCCCGCATACAGGGACATCTCCAACCGGTGGATGGCCGCCAGCCGCCGTGAACTGGAACGGTTCTTCGACCCGCCTACCGCGGCGATGCTCGACGCGCTCATCGAAGGGCTCACGCTGCACCGTGCGCTCGGCGGCGACTCCCTCGACCCGAAGAACATCCGCGAATCCATCCGTCGCACCGCCCACATGCCATAAGCGCCCGAAACGGATCCGAATCCCTCTCCGCCGTCGTACGGCCATCCGACCGCATGGATGACCGTACGACGTCACATCCCCCCGAAGCGTGATAGCATATCCGCCGCAATCGGTTCAACGCACAACGGAGGAGAGACACTGCCATGCAAACCGCAGAACGGCGCGGCATACGGCTCGAAGCGTTGAAGGCGGCGTTCCCATTGACCGTGCCGATCGCACTGGGATTCCTGTTCCTCGGCTGCTCGTACGGCATGCTCATGGGCACGAAAGGCTTCACCTTCATCTGGCCCATGTGCATGAGCATGTTCATCTTCGCCGGCTCCATGGAATTCGTCACCGTCAACCTGCTGCTGTCCGCATTCAACCCCATCGCCGCGTTCCTGCTGGCGCTCATGGTCAACGCACGCCACCTGTTCTACGGACTGTCGATGCTCGGACGATTCAAAGGCCTCGGATGGAAACGCCCATACCTCATCTTCGGCATGTGCGACGAGACATTCGCCATCAACTCCTCCACCCGAATCCCCGAAAACGTGGACCGCGGCTGGTTCTACCTGTGGGTCACGCTCCTCAACCAGCTGTACTGGGTGACCGGCGCCACACTCGGCGGCGTGATCGGCTCGAACATCCCATTCGACACGCAAGGACTCGACTTCGTCCTCACCGCATTGTTCCTCGTCATCTTCCTCGACCAGTGGACGGGAGCCAAACGCCGCGAACACCTGAGCGCGGCCATCGGCATACTCGCCTCGATCGCATGCCTCACCCTCTTCGGCACGAAGAACTTCATGATCCCCGCGATGGCCGCCATGATCATACTCTTCACCCTGCTGCGCCCATACCTCGACGACCCACGCGACGAATCCGCCGACACACCCCCGGAACACACAACCCAAACAGATCCGACGACAACCACAACACCGGAAAAGGAGCACACACGGTGACGATGACCATCATGCAGGGAGTGCTCACCATCGCCGCCGTCGTGGCTGGCACAATGCTCACCCGATTCCTGCCGTTCCTCATATTCCCCGAATCGAAAGAACCCCCACGGCTCATCGACTATTTCGGCAAAGTACTCCCATACGCGATGACCGGCCTGCTCGTCGTCTACGCATTGCGCAACACACCCATCCTCACCGGCGACCACGGCATACCGGAACTCATCGCATGCCTCGCCATCATCACACTCCACATGTGGCGACACAACATGCTGCTCTCCATCGCAGGCGGCACCATCATCTACATGATGCTCGTCCAACTCGTATTCTGAACACCGAACAACGAGAGAAACGAGAGAGAAGAGACCAATGCAACAGTTCGACATCGTACTCGGCCAAATGATCGGCATGGCCGTGATGATGCTCGTCGGCTACATCTGCGTGAAAACCAAAGTGATCGGCGAAACCGCACTCAACGGCATCTGCGCACTGATCCTCAAAGTCGGCATCCCACTGCTCGTCTTCTCCAACGCAGTATCCGGCACCACACGCGCCGACCTCATCGGCTCCGACGCGATCATCATACTGACCCTCCTCATGTACGCGCTCCTCATCGGCCTGTTCACCGCACTATCGCATCTGCTACGGCTCAAACGCGAACGTGGGCGCATGTTCCGCGGCTGCTTCGCATTCGGCAACGCCGGATTCATCGGACTCCCACTCGTCATCGCACTGTTCCCCGCCAAAGGCGCGCTCTACTTCGCACTCATGTCCATCGTCGACCAATTCCTCCTCTGGACATACGGCGTATGGACCTGCAAAAAAGTCGACGACCACCAATCAACCGCCGACGAACGCCCCGCCCACGGCTGGCTCGACCGACTCGCCCCACTCGTCAGCCCCGCACTGATCGCCGTCGCGCTCGCCGTCGCGCTCATCCTCGCCGACGTCACCGTGCCCGGCGTGGTGCTGGCCCCGCTCAAGGCGCTCGGCTCGACCGCCTCCCCGTTGTCGATGCTCTACCTGGGCGGCCTGTTCGCCATCCGTGATTGGTCCGGCATCCTGAAGAAGTACGAGCTGTACGTCGGCATCGTCGTCAAGATGCTCGCCTTCCCGGTCGGGTTCTACGCGCTGCTGACCTTCGCGCCCACGGCGCTCGGGCTCACCCCCATGAACCAGGACATGGTGCACATGATGACCATCATCTCCGGCTTGCCCACGATGAGCACGATGGTCATGTTCGCCGAGCGCGAGCACAACCAGCCCGAATACGCCATCGGCATGGTGCTCGTGACCACCGTGGCGAGCCTGTTCACGCTTACCGCCGTCTCGTTCCTCGTGTTCTGAACGGTTCGGCGGCGGAAGGCCGGGCCGTGTGCGCCGAGCGCCGATCCCGTGCGCAGGGTCGTCGCAGACACGTATCATGGGTACAGTATTCCGGCGGGAAGGTTTGGGCCGGGCGTCGCTCGGATGGGCGATGCAGTTGGATTCGCATGGTCGCATGGGGGGAGAGAGCATGGCTGGACGTCGATCGGCGTACGTCGGATTGCATCGCAGGCGCACCGACTGGCTGCTGACGGTGGAGGCGGCGTTGTGTGTGCTGCTCGCCGTCATATTGTGCGGCACCGTCGCGTTGTGGCAGGCGCGCGCGGCTTCGCGTGACGCGGCGATATCCGCCGCGCGCGAAGCTGACACGATGTCCCGCGTGGAGACGGCCGCCGCGAAATCACTCGACCGCAGGGCCGTGCCGGCAGTGAACGAGACGCTCGCCAGACAGCGCGAAGCGGAGGAGCAGCGCGCACGCTGGACGAACCCGACCGGAGGCGCTCAGCCCGATCTCGCGCAATACCCGGCCATCAGCGTGGACGTGAGCATCGCCGAACAGAAAGTGTACGTGAAGTCGAACGGGCAGAGCATCTACACGATGACCGCCAGCACCGGCATGGACGACGCCACCCCGCGCGGCACCTACACGGTCGACGCGCGCGGCACCCACTTCTACAACGCCTCGGAAGGCATGGGCGCCGACTACTGGGTGCGCTTCTACGGGCCGTACCTGTTCCACTCCGTGCCGACCGGGCAGAATTTCGGCGAATACCTGGAGGACGAGGGCGCCAAGCTCGGGCGACCCGCCTCGCACGGATGCGTGCGTCTGAGCGTGGCGGACGCGAAGTGGCTGTACGACCAGCTTCCCGACGGCACTCCGGTCACCATCGCCTGAATTCCCTGAATTCTCGGTGAACTTTACGCCGGCCGGCACATGAATCGTAGGTGCGGGCCGGCGTTTTCGGTTAATCTGATACACCGTTACCCATTCGGATGCATGATCCGATCGACGACGAAAGAGGGGAAATCCATGAGCATGCCGCTCGACCTCTACGTGATCCGCCACGGCGAATCCGAGGCGAACATCATCGTCCAGGCGGGAGACCGCGGCGACAATTCGCTCTACACGCAGGACAACGTCACCGTCCCCGACCGGTCCTGGCGCCTCACCGCCACCGGACGCAAGCAGGCCGACTGCATCGGCCGGTGGCTCGTCGGCCAGCAGCAGCTGTTCGACCGCTACCTCGTCTCCCCGTACGTGCGCACCCGCGAGACCGCGGCCACCATGGCCCTGCCGAAGGCGAAATGGGAGGAGAACCGCGTCATCCGCGAACGCTCCTGGGGAGAGATCAACACCATCACCAAGGACGAGTTCAAGACCAACTACGCGCGCAACTGGATGTTCAAGAACACGGACCCGCTGTACTGGCGGCCGCCGGCGGGCGAATCCATCGCCGACGTCGCCGAGGACCGCGTGCACAACGTGCTGAACTCGCTGTCGCGCAAATCCGACCTCGGCAGCGTGGTCATGGTCTCCCACGGCGATTTCATGCTCGCGCTGATGCTCACCCTCGAAGACCTTTCGGACGAGGAGTTCCTGCACCGCGCCGCATCCCCGGACTGGGCGATCACCAACTGCACCTGCCTGCACTACACGCGCCGTGATCCGGAGACCGGGCGCACCGCCAAGCGCATGCACTGGGAGCAGACCGCGCGCCCCGTCCTCAACGGGGAGACCGGCAAGTGGGAGATGAAGGTCGATCCGTGGCGCGAGTTCAAGCGCCCGTACCTGTCGAACGGCGATCTGGTCGACGTGGTGCATGCGGTCGACCCGCATCTGCTCGACTACTACGGCAAGTGACGGGCGGTTCTCCGGCATGCTGCGCGGTGCCGCGGCATGGGCTCGCGGCATGCCGAAGAACCCCGTGACACCGGTTCGGAACGTGCGGCGCATGCGAAGCGGCTACAATGGCTTCGACTCGCGGGGATGAGGTATGCCCCGCGGCGGAGAGAAGCTAAGGAGAGCCGCTTATGAGCGAACCCAAAGCCAAAGGCAACATCTTCACATGGCAGCTGCACGGTGACGGCAAGACGCTTGCCCCGGGAGAGGTCGTCGAACCGGACGAGCGCCTGACATGGGCGCGTACGGCCGGCATCGGCGCGCAGCACGTCATCGCCATGTTCGGCGCGACGTTCCTCGTGCCGATCCTGACCGGATTCGACCCGTCGACCACGTTGTTCTTCACCGCCATGTCGACGGCGCTGTTCCTGCTCATCAACAGGAACGTGCTGCCCAGCTATCTCGGTTCGTCGTTCGGCTTCATCGCGCCGATCACGGCCGTCACCAGCGCGCATAAGGGCATCGCGGTCGCCAGCTTCGGCATCATGGTCACCGGCCTGCTGCTGGCCCTGATCGGCGTGCTCGTGCATTATGCGGGCGCCAAGTGGATCGACATCATCATGCCGCCCGTCGTCAACGGCGCCATCGTCGCGATCATCGGCTTCAACCTGGCGCCGAGCGTGTGGAACAACTTCCAGGCGGCTCCCGACACCGCCATCGTGACGCTGCTGGCCGTGCTGCTCATCGCGGTGCTGTTCAAGGGCCTGCTCGGCCGACTCAACATCCTGCTCGGCGTGATCGTCGGCTACGCGTACGCGTGCTTCCGCGGCCAGGTGGACTTCTCCGCCATCGGCGAGGCCGCCTGGGTCGGTCTGCCGCACTTCCACACCCCGCAGGTCGATTTCACCATCCTGCCGATGTTCCTGCCCGTCGTGCTCGTGCTCGTCGCCGAGAACGTCGGCCATGTGAAGTCCGTCGCGCAGATGACCGGCCGCGACTACGACGACCAGATGGGCACCGCCCTGCTCGCCGACGGCCTCGGCACGACGCTCGCCGGTTTCGGCGGCGGTTCCGGCACCACCACGTACGGCGAGAACATCGGCGTGATGGCCGCCACCAAGGTGTATTCGACCGCCGCCTACTGGTGCGCGGCCGGATTCGCGCTGATCCTGTCGCTGTGCCCGAAGTTCGGCGCCATCATCAACACGATCCCCGCCGGCGTGCTCGGCGGCGTCACCACGCTGCTCTACGGCATGATCGGCATGATCGGCATCCGCATCTGGGTGGAGAACAAGGTCAACTTCGACAAGCCGCTCAACATCATGGTCGCCGCCATCACGATGATCATCGCGATCGGACAGTTCGCGTTCACCGTCAACGGCATCTCGTTCAACGGCATCGCCATCGGCACGATCGTCATCCTCGTCGCCTACCACGGCCTCAAGGCCATCGGCAAGGCCACCGGCACCATCGAGAAAAACGATCCGGACATCCTATAACCCATAACCCGACCATACCCGGTCATACCCGGTCATACCCGGCGCCATCCATTCCCATGGTGCGGTGAAATCCCCATGGTGCGGTAGGCCCAAACGGCGGAATTCCGCCGAAATGGAGAAACGCCCTTACCGCACCATGGGGATTGCGCGTATTGCGGGGCGCGTCTGGCCGATCCGATAGCCTGATGCCGCACGGACACGCCACATAAGGAGGTCATCATGGCGGATGCAACGAACGGCAAGCGGATCGCGATCGTCACCGGAAGCGCCCTCGGACTCGGCTTCGAGCTGACCCGTCGCCTTATCGACGCGGGCTGGTTTGTGGCCGGCGTCGACTTCAACGCCGAACGCCAGGCGGAACTCGCCGAGACTTTCGGCGCCGACTCGTATCAGGCGTTCGTCGGCGACGTGTCCGACGAGGCGTTCGTGAACGACGCCATCGCACGGATCGCGGACCTCGGCCACATCGACCTGCTCATCAACAACGCCGGCCAGCCGTCCTTCAAGACGCCCACCGCATACGAGGCCGCCGACGTGGACAAGTGTCTCAAGGGACTCAAGGGCATGATCCTGTGGTCCGTCGCCACGCTCAAGGCGGACGGCGAGCAGGACCTCAAGATCGCCAACGTGATGAGCACCGCGGCCACGCGCGGCAACGCGAACGAATCCGTGTACTGCGCCACCAAGTGGGGGGAGAAGGGCTACACGCAAAGTCTGAAGGCCGCGTACAAGGGTACGAGCGTGAAGGTCGTCGGCGTGTACCCCGGCGGCATCGACACCGCCTTCTACCGCGACAGCCACGACTACGTGTCCGAGGAGAAGCAGCACACGTTCATGGATCCCGGCCAGCTCGCCGACGTGATCCTGTTCAACCTCGTCAACGCGGCGAACCTCACCGTCTCCGACATCCTCATCGAACGCAACTACGTGTGACGTCGCGCCGCGCACGGCGGAACCGTGGGGCGTGGAGGCCGTACCGGGCCGCCGCGCCCCACGCGTGTCCGATATGCGCCGGACCGGCCAGGACAAGGCGGCGTCGAGGGCGCGAAAGGACGCAAAGTATCGGCCTTACGCTAATGTTGCATGGTTTGCGCAAACCGCGCATCATTCCTTATGACATGAAAGGCCGCTGTGCCAGATACCACTTTTTCCGCGCCCGTCGTCGAGACGCGCGCGCCATCCTTCTACGAGCTCGGCGTTCCCGAGCCGTTGTGCCGCGTGCTTGACGCCGACGGCAAGACCGAGGCGTTCCCCATCCAGGCCGACACGCTTCCCGACTCGCTGGCCGGACGCGACATCCTCGGCCGCGGGCGCACCGGCTCCGGCAAGACCCTCGCATTCTGCATCCCGCTCGCCGCGCGCCTGTGCGAGGCGGCCTGGGATCCCGGCATGTCCATGGCCGAGTTCCGCCGCAACGTCAAGCATGTGCGCCGCCTGCGCCTCGCCGAACGTGAGGAGCACGGCTTCCTGCCGCATCCGCGCGGGCTCATCCTCGCGCCGACGCGCGAGCTCGCCAACCAGATCAACGACGTGCTCGTGCCGCTCGCCCAGATGGCCGGCATGACCACCACCACCGTGTACGGCGGCGTGAAGCAGAACCGTCAGGTACGCGACCTCCAGTCGGGCGCCGATGTCGTCGTCGCATGCCCCGGCCGGTTGGAGGACCTGCTTCGTCAGAAGCGTCTGACGCTTTCCGACGTGAAGGTCGTCGTGATGGACGAGGCGGACGAGATGGCGGACATGGGCTTCCTGCCGCCGGTGCGCCGCATCCTCGCCCAGATCCCCAGGGAATCGCAGCACATGCTGTTCTCCGCGACGTTGGACCACGGCGTCGACGCGCTGGTGCGCGAGTTCCTCCACGAGCCGAAGACGCACAGCGTGGACGCTCCCGAAGCCGTGGTCGACACGATGACGCAGCACGTGTTCGAGGTCCCCAAGGACGACAAGTTCGAGGTGGTGCGCCAGCTGGCCTCCGGCAAGAGCCGGCGCATCCTGTTCACACGCACCAAATACCAGGCGAAGAAGCTCGCGAAGAGCCTGACCAACAGCGGCGTGCCCGCGGCGCAGCTGCACGGCAACCTCAACCAGAACCAGCGCGACCGCAACCTCGCCGCGTTCGAGAACGGCGACGTGAACGTGATGGTGGCCACCGACGTGGCGGCGCGCGGCATCGACGTGAGCGACGTCGAGCTGGTCGTGCAGGTCGATCCGCCGGACGATCCGAAATCGTTCGTGCACCGTTCCGGCCGTACGGCGCGCGCCGGCCATTCCGGCGATGTGGTCACGCTGGTGCTGCCCGCCCAGCGCCGTGAGGCCAGGCGCATGTTCAAGGCCGCGGGCATCGACGCGAAACCCGTCCAGGTGCGCCACGATTCCCCCGAAGTGCAGGCGCTGGTGGGGGAGCGCGCCGCCATCGTCAAGGACTGGAGCCTCGAAGATTCCCAGCCCGCAGGCAATCCGCGCCGGCGGAAGGCCGCGAACGGCGAGGGCCGTTCCGGCGTGGGCCGCCGTACGGGCGGCGGCGTGGTCGTCGCCACGGCAGAGAGCCACGACGACGTGCAGGAGTCGGACGTGCGATCCGCCGCCCGCGCGCGGCGGCAGGATTCCCGTCGTGCCGACTCTGCGGCGCGTGGAACCGGTTCGTCCCGTGACTCCGAGCCGCGTCGCGAGCGCCGCAGGCCGAACCGCATGGAACGTCGCGCCGGCATGCGCGACGTGGAGGCGGAACGCCGGGAACGCAGGTTCGAGACGGATGGCGCGCGGCAGGCGCGTCGCGCGGAACGCCGAAGCGCCGAGGACGCGAACCACGGCGGAACCCGCGACGACGACCGCAATGGAAACCGCAACGGCAACCGCACGCGACGGGGCTCCGACCGCAACCGCGGGCCCGTGGAAGGCAACGGCGGCAAGCGAATCCACCGCAGGAACGAGAACCGTATCGTGCAGGACGAACGTTCGGAGGCCGCCAAGCGGCATGACCGCCGCATGATCGCGAAATACGGTTCCGCGCAGGGGCCTGCCCGCCGTCGCGCGAATCGCGGCAACACCCCCTTCCGCCACCGCTGACCGTCATCTTCCGCGGCCCGTGCCCGGTACCGGCATTGACCGACACCGGGCACGGGCCAGCGGGCCGCGGTCAGTATCGGTAGAGCACGGTGCCGCCGGCGTCGCTGATGCTGAACGCAGGCTCCCGCTCCACGCTCAGCTCCACGCGCAGATGAGTGTGCCCGTCCGCGGCGACCGAACGGTAGACGAACCGCCTGTTCTCCAGCACGTCCTTCTCGACGCGCGCATCCAACAGCCACGGGTTGCGCCGTCTCAATGCGATCAGCGCCTGATGCAGCCGGTACATCGGCTCGCCGAGACGAGACAGCTGCTCCGGCGTGTCGGGGAACTTCGGGCGGATGTCGTCATCGCCGCCGAGACGATCCTCCTTGACGCCGACGTACCCCTGCTCGTCGCCGTAGTAGATGCTGGGGACGCCTCCGACCGTCATGAGCACGGCCAGCGCGAGGGCGGCCCTGCCCGCCCCTATCTCCGAGACGATGCGGGTCACGTCGTGGTTGCCGATGAACGTCTGGGGGATGAACGTGTCGAGGAACGCGTTGTGGCGGGTGAGGTTCCAGTCGAGTTCGAAGAAGTTGTCGGACTGCAGCGCGTGACGTATGGACTTCCACAGTTCGTACTGCGTCACCGAATCCATCGTGGAATCGGCGACGATGCGCGGGTAGTCGCCGTGGATGACCTCGCCGAACACCCAGGAATACGGGTGCGCGGACATGACCTGCGGCAACGTCCGCGCCCAGAACGGCGCGGGCACCGCATAGGCGGCGTCGAGTCTCCATCCGGAGGCGCCGCGGTCGAGCCAATGGTTCATCACGTTCGCCACATAGGCCACGGTCGCGTCCGAGGTGTGGTCGAGGTCGACGAGATCGCCGTGGCCTTCGAACACGTCAAGCGTCGGAGCGCCTTCCCCGTCCGTTCCGGCCTTGACGAGACCATGCCACGGATTCTCCTGCGGCGCGAGTGTTCCGGACGCTTCGTCAAGGGCCGCCTGGACCGCGGGATGACGGCGGGAGACGTGGTTGAACACGCCGTCGAGCACCACCGAAAAGCCCATGTCGCGGCAGGCTGCGATGAGACGGTCGAACGCCGCGTCGCCGCCGAGACGCACGTCGACGTGCATGTGGTCCAACGTATCGTACCCGTGCGAGGCGGATTCGAAGATCGGGCCGAGCAGTAGCCCGGACGCGCCGAGGTCGCGCATGTACGGCAGCCATTCGATGATCGAGTCGAGACCGCGCCCGTGGAATTCGCGGCGGCCCTGGGGGCGGATGTCCGCTCCGCAGAATCCCAGCGGGTACACGTGCCAGAACACGCCGTACCGTACCCAATCGGGGAGCGTCTTCGCGTTTCGCGTGGTCATCGGGAACCTCCTGTCCTGTTCGCTTCGACCGACGCGCGCCGCCCGAAGCATGTCGACGACGTGTCTATTTTCGCATGCTCCGCCCGGAGCGATGGCCGGGACGCGCCGGGCCGTCACGCAGCGCCGCCCCGGCCGCGTCCCCGTCTATGGACTTGGCCGGCGTTGTCCAGCGGATGTGGGGTGATGGGGGTCATGGCAAGACAGTCTGGGAATGCGCCGGTGATCGTCGTATGCGGGGGAGACCCGTATCTGAACGGCGAGATGGCGCGCGAACAATGCGACGAGGCGCTTGCGCGCAGGCCGGACGCGGAATTCGTCGAACTGGATGCGGCGGCGACGGGCCGCTACGCGTTCGACGAGGCGGTGAGCCCGTCGCTGCTCGCCGACGTGTCCGTCGTGCGCGTCGACAACCTCCAATCGGCCGATGACGGGCTCGCCGACGCCATCGCCGACTACTGCCGTCAATCCGCCGACGATCCGACGGGATCCAGCGTCGTCATCTGCCGTCATGAGGGAGGGCAGAAAGGCAAGCGCGCGCTCGACGGCATCCTGCGTGCGGGGGCGTGCAAGGTTGAGGTCCCCGATCTGAAGAAGCCCGAAGCGAAACTCAACTACGTGGTGCAGCGTTTCGAACGGCAGGGCCGCCGCGTCGACCCCATCGCCGCCCAACGGCTCGTCGACGTGCTCGGCGGCGACGTCGGCGAACTCACCGCCATGTGCGGCCAATTGTGCTTCGACTTCGACGACGATCCCATCGGGCTCGACCGGGTCGACCAGTACCTCACCGCCAACGCCCAGGTCACCGGATTCAACGTCGCGGACGCGGCCATGGCCGGCGACGCGGCTGACGCCATCGTCAAGATGCGGGCCGCCGTCGAGCAGGGCGTCGAGCCGGTCGCGCTCATCGGCGCGTTGGCGTCGAAACTGCGCGACGTGGCGAAGGTCGCCGCGTTCAACGCGGGGACGATCGGCGCCTCGGAACTCGGCATGCCGCCTTGGAGACGCAGATACGTGCGCCTCGGCGGATGGACCACTCCCGGCATGGCCGCATGCATACGCATGCTCGCATGGGCGGACGAGGAGTGCAAGACGAACGGCGGCGACCCGATGTACGCCCTGGAACGCTGCATCGGTTCAATCGCGACGAAAGGAAGATCATGAGCATGGGCACCACACGCGACGCGAATGCGATCACCATCGAGGTGCCGACCGGAGACGCCATGCGCGCGCTCGGGCGGCGCATTGCCGGACAGGTGCACGGCGGCGACGTGCTGTTGCTGTCCGGCCCGCTCGGCGCGGGCAAGACCACGCTGGCGCAGGGGTTCGGCGAAGGATTGGGCATCGCGGAGCCCATCGTCTCGCCAACGTTCACCATCGCCCGCGAACTCGATGGACGATTCGCGGACGGCGGCCCCGCGCATCTGGTGCATGTGGACGCATACCGTCTCGGCGGATCCGACTATGCGCCGGGGCAGGCCGCGGTCAACCGTCTGCTCGACGAACTCGAATCCCTGGGACTCGACGAGGAGCTCGAGGACACCGGCGACGACACCGTCATCCTCATGGAGTGGGGCGAACAGATGGTTGCGGCACTCGCCCCGGAACGGCTTGAGATCCACATCGAACGCCCGACCGAAGCCGCCGGCGCGCAGGCGGGCCCCGACGACGAGCTCACCAGCGACGGCATGCGCGTCGTCACGCTGGTGCCGGTCGGGCCGCGATGGGAGGGATTCACGCTCTGAACGCCGCGCGCGGCTCGGTGTACACTCTTACAGGTCCGAAGACCACGAGGATTCCAACGGGGAGGGATGCATGGGCTGCACATTGGTGATCGACACGTCGTACGGGTCGACCGTGGGCGTCGTCGGGAGGGAGCCGATCGTCGAGACCGACTCGCGCACCCACGTCGAACGGCTCCAGCCGAACATCGCGAAGGCGGTGACGGAGGCGGGGTTCACGCCACGCGACATCGACACGGTGATCGTCGGCACCGGTCCGGCGCCCTTCACCGGCCTGCGCGCAGGTATCGTCACCGCCAAGGCGCTGGCGTTCGCCACCGGGGCGACGCTCATCGGCCATGACATCCTGCAGCCGCAGGCGCAGTGGAATCTCATCCGCCGTTCGGGCGCCGAAACATTGGGAGATCCGGGAACACGCCATGTGCTCACGCTCGCCGTGAACGACGCCAGGCGCCGGCAACTGTACTTCGCGCTGTACGACAGTCCTCTCGGCCGCGACGCCGATGGCGCGGCCGAGGCGCGACCGCTCATCGCCATGGACATCGACTACCCGTCGTCGATCGTGGAACGCGTGAACGAGGCCGTACGCGACTACGCGTCCGGCACGGATCGCGACATCGTCGTCGACGTGATCGGCCATGGCACGGCGAAATACGCCGATGCCCTGCGCGGCATCGAACGCCTCGGCGACATGGACGACGCCTCCGTGCTCGACCAGGGCGCACAAGGGCTCTCCATCTTCGCGGCGGACGCCGTGACCGCGCACGGGAACAGCCCCCAGGCGCCCGTCGAACCGCTGTATCTGCGCCGCCCGGACGCACAGGTGCCCGCACCGCTCAAGCATGTGCTCGGCCACGAGGGCGCGGAAAGGAGGGACTGATGCTCGTCCCGCTCGAAGACCTCGACCGCGAGACCGCGGTCGCAGCCATCCGCTCGCTGGAGATCGAACTGTTCGGACGGCACGCATGGAGCGAGAACGCCATCCGGCAGGAACTCGCCGCGCCCGCCCGCACCTACGTGTTCGACTGCGAGCGCGAACAGGGAGACCCCGACGGCTACGGTTCCGACTCCCGCGTGCAGGGGCCCGACGGCTGCGTGCCGGGGGTCTTCCGCGGCTTCGCCGGATATTGGTATGACGGCGACGATGCGGAGATCATGGACATCGGCGTCGCCACGAAATACCAGCGCCGGGGGCTCGCCGGAGGCATGATGACCTGGCTGATCGGCAGGGCGCGCGAGCAGGGCGCGCGGCGCATGCTGCTCGAGGTCGCGGTGAACAACGAGGCGGCCCTTGCGCTGTACCGGCGGTTCGGATTCGAGCGCATCGGCCTGCGCAAACGGTACTACCAGCCGGAAGGCATCGACGCATATGTGATGGCGTTGGACCTCGAACCTCGCGTCGTCGGCTTCACGGCCTCGGCAGACGGCGAGGACGGAGCGGACGCGCGGCACACGAACGAGAAAGACGAGGGGACGAAATGAGCGAACCGATCGTACTGGGCATCGAATCCACCTGCGATGAGACGGCCGCCGCCGTCGTCCAAGGGCGCACGCTGCGGTCCAACGTGGTCGCATCCTCCATGGAGGAGCACGCGCGCTACGGCGGTGTCATCCCCGAAATAGCCTCGCGCGCCCACGCCGAGGCGTTCGTGCCGTGCGTGTCGGAGGCGTTGGCGCAGGCGGGCCTCGAACTGTCCGATGTGGACGCGATCGCCGTATCCGCCGGCCCGGGGCTCGCCGGGTGCCTTGCCGTGGGAGTCTCCGGCGCGAAGGCGCTCGCATGGGCGGGCGGCAAGCCGTTGTACGGCGTCAACCACGTGATCGGGCACATCGCCGTCACGCAGCTGCAGTTCGGGCCGTTCCCCAAGGACACGCTCGCGCTTATCGTCTCCGGCGGGCACACGTCGCTGCTGCACGTGGAGGATGTGGCGAGGCGTGTCGACGTGGTCGGCACCACGTTGGACGACGCGGCGGGCGAATGTTTCGACAAGGTGGCGCGTCTGCTTGGTTTCCCGTATCCGGGAGGCCCGCACATCGACCGTCACGCGCGTCTCGGCGATCCGCACGCCATCCGCGTGCCGCAGGGGCTCACGCAGGGCAAGGCCGGGGCGAAACACCCCTACGATTTCAGCTTCTCCGGCGTGAAGACCGCGGTCGCCCGCTGGGTAGAAGGCGAGCAGGCCGCCGGACGGGGCATCCCCGTCGACGACGTATGCGCGTCGCTCGCCGATTCGGTGGCGACGGTCCTCGCCAAGAAGGCGATGCATGGATGCCGCCAGTACGATTCCGGCACGCTCATCGTGGGCGGCGGGTTCTCCGCGAATTCGCAGCTGCGCGCGAAACTGCTTGAATACGGGCGCTCGAACGGCGTCGAGGTGCGCATCCCCGAATTGAAGCTGTGCACCGACAACGGCGCCATGGTCGCCATGCTCGGCGTGAACCTCGTCGAGGCTGGCGTCGCGCCCAGCGATCCCGGGTTCGCGATCGATTCGGCCATGCCGCTGACCAAGGTGGTGATGTGACGGCGAAAGAGCCGGGGCGCGGTGCCGCCATCGCGATGTCGATATGACGGAAAACCGTTGCGGCGCAACGAGACACGCCGGATTTACGTTTCCGGCGATGATGCTGTAAAGTACACGTCTTGTGCGCACGGGAGAGATCCTGTGCGGAGAGCATTCCTGCGTAGCTCAGTTGGCAGAGCATCCGACTGTTAATCGGACGGTCACTGGTTCAAGCCCAGTCGCAGGAGCTTGATGGAAGAGCCTTGGATTTCGTCCAGGGCTCTTCGCATGTCGAAGTGGATGCGCGACGTTGCCGCTACCTCGTGAATCCCTCCGGCGCGTCGCCGATGACCAGCCGGCCGCCGACGGTACCATCAAGACAACGACGAAAACGATTCACGGCAGGGAGGCCGTCGATCATGGACGTGAGGATAATGAGAATCGAGCGTGGCGTGTTCGCCGTGCTGCACAACGGCGTGGGGGCCGGAACCGTACGCAAGCAAAGCTTCGGCGTCAGACACATGTGGCTCGCCGACGGCGCGAACGGCGCGCAAGGCGTGTTCCCTTCGAAGAAGGTCGCCGCCCAATGGCTCGTGCAGCGTGCCTGACGGGTGCGCCGCGCCGTGGACGTGCCATGGGCGCGCTCCGACGTCGTCGGCGTTCATCCTGATGTTCGCCTGACGAACCGGGTTTGCGCATGTCGCCGTTCGGTCCTACAGTGTGCAACTGTTGATCAGACAGTCCAGGCCTGCACATTAGTAACGCGGACCCAGATAGCAAAGGACACCATCATGGCGCAAGGCTCCATCTCCATCACAGTCAACGGCGAATCGAAGGAGGTGGAAGCAACCACCACCGGCGTCGAACTCTTCGCGGACGACAAGAACATCATCGCGGTTCGTCTCAACGGCGAACTGCGCGACCTGTACACGCCCCTCGCGGACGGCGACACGGTCGAATCCGTCGCGCTCGACTCCGAGGACGGCCTCGGCATCATGCGCCACTCGGCCACCCACGTCATGGCGCAGGCCGTGCAGGAACTGTTCCCGAACGCCAAGCTCGGTGTCGGCCCGATCATCAAGGACGGCTTCTACTACGACTTCCAGGTCGACCAGCCCTTCACGCCGGACGATCTGAAGAACATCGAGAAGCACATGCAGCGCATCATCAAGTCGTCGCAGTCCTTCCGCCGCCGCGTCGTCTCCGAGCAGGAGGCCCTCGAGGAGGAGGCCGACCAGCCGTTCAAGATCGAGCTGATCGAAGACAAGGAAGCGCACCTCGACCCGTCCACCGCCACCGAGATCTCCGGCAAGGAACTCAGCTTCTACGACAACGTCGACCGTGACGGCAACGTCGTGTGGAAGGACCTGTGCCGCGGACCGCACCTGCCGAACACCCGCTTCATCAAGGCGTTCAAGATCGAACGTTCCGCCGCCGCCTACTGGCGCGGCAGCGAGAAGAACCCGACCATGCAGCGCATCTACGGCACCGCCTGGGCCTCCAAGGAGGATCTCAAGGCGTACCAGACGCGCCTGGAGGAGGCCGCCAAGCGCGACCACCGCAAGCTCGGCGCCGAGATGGACCTGTTCTCCTTCCCGGAGGAGATCGGTCCGGGCCTCGCCGTGTTCCACCCGAAGGGCGCCGCCGTCATCAACGCGATGGAGGACTACTCCCGCGAGATGCACCGCAAGCACCACTACAGCTTCGTGCAGACCCCGCACATCACCAAGGGCGGGCTGTACGAGACCTCCGGCCACCTGCACTGGTACAAGGACGGCATGTACCCGCCGATGCACCTCGACGAGGAACGGGACGCGGACGGCAACATCACCAAGCCGGGCGCCGACTACTACCTCAAGCCGATGAACTGCCCGATGCACAACCTGATCTTCAAGTCGCGCCAGCGCTCCTACCGCGAGCTTCCGCTGCGCCTCTTCGAGTTCGGCACCGTGTACCGCTACGAGAAGTCCGGCGAGGTCCACGGCCTGACCCGCGTGCGCGGCCTCACCCAGGACGACTCCCACATCTACTGCACGCGCGAGCAGATGAAGGACGAGCTGACCAGCCTGCTCACCTTCGTGCTGAACCTGCTCAAGGACTTCGGCCTGTCCGACTTCTACCTGGAGCTGTCCACCAAGGATCCGGACAAGTACGTCGGTTCCGATGAGATCTGGGAGGAGGCGACCAACACGCTGCGCGAGGTCGCCGAGGCATCCCACCTCGACCTCGTCGCCGATCCGGGCGGCGCCGCCTTCTACGGTCCGAAGATCTCCGTGCAGGCGCGCGACGCCATCGGCCGCACCTGGCAGGTCTCGACCATCCAGCTCGATTTCAACCTGCCGGAGCGTTTCCAGCTTGAGTACATCGCGAAGGACGGCACGCACCAGCGTCCGGTGATGATCCACCGTGCGCTCTTCGGTTCCATCGAGCGTTTCTTCGCCGTGCTGCTCGAGCACTACGCGGGCGCGTTCCCGGCGTGGCTCGCCCCGGTGCAGGTGCTCGGCGTGCCCGTCGCCGACGAGTTCGCCCCGCACCTCGCGGGCTTCGTCAAGAGCCTCGAGGACGAGATGGTCCGTTGCGAGATCGACTATTCCGACGACCGTTTCGGCAAGAAGATCCGCAACGCCTCCAAGTCGAAGGTGCCGTTCATCCTCATCGTCGGCGAGGAGGACATGAACAACAACGCGGTCAGCTTCCGCTTCCGCGACGGCAGCCAGCTCAACGGCGTCCCGGTCGACGAGGCCCGCAAGGACATCCTCGACGTGATTGCCAAGCGCGTGCAGGTCAACTCCGCGGACGACTTCAACGCCGTCGTGAACGGCGGGGACGCACCGCAGGCCGAGTGATTCCGGGCGCCACGCGCGCCCTCCATGACGCCGGACCGGCCGGGGATTCGCGGCCGGTCCGGTCCGGCCTATGGCCGTACCGCCGATGTTGTCGGCTTAACGCAATACAATCTATTCGTTTGTCACATACCCGTTCAAACCTGCTAGGAGCATTATGTCAGGTCATTCCAAGTGGGCGACCACCAAGCACAAGAAGGCCGCCATCGACGCCAAGCGCGGCAAGCTCTTCGCCAAGCTCATCAAGAACATCGAGATCGCGGCCCGCATGGGCGGCGGCGATCCGGACGGCAACCCGTCCCTGTACGACGCCATCTACAAGGCCAAGAAGGCCTCCATGCCGGCCGACAACATCAAGCGCGCCGTCAAGCGCGGCTCCGGTGAGGAAGCCGGCGGCGCCAACTACGAGGACATCGTCTACGAGGGCTACGCGCCCGCCGGCGTTGGCCTCATCATCGAATGCCTGACCGACAACCGCAACCGCGCGGCCGCCGAAGTCCGTTCCACCCTGACCAAGGGCAACGGCTCCCTGGCCACCTCCGGCTCCGTCTCCTTCAACTTCGAGCGCAAGGGCCAGATCGTGGTTCCGTCCGAAGGCGTGGACTACGACAAGCTGTTCGAGGCCGCCGCCGAGGCCGGCGCCGAGGACGTCCAGGACGACGGCGACGTGTTCACCGTCATGACCGACCCGTCCGACGTGCACACCGTCCGCCAGGCTCTGGTCGACGCCGGTTTCGAATACGATTCCGCCGATCTGGTCATGGCGCCGAAGAACGAGGTCGAGCTTTCGCTCGAGGACGCCCAGAAGGTGTCCAAGCTCATCGACAACCTCGATGACCTCGACGACGTGCAGAACATCTACTCCAACTGGACCGCCTCCGACGAGGTCATGGCCCAGCTCGACGCGGAGTGATTCTGCGGTGATCATCCTAGGCGTCGATCCCGGGCTCACGCGCTGCGGGGTCGGCGTTATCGAAGCCGGCGCCCATCGCCGGCTTTCGTTTATCCACGTGGACGTCGTGCGGTCGTCGCCCGACGTGTCGCAGGATCTGCGTCTGCTCGCCATCTACAACGGGCTGGTGGAGAAGATCGAGACGTACGCGCCCGACACCGTCTCCATCGAACGCGTGTTCGCGCAATCGAACCGCAACACGGTGCTCGGCACCGCGCAGGCCGCCGGCCTCGCCATGCTCGCCGCGGCACAACGCAACATTCCCGTGGCGCTGCACACGCCGACCGAGGCGAAACTCGCCATCACCGGCAACGGGCATGCGCAGAAGGTGCAGATAGAGCGCATGGTGACGCGCATCCTGAACCTCAATACGATGCCGACGCCCGCCGACGCCGCCGACGCGCTGGCGTTGGCGATCTGCCATGCGCTCAGACCCGCCGGGGCGCTGCAGGGCGGGGAACGCGAAGAGCATCTCACTCCGGCGCAACGCCAGTGGGCGGAAGCCTCCAAGAAGGTCACGAGGCGGCGGTTCAACGCCGATCGCGGCATGTAGCGTCTCCGGCGCGGTATCTCCTGCCGACGATGCGATCACGGCAACGGCGGTGGGAACCGACGCGATTTCATGGAATCCGCAGTGATGGTGTACACTATCGAACAGTTGTTCGAGAGGAGTCGTCATGATCGGATCGCTGCGGGGAGAGGTCGAGACGGTGGATGCATCCGCCGCGCTCATCGCCGTCGGAGGGGTCGGCTATGAGGTGCGCATGCCCTCGGCCGATCTCTCACGGCTGCATGGCGGCATGGAGGCGCACGTCTACACATATCTCAACGTCTCCCAGGACGCCATCACCCTGTACGGGTTCCTCGAACCGGCCGCCAAGCGCACGTTCCTGCAGCTGCTCAAGGTCTCCGGCATCGGGCCGAAGGTGGCGTTGTCCCTGTTGTCCACGCTCAATCCGGGCCAGCTCGCCAAGGCCGTGGCCGACAACGACGCGACGGCGCTTGCCAAGGCACCGGGTCTCGGCAAGAAGGGTGCGCAGAAAATCATTCTGGAGCTCAAGGGGTCCATCGACCTCGAAGACGTCGAAGGCGCGACGGCCGCCGTCACCACCGCCAAGCCCGAGGACAAGGGCGCGCTGCAGGTCGTGGAGGGGCTCATCTCCCTCGGCTGGCGTCAGCAGGATGCGGAGCATGCGGTGCGCCAGGCCTGCGAGGCCAACGGGATTCCCACGCCGCTCAGCGCGCAGGACGTACCCCGCGTGCTCAAGCTCGCCCTGAATTCCCTGGACCGCGGACTGTAAGCGTGGGGCGCGCGTCATGACGCATATGTCCACCGCGCCGGGATGCGGGAATGCCCTGGATGCCCTGGCGGGCGTGTTCCATACGACCGGACGATTCGATGACGGAACGGAGGCGAACGGATGAACGAACCATATATCAGCGGTTCCGTGCAGGAGGGCACGGAGAACATCGGGGCGAACGAGGAGTCGCTGCGCATGGTCTCCGCGCAGCCGGTCGGCAATGAGCCGGTCAGCGACGAGGAGCTCCGCCCGCACGTCCTGGACGGTTTCATCGGCCAACCCAGACTCAAGGCGCAGCTGCAGCTGTTCCTCGACGCCGCCCGCAAGCGCGAGGTCCCGCCGGACCACATCCTGCTTGCGGGGCCTCCGGGCCTCGGCAAGACGACGTTGGCGATGATCGTCGCGAACGAGCTCGGCGTGCCGATCCGCATCACCTCCGGCCCTGCCATCCAGCACGCCGGCGACCTCGCGTCGATCCTGAGCTCGCTCGACGCGGGGGAGGTGCTGTTCGTGGATGAGGTCCACCGCCTGCCGCGCGCCGCCGAGGAGCTGCTCTACATCGCCATGGAGGACTTCCGCGTCGACGTGATGGTCGGCAAGGGTCCCGGCGCCTCGTCGATTCCACTCACATTGCCGCGGTTCACGATGATCGGGGCGACCACGCGCGAGGGCATGCTGCCGTCGCCGTTGCGTGCGCGCTTCGGATTCACCGCGCATCTGGACTTCTACCCGGTCGAGGAACTCGAGAAACTCGTGGCGCGCTCGTCGACGGTGCTCGGCCTCGTGCTCGACGAGGAGGCGGCGCACCAGTTGGCGTTGCGTTCGCGCGGCACGCCGCGTATCGCCAACCGTCTGCTGCGTCGCGTGCGCGACTGGGCCATCGTCCATGATCTGCCCACGGTCGGCGCCGAGGACGTCAAGGAGGCGTTGGCCCTCTACCAGATCGACGCCGAGGGCCTGGACCGTCTGGACATCGCCGTGCTCAACGCCATCGTGCGCAACTTCAACGGCGGGCCGGTCGGTCTGAACACGCTCGCCGCCATGGTGGGCGAGGAGTCCGAGACCGTGGAGACCGTGTGCGAGCCCTATCTGGTGCGCGAGGGATTCCTCGTGCGCACGCCGAAGGGACGCGTCGCCACCGAGAAGGCCTGGGCCCATCTCGGGATACGGCCGAAAGAGGATGTTGTCAATAAGCTTTTCTAGACTTCTGTGGTTGGACCACTCGTTTCCCGATCGGAAGGATTTCCCCTCAATGGATGCCAATATGCTTTTCATCGTCGTGCTCGTCGTCGTCATGGGCGGCATGATGTGGTTCCAGTCCAAGAAGAACAAGGAGCGCCAGCAGGAGGTCAAGGATTTCCGTGCCAACCTCCAGCCCGGCACGGAGGTCATCACGATCGGGCAGGTCATCGGCAAGGTGGTGTCGGTCGACCAGCAGTATGAGGAGATCGTCATCGATTCGGAAGGCTCGCTGATGCGTTTCAGCTTCGCCGGCATCGCCAAGGAGTACACGCGTCCCGCGTTCGTCTCCGATGACGAGGTCGACGAGAACGGCAACCCGCTGCCCGACGACGAGACCCCGCAGCAGGAGGCCGCCGAGGCCGAGAACGCCGGTCAGGTGGACATCGACAAGGCCGTCGAGCAGAACAACGATGAAGCCGACGCCGTGAAGGAAGCGAAGTAGACCATGGTTGACAGCGACATCGTCATCAGGGACCTGGCCAAGGTCGGATCCGCCGATGCGCAGTATCTCGTATCGTTGATCCGTTCCGTTCCCGGCTTCCCGAAGCAGGGGATCATCTTCCGCGATTTCATGCCGGTGCTCGCCGACCCGCGCGGACTGGATATCCTGATGCGCGCCATCGAAGCGGCGTTGCCGCTGCCGGCGGAGGGATTCGACGCGATCGCGGGTCTGGAATCCCGCGGATTCCTGTTCGGTCCCACCCTCGCCCATCATCTCGGCAAGGGGTTCATCGCCATCCGCAAGGCGGGCAAGCTCCCTCCCGAGACCATCGGGGAATCGTACGATCTTGAATACGGCACCGCAAGCGTCGAAATCGAGACCGATGCGGTCAAGGACGGCCAACGCGTGCTCATCGTGGACGATCTCATCGCCACGGGAGGCACCGCCAAGGCGGGCGCCGACCTCATCGCCAAGGCTGGCGGCACGGTGGTCGGTTTCAGCTTCGTCATGGGACTCGACGGGCTTGACGGACTCGACAAGCTGGGGGAGGTGCCGACGTCGACGCTCGTGTCGATGCCGGCCTGATTCCCCGACGGGTCAAACATACAAACGTTCCTCGCCGGCATCCTCGACACGATGCCGGCGATGGCGGTTAATCAGTCATCACTACACGGGACAACAATGGATTTATACGAATATCAGGCGCGTCAGCTGCTTGAAGAGCAGGGCATTCCCACGCCGAAGGCCATCTATGCGCAGAATTCCCATGAAGTCGCCGAAGCCGCGGAGCAGCTCGGCTACCCCTGCGTCGTCAAGGCGCAGGTCAAGATCGGCCACCGCGGCCAGGCCGGCGGCGTCAAACTGGCGAAGACGCGCGACGAGGCGATTCTCGAGGCCGAAGGCATCCTTCCGATGACCATCCACAAGCACAAGGTCAACGGCGTCCTCGTCGCGGAAGGCAAGAACATCCTGCACGAGTACTACGTGTCCATCTCCGTGGACCGCACCTCTCGTGATTACGACGTGCTCGCCACCGCGAACGGCGGCACCGAGGTCGAGGAGGTCGCCAGGGAGCATCCGGAAGCCGTCAAGCGCCTGCATATCGAGGCCCTGGACGACTTCGACCTCGAGGCGGCCACGAAGATGGCCGAGAGCATCGGCTTCTACCATGCCGACGTCGATCAGGCGGCACAGATTCTGCTCAAGATGTGGAAGTGCTTCAAGGAGAACGACGCCACGCTCGTCGAGATCAACCCGCTCGCCAAGATCGGCGACCCGGACGACGAATCCTCCAAGAGCCTGTGCGCGCTCGACGCGAAGATCTCCCTGGACGACAACGCCGCATTCCGTCATGACGGCTGGAAGCGTTTCGCCGATCCGATGGCCAACGACGAGTTCGAGCGCCGCGCCAAGGAGCATGGTCTCCATTACGTGCACCTCAACGGCCAGGTCGGCGTGATCGGCAACGGCGCGGGCCTCGTCATGAGCTCGCTCGACGCGGTCTCCGGCGCCGGCGAGGAGCAGGGCACCGGCATCAAGCCCGCCAACTTCCTCGACATCGGCGGCGGCGCCTCTGCGGAAGTCATGGCGACGAGTCTGGAGATCGTGGTCTCCGACCCGCAGGTGGAATCCGTGTTCATCAACGTGTACGGCGGCATCACCTCCTGCGAGCAGGTCGCCAAGGGCATTCTCGAGGCCATCGGGAAGCTGGGCGGCACGAAGCCGATCGTCGTGAGGTTCGACGGCAACGCGGCGGCCGAGGGACTCGCCATCCTCGCCGAATCGAACAACCCGAGCGTGCACGTCGCACAGACCATGGAGGAGGCGGCCCATCAGGCCGCCCGTATCGCGGCCGATGCCATCGCATCGAAGGAGGCCAACAACTGATGGTGCTGTTCATCGAAGACGACGCCCCGGTCATCGTCCAGGGCATGACCGGTCATCAGGGCATGACGCATACCGCGCGCATGCTCAAGGCCGGAACCAACATCGTCGGCGGCGTCAACGCCCGCAAGGCCGGATTGGACGTGACGTTCCCCGCCGCACGCGACGGCGAGGACACGACCATCCATGTCTACGCATCCTGCGCCGAGGCGAAGGCGGCCACCGGAGCCAAGGCCTCCGTGGTGTTCGTGCCTCCGCGTTTCGCCAAGGACGCCGTCATCGAGGCCATCGAGGCGGGCATCTCGCTCATTGTGGTCATCACGGAAGGCATTCCCGTCGCCGATTCCGCGTATTTCGTGGAACTCGCGCTGCGCCACGGCGTGCGCATCGTCGGCCCGAACTGTCCCGGCCTGATGACTCTGGCCTCCACCCCCGACAGCCACGGGGTGAACCTCGGCATCATCCCGGACGGCATCGTCGGACGAGGGCCACTGGGATTGGTCTCCAAGTCCGGCACGCTCACCTACCAGCTCATGGGCGAACTGAGCGACATCGGCTTTACCGCGTGCCTCGGTGCCGGCGGAGACCCGATCGTCGGCACCACGTTGCTTGAGGCGCTGCAGGCGTTCGAAGCGGACGAGCACACGAAGGCCGTCATGATGATCGGCGAGATCGGCGGCAGTGCCGAACAGGACGCCGCGCAGTGGGCCGCCGAGCACATGACCAAGCCGGTCGTCGCGTACATCGCAGGATTCACCGCCCCGGAAGGCAAGCAGATGGGCCACGCGGGCGCCATCGTATCCGGAGGCAAAGGCACCGCGAAAGACAAGAAGGAAGCGCTTGAGGCCGTCGGCATCCGGGTCGGACGTACGCCCGGGCAGGCCGCCGCCATCATGCGTGAGGTGCTCGCAGGTCTCGATAAGTGAGCCGATTCGTGACATCGCCACGCGTCAGGGCGCTGTTCAAGGGCGTCGTCGCATCCTTGGGTGCGATGGCGCTCTATGCCATATCTCTGGGCTGTTTCATCGCTCTGATGCTGCTCGTCATCTCCATGGAGGAGGGTGGGGAGAATCTGCCGTCCTCGACCATGCCGCTGACCGAGATGGTCATCCTGCTCAGTCAGGGGGTCGGGTTCACCGCCGGCTCCATCGTCCTGACCATCATGCCGTTGCTGTTGACGATACTGCTCGTGGCATTGGTGGCCCAGTGCGCCGCGAGGGGGAGCATCGGCGTTCTCGGTTGGCTGAGCGGACTGGTGGTGTGGACCACGGTCAATCTGATCATCGCAGGCGGCCCTTCGGTGGAACTGCATGATTCGCCCGTGATCATCGCCGTGAAGACGTCGCTGGTATGGACCGTCGGTTGCCTGCTGTCGGCACCGCATGCTTCGTCGGAGGCTTTGGCGCGCCTGCGCGAGTGGATTGCGGCGCGTGTGCCGCACAAGGTGCTGGGCCTGCTGTTCGCCGTCGCCGCCATCGCGGGACTGCTCTTCGCCGCGGTGCTGGTGATATCCACGGTGGTGTGCGTGTTCTGGATCATCCGCGGCTGGCCGACGATGACGACATTGTTCTCCTATGACGGCATGGAGAACGGATCGCGCGTCCTCACCTCCCTTGCGTCGGCTGCGTGGCTGCCCAATCTCATCGTCTGGGCGGCATCGTGGATCATCGGCGAAGGCTTCCATATCGGCGAACTCGCCACGTTCACGATGTGGGGAGGCCAGTCCGCCGGGTTGCCGCCGTTGCCCGTGTTCGGTCTGATGCCGGAGGCGATTTCCGACGAACATATCAGAATCGCCCTGCAGTGCATGGCCCCTGCGGCGGCGTTCGTCATCGGCATGTTCGCGATGCTGATCCCCGGCGACGGACGTGTGCGCCCGGTCCGTCCCGGCGACACCGAGGGCACACGACGGCTTGTGGCCGTCATGGCGCGTCATCTGGCCGCGTTCCTGCTCGCTCTCGCTTGTGCCACCGGTGCATGGATGCTGTGCTTCCTTTTGTCCGACGGCGCGCTCGGCACACGGCGTCTCGCGCATGTGGGCGTCGACGTGACCGCCTCCGGCCTCGCCATGGCGCGTTTGCTTGCCTATGGTCTCGGAACGGCGTGGCTTGCCGTCATGGTGGTGGTGTCGGGCATCTACGGGATACACTGGATTATCGCACGGCGTTCCGTGTCCAGGAACGCCGACGCCGTATCCGATCCGGATGGACGCCCGGATGAGCAACCGGCTGGAGACGGCGACGGTACGGCTGATGACGAATCCGGAGCGCATGATGCGGAGCACGCGCCGCAGAACGAAAGAACCGGCCGCGCTCCCGCGTCGGAACGGCGCATGCCACGTTCCATACGCTCCGACCGTTCCGTCCGCACGGAATCGTCCGATGAACCGGCATCCGGCAAACGTCGTGCCGCACGCACCGTGAGGTCGTCCGTGGACGCGGATACGACCGCCGGCGACATGCGGGCACGTCATGATCGTGATCAATCAACCAAGGAGGAAACCGATGACAACAACTAACCGTCCGATCAAACGGGCGTTGGTCTCCGTCTTCCACAAGGAAGGCATCGAGGTGCTGGCGCAGGCGTTCGTCAAGGCGGGCACCGAAGTGGTGTCCACCGGCTCTACCGCGAAGCGTCTCGCCGAACTCGGCGTGCCCGTCACCGAGGTGAGCGAGGTCACGGGATTCCCCGAGTGCCTCGACGGCCGTGTCAAGACCCTTGACCCGCATATCCACGCGGGCATCCTCGCCGACATGACGAACCCCGACCACGCCGCCCAGCTCGAGAAGTTCGGCATCAAGCCGTTCGACCTGGTCGTCGTGAACCTGTACCCGTTCGCCGACACCGTGCGCTCCGGCGCCGACGAGCCCGCCGTCATCGAAAAGATCGACATCGGCGGCCCGTCCATGGTGCGCGGCGCCGCGAAGAACAGCGCCACCGTCGCCATCGTCACCGACCCGGCCGACTACGCGCTCGTCGCCGCCCGCGTGGAGAACGGCGAGGGATTCAGCCTCGAGGAACGCCGTTGGCTCGCCGGCAAGGCGTTCGCGCACACCGCCGCCTACGACGCGACGATCAACGAGTGGACCGCCAAGCATTGGCCGAAGCCCGCCACCATCGCCGAAACCGACCATGACGACGAGGATCAGCCGGTCGACGCCGCGAAGTTCCCCGCCGCGTTCACCCGCACGTGGAACCGTTCGCACACGCTGCGCTACGGCGAGAACTCGCACCAGCAGGCCGCCCTCTACCTCGACCCGCTCGACCAGACCGGGTTCGCGCACGCCGAGCAGCTCGGCGGCAAGCCGATGAGCTACAACAACTACGTGGACGCGGACGCCGCGTGGCGCGCCGTGTGGGATCTCGCCCCGTCCATCGCCGTGGCCGTCGTCAAGCACAACAACCCGTGCGGTCTGGCGATCGGCGCGACCGCCGCGGAAGCGCACCGCAAGGCCCACGCCTGCGACCCGGTGAGCGCGTACGGCGGCGTCATCGCCTGCAACACCACCATCACGTTGGAGATGGCGGAGAGCGTGCGCCCCATCTTCACCGAGGTCATCGTCGCCCCCGCTTATGAGGACGCGGCCCTCGAACTGCTCAGGACCAAGAAGAAGAACCTGCGCATCCTCAAGGTGGCGGAACCGCCGAAGGGCCACACGCAGTTCCGTCAGATCGACGGCGGCCTGCTGGTGCAGGACATGGATCTCATTAACGCCACCGGCGACGACCCGAACGCGTGGAAGCTCGTCTCCGGCGAGCCGGCCGACGCGGACACGCTCAAGGATCTGGTGTTCGCATGGCGCGCCATCCGCTGCGTCAAATCCAACGCGATCCTGCTCGCTCACGATCAGGCGACCGTCGGCATCGGCATGGGACAGGTCAACCGCGTCGACTCCTGCCATCTGGCCGTCGAACGCGCGAACACGCTTGCCGACGGCGCCGACCGCGCCACCGGATCCGTGGCCGCGTCCGACGCGTTCTTCCCGTTCGCGGACGGTGCCGAAACGCTGATGAACGCCGGCGTCAAGGCCATCGTGCAGCCCGGCGGATCCATCCGCGACGGCGAGGTCATCGAAGCCGCCCAGAAGGCGGGCGTGACGATGTACCTGACCGGCACCCGTCACTTCTTCCACTGATCGGCATAAGGCGGACCACCGTGAAGAACCATCCCTTCGTCTCCGAAGCGCATGAGGGCAAGCCCTGGTTCGAGTGGATCGTCGCCGGTCTGGTGGTCATGTCCGGCGGCATCGCCGCGTTCGGATACACGATGGCCGCCACGGTGGTGATTTCCGTGACGGCCATCGTGACCGGGCTCATCCGTTTGATCCTTAAGGACCGGAGCCCTTGGAAGGTGCGGTCAGTCGCGTTCGACTCCTTCATCGGCATCTGCCTTGGCGTCGGACTGCTCGCCACCTACTTCAGCGTGTACGGCATCGTCCTGTGACGGCGCCTCACCGGCCTTCGTCTGCGTGACGGATTCACCGTCCGCGGCGGCATCGGCATCAGCCGTCGTCTCCAGCGCATACTGCGCGGGGGCGGCGGCTTCGTCGTATGCACCCAGCTGGGACGGATCGTCGCCCTTCGGCTTGGGGGCGGAGATCATCTGCTGCACCACCATCGCCAACGCGACCAATGCCGCGGCGAGCACGGGGCAGATCCAGAACACCCACAGCTGGCTCAGAGGCTCGACCTGCAGTTTCTGGTTCTGGGCGAACAGCGCGATGCCGGTGGCGCGGGCCGGGTTCAGCGCCGCTCCGGTCACCGGGAAGGTGAGCGCCGCGCCGACCGTATAGGCGACGCCCGTGGCGAGGGCATAGCGCTTCGTGCCGTACGTGGCCATGGCGACGCCCACGATGATGATGCCGGCCACCAGTTCCACGGCGATGGCCTGGGTGACGGAGAAGTTCAGCCCATACTGGTTGAGCGTGCTGTAGGATACCGAGCCCTTGTCGAAACCGTTGACCGCGGTCGTGAACCACTGCTGCAACGTGACGTTATCCGACGTCGGCAGCAGGAACTTGATGAGCATGCCGGCCAATGCCGCGCCCACCACCTGGAAGACGATGTAGAGCACGCCGTCCACCGGCTTCGTGCGTCCCGTGACCATCGCGGCGACCGTCACCGCGGGATTGAAATGCCCTCCGGACACGGATCCGAGCGCCAGCGCCGCAGCCGCGTAGGCGAGACCGGTGGCGAGGGCGAGATATGCGAGATTCAGCTGGAAGATGACCGATCCGAACGTGCTGAACACGTAGATGGCGAAACAGACCAGGAAGGTGCCGGCCAGTTCGGCCCCCACTCGGAGCGGCCACGGCTGCTTCCCGTCGGTGTTCTCTTCAAATGTCATTGTCGTTGTCCTTCAATCGCTTTGTCGAAGTTTGGTCCTAGGGGCGCGGCCCGGCGGGCCACTGACAGTCTATCAGCAGCATTCCGGGCCGTATCCGGGGGGTACGGTACCATATTCTCTTTGGAAATACCCCTAGGCCACGTTGGGAGAACGATGCCAAACGCATATTCCCGCGCCATGAAAGCGCATGAAAACAACAATCAAGAAGGAATCCGACTGCAGAAGATCCTTGCCCAGGCCGGATTCGGTTCCCGCCGCAAGTGCGAGGAGATGATCACCGAGGGACGCGTCGAAGTGGACGGCGAGCTCGTCACCGAGCTCGGCACGCGCGTCGATCTGGCGCATCAGCAGGTCCGTGTCGACGGATCGAGGGTGCGCATCAACCCGAACCACATCACCCTGGCGCTCAACAAGCCGCGCAGGGTGCTGTCCGCCATGGACGATCCGAAGGGCCGCTACACGCTGGCCGACATCGTCGGCGACAAGTACGAGCGCATCTTCCACATGGGGCGCCTCGATTACGATTCCGAGGGCCTCATCCTCATGACCAACGACGGCGAACTCAGCCAGCATGTCATGCACCCCAAGTACGAGGTGGAGAAAACCTACATCGCGACGATCGAGGGCCGCATCTCCGGCACCGTCTGCCGCCGTCTGGTCAAGACGGGCGTGCAGCTCGACGACGGCTGGATCAAGCTCGACCACTGCGCCATCATCGACGCCAACCGCGACGCCACCATCGTCAAGGTGGTGCTGCACTCCGGCAAGAACCGCATCGTCCGCCGCATCTTCGGCTCGATTGGCTTCCCGGTCAAGCGCCTCGTGCGCACGCAGATCGGCCCGATCAAGCTCGGAGAGCTGAAGTCCGGCTCCTATCGTGTCCTCAGCCAGGCGGAGGTCCGTTCCCTGTCCAAGGCGGTGGGCCTGTGATCCGCGTCGCCATCGACGGTCCCGCCGGAGTCGGCAAGTCGTCGACGTCGAAGGCGCTGGCAAAATACTACGGTTTCGCCTATCTCGACACGGGCGCCATGTACCGCGCCTGCGCGTGGTGGTGCCTGAAGCAGGGCATCGATCTGGACGCCGAGCAGGTCGACGAGCGCGTGGTCACCGAAGCCGTGGGCGAGTTCTTCACCGGCGACCATTTCGATATCGCCGTCGACCCTGATGCTCCGGCCGTGACGGCGGACGGCGAGGACATCTCCGAGCAGATCCGCTCGTCGGAGGTCTCCTCGCACGTCTCCAAGGTGTCGAACATCATTCCGGTGCGCAACGTGCTCATCGCCGCCCAGCGCGCGTACATCGCGCGCGAGGCGGACAAGGAGTCGTTCTCCGGAGGTCTCGGCATCGTCGCGGAGGGACGCGACATCACCACCGTGGTGGCGCCCGACGCCGAGGTGCGCGTGCTGCTGACCGCGCGCGAGGAGGTCCGTCAGGCGCGTCGCACGGGTCAGGCGGTCTCCGGCGTGGGCGCGGAGGACGTCGCGGCCCGCGATCGGATGGATTCGAAGGTCACGAACTTCACGACCGCCGCGGACGGCGTCGTCACCGTCGACAATTCCGACATGGATTTCGCGCACACGCTCGACACGCTGATTGCCCTGGTGGACGCCGCCATCGAGGAGCAGGAGTACGCGCGCTACGCCGCGAATCTGGAAGGATACGACCTTGACGAAGCCGATGAGGCCCTGATCGAGGACCGTACCGACGGCGCGGTCTCCGTCCAGCCCGGACCGAAGCAGGTCGGCGTGCTCGCGATCGTGGGCCGTCCGAACGTGGGCAAGTCGTCGCTCGTCAACCGCATCCTGCGCCGTCGCGTCGCCGTCGTGGAGGACACTCCGGGCGTTACGCGCGACCGTGTGAGCTATGACGCGGAGTGGGCCGGCACCGACTTCAAACTCGTCGACACCGGCGGTTGGGAAGTCGATGTCGAGGGAATCGACTCCGCCATCGCCTCGCAGGCCGAGGTCGCCGTGAATCTCGCGGACGCCGTCGTGCTCGTCGTCGACGGGCAGGTCGGTCTGACGGACACCGACGAGCGCATCGTGAAGATGCTGCGCGCCTCCGGCAAGCCCGTCACACTCGCCGTAAACAAGGTCGACGACCGCGAAAGCGAGTATCTGGCCGCCGAATTCTGGAAGCTCGGACTCGGCGAACCGTACGCGGTCTCCGCGATGCACGGCAGGGGAGTGGGCGAACTGCTCGACGCGGCGCTCGACTCCCTCAGGAAGGCCGAGAAGACCTCCGGCTATCTCACGCCCTCCGGGCTGCGCCGCGTGGCGCTGGTGGGCCGTCCGAACGTGGGCAAGTCGTCTCTGCTCAACCAGCTGGCGCACGAGGACCGCACGGTGGTCAACGATCTGGCCGGCACCACGCGCGATCCCGTCGATGAGATCATCGACATCGACGGCGAGGACTGGCTGTTCATCGACACGGCCGGCATCAAACGCCGCCAGCATAAGCTCAAGGGCGCCGAATACTATTCGTCGCTGCGCACGCAGGCGGCCATCGAACGCTCCGAGCTCGCGCTCGTCCTGTTCGACGCGTCCCTGCCGATCTCCGACCAGGACCTCAAGGTGATGAGCTCCGCCGTGGACGCCGGCCGCGCCATCGTGCTCGTGTTCAACAAGTGGGATGCGATGGACGAGTTCGACAAGCAGCGTCTCGAACGCTTGTGGATCACCGAGTTCGACCGTGTCACCTGGGCGCAGCGCGTGAACCTGTCGGCGAAGACCGGATGGCACACCAACCGTCTCGCCAAGGCCATGCGCGAGGCGTTGGAATCGTGGGACAAGCGCGTGCCCACCGGCAAGCTGAACGCGTTCCTTGGGCAGCTGCAGTCCGCGCACCCGCATCCGTTGCGAGGCGGCAAGCAGCCGCGCATCCTGTTCGCCACGCAGGCTTCGACGCGCCCGCCGCGGTTCGTGATCTTCGCCACCGGATTCCTTGAACACGGCTACCGTCGTTTCATCGAACGCTCGCTGCGCGAGGAGTTCGGTTTCGAAGGTTCGCCGATTCAGATCTCGGTGAATATCCGCGAGAAGAAGAAGCGCAAGTAGCGGACGGCCGGGAGATCGGATGGTCGGTGACCAGGGAAGGCCGTCTGGGGATGGCTGTCCGGTCGGTATCGGCCATTGTGGTGCATAGCTCATGGGGGCGGGTGTCTGGTGATGCCCGCCCCCATGTGTATGCATATGTATGCGAATGTGGATGTGTACGTGGGGTCCGAGGCCCGCATGAAGTCGATCCAAACCAATCTGACACGCCGATTTGCATTCCTCTGATCATCTGGTAAATTAATCGACTGTTGCAAAAAGCAACATCGGACCATAGCGCAGTTTGGTAGCGCACTTGACTGGGGGTCAAGGGGTCGCGGGTTCAAATCCCGCTGGTCCGACCAGAAAGCCCGGAATCTTAACGATTCCGGGCTTCATTACTGTTGCGCGAAAACACTCCAGACACAATCAGACACGATGACTTCTTTTCCTGTTCGCGCCCCTTGACGATTCATCTCGCTGCACGGTCGTTGCAGAATTCATGTGGAAAGCACATGAAAGGCGAAAGGATGAACCGGTATGGCGAGAGTATTCATTGACGATCGATGGCTCAAGAGATCTCCTGACGGTATGCCGCCCAGTTCGGCTGCGACCAGGGCCCTGTCCTCTGCCAAGGATCCCATGAAGGCGAAAGTTCCTGAAAAATGGCGTACGACCGTCTACGGCATCGGAAGGCGATGGCGTTGCCGATGGCTCGTCACCGACAATGACGGAATCAGGAGGCAGAGGAGCAGGTCGTTCGGGAGAAGAAGCGATGCGGAGGCGTTCAAGGCGGCCCTTGAAGACGATATCAGGCGTGGACGTTACATGGATCCGAGCGGCGGGGACGCGCTGTTCGCCAAGATCGCGCGATCTTGGCTGGAGAGCAAAGCCAACGTAAAGGGGAGCACGCTGCTGCGTTACAAGCGTGAGCTGCGCTGCTATGTCCTGCCCATGTGGGGGAGCAGGATGCTGCGTGAGATTACACGGGATGATCTGCAGCGTTGGGTCAACTCGCTTGCTACCGGCGACTATCCGGCGAAGCTGCCCGGCAAGCGCCAGCCTCGCCCCTTGTCCCCGCGCTCCATCCGCAGCATCGTCAAGGTCGTCATGGCATGCACCCTCGACCATGCGATTGAGGACAAACTTATCTGCGACAATCCCGCACGCAAAGTCAGTCTGCCAAGAATCGTCACCAGCGATGACGACATGGTTGTTCTCACCATCGGCGAGGTGGAACGACTCGCCAGATCGGCTGAAGACATAGGAGGTGACGTGGACGGGCTGCTCGTGCGCTTCCAGGCGTCCGTGGGCACGCGCATCAACGAGGCGCTGGCTTTGCAGGTGCAGGATCTCAACCTCAGGAAGGGCATCGCAAGGGTCCGGCGCACGTGGACGCGCAACCTCGAAGGCAAGCTGGAGCTCGGCACGCCTAAGAACGGCGAGGCCCGTACCGTCGCCATCCCGGACTTCCTCATCGAACCACTCGAGCGGCAGATTCGAGGCTGCGTGAAGGACGATTTCGTGTTCCGTGCCCCGCGCGGCGGGGCCATCGACGACGGCAACTGGCGGACGCGCGTATGGCGCAAGGCGCTCGAACACGTCGGCATGGATGACGAGGGCGTGACCATCCACTCGCTGCGCCACACGTACGCGAGCATCGCCATCGCCAACGGCGCCGACGTCAAGACCCTGCAGAAACAGCTCGGCCACGCCACCGCTACCATGACCCTCGACACCTACGCCGCCCTGTGGCCCGACAGGCTCGACAACGTGGCACACGCCGTCAGCCAAGCATGGCAGCCACACATCAGAACCACCGAAAAAGACAAGCCCGAAAACCACAAGCCGGAGGAGAAATCGCCGGTCACACTCGAACAAGCCGCATAGCGCAACAACACCACCCGACAAATACGCCGTTACACCCAAAACGTTGAAACAACAACGTTTCCAACACAGGTGTAACGGCGTAACGCGTATAACGCCACCCATATACCCAACACCGACACCGCACCCCATAGAAACACCCGTTACACCCGTTACGGAGTTACAGAAGCGAAAAGAGCCAAGACAAGCCAAGGGGCCTTAGCCGAAACGGATACCTCGCACCAGCCGTTACATCCCGATACGACAAGAGCCGGAAATATCTAGTTCCACGTCAAGCCGGTTGAAAAAACCGCTCAACGCAGCAAAAATGATAGTGTTGCCAAATTCTCGAAGCACGAGAGGCAACCCCAGACTTACGGCCCCACAAAGGCCAACCACCCCCACGGCCTTTCCTCCTTTCACCGTGGGGGTTCATTCATATGCCACACCTTTATCAGGAGGGCCCATGGCCAAGCGTCGAGGCAACCCACGGTACGCCAACGGCGCTCGCAGACGGGCTGTGCGCAGACGGGTACTGGCCGCTTATGACACGTGCCATATCTGCGGCAAGCCCGTTGACACGACGCTGCCCGCACGTGATCCGTGGAGTGCGGAAGTGGACAAGCTGTTGCCGGTGTCGAAGGGCGGAAGTCCGTACGAGTTCGCGAACTGCAAGCTGTCGCATCGCGCGTGCAACGAGCTGAGAAGCAACAAGAGCATCGAATGGGCCAGACAAGCCGCCCGAGGGGAAGCCTGCGTCAAGGCGACTTCGGTGCCGTTCCGCACCTCTACATGGTGACGACGCCGCTCGGCACCGTGGGGAGGTGATCCCACCGGCCGGCGCCGGGCGCACCCCTGTGTCATAGCGCCGCTCTCTCCCCGATTTTTTCCAAACAGACCTATCGCATTATGCTTGAACCGTCTGCTTCTCTACTCGCCCCTATAGGAGCTTGGTGTGAGAAGTAACAGCGGGGACTCCACGTGACCAGCTTTCAAGACTGGAACATAAATCGAGGGGTATCCCCGCTTTTTTCTGCCGTTCGGAGGCCGCTCATGGACGAGTACCTGACTTTGTTGCGTCGTACGTTGAAGCGGCTTGAGCAGGCGGTGTTCGATCTGGATACGCCGCCGCGTGACTTGGCGGCGTTGTCGCGTCGGTTGCTTGAGGTGAGTCGGGAGATCGAGCGGTTGGAGGGCAAGGACGGTGTTTCGGGCCCGTCGGTTGCGGTGGAGGTCGAGGATGATGGGTTCGACGAGGAGGCTGTCTGACGTAGCCCGGCACGTGGTGCTGCCGCGTGGCATCGTTTCGACGGGCTGGCCGAAGGTCAAGGCGCAGGCGCGCATGTGCGGCATCGAGTATGACGACTGGCAGGACGGTCTCGGCCGGTGCATGCTGGGCAAGAAGGCTGACGGCCTGTATGCGGCGGGCATCGGCGACGTGGTCATCTCGATCTGTCGTCAGGTGGGTAAGACGTTCACGATCGGCACGATGATCGTGATGCTGTGCATCCTGAGTGAGTACCCGTTGAAGGTGCTGTGGACGGCGCATCGGAGCCGTACGAGTGACGAGACGTTCAAGTTCATGTGCTCGCTGGTCAGGAAGCCGGCGATAGCCCGGTACGTGGATGGCGAGCCGAGACGGGCGAACGGACAGCAGGAGATCGCGTTCACGAACGGGTCTCGTATCCTGTTCGGTGCTCGTGAGAACGGTTTCGGGCGTGGTTTCGACAACGTGGACGTCGAGGTGTTCGACAAAGCGCAGATTCTGGGAACGCGCGTTGGACGACATGATCCCCGCCACGAACGCCGCACGGAACCCCTTGATCATCTACATGGGTACTCCGCCCAAGCCGTCGGATCCGAGTGAGGTGTTCTCGGGGCGTCGTCGTGACGCGTTGCATGGGGACAGTGACGACACGTTGTATGTGGAGTTCAGTGCCGACCGTGACGTGGATCCCGAACGCATGGAACCATACCTCTAAAAAACAAAAACAAAACCCCAAACACAAACAATTCGACACCGCAAATTCACTCAGAAAGAGTCGAACAACGCGACGATCCGGGCCATGCGCGAGTACCCGCCCGGCAGCCGCTTCTTCGTCGCCGGCCCATGGAAGAACGGCAGTGCACACATCTGGAACGCCGAGATCGTCCAGATGCCCAGCGGCTGGAAATCCGTACGCATGTACGACTATCAGCCCGGCGACTACACGAAATACGGGTACAAGAACGGCAAGATACCCGACTGCTATCCCGACGACATCAAGGAAGGGCAGCTGCGGTTCCTGCGCGTGGACGACATGGAACCCACCGACAGCCTTCTCGAAGGCGGCCGGCCGAGCTTCACTGACGCGCCCGCCTACGCGAAACCATGGGTCGGCGATCCTGACACCGTGCGAAGCTGGAGCGAGTGGAAACTCCAACGAACCCACCGCGACGACACCTCGTGGCGGCGTCATCAGGACGAGTACGACAAATGGGCCGAATCCACGCCACCAAGTCAAGGAGGACAAGCATGACCGATAAAGTCACCAGCTACCATCAGGCGCGGCAGATCGTCGAACTTGCCAACAACGGCATCCCCACCAGCCGCGAAGGCGGAGAGGACGCCGACTACTACCACGTGCCCGTGGATCCCGACTTCGCCATGCTCGACGACTGCGACTGGTACGTAAACAAGAAGACCGGCAAGGCCGAACGGCACTATAGCTCACCGCTGATGCCCGCCGGCCCCGGCAATATGGCCGGACGCAATATGGAAACAGTGCATGATGCAGAGGAATGATTCAGGAAGCATGGGTCGGCAATGGAATTGACCGTTCGACGACACTATCCAATAGCCTGAAGGCTTCGTCAGAAGGCATTTGAAGCCGTTGAACTCGCCCGTCCTCGAACACGGCGACCGGCATGGGGCCTCCTTGGGGAATCGTCCATCCGCGATCGTCCTTCGGCTGATAGAATCCGAAGATCCAACCGTTTCTCAACCGGTGAACGTTGACGATTTCGGCGCTATTCCTGTAGAAGGCGTTCGCCATCGCGTATGCCCGCTCATAGGTGATCTCGTGGGCTCTTCGATTCCGTTCCAGTTCCCGGCCGATGTCGCGGAGCCGTTTGAGAAGGTTGAGGAGCCATCCCTTATCCAGTGACTCGCATACCGTCCCCTCGCCGAACCGCTCCCGTCGGGTCAGCCATGTCATCAATGCCTGTACCTGTTTGGCATTGAGCTTGGAATAGTCGCCCGATCGCAGTGTCTTCCACGGCTCGATGCCGGAATCCTCCAGTACCGTATAGCAGTCTGTGCATCCGGCGGTCGCATAGACGAGATCCCACCATTGATCCACCGCGGGCCCGTAGGCGCACCAGCCCATGGGGATCACGCCTTCCTCACGGGGCTTGGGGTAGACCCACTCGTACAGTTCCTTCGCTGGCCTATCCAATTGTGGAATCAGCCTGACGAAGGGCGCGTACTGGAAGTCGAACGGCGTGGTGTCGGCGTTCAGGATGTCGCGTACGTCCATGAGCAGGAAGCCGAGCTTGTTCCGGCCATTCCAGTTGTCGGAGTTCTTCCACCGGTCATCGATCCGCCCGTCCTTGGTCTGCTTGCCGAGCTTGACGCCCCAGATGGCGTCGAACGGCGAGCACTCGACCAGAACCTGATCGCCCGTATCCTTCAGCCGTTGCGCAAGTTCGGGGTTCTGGGAGAACTTGAACACCAGCGCCTCGAACATGTAGCCGGATGATTCCTCGTCCCAAGTCTCTTCGTCGAAGCCTTGGACGCTGCGGCCGATCGCCTTGTATTGGTAGGGCTTTAGGCCCGGTTTCATCACGGCGTCCATCGCTTTCCGGTCGTCGAACCTCCATGCCTTGCGGAACATGAACCATTGTTCGCTGCACTCGAACTTCAGTTCGGTCACCGAACCATCGACTTCTTTCCAATCGACAATGAAAGGCGCCGCATGGAAGTTGGAGGCCCAATCCTCCCCGTTCCAGAAGCCGAAGTAGCGGCGCACCGGCCCATTCCATTCCTCACTATGGAGCTTATCGATGTCGTTCCTGCCCATAGCGGCATCACGCCATGCTTGCGCCCCATTCACAGTCCAAATCGGTTTCATCATTCACCTGCCGATCCCATGAACCATCAATGCCCCAAGTATAAGTCCCGCTCATCGCGGAGCCTCTTACAACTTCTACATATAAGTGGCCCCACTCTCCCGTGGTGGAGGATGGGGCCGTCTATGTCGTTGTCAGTTTGCCCGGTCGCGCAGCAACGGCACGATATCGCGTAGGGTGACATACCCGTGTGGGTCGGGGGTGAGCGTTTCTGGCGGATCCATGTGCGGATGCTCGCGGCTGGCAGCCGGATGCCGGCCTTCGCGCATTCGCCGCTCGTCTGCTTCGGCGTGCCCTTCTTCTCCGACTTGGCGAGCCGGTCCAGGAGCCGGTCGGCGACGTAGGTGCGGTTCACCTCGGCACCACAGGAGCGGCATGCACCCATGTGGGCGTGCGGCGCGCCTTGTTATTCACGCCTTTCATCAGGGGAGTGGTCGTTAGTCGCCAGAGATGACTGAGCGTGTTCCGACGGGATCTCGCGTAGCGACGAGAAGGGATGCACTCGCCGCAAGAGTAGTGCATTCGGTTGGCGCGTCGGGTAGAGTCCCCTCATAAAGGGTGATTCGCACTGCAGTGGTGTCTTCGTCAATGGCAGCCCGTACGCCGTGGCACTGCGGATCGCCCATGGTGAAGAACACACGGATCGAGTGGTTCGAGACCACTTCATATCGGCTCCATGAGGATACGCGCTCGTTATGGAGGTCGGTACGCTGCCGTATATCGTTCGTGGATTGTGCTGGCGGCTTCGCCGCGGGATCGTACCCGGGATTTGTGGTAGCGGAGCCGGAAGGGGACTCACCCCCGCCGTCGGTGCAGCCCGTCATGGCAATAACGGCCAAGACAGCTGCCGCCAGCACTGCCGTGAGCCGGCGTAGGCGAATCGGATTATGATCATTCATGGCTGCGTGTTCACCAGTCCTTGTCGGCGGCGACGAACAGGTCGTTGACGCGACTGTCGAAGTATGGTCCTCGGATGCATACGGTACTGTCTTTAGACCATTCAAGGTGGCACTGCGGACGTATCCGAGGCCGCTGGTGTTGCCGCACTGGTCGAGTCATGGACCGCCGGATGAGCCACCACCGAAGTTGCAACAGGGAATGTGGTTGAACTTGTAGGTGCTGATCCAGCGGTACCGCTTGTACCCCAGCAGGGCCATATGCTCTGGCCCCCATTAAGATCTGTCGGGTAGTCGAAGAGGCCGCCTCGGCATAATACGTGTGTGCTATGCTGATTGGCAGAGCCTGCGCCGGCTCCCGGACGATGGACAAGTACCCGGTTCGACAAGACTTGCCATGTTTAGAGGAGCGTAATGGCCATGTCTTGGTTCGTTCTCATTCTTTCCGGCATATGTGAATCCGTGTGTGCGATCGCGCTTGATCGTTCCGAGGGATTCTCCAGAATCATCCCCACAATGGTATTCGCTGTCGGTCTTGCCGTCAGCATGGGCGGGCTCGCGTACGCGATGAAGCACATTCCCATCGGAACCTCGTATGCGATATGGGTCGGCATCGGGGCGACGATCACTGCGGTATACGGTATGGCCAGCGGTGAGGAGACCGTCTCTCTGATGCGCGTCCTACTCATCGGCGGATTGGTGGCCTGCGTCATTGGGCTGAAGCTTATCGATTAACCGGTTCTTCCGGTTTTGGTGTGTATGTGCCGTGCAGGCGGTAGCGAGGATGGCATCAGGGCGAGACCGTCACGGTGGGTTACAGAGGTGAGCCGCGGCAAGGCGTTTCCGTTTTTGCGGTATTAGGACAATGGCGTTTTGTCCAGCGCGGACTGATAGGTTGTCCTTGGTTTGCAGCGAGATTGCAAGTAGGAGATGGGCATGGCATTGACGTGGCTGATGCTGTTCGGAGCTATTTTCTGCGAGGTGGCGGCTACGCTGTCGCTGCGCGCCTCGGAAGGGTTCAGCAGGCTTGTCTGGGTGGTTCCGGTAGCGCTGGGTTACGGCGTTTGCTTCTTCCTGCTCGCGAAGGTTCTGGATCGCGGCATGCCGACCGCGCTGGCCTATGGTGTGTGGTCGTGCGTCGGCATCATCGCCACCGCGATCATCGCGCATTTCGCCTTCCAGGACCCGTTGAACTGGCGTATGTGGCTGGGCATGGCAATTATGATTACCGGTATCATCGTGCTGCAATGGGGCAGCCACACGGCCGTCCAGTGAATCCGGTGATCATGCCGAAGACGGCAGTCAGTGCCAGCCGTATTCTTCCCATGCGTGGAAGGATGGGGGTGAGATTCAGGAAGGAGACGGCCCGATGATTGTTGATGAACGCATAGACGACGGTACGTCGTTCGATTGGGAAAGAGTGCCAGCCGACTACGCGAAATGCCGTGCTTGTTATGAAGAGCGATGCTAAGCAGGAGATTCTCATTGACCGAGGGACCGGGGGCGCGAGAATATGGCCAGTTATGAACAGATCAAGCAGTTCGCGGATCAGCATCCCGACCAGGCCCGAATCATAGAACATGAGACCGCGATCGTCGACTTGGAATCCGGCGCGAAGGTGTTCGACATCGCCAAGGCCGCGGCCACCTACATCGTCGAGGCCAATGAGGGCGTGTTCGCCGTAGTCGCTTCCGCCACGGGGCACCTGAGGTGGCGTCAGCTCGGCCGTGCCTTGGGATTGCATCAGATCCATCTGGCTTCACCGGAGCTGGTCAAGGAACGCACGGGGTACGACGTCGGCATGGTCGGCCCGCTGTTCCTGAACGGCGTGCGCATGTTCTTCGACGACAGGCTTCTGGAGCATGACACGGTGTACTGCGGCACGGAGGACGCGCACCACACGCTCGCCATCGCGCCGACACTCATTACCGACAACAACGACATCGCCGGCTACTTCGACAGCGACGAATACCTGAAGTAGGCAGCCGTATTGGGTAGAGAGGCTTCATCGTCGCCTAGGGGTTTGGCACCGTCGGAGCATTGCATGCGCACAGACATGGAGATACCATGGACTTTGACGAAGGGAGTCCATCATGACCTCACCGAATCAGCCGGAGCCACAGGGGGTTCCGCAGCAGGTGCCTCAGGGGCAGTCCGGTGCGTACGCAGGGACCAATCCGGAATACGGTGCATATCAGACGACGGGCGGTCCGGCACAGCAGCCATACCAATATCCGCAATACCAGCAGGTCCCGCAAGGAATGGGATCTCAACAGCAGGGCGCGTACGGGTATCCGTATGCGGCGGGTGCCCCTCAGCAGCAGTATGCGCCGTATGGGTATCCTCAGCCCGGGTACACGAATCCTGCGGACAGCGGATCATTCGGATGGGCCGTGCTCGGATTCTTCATTCCCGTCGTCGGTCTCATTCTGTGGCTCGTATGGAAGGACCAGCGTCCACTCGATGCCGCGAAGGCCGGCAAGGGCGCGCTCGTATCGGTGATCGTATGGGCCGTCTTCATGGTGCTGTATTTCATTTTCGTCATCGTCATCGTCGCCATCGCCGTATCGGCGTCCAACGCGTGGGCGTTCCTTTAGGTTTGCGGAATCCATCTCCAGCATCTCCAGCATGTCCATAGGCGGCTCCGAGACGGAGTCGCCACCTGCTATCCGCTTGGAACATGTGGGATGCTCCCGACCAAAATCCACCATATTCACCATTCCGATACCTTCAGTTATCGACGCAGAACGACCGGCAATCCAACATCCGGTAGACTAGTCGATTATCGAACAAGTCATGAAGGAGAGTCAATTGTCAGACGTATTCGATAAATCCGCAGAGAAAATGCGTGCCCATGGCATGAGTGAAATGGCCATCAGCCAGTTCAGGCACCTTTATGATGTATGGCGCAACGACGAGGGGTCCACGTGCATCCGCGAAGAGGATGTCGAACCGCTGACCGGAGTCCCGAGCTTCCATGACATCTATGAGACCATCGATCATGAGAAGGCGATCGAAGCGTTCTCCAAGACCGCGTTCCTCAAGCTCAACGGCGGTCTGGGAACCTCGATGGGACTTGACTGTGCGAAGTCGCTGCTGCCTGTGCGCCGCCACAAGGCCAAGCAGATGCGGTTCATCGACATCATCATCGGGCAGGTGCTCACCGCGCGCACGCGTCTGGGCGTCGACCTGCCCCTTACGCTGATGAATTCGTTCCGCACCTCCAAGGACACGATGAAGGTGCTCCACCACAACCGCAAGTTCCATCAGACGGATATTCCGATGGAGATCGTGCAGCACATGGAGCCGAAGATCGATGTGGCGACCGGCGAGCCGGTCTCGTTCCCCTCGAACCCCGATCTCGAATGGTGCCCGCCGGGCCATGGCGACCTGTATTCCACCATCTGGGAATCCGGTCTGCTCGACATGCTTGAGGAACACGGCTTCAAGTATCTGTTCATCTCCAATTCCGACAATCTCGGCGCACGTCCGTCACGTACGCTGGCGCAATACTTCGAGGACTCCGGCGCCCCGTTCATGGTCGAGGTCGCTCGCCGCACGGAGGCCGACCGCAAGGGCGGCCATATCGTTCGCGACCGCAAGACCGGCCGTCTCATGCTGCGTGAGATGAGCCAGGTCGCCGCCGAAGACAAGCATGACGCCCAGAACATCGACAAGCACCCGTACTTCAACACGAACTCGATCTGGGTCCGCGTCGACGCGCTGAAGGCGATGCTCGCCGAACATGATGGCGTGCTCCCTCTGCCGGTGATCCTCAACCACAAGACCGTGGATCCCACGGATTCCTCCACCACTCCCGTGATGCAGCTGGAGACCGCCATGGGCGCGGCGATCGGCCTGTTCGAGGGCGCGATCTGCATCCAGGTGGACCGCATGCGGTTCCTCCCGGTGAAGACGACCGACGACCTGTTCATCATGCGTTCCGACAGGTTCCATCTGACTGACTCCTATGAGATGGAGGACGGCAACTACATCTTCCCGAACGTCACGTTGGATCCGCGCTACTACAAGAATATCCATGACTTCGACGAACGGTTCCCCTACAACGTGCCGTCCCTCGCCGCGGCGAACTCGGTGACCATCGAGGGGGATTGGACCTTCGGCCGTGATGTGATCCTGTTCTCCGATGCGAAGCTCTCGGACACGGGCGAGCCCCGCTACGTTCCCAACGGGGAATACGTCGGACCGCAGGGCGTGGAACCGGACGATTGGATCTGAAACGCAAAAAACGCTGCCGATTTTTGCGAAAAGGCGACGACAGCGAGAAAAACACCGTAATATAGATGGAGGTTGCGCTACACAAGCGCAGTTGAAAACTAACCTTAACGATACGTGAGGACTAATGGCAGAGGGTAGCACCGGAAGGCGGCGGTTTTCGGACAAGTGGGGCAAGCATGAGCTTGACGTGTTGGCCGTGTTGTCATCCGCCTTTCCGCAATGGCTCACCTCCCGGCAGATCGCGCAGCGTGTGAAGGCATATGCCGATTCATACGGGGAGTTGGCGGATCAGGCGGCGAAGGCCGCGTTCGCCAAGCAGTTCCAGCGCGATCGTGCGAAGCTCGCCGCAATGGGCATCGCCATCGAATCCCGGCAGCCGGAGTACTCCTCGAAATCGGAGGGGCAGGATTTCGCCTCGTACCGTCTGCAACTCGGCGATGAGCCCCGTGTGCGTCTGAGGTTCGAGCCCGAGGACATGTCCGTGCTGGCGGCGGCCAACTATCTCGCCCGTTCGATGTCCATGTCGAGTGAGCATGAGCAGCAGGTCTCCTCCGGCACGCATGCCTCGCGGACCGCCCCGCGCGTGCCGCAGACGCCGATTCCGGGGCTGGGGCTTGACTCCATTGCCCCGGGACTGGGCACGCAGTCGATTCCCGACGCCTTGGTGAAGGTCATCGATTCGCGTCGTTTCGCGGCCACCATCGATGTGGACGGCGAGCACATCAACGTCGCCTACACCGATTCGGACGATTTGGCTATGTACGTGCTGGAGCATCCCGGTGCGAGCATCGTCAGCCCTCAGGAGGCGGCTGAGGCCTTCCATCGAAGGCTCAAGGCCGCGGAGAACCTCCTGTCCGTCGACGAAGCCGACCGGGACCTGTCCTCGCTTTCGTCGGATACGGCTGACGCCAAGGACATCACCGAACCAGACGAAAGCGAATCGGGCAAGTCCCACGGCAAGAAGTCGTCGTTCCAGACCGGCAGCGAGGTGGACCGGCGACTGCGTCTCATGCTGTTCCTTTCCGCCCATCTCGGCGAGGAGTTCTCTCTCGAGGAGCTTGCGGTGCGTTTCATCGGCAAGGCGAGGACTCCCGAAGAACTCAAGAAGGCCGTCAACGTCATCCATAAGGACATCAACACCCTCACCACGGTTTCGGATGACGGGGAAATGGCCGGCAGCCAGTTCTTCGACATCGACTGGTCGCTGCTGGACGCGGAGGGCATCGTCTCCGCCACCAATTCGCTCGGGCTGGAACGTCTGGCCGGCATTTCGCCGCAGTATCTGAGCATGCTGACCGCTTCCGTGAGCTATCTTGCGCATTCGCCGCTGCTGCCCAACGACCAGCGCGAGAAGGCCGAAAGCCTGTATCATCGTCTGCACCAGCACGTCAAGCCCGGTCAGACTCCGTGGCTGAGCCTGACGGGATTCGAGTTGGAGCCGCATAATTTCGGCACCGTCAAACGTGCCGTCACGTCCGGTATGCTGCTGGACATGACATACACCGACGGCGCCGGCAACACGCGTCGCCGTCTGGTGGCGCCGGCCAAGACCTATGTCGATGAGGGTGTCTACTACGTCGCCGTCTGGACGGATGTGGCCGCCGCGGCTCCGGAGGACAAGAAGAACCTGGTGTTGCGCAATCCGGCGATCAACAAGGCGAATGGCAAGCCTCGCACATGGCAGGTGCTGCGTATCGCGCGCATCGAGCAGGCGCGGATCGTCGAACCGGTCACGGCGCTCGACATTCCCGACATGCCGTTGAGCGAGTTGCGCAAGTGGAGCTTCGACAACGGCACCGCCGCCACGTTCATCACCGACGCGCCGGGTTCGGCGTTCGTGAAGAATCTACCCGGCGCGAACGTCGAACCGTACGGCAAGGGGGAGAAGGTCAATCTCATCGTGTCGTCCGATTCGTGGTTCGTGGCGTTCTGCATCGCGCACGCGCGCCATATCGTCGCGGTCGCGCCGGAGACGTTGCGCACGATGATCGCCGCCCGCGCGAAGCGGGAACTCAGCGTCATCGCCGGCGACGACGGTACGGAATGATAGGTCTCGGCTCTGCGGACAGTTACTCTGCGGACAGTTAGGGGAGTGATGGGCATGCCTTGGTGGATTTGGCTGCTTCTGGTCCTGTTCATGATCGCCGTGCTCGCCGCCGGAGGCACCTACGCCGCCCGTCGTGCGCTTGCGGCGTTGCACGTCGTATCGCATACGGGCGAACGGATATCCGACAGACTGGAACGGATGACGGCACCCACTGACGACGTGGATGAGACTGCACGGCCGATATTCACCGAGCCCTTGCACGTCGCCGCCGAACGATACGAGCAGGCCCACGCCACAGTCGTCCGGCGCAGGCAGGAGACCCGCGACAGGCATGTGCGGGCATGGAGGCGTTGGAGGGACGCCCTGTAACGGTTTATGACATCAGCACAACACAGCACGCGTACGGCACGGCATGGCGGCTCCCAGGCCGCTTCTTCCCCGGCGGCACGGTACGCTTCGTTCAGAAAACGTCAGAAGCAGCGTTCGAGCATAGCCGCAAGGTTCGCCGCGACGCTGCCTTTCGAGCTTGATGATTTCCAGATTCAGGCCGATGAGGCTCTTGAGGCGGGCAAAAACGTGCTCGTGGCCGCGCCGACGGGCGCAGGCAAGACCGTCGTCGCCGATTTCGCGGTGTTCCTCGCGCAGGAGCATAACGTGAAGGCGTTCTACACGACACCGATCAAGGCGTTGAGCAATCAGAAATACCATGACCTGGTGGACGTGTACGGCTCCGACCGGGTGGGTCTGCTGACGGGCGACACCTCCATCAACTCCGAGGCGGACATCGTCGTGATGACCACCGAAGTGCTCCGCAACATGCTCTACGAGCATTCCACGACGCTTGACGCGCTGCACTACGTTATTCTCGATGAAGTGCATTATCTCGCGGACCGTTTCCGCGGACCGGTCTGGGAGGAGGTCATCATCCATCTGCCCGAACGTGTCCGCATCGTGGCGCTGTCCGCGACGGTATCCAATGTGGAGGATTTCAGCCAGTGGATATCCTCCGTACGTGGAGAGACGGAGCTCGTCGTCTCGGAACGCCGTCCGGTCCCGCTCGAACAGCATGTGATCGTGCAGAAGGACGACCATACCGAACCCGAGATCATCGACCTCTACCGCCGCGACGGCGCCGGCGCGCAGACCACGAAGCTCAATGCCGGTCTGGCGGACAGGCTTGAACAGTTCGACCGCATCGCCGAACGCCGGCAAGGCGCGGAACGTCCCCGCAGACACGGCCGCAAGTCCGCGCGCGGGCAAGGGGACGCACGTTCCTCAGGGGGCAACCGCAAGCCCGAACGCCACGTGCCCCGCCGCTGGGCCGTGGTGGACGAGCTCAACTATCTCGACATGCTCCCGGGCATCTACTTCATCTTCTCCCGCAACGGGTGCGATCAGGCGGTTGAGCAGTGCATCAACGCCGGCCTTGAACTCACGACGGAAGACGAGATGCGGCGCATCCGCAGCATCGTGGACGAGATGGTCGCGGGTCAGCTTTCGCAGACCGATCTCAAGGCGCTGGGATTCTCCCGGTTCCGCTTCGCGCTCGAAGAGGGATTCGCCTCCCATCATGCGGGCATGATCGCGTTGTTCCGCCAGATCGTCGAACGGCTCTTCGAGGAGGGGCTTGTCAAAATGGTCTTCGCCACGGAGACGCTGGCGCTCGGCATCAACATGCCGGCACGCTGCGTCGTCGTGGAGAAGCTCGAGAAATTCAACGGGACCGGGCACGTGGCGTTGACGCCGGGGGAGTTCACGCAGCTCACCGGCCGTGCGGGCCGGCGCGGCATCGACACCATAGGCCATGCGATCGTCGTGGACCATCACGGGTTCGTGCCTGCCACAGCGGCGGCGCTCTCCAGCAAACGCGTCTATCCGCTGCATTCGAGTTTCAAAGCCACGTTCAACATGGCAGTGAACCTGCTCAACTCCAGCGACTATGAAACCTCCCGCATCACACTTGACCATTCGTTCGCGCAATGGGAGGCGAACGCCTCCGCCTGGCAGCTCGAATCGCAGATGAACACGTTGCGGCAGGCGCTGGACGGCTACGAGCAGGCGTTCCGCTGCGATCATGGCGACTTCCGGCAGTTCATGGAACTGCGCATGCGGTTGAGCGACCTGGAGAAGGGGGAGCGCAACGAGCTGAAGCATACGGCGTTCCGAACGGACGCCGAGCGTTCCGCGGCGTTCAGGGATCTCGACAGGCGCATCGGCGAACTGCGCAAGGAGGACCAGCAGCATCCCTGCCGTACATGCCCCGACCTGCAGCAGCACCTCAAGTGGGGGCACCGCTGGGTCAGGGAAATGCGGGAGATGCAGCGCACCCGGGAACGCTACGAATCGCGTACCGGCTCGGTCGCACGCCAGTTCGACCGCATCTGCGGAATCCTCGAAGAACTCGGCTATCTGGAGGAGACGAACTCCGCGGCCACGCGCCAGTCCGGTCCTCATGCGGACGGGAAGGACAGGGACCTGACGCTGACCGCCAGCGGGCAGTTGCTGCGCCACCTGTACAGCGAACTGGACGTCGTGCTCGCGCAGGCCATCCTCACCGGCGCATTGGACCTGTTGCCGCCGGCCGGCCTGGCTGCGGTGCTGTCGTCCATGATCTACGAGGCGCGGCGCGGGGCCGGGGGAGAGCCACGGTACTACCCGGGTTCGGTGCATGGTCCCATCGCCGTCGCCGCGCAGGAGCTCAAGGCGATCCGCAATCAGGTCGACATGCTGTGTGAGGATGCCGGGCTCGACCCGCTGCCCGACATCAATCCGGGCATCCTCGACATCATGTACGAGTGGGCTGACGGACAGGACCTCGCGGATGTGCTTCGTGGCAGCGATCTGACCGGCGGCGATTTCGTGCGCAACGCCAAACGTCTCGTCGACGTGCTGCGCCAGATAGCCGCGGCGGAACCGTATATCGGCGACGATCACGCGGATCTGGCACGCAGGGCCCGTCTCGCGGCGGATATGGTGAACCGTGGCGTGGTGGCGTATTCCGGCGTCGACTGACGGTTCGTCAGCGGTGCCGCATGCGGACGGACTTCCCGCAAGCCTCTTGCGGGAATAACCGGCACGTCCCCACGGTTGCATAATGTGTATATGTCGAAAAACAAGGAGGAACCACCGATATGGCCGAACGCAGTCTGCGTGGTATGAGCATCGGCGCGAAATCACTGGAGTCCGACAGCAATGTCGACTTCGCCGCGCGTGAGGAAGTCGCCTACGTATGCCCGAACGGGCATCGTACGATTCTGCCGTTCGCGGAAGGCGCGGAGATTCCGGACGAGTGGGAGTGCCGTTGCGGTTCCACCGCGCATCGCGAGGGCGAGGACGCTTCCGCCAACGAGATCACCAAGCCCACGCGCACGCACTGGGACATGCTGCTCGAACGGCGCAGCGAAGACGAGCTCAAGGAATTGCTGGAAAAGCGTCTGAAGATGCATCGCGAGGGTTGGATTCCGGATTACGAGTGATGCACAAGTCGGTGGGTGAGTCGGTGAGTGACATGGCCTGCCGGTGAACGACACCTGAATGGTATGCCCGGTCAACTCGACCGGGCATACTTGGCTGTACGTGTGCTTCGCATACGTAACCGGAATGAACAACTATGTCGACCACATCAGCGTCGACCATATCAACGTGTAGGGGAGAGGCACCGATGACCGAACATCCGAGAAACGTGGTTCTGCTTGATTTGGACGGAACCCTGACCGATTCCGCACCGGGCATCTATCTGTCGGTCATCGAGACGTTCAAGTATCTCGGCATGCCGGTTCCGGACAAGGCCGAACTGCAACGTTTCGTAGGCCCCGCAATCATCGAGTCGCTGCGGCGGAACCATGTTCCGGCCGAGCGCCTCGATGAGGCGGTCGAAGTGTACCGTGACTATTACGCGAACCACGACATTTTCGACGATCCGAACAATCCGGGCGGACCGAAGGTGCCGGGACGCTATGTGAACATGCTGTTCGACGGCATCGCCGACCAGCTTAAGGGCCTGCTTGCCGACGGGTATTATCTCGCCGTCGCCACGTGCAAGCCCGAGTATCAGGCGAAGCCGATCTGTGAACGGTTCGGCGTGACGCCGTTGGTCTCGGGAATCTACGGTGCCAGCAGGGACAATTCGAGGCTTGACAAGGATCAGGTCATTCGATACTGCTTCGAGCACATCGGATTCGACGCGGCTGCCGGCGACCGTGCGCTGATGGTCGGCGACCGTTGGACGGATGCCGACGGCGCCATTGCATGCGGGCTCGATTGTCTCGGCTGCGGATGGGGCTATGCGGAACCCGGCGAGCTTACCGGCCACGGATGCTACCGGGTCATCAACGAAGTATCCGAACTGCGCGGAGCGGTGAACGAATACTTCGCGAAGTAGGTTTGCGGCGTCCAACGTAACGGCGTATGGCATGCGGCTTGTGTTCCGGTATGACCGGCGCGAGCTGTATGCCATATATATGCATACGCACATGCATACCGTGCAGATATTGGCATACGTGTGTGCATATATCTTTAGAGCCGATAATGTACGTTATGTCAGATTACGTCTATCCAATAGGATAGACGCCGTTCCGGTTCCCTCAAGTCACATACCTTGACATACTTCAGTACCAGAGTATTTGTTCCAACCATGCACCGCCGGCAATCATCGTCTACCCTGCCGATTGGACTGCACATCTGAAACCAACCGTCATTTACCGATGGCCCTATGTAACCGTTCATCCATTTCGGTGCGCATCGCACGCTTCGCCTGCATATACATGCAGAGAATCTGCACCATGATCAGCAGGATGATGACGCACGCCGACGGCCACCCGTACTGCGAGTAGAAATCCTTGACATCCGCGTCGAATCCGCCATCGGCGAACCACAGGTATGTCAGATATGGTGCAAGTCCCAGCAACGCCGACACCACATGGCATATCACCACCGGCCAGCTGACGCGCGACACATGCAATGCGGATGAATACGGTGCCGTCAATCGGCCGCGGATCACGCACAGACCTATGATGTTCAACGCCATCACCACATCGATGCACCACAACAAGGCGGGGAGCATGTCTATCATGGTCGGAACGTCCTTTCCTCATCCTTCCGGGTCATGACGAGTCTCTGGATCGCACGAAATCGCATCACGAATCGAATCACATCGTCATACGGATTCCATCGGCGCCCATCCTCCGTCACACGCCGCTCCCCTGCCGTTCACGCCGCTTGCGCCGGACCTCAAGGGTTCGCCGCATCCGTTCAGCCGTCAGATCATCGATCGGCCGGCCTGTGGAACGCTTCGCCGGCGAATGCGTCAAATCGACGAAGTCCTCATGTTCCAACGCGTCTTTGATCTGGTGCCACAACGAACCGACCGATACGGCGAATACGGCTTTGCCGCTCTGCAGCAGTTCCAGCATCTGCTCGCTCGTCATGCACTCATGCACCTGCTGACCGTCGCACATGATGGTGATATGTTCAAGCGCCCCCACCGAACGTTGGGTGAGAAAACTGATTGCGGTGGTCACGTTCTGCAGATTCACTCCGGCATCCAGCAGACGCTTGGACACGGCGAGGATGACGACGTCCTTGAACGAATACAGGCGTCTGGAACCGGAACCGTGCGAGGGTGTGATCGACGGTTCCAGAATCTGTTTGCGCGCCCAATAGTCGAGCTGACGATAGGTGATGCCCGCGACTTTGGAGGCGATGGAACCCCGGTAGCCACGGTTCATCTCCTCGTCGTCGGGAGTGGCGAACAACTCCCCTTGCACGGCTTCCTCGTTGAGATCCATACGGTTGCGCAGAGGAACATGCAGATGAAGCTGGAGTCTTTCCTCATTCATAGCCGCTCCCCTGTCGCCCGCATCACGTCGGCTTCGGTTCAGGAGATGACCGCCGACTTCGTGAAGAACACAAGTCGGAATTTGCCGATCATGATTTCGTCGCCGTTCTTCAGGGTCGCCTGGTCGACACGCTGACGGTTCACATACGTGCCGTTCAGAGAGCCGGCATCCACGACGGTGAACACTCCCCCGACGCGCCGGAACACGGCATGCGAACGGGAGACCGTGGAATCGTCGAGCAGGATATCTGCACGGGGATCGCGCCCCACCGTCACCTCATCCTCATCGAGGAGGTATCGTGAACCGGAGACCGCGCCACGCGTCGAAATCAGCAACGCCGTACCCTCCGAAAGACGGGCGATGGTGTCGAGATCCTCCGTGGTGAGCGGACGGTCTCCGGTTGCGGTCACGGGAATGGTGATTGCAGGCAGACCGATGATCGTGGTCTCGCCTGCGCTAGGAATTGGTTCTGTCATAGTTGCCTATTCTACCGTCCTTGCGTACTTATATTGCTTTTCGCCGCGCACGGCCGTGATGACGACATCGTCGGATTGTTCGACGGTGACGCGAGAACCGTACATGACCTTAAGTCTTGAGCCGATGCCGCCCGCGATGTTGACGGCGTTCTGGAGGTCGCCCGGGTTGCCGATGGCGCGGACCACATACGGCGTGTCGAGCGTGATGCCATCGCATTGCAGCTGACCGTCCTGCCCCTGGGTGATCGACGTGGAGGTGATCACCCTGACGTCTCCTACGGAGATGACCTCGGCGCCCGCGTTGCGCAGTTCCTCGATGAGAGTGAACATCGTCGCCGCGTCGATGTTCTGCTTCGAGCCTTTGGTGATGCGGATGACCACGCCCTGGCCTTGCGCGGGAAGTCTGCCGGAGATGATGCCGCTGGTCTCCTCGTTCTGCTTGGCGATCTTCTCCGCCTGGTCGCGCTGGTCCGCCGCCGCTTTGAGGCTGGTGAGCTGACTGGTCAGCTCGTTCTTGCGCTGCTCGAGATTGGTGGCCTGCGTACTGGTCTCGTTGATGAGGCGAACGAGCTCGTCCTCGCTCATCGTCTCGTATGTGGACTGTGTGTTGTTGATCTGCGTCATATAGCCGAAACCGAGCAGGGCGCACATGAGCATGACCAGCAGCGATGAGAACAGTTTGGTCTTCAATCCGCTGCCGGCGAGACCGCGTTTGCCCCTGCGGGAGCCATCCACCTGCGGGAACGATCCGGTCTGCGTGGAGTCGTTGCGTTTCTCGGCGGCATCCCGGGCCTTCATTTCACCGATGGTGCCGCAGTTCCTTCGATTGCGTCTCGCCATGTCAGCCTCTGAAGATGAACCTGCGGATCGCGGAGACGTTCGAGAAGATGCGGATGCCGAGCACCACGATGACGGCCGTCTGCAGCTGCGAACCGACGCCGAGCTGGTTGCCGAGCAGCACCAGGAGGGTGGCGGTCAGAACATTCGCGAAGAAGGAGATGATGAACACGCGGTCGGAGAACCGGCGCTCGAAATAGGCGCGTGCCGCGCCAAGCAGGGCGTCGAGTGCGGCGACGACCATGATGGGGAGATAGGGCTGCACCCAGACGGGTATGTCCGGTTGAACGAACACGCCGATCACCACGCCGATGACCAGTCCAAGCACTGCTGCCATCACTCCGCCTTCCTTGCATAGCTGATGTCGCCGACCACGGCCGCTTCCAGTGTAATCGACTTCGATTGCTTCACCTGCAGCGTGATGCCTGCTCGTTTGTAGACATCGTACAGAGCGCCCAACGTGTCGGGCTCCGCCACCTGCGCGAGCGTACGCCGCTCCCCTATGGCCTCGATGCGATACGGGCTGCCGACGGCGTCAAGACCGACGAGAATCGTTCCTCCCGCCGCACGGATGGAGGTCTGCACGCCCAGTCGGTGACCGTTGATCGCGATGGCTTCGGCCCCGCTGCGCCACAACAGGGAGACGAGCTGCTGGAGATCGGCATCGGTGACGACACGCAGATGGTCGCCCGCCTTCTCACGCGGCGTCGCCCCTGTCGAGGAGTCGTTGGCCGCAGCGATGGGGTTGGCGACGGTGAGCGTGATGCCCTCCCCCGTCACTTTCACTTGTCCGCTGACCATCTCGTCGGCACGGACCGTTTCGGACGCTCCGGCAACATCAAGCCGCTTTGACTGCCGTTCGATGTTCGAACGCAGTGCGGCGACGTCCTTGGTGAGGGAATCCACGTCGTTTCGCGATGTCTCGAGCTGCGAGGCGAGAGACGCCCTGACCGCTTTGCGCGGATCGGAGTGCAGCTGTTGGACGAACAGGCACCCGAGGAATCCGACCGCGATGCACACGATGAAGCATATGATGCGCATCGTCCACTTCGTCACCGGGGACTCGCGATGGGTGGACAGGTTCGAATCCAGATAGATGGGGTCGAGCGGACGGTTCGTCAGGTCATCGATGAGCCTGAGCGAATCGTCCTGACGAATCCGTCTGCGACGTTCACGTTCATTGGCGGTGACCGCGGTCTGCACCGTGTGATGCGACAGGAGGCCGGTGTACGCTCGCGAAAAGACGGATCGTCTTCTGACCGCAGGCTCCTCCTTCCGCTCCTCCACAGGGTAGGATGCCGGCATCCCGTCCGTATCCATACCTGCCGTCATGCATCGGCCTTCTCTCGACGCTCCTGTTCCCTGCGTTCGTGTCGTTGGGGAATCTCACGCCTGAGGACGGTGACGCCCTGCCGGAAGTAGATATACCCGGCAAGCCAGTACATCGCGACGCCCCAGATGCCCGTCGCCAGTGCGGCGAGATGCAGCAAGTGAAACAGGGGCGCCGTTCCCAAATCGGCGACGGTGAGTGCGACGATGGCCATCATCAGCAACGCCGTCCCTGCCTTGCCGACGAAATGCACCGGCAACGGACCGTACCCGTATTGGGCGAGCCACACCACCTGGATCGCCATGAACAGGTCACGCACGCCGACGACGATGAGCATCCACCATGGGATGATTCCTGCCACGCCAAGGGCGATGATCGAGCAGAAAATGAGCAGACGATCGGCCAGAGGGTCAAGGATCTGACCAATCTTGCTCACCTGATTGAGTTTGCGCGCCAGTATGCCGTCAAGCCCGTCGGACACCGACGATATGGCGAGCACCGTCAACGCGGCAACCATCTCGTGGTCCGAAATCAACCACGAGATGAAGGGAATGGAGATGATTCTGAACAGGCTGAGCAGGTTCGGAACCGTCAGGTAGATGTCCCGAGGTTCCGGACTATACGTCGAATTGGCATCATGCTCGGTCATGTCTTCGAATCCACACGTTCACAGTCAGATGCGGGAGGCGGTCAGAGATGTGACGATGATGCCTCGGGCGCCGACCTCGTACAGCTTGTCCATGAGCTGGTTGACCTTCGCCTTGGGAACCATGACGCGCACGGCGTTCCACTGCTTGTCGTGCAGCGGAGAGATGGTGGGGCTTTCGAAGCCGGGCGTGACCGCGACCGCGGCGGAGACCTTCGAGATCGGAATGTCATAGTCCATGAGCACATAGCGCTGCGCGGTGATGACGCCTTCGAGACGGCGGCTGAGGATGGTGAGACGCTCGTCGTTCTCGTCCAGACGCGGGGACCGGATGAGGCACGCCTGCGAATGCATGATCGGGTCGGCGAAGATGCGCAGGCCGGCGTTGCGCAGGGTGGTGCCCGTCGAGACCACGTCGGCGATGAGATCGGCGACGCCCAGCTGCACGGAGGATTCGACCGCGCCGTCCAGGTGGATGGTCTCGGCGTTGATGCCGTGCTCGACGAGATAATCATGCACGAGCTTGTCGAACGAGGTGCCGACGCGCTTGCCTTCGATGTCTTCGAGCTTGGAGAAGGAGGACTCGTTCGGCGCGGCGAAACGGAACGTGGAGGCTCCGAAACCGAGCGGAAGATGCTCGAGCGCCGCGGTTCCGGAGTTCTTCAGCAGATCCTCGCCGGTGATGCCGCAGTCAATGGTGCCGCTGCCCACGTAGACGGCGATGTCGAGCGGACGAAGGTAGAACAGTTCGATCTGGTTGTCCGGATCCTCGACGACGAGCTGGCGCGGATTGGAGCGCAGACGGTAGCCCGCCTCGGAAAGCATGTTCCAAGCGGGCTCGGACAGCATGCCCTTGTTGGGCACGGCGATTCTCAGCATGGTTTTCCCCTTTAATCCCTTGAATAGCGGAATGACGACCCGGGTGTGATTTACGCCCTCACAGGTGCTTGTAGACGTCCTCGAGGCTCAGCCCGTGCTTGATCATCATGACCTGCACGTGGTAGAGCAGCTGGCTCATCTCTTCGGCGGTGCGGTCCGCACCCTCGTATTCGGCGGCGATCCAGGTCTCGCTGGCCTCCTCGACGATTTTCTTGCCGATGAAATGGGTGCCCTTGTCGAGCTCCTCGACGGTCAGGGAGCCTTCGGGCCGGGTCTGGGCCTTCTCGCTCAGCTCGGCGAACAGCGATTCAAACGTCTTCATGTGTCTGTGTTGCTTTCTTCTTTGTGTGGGATTGCAGGAATCCGGGGTCTGAAATTCGTGTGTCGACGGTTCAGTCGCGATACGCGGCAGCGGCTTTCTCGCGGATGGAGTCGATGGCCGCCGCACGATCGTCGGCACCATAGACGGCTGATCCGGCCACGAGCACATCGGCACCGGCCTCGGCGACGATGTGCGCGGTCTTCGGGCTTACGCCGCCGTCGACCTGGATCTTGGTGGCGAGGCCGCGGCGGGTGATCTCGTCGCGCAGACGACGGACCTTGTTCATCTGGTTGTCGAGGAACTTCTGGCCGCCGAAGCCGGGTTCGACCGTCATGATGAGGATCATGTCGAACTCGTCGAGGATGTCGAAGATCGGCTCGACCGGCTCGACCGGACGGACGGCGAAGCAGGCCTTGCAGCCCATGTCGCGCAGCTGGCGGGCGAGACGCACCGGGGCGTGGGTGGCGCCCATGTGGAAGGAGACGGAGGCAGCGCCGAGCTTGGCGTATTCGGGCGCCCAACGATCCGGATCCTCGATCATCAGGTGCACGTCGACCGGCAGGTCGGTCACTTCGCAGATGCGCTTGACGATCGGCTCGCCGAGCGTCAGGTTCGGGACGAAGTGGTGGTCCATCACATCGACGTGGACGAGATCGGCGTTGGCGATGGCCTTGAGGTCACGTTCGAGGTTGCAGAAGTCGGCGGACAGGATGCTGGGGGCGATTTCAATCTTCTTCATGGTTCCATACCTTACTATCAACGGGGACTACGTCCGTGGTTTGGGTGGGTTGCGGCGATATGTTCAGTCGCCGTTCCCCGTGTGTTTGGTCTTGGCTCGCCGTTCCTCGTCCTGGCGTTGGCGTTCGAGCTCATCGGCGGTGATCGCGGTGAGGCGGTCGGCAAGCTCGCCGGTCTCGCGCCCGACGCGGTGCAGCACGACGAACAGGACGCATCCGGCGAGGAACACGAGCATGGCGGTCCACACGTTGGTCCTCAGACCGAGAATCACCGTGGAGTAGTTGATGCGCACGTTCTCGATCCATGTGCGGCCGAGCCCGTACCACATCATGTACATGGCGAACTGCTGCCCGGCCTTGAGCTTCGATGCGAACCTGCGTCCGATCCACACGATGAGCGCGGCGCCGATGAGATTCCAGATCATCTCGTAGAGGAATGTCGGGTGGAACAACGTGCCGGTCGGGCATGCCGTGCCCTGCCAGCACACCTCGGTGCGGCCAATCGCGTCGGACTCGTAGTTGAGCTTCAATCCCCACGGCAATGTGGTGGGCCACCCGTACAGCTCCTGGTTGAACCAGTTGCCGAGTCTTCCGATGGCCTGGGCCACGAGCAGTCCGGGGGCCAGACAGTCGGCGAGCAATGCGAATGGATAACGCTTGTGACGGCACCACAGGAACGCGGCAAGCGCGCCTACGCCGATGCCGCCGAAGATGGCCATGCCGCCTTCCCACACCTTGATGATGTCGGCGGGGTCGCCGGTCGGAGGGAAGTACATGGCCGGTGTGGTGAACACGTGGTAGAGGCGCGCCCCCACCAGTCCGCAGGGCACGGCCACCAACGTGGTGTCGAGCACCTGGTCGAAAGTGCCGCCGACCCGCTTCCACCTGCGGGTGAGAATCCATACGGCGAAGCACACGCCGATGAGGATGCACACCGCGTACATGCGGATGGTCACCGGGCCGATCTCGAATTTCGAGAACGACGGGGAGGGAATGTATGCGAGGTTCATGCTTTCATCCTACGCGTGTCCATGCGGACCGGTGCGGAAGCGATCCCGCCCCACACCGGTCCGCATGGACACGGACATGGTCATCTGTCAGGGTCGTCGTCCGTTTCAGGCGCGCGCGCCATGGATGCCGGCGGCGAGTTCCTCGCTCTTGGCCGCGAGCAGCTTCAGCCCTTCGGCGGCGTCACGTGCGGAACGGTTGTCGTCGGCGAGCAGCGTGTGCACGAGGGCGGAGCCGACGATTACGCCGTCCGCGTAGGAGCCGACCCGCGCACCCTGTTCGGCGGTGGACACGCCGATGCCGACGCACACGTTCTCGGCGCCCGCCTTGCGTGTGCGTTCGACGAGACGTTCCGGGGAGGCGTCGAGCTGTGCGCGTTCGCCGGTGACGCCCATGCGTGCGGCCGCGTAGACGAATCCGCGCGCGTTGCGGGCGACGACTTCGAGACGCTCGTCGGCCGAATCCGGGGAGACCAGGAAGATGCGGTCAAGGCCATGGCGGTCGGAGGCCTCGATCCATTCCCCCGCCTCGTCGGGAATGAGGTCGGGCGTGATGAGACCGGCACCGCCGGCGTTCTCGAAGTCGGTGGCGAAACGTTCGACGCCGTAGTGGTAGATGAGGTTCCAGTAGCTCATGACCAGCGGCACGCCGCCGGCGTTGGCCACGGTCTCGACGGCCTCGAACACGCGCTTGATGGTCTCGCCGTTGTTCAGGGCGATCGACGATGCGGCCTGGATGACCGGGCCGTCCATCACCGGGTCGGAGTACGGCAGGCCGATCTCGACGGCGTCGACGCCGTGCTCGACCATCGTCCTCAGCGCGTCGAGCGAGGTTTCGGGGTCCGGGAAGCCGTACGGCAGGTAGCCGATGAAGGCCGGTTTGTTCTCGGCCTTGAACTTGGTGAACATGGCCTCGGTCTGGCTGGGCTTGTGGCTGATGCCCAGCGGCTGACCGGAGGGTGTGGTTGCGGTGGTTGTCATGATTGTCGTTCTCCTCTTCTCGTTCAGGCGACCGTGTCGCCGTGTGCACCGGTGACTTCGAGCGCCTTGGCCTGGTCGTCGGTCAGGTAGCCGAACCACTTGCCGGCGGTGGCCATGTCCTTGTCGCCGCGGCCGGAGATGTTGACGATCATGACGGCCTTGTCGTAGCCCTTGGCCTTGAGATCCGCAGCGGCCTTGTAGGCGCCGGCGACCGCGTGCGAGCTTTCGATGGCGGGAATGATGCCTTCGGTCTGGCTCAGGTCGCGGAAGGCGTTCATCGCCTCCTCATCGGTGGCCCACGAGTAGTTCACGCGGCCGATGTCTTTGAGCCAGGAGTGCTCCGGGCCCACGGACGCATAGTCGAGGCCGGCGGAGATGGAGTACGTGTCGAGCGTCTGACCTTCGTCGGTCTCCAGCAGGTAGCTCTTGGCGCCCTGGAACATGCCGAGCTGGCCGGTGCCGGGGGCGAAGCGGATGGCGTGTCTGCCGGATTCGGGGCCGTTGCCGCCGGCCTCGTAGCCGTAGAGGTTGACGCGTTCGTCGTCAAGGAAGGCGTTCATCACGCCGATGGCGTTGGAGCCGCCGCCCACGCACGCGCACACCGCGTCCGGATGGTCGATGCCGTACCATTCCTGCAGCTGCTGCTTGGCCTCCTCGCCGATGATCTTCTGGAAGTCGCGCACCATTTCGGGGAACGGGTGGGGGCCCGCGACGGTGCCGAGCAGGTAGTGGGTGTCCTTGACGTTGGTGACCCAGTCGCGCAGGGCCTCGTTGATGGCGTCCTTGAGGATGCGGTCGCCGAGCGTGACCTCCACGACCTCGGCGCCGAGCATGCGCATGCGGGCCACGTTGAGGGCCTGACGGCGGGCGTCGATCTGGCCCATGTAGATGCGGCACTTGAGACCCATCATCGCGCACACGGTGGCGGTGGCGACGCCGTGCTGGCCGGCGCCGGTCTCGGCGATCACGCGGGTCTTGCCCATGCGCTTGACAAGCAGGGCCTGGCCGAGCGCGTTGTTGATCTTGTGCGCGCCGGTGTGGTTGAGGTCCTCGCGCTTGAGGAAGACGCGCGCGTCGAGGCCGGTCCTCTCCTTGACGAGCGCGGAGAAGCGCGGAGCCTCGGTCAACGGGCTCGGACGGCCCACGTAGCGCTGTTGGAGGGTCATGAACTCCTTGTGGAATTCGGGATCGGCCTTGGCCTCATCGTAGACGCGCTCGAGCTCGTCCAATGCGGTGATGAGCGCCTCGGGCACGTAGCGACCGCCGAACTGGCCCCAGTACGGGCCGTGGTGTTCGCTCAACGGGGTGGTTTCGGATGCCTTCACTCTTGCTCCTGCCTTCACTAGTCGTTCGACCGCCAGCTCGTGGTCGTCGGCGGTGGCCACGCCCTCGCCGACCAGCACCGCGTCCGCGCCCGCCCGGCCGTAATCCTCGACCTCGACGGCGCCGAACACGCCGGACTCCGCCACCTTGATGACGTCGTCCGGCAGGTCCGCAGCCAGTTCGTTGTATTTGTTGACGTCCACCCTCAGGTCCTTGAGGTTGCGGGCGTTGATGCCGATCACCTTCGCTCCGGCGGCGACCGCACGCTCGATCTCCTCGCGCGTGTGCGTCTCGACGAGGACCGTCATCTTGAGGTCGTGCGCGAGATCGAGCAGATGCTTGAGCGTCGCGTCGTCCAGCGCGGCGACGATGAGCAGCACCAGGTCGGCGCCGTGGGCGCGCGCCTCGTAGATCTGGTAGTCGGTGACGATGAAGTCCTTGCGCAGCAACGGGATGTGCACCGCTGCACGGACCTTGTCGAAGTCGTCGAGGGAGCCGAGGAACCGGCGGCCTTCGGTGAGCACGGAGATCGCGCTCGCTCCGCCCTTCTCGTATTCGCGGGCCAATGCGGCCGGGTCGGGGATGTCGCTCAGATGACCCTTGGACGGGGAGGCGCGCTTGATCTCGGCGATCACGGGGATGCCGTCGGCGCGCTTGAGCCATCGGGTCGCATCGATCGGGGCCGGGGCCGCCAGCGCGGCATTCCTGATTTCCTCCAATGACACGGCATGCTCGCGAGCCTGCTGGTCCTCCAGCGCGCCCGCCACCAATTCGTCCAGTACCGACATGGTCCTCCCCTTGTATGTGTAAGTCGACCATGCGCCACAATAGGACGGTCGCCGTATCTGCGGATACCCGCGTCCTACATTCTGGGCGATTTCGGAGCCTGTAGAATTCCCCGCCTTCACTCCCCGCGCAGCGCCGCGGTCGGCGCGAGCCGCGCGGCCCTCGACGCCGGATAGATGCCGGCGAGCGCGCCGACGAGCACGGCCGCGCCCCATGCGGCGGGCAGCGTCCCCCAATCCAGCACGGTCGGCTGCCCCGCCCATACCGCGAAGCCGAACACCGTGCCGGCCCCGAGCATCGTACCGGCGAGACCGCCGAATGCGGAGAGCATGGCCGCTTCGGTGACGAACTGCATGCGGATCGCGCTGGGGGTCGCGCCGAGCGCGCGTCTCAGTCCGATTTCGCCGCGGCGTTCCATCACGGTGACGATCATCATGTTGGCGATGCTCATGCCGCCTACGGCCAGTGCGATCGCTCCGATCATCAGCCCCAGCGTGTTGAGGGAGTCGTCGGTGGTGTTGCGTGCTTCGGACAGGTCGACTGACGCGTTGACGGATACGTTGGCGCCGGTGAGGTTCGCCGCGTGGGCGAGCATGCGTCGCAGCGTTTCGGTGTCACCTGGTCTGGTGCGCACGTAGATCGCGCTGATCTGGCCGATCGTTTCGGCCTGGTCCGGGTGGCTCGCCTTCGCCTGTGTCGAGCCGATGATGACCGACGGGTCGAGGTTCTGCGCCTGCGGTGCCGGGGCGAGGATGCCGACGATCCCGTACCATGCGTCGTCGATGAGGATGCGGTCGCCGACCGTGGTGACGCCGAGTCGGTAGGCGGCCTCGGAGCCGAGTATCGCCACGGGCAGATGCTGGTTGTGCTCGTCGATGCCGTGCCCCTGCACGACCCTTGCCCCGACGGCGTCCAGCGCGTCCGGCCGCATGACCGTCAGCGTCAGGGCGTTGCCGTTGGATTTGGGTACGAACTCGTTCTTGAAGATCCTCACGTTCTCGGGTGCCGTGTCGAACACGCCCACCCGTTCCACCTGCGGCTGGCGTGCGATGGTTTCGGGCGCGTATGCGGGCAGGGGCACGGGCTGCTGTGCGGCGTCGCGTCCCGGTGACACGACCTGTAGGTTCGCGCCGAGCGAGTCGAGGCGGGCGAGCAGTGCGGCCTGGTTCGACGCGGCGATGCCGGAGAGTGCCACGTATGCGGCCACGCCGAGCGCGATGCCCAATGCGGCGAGCACCGTGCGGGACATGCGTCCGGTGGCCCCGATCCATGCCGTGTGCATGAGGTCCGCGAATCGTGTGGTCGGTGGGCGTCCTTTCGGCGGCCGCTCCGTTCGGGTGGTGACGGTCATGCGCCTCTTCCCTCGTTTCCGTCGTCGTCCGCGTCGTCGTGCCGTGTGTCCGGCGGCAGTTCGGTCACGACGCCGTCCCTCATGTGCAGCCGCCTCGGGAAGCGCGCGGCGATGGATGGGTCGTGGGTGACGACCACGAGGCTCGCCCCGTCGTCCGCCGCTCCCAGCAGCAGGTCGATGATCGCGTGCCCGGTGGCGGTGTCGAGCGCGCCGGTCGGCTCGTCGGCGAAGATCACGTCCGGGTTTTTGGCGAGCGCGCGGGCGATGGCCACGCGCTGTTGTTCGCCGCCGGAGAGCTGTGGCGGCCGGTGTCGCAGGCGTTCGCCCAGTCCGACCCGTTGCAGGGCGTCGATGGCGCGTGCGCGTCGGGTGTGGTGTGGGATCGTCGTGTATTGCAGTCCGGTCGTCACGTTCTCGATCGCGCAGACGGTGGGGATCAGGTGGAACTGCTGGAACACGAAGCCGATGCGTGTCGCGCGCAGGGCGCTTCGGTGCCGCTCCCCCATGGCCGCGACGTCTTCTCCGTCGTAGCGCAGGGTGCCCGTGGTGGGCATGTCGAGCGTGCCCAAGAGGGACAGGAGCGTCGATTTGCCGGAGCCGGACGGTCCGACGATCGCGATCCGTTCGCCGTGTTCGATTGCGAGCGATGTGGGGTGCAGGATCTCCAGCGGGCTTCCGTCGCGGCCCGGATAGCTTTTCGTGGCTTGGTCGAGTTCGAGCAGGGCGGTCATGAGACGACCACCTTGTCGCCGGCCTTGAGCCCGTCGGCGCGGGTCAGCTGCACCTGCGCGTTCGCGACGAGGCCGAGTTCGACGGGGATGCGTTCGAGCCGCTGACCGCGCACCACGTCGACCGCGTATGTGCTGCCGGCGGAGGCGATGATCGCGGTGACGGGCACGATCAGCGTCTCCGCGGTGTTCGTGTTCGTCGTGTTGGGGATGACGAGCTGCACGGAGGTCGCGCCGAAGCTCGCGACCTGCGTCTGGTCGGGGAAGTCGATGCGCGCCGACGGCGAGGTGACCTGCCCGTCCTTGCCGGTGGACTGGCCGCCCTGGTCGACGGCGGCGAGCGTGGTGTCGATGGTCGTGTTGTTCGGCAGGATGACCTGTACTGTGTCGCCCGCTTTGAACGTGGCTGCCTGTGTGGCGCTGAGCGTGGCCTCGACGTGCAGCGCGACGCCGGTGTAGGTGCCGGGGCTCACGTTGGTTTCGCCGAGTTTGGCGGTGACGGTGTTGATGCGGATGGGTGCGGTCGCGGCGAGCGCCACGGATCCGGGTTCGAAGACGCCGGTCACCTGGTCGCCTGTGAGCCCGAGGGTTCTGGTCTGCCATTGGCGTATGGCTTCGCGGGTGCGCCAGTCGAAATGCGTGTTGGGGGCGGCTTTGAAGTAGCCGAGTTCCTGCAGGTTCGTTTCGAGTTGGGTCACGTCGGGCCCGTCGGGCACGTCCACTTGGAGGGTGCGCCAGAACGGGCGTGTGCCGTGGAACAGCGGCACGGTCACGCCGTCCATCTCGTATACCTGTTGGCCGGTGGCGATTTCGGCGCCGGGTGTGGGCAGTTGGGTGATGGTGCCGGTCGCCGGTTGGAATTCGGATGGTTCGTCGTATTGGAGGGTGCCGCCGAGCCGGGTTTCGGCGTTGAGGACGCCTGTAGTGACCGGTTGGGTGCGCAACGTGCTCACGTCGACGGCAATGCCGGATGAGGCGTGCGTGCCCGTCGCCGTCGCCTTTCCCGTACGGTCGGGGCCGGTCATGTCGGCGATTAGTGTCCATGGTCGGGTGATCGCGCACACGGCGATGAGTCCCGCGACCGTGACGCATGCGGCGATCGTGGCGATGATCCTGCGCACCTTGCCGATCCGTCTTGTTTCCGTCCGTGTCATCGTGGCACCTCCTGTATGTGCTGTGTACAGTCGTCCGTGCGGCCCGCCGCTGCGACCGTCGTTGGTCGTCATCGTGCGGCCGTCGGGCTGCCGATGCCGTATTGCGTGGTCGTCCAATCGGCGGCGCCGTCCGCCTCGTCCATCACCTTCATGTAGTCGTAGCCGAACTCCTCGGGTGTGCCGTCGAATCCGAAGCTGATGCGCGCGTCCCCGACCGGGCATTCCTTGAAGAATCGTCTGAGCTCGTCGGCCGTCACGGTCCGTGGGATGAGAATCGTGGTCGGCTCGTCGCCGCTCGGGTCCGCGACCCAGCTGAAGCCTTTGCCGCGCGCCTTCCTCGCGAAGTCGAGCGCGGCGCGTTTGTCCTCCTCGCTGTATGTGGGTTGCCCCGAGGAGAGGTCCTGCGCGGGTTGGGTGAAGTTCGGGTGTTTCGCCTCGCAGTCCGCGTAGTCGGCCTGTTTCGACTCGTATGGGGTGCCGGCGAGCGCGGTGGAGTCCTTGAAGGCGACCCATACGGTGCCGTAGTCGAGCGCGGTGAACATGGCGTTGGCGTAGAGCTGTTGGGTTGCGCTGTCGGTGCCTATGCTCGTGCCGGTGTCGTCGGTGGTGACGGGGTTGCCGGTGCGGTCGATCATGCGCAGTTCGGCCATGTTCCTGACGGTGGGGGCTTTGGCTTTGCCGGATGCGTCGGGTGCGCCGGGGCCGACAGCGGTTCTCGCGTCGAGGCCTTTGGATGTGAGGCAGGCGACGAATTTGCGTGCGGTTTCGTCGACGGGGAGGTTGCTGGTGGTGTCGGTGGCGTTGGTGTCGGTGCCGTCGCCGGTGGTCGTGGTGTCGGATGCCGGGCCGGCGCAGGCGGCGAGCGTGAGGAGGAGGGTGGCGGATATGATGGCCGCCGTGCTTGCGGTGAGGAGTCGGTTGCGGGTCATCACGAGTCTCCTTGGGTGGTGTCCAGTGTCCGTTGGGACGGGTGGTCGGGTTGTCGCGTCCCATTCAACCGGGTGCTTCGTCGCGTGTCGGTGTGGGTCGGGTTTACCTTCGGCTTACCTGCGTCGGATGGCCGATCGGGCTCAGCCGATCCGGGACAGCTCCTGCTGCACCGAGTGGATGTCGTATGGGTAGTCGCCGTGCCACGAGTAGGTGACCGGCGCGTCTCCGGGGTCGCATTCCCTCAGGAACCGGCGCACGTCGTTCTCCGGCACGTAGGCGGGGATCACGATGCGTAAGGGGTGCTCTCCGCTCGGATCCGCCACCCAGTCGAATCCCTTGGCCCGTGCGGCGCGTGCGAAGGCCAATACCGCGTTCCGGTCCGTCTGGGAGGCGTTCTCGTCGGCGGTGAGGCGTTGCACGCCTTGCGTGAAATCGGGGTCGGCCCGTTCGCAGGCCGCATAGTCCTGCTGCTTCGCCGCGTACGGGGATCCGGCCAGATCGGCGGAGTCGCGTGCGATGATGTACGGGAAGTCGTCGCCGGTAAGGCCGTTGCTGAGGATGCCCGTCGACATGATGTTCGGGTACAGTGCCGGGTCCGTGGTCCAGTCCTGGGTGGTGACGCCGTCGTCGCCGGGGATGAGCCTGGGCTGTTTGGGATTGCCGGCGGCGTCGATTTCGAGCAGTGCGACCTGATCGTTGCGTTCGCCCACGATGCGCGCGTCGAACCCTTTGGACACGAGGCAGGCGGCGAACCTGCGCACGATCGTACTCGCCGGATAGCCGGTCTCTGCGGTACAGTCTGCGCCGGCCGGGGCGGCCCCGCAATCGTCGGAGCCGTCCGACGCCATGGCGTCTCCGCCGACGGCATGCGAATGCGATGATGCCGTGCCGGTCGAATCGGCGTCGCCGCCGTAGCCCGCGCATGCGGCGAGCGCCAGCAGCATCGCCGACGCCATGGCCGCGGCAAGCAGCCGGATGATGATGGAATGGCTCTTCATGATAATGCCCTCCTTCACTTCCCATTGCACTCCGCTGACGGTGCCGTATCGGTGTGAACCCTCCTTACCCTCGCCTTACCGTCGCCGCGGGAGGATAATGACGATACGGAAGGACGGATCGCAAAGTGCCGTCGGAAGCACGGGGACGAGGAGCGTGGGGACGCATGCGAATACTGATCGTCGAGGACGACCGCGATCTGGCGGCCGCATTGGATGACGCGCTGCGCTACGAAGGGTACGCGACCGACGTGGCCATGACGGGAGTCGAGGCGCTCAAGGCACTGGCCGACACGGACGTCGACATCGTCCTGCTCGACCGCGACCTGCCCGTCCTGTCCGGAGACGCCGTGATGGCGACGATCGCCGCGAACCGCATCCCCGTCGCCGTGATCATGCTCACCGCCGCGGCCGACGTCAGCGACAGGGTCAGCGGGCTCGACTTGGGCGCGGACGACTACCTGACCAAACCGTTCGCCTACCCGGAGCTCCTCGCGCGCATCCGCGCCCTGCAGCGCCGCGCCGGCAAGGGCGCCGCCACGGCCGCCGTGCTCACCCGCGGCGACCTGACGCTCGACACCACGCGCCGGCTCGTGTTCCGCGACCACGGACGCACGCTCGTCAAACTCACCCCCAAGGAGTACGGCGTGCTCCTGGAGCTCATGCGCGCCGACGGCGGCTACGTGAGCGTGGACGAACTCCACCGGAGCGTGTGGGACGCCGACCCGGACGTCGAGGCCGCCGACGTGGTCAAGACCACCATGTACTCGCTGCGACGCAAACTGGAGGACCGCGACCTGATCGTCTCCACACGCGGGGAAGGATACCGGCTCGCATGACCCGCAACCGAGACCAGGAACATAACCGGCCGCCGGCCAAGGCACAGACACGGATCCGAGGCCGTGTCGCCCGCCGCCTGCGCCGGGTCGCCGACCGGCTCACCCCGCGCACGTTCCGCGCCAAGCTCACCATCGCGATCAGCGTCGTGTTCCTCATCGCCCTCGGATCGGCGGCCATCGTGCAGACCGTCATCATCAACGGCATGTTCTCCTACGCGATGACCGTCTCCTACGAGAACGGACAGGACGGCGGACAGACCGGACAGCCGAACGGCGGCGACAATACCGGGAAGGCCCCGTCGGACGACGACTTCCTGTCCGTCGAGGGCTGGTCCGTGGACCCCGACCCACGGACATGGCAGGAAACGCACCAGCAACCGTACATGGACGCCCCGCAATTCCTCGGCAGCGCCAGCAACGGCAAAGGGGCCGGCTCCGCCACCGGCCGGACCAACGGCCAACCCTACCGCGTCGAATGGGGCGACGACGGATCGTTCACCATCACCACGCCATACGGGATCTCCATATGGAACCAGGACACCATAGCCAACGGACTGCGCATCAGCGCCGCCGTCATCTTCGTGTTCTTCGGCGCCACCAGCATCCTCGTCATCTGGATCGTCACCTCACGAATGTCCCGCAGGCTCAAATCCATCAGCGAGCAGACGGCCACGCTCGACCCGAACGACCTCGGCACGCGCATCGACACGGACGGGACGGGACGTTCACGCCCAGGCGACGAGATCACCAGCCTCGGCGACTCCATCAACGGCATGCTCGACCGCATCCAGGCCGCCTCCGAAGCCGAGCGACGGTTCGTGTCCAACGCGTCGCACGAACTGCGCACCCCCATCGCCGCCGTCGAGACGAACCTCGACGCGCCCCTGGCACAGGGGAGGTTCCCCGAGGACGTCGCACCATCCGTCCGCCGGGCGCTCGCCGCCAACCGGCGCGGCGCCGAACTCGTCGACGCGCTGCTCACCCTCTCACGCATCCAAAGCGGCGCATACGGCAAACTCGCGCCGGCCGCGACTGGAACGGGGAACGGGACGCACGACGCAACGGGCGCATCGGCAGCGGGGACGACGGACCTCGCCGCATGCGTGGACGACGCGCTCGCCGACATGGATCACGGCATCCGCGAGCGCCGCATCGACGTGACGTTCGACGCCGCCGATCACGTCACGGCGAAGGCCGATTCCGCGCTGATGCGTCTCGCGGTCGGCAATCTCATCCGCAACGCCGTCGTGCACAACACCGACGGCGGGTCGATCACGGCATCCATCGACGCGACCGGCGACGGCGAGGTGACGCTCACCGTCACGAACACCACCGACGAGCGGCTGCCGGACAATCTCGACGACCTCGTCCAGCCGTTCCACCGCGGCGTGAACTCGCGCATCAGCGCCGTCTCCGGCGTGGGACTCGGCCTGTCCATCGCCGACGCCGCATGCACCGCGATGGGCGCGCGGCTGCGCCTGTCTAAGACGTCGTCGGAGCCGCGACCTGGAACCGACGTCTTCAACGCCGGGATAACCGGACTGTCCGCATCCTGAGTGGCGCGTCCTGCCGCTCAAGGACCGTTCGCCGTCGACCGCAATCACATTCCGATGACAATCCAGCTGGCACAATCAGGTGGTATGAGGCAATTCATCACACGTTGGCTGATACTGACCGTTGCGGCGGGCGTCATGGTCGCGCTCTTGCCCGGCATGAGGGCGGTCGGTGAGCCGCCGATCCTCGGCATCGCCGCGTTCTCCCTGTTCATGGCGCTCATCAACGCGTCAATCAAACCTGTCGTGCATCTGGTGGCGCTGCCGATCTCCATCCTGAGTCTCGGCGTGTTCGCGCTGGTCATCAACTGGCTGTTCATGGAGCTTTCCTCGTGGCTGGCGTTCTCCCTGTTCGACGTGGGCGTCGTCATCGACGGGTTCTGGTGGTCGGTGGCCGGTTCGATCATCATGTCGATCGTCTCCGGCATCGTCTCCTCCATCATCGGCGAATAACCGCACGGGCCGGCATTCGATTATGCCGTACCAGGCACGCTCCCCCTACGACGTTTCCTCTCCGCCAGCTTTATGTGCCATATCGGCGCAACACAATCGGAGCGAGCGAGCGAGCGAGCGAGTTGATTCGTCGCCGTACGTCAGGATATAATCGTCTCACCAATGGGAAAACGCCAATGACGGACGTTCCCCGTAAACCCGCATTGAACCGTCGCACTGCTGCTTTCACCGCAAAGAGGTCTTCATGTACCACGTTCTGGTCTCGTTCGCATACGACTAGCAGGAAGGACGCTTCCGCCGTCTTCCCGCCGATCATGCCCGTCCCGCCTGCTATCGGATCGGGCATGTCGTCTTGTCATGCGACATTCCGGAACACCGCCTCGAGAATCAGACGCATCGAGAAACGTCGTCCGTCGATAGGCCATCGAATCCGCTGCCATCGGCGGATTGCCCACCGGCATCATTCCCGCCGGTACTATCCGACCGTTTCCGACCGTCTTGGCTCATCGGGGCACGTCATGAAAGAAGCTCCTCATGCACGCCCGCAATCAACAATCCGACTCACCTGCCCCTGCCGATCCCGCCGGCGCCGCGGCCGGCACCACCGATTCACCGAAAACCGACATCCGAACGCGATCATTGTGGCGTTCGCGAACCTACCGGAACTGGTTCGCCGCCGACACGGCAGACGTGTTCGCGGTCAGCCTGCGCACATTCGCCATACCACTGATCGGACTCGCCGTGTCCGGCTCGCCGTTCGTCGCCGGTCTGCTCGTCGCCGTCGAGTCGACGATCGGGCTGGTCCTGATGACGATCGGTGGAGCGCTCGCCGACCGTCACGACAAGCGGACGCTGATGATCCTGCTGGGCCTGGCAGGACTCGCCTTGTCCTCGATCGCGGCCGTCCTGCTCGCGGCAAACGCGATGGGCACGTCCATGTTCTCCATACTGGTGGTCTTGTTCGCGGTGATGAACGGGCTGCTGGGTCCGGCCAATGACGCGATGCTCAAGTCGATCGTGCCGCAGGAACGGTTCGCGAAGGCGCAAGCCGTCCGTGAGGCTCGCGAATCCTGTGTGGAACTGTCCGGCGGGACGCTCGGCGGACTGTTGTATCGGATCGCCGGCTGGGGTCCGTTCCTCGTCTCCGCCATCCTGTACCTGGTCGCGGCGATCACGGCTCTCACGTTGCCGAAACGCGGCATTCGCGCCGTTGCGGGCATCGAATCGGCGGGCAGGTCCGATGAATCATCCACAAGACCTTCCTCCGGTTCGTCCGACCCGTCGTTTCTCCGCCAGTTCATGGACGGTTGGCGTTGGACGTTGTCCAGACGCATCGTGCTCGCCGCCATCATCCAGGGCGCCGTCATCAACGTCGCCTGTTACGGAAGCATCATCGGCGTGCAGATCATGCTCGCCGCCCGTGGTACGGATGCGGCGCTCATCGGACTGGTAGGCACGGCCACCGGCGTCGCCTCGCTGATTGGCTCGCTGGCCGCCGGAAGACTCGTCGAACACATGCGCACCGGCCGTCTCATCATCCTCACGTTCACGGTGTTCACCATCGCGATGATCCCGCTCGTGTTCACCGACTCCTATGCGGTGGCCGTCATCTGCATGAGCGTCGCGTCCGTGTTGTTCCCCGCATTGAACGCCGGCGAACTCGGCTTCATCTACGGGCGTACGCCGGAGCACATGCAGGGCCGGGTGTCCACGGTGTTCGAGACGACGATCGGCGTGCCCGGCGCGCTCACCCCGGCATTGGTCGGATGGCTGTTGCAGGTACCGGGATTTGGGTTCCATGCGGCCATGCTGATGGTCGTCCTGTGCGCGGCTCTCGGACTGCTGCTCGCCTGTGTCACGCCGACGAGACGCATACCGAAGCCGGACCGCTGGGAGCAGGTCGAACTGTAGCGGGACGGCGGGCCCCCATAACGCGAAAGTGGATGCGGCCCGGTCCTGACGGACCGGGTCGCATCCACTCACATCGTTCGCGGCATATCGTTCATGCCAGGGAGGCGCCCAGCTGCCTGATGCGGTCGAGGTGGCGGGCGGCGGCCTCGCGCTTGACCGGGTCGTCGTCGCCCATCGACAGGCCGTCGACGTAGACGAGCTCGGCATCCTTCACGCCGCAGTACTTCATGAGGGTCTGGCGGCGGATCTGGTTGTCCAGCGCCTCGCCGATGCCGTCGGACTCGTACCAGGATTCCGTGCCGCCGGTCAGGAGGATCACGCGCACCGTCTTGCCGGCGAGCGCTCCGGGGGTGCCGTCCGCGTGGTAGGCGAAGCCGCGGCAGATGACGCGGTCGAACAGGCCCTTGACCATGGCGGGCATGGTGTACCAGTAGACGGGGAACGCGAGGACGATCACGTCGGCTGCGGCGAGCCTGTCCTGGATGGCGGCCACGTCGGCGGGGACGGGCCCCTTGCCGAGGTAGTGGGCGCGGTCGGCGGACGAGTAGACGGGGCTGAATCCGGTGTCGTAGAGGTCGAGGACGTCCGCCGTGCCGCCGCGCGTGCGGAATCCTTCGGCGAAGGCCTTGCCGACGGCGTTGGTGAGGCTGGCGTGTTCGGGATTGGAGGTGATGACGAGTGCGGTGTTGCTCATGCTTCAATCCTTGTCTCCAATCTGGACGATGAGGGGTGTGGGAGGTCGGTTTCGTTCGCCTGCTGGTCACGTGGCTTCCCCGCTTCCCCCGTAATGTGATCGCACCGGCCGAATCGGGAATCACGGCGTCATGACGACGGGTGTCGGGAATATTTCGCCATAAGCAGGATGAATACCGGCATCGGCATAGCGCATGTGTCGAAACGCCATAATGTTGAAGGCAAGGGCGGCAAAGGAACCGTCCGGCACCCGCCGGGGACGACGGGCGAACGAAGGCATGAACTGAAAGGACGATCATGAGCGATACGCGTGTGAAGGTCGGCGACAGCGACCTCGAGGTGTTCCCGCTGGTATTGGGCGGCAACACGTTCGGTTGGACCAGCGACGAGACGACGAGCCGCAAGGTGCTGGACGAGTACGTGGAGGCCGGCGGCAACTTCATCGACACGGCCGACGTGTATTCGGCGTGGGCGCCGGGCAACGCGGGCGGCGAATCCGAGATCATCCTCGGCCGCTGGCTCGCCGTGCGGAACAACCGCGACCAGATCGTCGTCGCCACGAAGGTCAGCGAGCACCCGCAGTACAAGGGCCTGTCCCACGACAATGTGATCGCCGCCGCGAACGAGTCCCTGCTGCGCCTCGGCGTCGACGCGATCGACCTGTACTACGCGCACTTCGACGACAAGGAGACCCCGCTCGAGGAGACGGCCGCCGCGTTCGACGAGCTCGTCAAGGCCGGCAAGATCCGCGCGATCGGCCTGTCCAACTACACGGCCGACCGCATCGAGGAATGGTTCCGCATCGCCCGTGAGCACGGCTACGCGCTGCCGGTCGCGTTGGAGCCGCACTACAACCTCGTCACGCGCGGCAACTACGAGCGCACGCTCGCGCCGGTCGCCGCACGCGAGAATCTCGCCGTGTTCCCGTACTTCTCACTGGCCGCGGGCTTCCTGACCGGCAAGTACCGTTCCGCCGCGGACGCGGAGGGCAAGGCGCGTCAGGGCATGGTCGCCGACTATCTCACCGTCGACGGCTTCGCACTGGTCGACGCGCTCGACGAGATCGCCAAGGCGCATGGCGCGGCGATCGCCACGGTCGCGCTCACGTGGCTGCGCCACCGCCCGCAGGTCGCCGGCCCCATCGCCTCGGCACGTACGCCCGAACAGCTGCCCGCCCTCCTCGCCTCCGCGGCTCTCGACCTGGCCGCGGACGAGGTCGCCGCGCTCGACAAGGCTTCGGAACCGTTCACGAAGTGAGATGCGGGGTGCCGGGAACCGCCGGTTCCGGCGCCATCTGCGCGACCATCGGCGAATAGCGCACGCCGGCGCATACAATGCTTGAGGCCGGCATCCGTCCTGGAACGGATGCCGGCCTCAAGCATGACCCAGGGAGGAGAAGGAAGTGGACAGCGAACTGTTCGAGAAGGCGCCGATTCCGAAGGCGTATTTCGCGCTGACGATGCCGGTGGTGCTCAGCATGCTGGTCACGCTGGTGTACAACATGATGGACACGTACTTCGTGGCGCACACCGGCGACACGAACATGGTCGCGGGCGTATCCCTGACGGCTCCCATGTTCACGGTGATGATCGCGCTCGGCGACATCTTCGGGCTCGGCGGCGCCTCGGTCGTCTCCCGCCTGTTCGGTCGCAAACGGTACGACGACGGCCGACGTCTGAGCGTGTTCTGCTTCTGGGGCGCCATCGCGACCGGTCTCGTCATCGTCGCGCTCGGACTCGTGTTCCGCGACCAGATGCTCACCCTGCTCGGCGCCACGGCCGACACGTGGACGCATGCCAGCGCGTTCTACACGCTCATCATCATCGGCTCCCCGTTCATCATCGTCTCGATGACGCCGACGAACCTGCTGCGCACCGAAGGCCATGCCGTGCCCTCGATGATCGGATCGGTCATCGGCACCGGCGTCAACATGGTGCTCAACCCCCTGTTCATCCAGGGGCTCGGCTGGGGTGCCGCGGGCAGCGCCGGCGCGACGGTGATCGCGAACATCTGCACCGACGCGTATTTCGTCTGGTTCCTGCTCAAGCACAGCCGCAACCTGTCCATCGACCCGCGGCTCATGTTCGGCGACGCGACCGCGCCCGCGCCCGGAGCGACATCCACGACGGGATTCCTCCGCCGTCCCGACATCACGGCGCTCGAGGTGCGCAACATCCTCGCCATCGGCATCCCGTCGGCCGTCACGAACCTCACGCAGAGCGTGGGCATCGTGATGGTGAACCTGTTCCTGCTGCCTTACGGCACGGATGCGGTCGCGGCGATGGGCATCGCGCTGAAGGTCGTCATGATCGCCGTGCTCGTGTTCGTTGGGTTCGCGTTCGGCGCGCAGCCGCTCATCGGATACAACTACGGCGCGCGGGCGATGGCCCGCCTGCACGGCATCATGCGGTTCGCCTACGCGTTCCTATGCTCGTTCGCGCTCGTCATGACGGTGGTGTTGAGCGTGTTCGACCGTCAGCTCATGCGGTTCTTCATCCAGGACGAGAAGGTCGTCGCGCTCGGCGCCGGCATGCTGCGCGTGCAGCTGCTCAGCCTCGTGTGCGTGGCGATCGTGATGGTGACGACGTGCACGTTCCAGTCGACCGGCAAGGCGCTGGGCGCGTTCGTCCTGTCGATCAGCAGGCAGGGCGTGATCCTCGCCGTCACGCTCGCCGTGGGCTCCCGCCTGTTCGGCTACGACGGAGTCATCGCCGCGCAGGCCGTGGCCGATCTGGTCACCGCGTTGATGGCGGTCGTCCTGTTCGTGGTGATGCTTCCGGAGCTGCGTTCAGGCTCAGGCGACGGCAAAGCGCGTCAGTCCGTCTCCGCCGCCTGACGCGTACGGCGTCGAACATGCGTCACTCAGTCCAGCCTGTTCGCGTCGATGACGCGGCCGTCGAGGAACCAGTAGTCGTGGGGGTCTCCGCGCAGGGCGCTGAACGGCACCGGCGTCACCCCCGCAGCCGCGGCCTTGTCCAGCAGATAGCCGCGTACGATCCACGGGTATTCGAGCACTCCGGATCTGAGCCCGATGATGCGTTCGACGGTCTTGCCGTCGACACCGAAATCCGCACCGATGTCGTCGGCGGTCAGGCCGAGCAGACGCATGTTCTCCCGGAACTCCCGGATGGTGTTCTCCCGCTGCTGACTGGTCAATGACATACGCCTGCCTCCTTTGCTCCGAGCCTTCCGCCCGCAAGGCATACGCCCTTCACACGGGAGACGGCCGACGGCGGTCACCCCAACTCCATACGTTCCGCCGTCGCCTATCATAGGCCTCATAAGGGACTCCCGCACGAACGTCCCGCCGCACCATTCGAAAGGAGACGACATGACGAAGAAGGCGTTGATCGTGGTCGACGTGCAGCCGACGTTCTGCGAAGGAGGCGAACTCGGCGTCGAGGGAGGCAACGCGGTAGCCGAACGGATCGCCGCGTACGTCACGGCGCATCGCGACGACTATGCGGCGATCGCCACCACGCAGGACTGGCATATCGAACCGGGCGCGCACTGGTCCGAACACCCCGACTTCGTGGACACGTGGCCCGTGCACGGCAAGGCGGGCACCCCGAACGCGCTGCTGCACCCGGCCATCGCCGCGCTCGGCATCGAGCACCATTTCAAGAAAGGCCAGTATTCGGCCGCCTACTCCGGTTTCGAAGGCGTCGAGGACAACACGGACCGCATCCCCACGCGCGAAGAGGTCACCGCCGCACTGGAGGCGGGTCGTACGCTCGCCAACCTGCTGGAAGCCGCCGGCGTCACGCATGTGGACGTGATCGGCATCGCCGAATCGCATTGCGTCAAGGAGACCGCGCTCGACGCGGTCCGGCTCGGCTACCCGGTCACCGTGTACGAGGACCTCACCGTGCCGGTCAGCGAGGAACTCGGCCGCACGGCACGCCACGAAATGGCCGACGCGGGCGTCACGCTCGCCGATTCGCCCCGGTGAGCATGCGGGCGAAGAATGACCGGAGGAACGGATAGACGGGGAGAGCACGTGAATTCAGGGCATGAGGCGGGGCGTACGGCCTCGCCGTTCATCGGATCGCATCTTTCCACCAGCGGAGGTTGGGACGCGCTCATCGAACGCTCGCATGCGGAGGAAGGCTCCACGTTCGCGTTCTTCCCGCGTTCGCCGTACGGCAAACGGTCGAAGTCACTCGACCCCGCCGGCGCGTTCGCGTTCGGCGAGCGCCTGCTGGCGGAGCGGTACGGGCCGATCGTCGTCCACGCCCCGTATGTGTACAATCTCGCCGGCAAGGACGCGGCCAAACGCGGGTTCGCCATCGAGGCGCTCGCCGATGATCTTCGTCTTCTTGCGCCGATCCGCGCGGCCGGGCAGCCGATTTGTCTCAACATCCACCCGGGATCGCATGTGGGCCAGGGCTCCGAAAAGGGATGTCATCTCATCGCGGACGGATTGAACCAGGTGTTCGACATGCTCGCCGCCGATGGAGGCGTGGACGGGACCGTGCCGGTGCTGTTGGAGACGATGGCGGGCAAGGGCACCGAATGCGGGCGGTCCTTCGAGGAGCTGCGCGAGATCATCGACCGGTTCCACGGGAACGACGACGCCATCGGCGTCACGTTCGACACCTGTCACGTGTTCGACGCCGGTTATGACCTGCTCGACGATTTCGACGGCGTGATGCGCGAGCTGAACGATACGCTCGGATTGGACATGGTCAAGGCCATCCACGCGAACGATTCGATGTTCGGATTGGGGTCGCATAAGGACCGTCATGCGAACATCGGCAAAGGGCTGCTCGGCATCCGATTCTTCACCCGTCTCGTCAACGATGTTCGTCTGTCGTCGCTGCCGATGATCCTCGAGACCAAGGAGCTCACGCCGGACACGCATCGTGAGGAGATCGCGCTGTTGCGAGGGTTGCGAGAGGACTGAACTGCCGGTCGTCAACACCACAGAAGAGACATCTGCTGCCGCATTGACGATCCTGAATGTTCACACGGCTTCGATTCGCGCGCCGAACGGCCAAAGCGCGAGTTTGGCCATCTTGAACGATTGGATCCCGAACGGGATGCCGATGATGGTGATGCAGTTGACCACGCCGGCGGCGAGGTAGCCGAGTGCCATCCATACTCCCACGAGCACCACCCACACGATGTTGGCGAGCAGGGAGCCTACGCCGCCGCCGTAGACCACGGTCCTGCCGAATGGGGTGAGCGTGAGACCGGCCATTTTGAACGCCTGCAATCCCAACGGGATGCCGATGATGGACACGCACAGCACGCATCCGACGACGGCCCACCCGAAGGCGAGCTCCAATCCGCCGAGAACAAGCCATAGGATATTGCCGATCAGTCTCATGCCATCTCCTTCCGATGCCCTTCAAGACCCGTTCGCCCGTACCGCACATCCCGCTTCCCGTATGACGCGAGGATGGGGCCCGGTCTTCCATTATCGCATGCCTCATCCGGCCCGCCATCGGGGGATTCCCTGAACCCACCCCGGGCTTCCCCCGATATCCGGCCGACCGTCCCATCCCCTTTCCTCCGTCGTCATCCGGATGCGGCACGGCCCGCCTCCGTGGCGCACACGAGCTGCTCGCGGACCGTGGCGCGGCATAGACTGGGATGCCATGTGCCGAAGGTTCGCGCTTGATCTGGATTGGGATACGGTCGCCGCTTGGCTCGACGTGGATGCGGGAAACGTGCGTCGCGACCGGCTGCCCACGCCGTCGTACAATATCGCGCCGTCGAGCACGATCGGCGTCGTCGCGCAGGGCCGTGACGGGCACAGGTATCTGACCGGCGCGCATTGGTCACTCATACCACGGTGGAGCCGAAGCATGACGCTCCCCTACCCGACGTACAACGCGCGATGCGAATCCGCCGCACACAAGCCGACGTTCGCCGAATCCACGGCGTCGATGCGCTGCATCATCCCGGCGTCAGGCTATTACGAACGGCAAGGCAAGCGCCCGTTCTACTTCCATGCTCCGGACGGTGCTCCTCTCGCGATGGCGGGCCTGTACTCATGGTGGCGCGCCTCCGACGCATCGCCATGGCGCCTGACTGCGACGGTCCTCACCTGCGCGGCCGTGGACGGGCCGGCGAACGTGCACGACCGCATGCCGTTGCTCGTACCGTCAGACATGAGATCCGCATGGCTGGACCGGACGACGGACGGCGGCACGCTGATCGAACCGTTACGCGAAGCGGGAACCTTGATTTCGTCGGCGTTGCGCTTCCACGAGGTGGCGCCACTGCCACGCGACGGCGATGGCCGCAGGCTCGTCGCCCCGCTCGACCGCACCGAACCCATACGTTTGTTCTAAGACGCATGCAGGAATGGGCCATGTGCCCACTTCCGATATCACTATCGACAACATGGGATATCTCTATTGGTATTACGTGATGAACCGAGGGAACACACGCGCTTGCGGCGCCGCGATTACCGACGGCGTCGCCTGCCGATGCAAGCATGGAACGTTGGATGCCTGCAACACGCATCGCCGCACTCTCATATGATAGCTACTTACATATGAAAGAAAACAACCCGACTCAACGCCGTAACTTCTTGGCACGTATCTGCGTTTTTATTTCATATGTAATCGTCTATCATATGAAATAAACGGCCATCTGACGCCTACGTTGGCACCATTCTTACCACCGCATACCAAGGAAAGTCCGAACGCTTCCCCGCGTGGACAGATGGGCGAGAACCAACGTCACCGCACCGTGCGCATCGCCTCATCGGCCAGATCGGCCAACGAGTCAAGAGCGTCGATGCCGGTGACCACCGCCCCGTCCGACGATGCCGAACCATCATCGCCATCACAACGCCGCGACCATTCCAGCAGCGTCTCGACCACGACTCCGATCACCATGGTCATCTCCAACCGTACGGCGAACACGGCATCCGCGCCCGTATTCGACGTGCGCCCGGACGACTCGCCCAACCATAGCTCCACGCACATGTCCGACCACCGGGGCATGCGCGCATACAACGCAGCAAGCAACGCGGCATCGGACCGTACGACGCGAAGCCGCACACGCAATCCATCCAACTGCTCCGAAGACTCGACCGAGGCGAGCAGATCGGGAATCACATGCCGGGCGAACGCCGTCGGACTCTCGCCCGGCATCCGCTCGGCGACGGCGCGTCTCACGGACACGAACGGTTCGCCGTCCGTCGAGAGCCCGAGGACGAGATCCTCCTTGGAGGGAAAATACCGGAACAAGGTGATGGCGGACGTGCCCGACTCCTCGGCGATGCGCTTCGTGGTGACGGATGCATATCCCTCCTGCTCGAACAGCCGCAAGGCCGTGTCCAGAATCGTCCGCCGGGTGGCCGCCCGCTTGCGTCGTTGCCATCGGGTGCGCGCCACCGTGGCCTTGACCGATACGCCACGTCTTGACGGCGAGCGATCGGCCGCACCAGCCACCGTATCGACCGCCTGCACCACTCCCCCACCATCGGTCGTCATCGCGTCCCCTTCCATCACCATCGTACGGAACGTGCCCGTTCACCATTCTATGCGCGCTCCTGCGGGAGACGGGCACGACCCATCCGATCACTTCGTGGACTTCGCCGTACCGGCATCCGCATGAACCGTCTTCACCGGTTCCCTGCCGTCCTTGGTCTTGACGGTCTTGACTTCCACACGCTCCATGTCCATCGGCCTGTCGACGCCGCTCCAGATGGGCACCGTGTCGATGAGCGGATCGTTGGTCTCCAATCCGAACCATTCGACCGGACGGCTGATGGCGCGTTTGAGCCACTGGTAGCTGCGCAGCAACGTGCGGTCCGCGTCGGGCACGGACGATTCCGGGCTGACCACACGGTGCATGAGCACATAGCGCACGCTGCCGATGCCGAGACGCTCGTTCCTGTTCGCCAGCTTCGGCCACTGCGGTTCGATGCGGGCGATCTCCCCCTTGGAGAGCATGTCAGCCATGATGACGTTCATGTACTGGCGCAGATAGAACTGCGGCTCCTTGTACCCGAGACAGATGACCACACGATGGAGGTTGCGCCCATAGGAGACGACCTTCCAGCGGCGTTCGAACGGACGTTCGGATTGGATGATGGTGACGAGCCAGTACGCGTGCCCGCGATGGTGGATCATACTGACGGCCACGTCCTTCTCCACCTCCTTCATGCTCGGATCCGCCGTCAGATACACGAGATTGTCGGCCACCAGGTCGCGGCGCTTCTCCGCCATGGAGGCGGTGAGGATGTGCGACAAATCCTCCGCGTGCACATGTCCGCGGTCGGAGACTTCCAATTGGCTGCCGCGCGAGCAGATGTGGAACATGCCGAACAGCACGCCCCAGATGGCGACGGTGATGTAGCCGCCGTCCATGAGCTTGGCCGCCGCGGCGGACAGGAACAACAGCTCCACCAGCAGATAGACGAGGCACGGCAGCACGGCGCCGAACCTCCGTCCGCGCACGCGCCACAGGAATTCGAACAACAACACGGTGTCCATGAGCATGGCGATGGTCAACGCCAGACCGTAGGCGGCCTCCATCGCGGACGACGATCCGAAGTACAGCACGACCATCACGGTGAGCACGGCCAGCAGACCGCACGCGGAAGGAATGTAGATCTGCCCTTTGCTCACGCCCGGGTAGCGCATGTTGAGACGCGGCAGCCAGCTCAGACCATCGGCCGCGGCGGTCAGGGTGAACGCGCCCGCGATGAGCGCCTGCGACGCGATCACGCCCGCGAGCAGGGCGAGCACCACCCCCACCGGGCGAATCGTCTCGGGGATGATGTAGAAGAACGGCGCGGAATCCGCCACCCCGATATGATGCCCCTCAAGCATCCACGCACCCTGACCGAAGTACGAGCAGATGAGCATGACGTTGACCAGCGGCCAGCTCGCGCGAATGTTGCCGCGTCCCACGTGTCCCATGTCCGAATACAGCGCCTCGGCGCCGGTCAGCGCGAGGAACACGCTGCCCATGAGCGCCACGCCCGCCTTGTTCTCGTCGGAGAACAGGAACCGTATGCCGAGGGTCGGGTCGAGCGCCCGCAGGACGCTCCAGTCATGGCTCAGGTTCATCACGCCGATCACGCCCATGAACACGAACCAGATGGTCATGACCGGCCCGAACAGGGAGCCCAGACGATTCGTGCCGGCATGCTGGATGAGGAACAGCACCGCGATGATGGCGATGGCGATCATGATCGACAGTTCCTGCGACCAGTAGACGCTGCCGCCGATCACCGGAATCGACGCGAGACCCTCCACTGCGGAAGTGATGCTCACCGCCGGCGTGAACACGCTGTCCGCGAGAAACGCGGCCGCGCCGACCATCGCGAACACGCCGGCGGGTTTCCAATACCGGCGGACTGCGGCGAACAGGGCGAACACGCCGCCTTCGCCGTCGTTGTCCGCCTGCATGGCGGTCCACACGTATTTGATGGTGACCACGACCAGCATGAACCAGAACACCAAAGACAGCGACCCCAGAATCTGGAACCGGTCCAACGTGCCGCCCTGCGCGAGCATCAACGCCTTGGGCGCGTAGATGGGGCTCGTACCCAGATCGCCGTATACGATGCCCACCGCGATGAGCATGCCGCCCGGCGAGACCTTGTCGATGCTGCGTTTCTCCGTCGCGGCGCCCTTCGGGCGCCTACGTCCCCACAGTGGCATATGCCTTACTCCCCGTGCCTTGCCGACAGTGCGCGCCATGCGTGATGGCCGTGACGGAAGCGCCGCGGCGGATTGCGCCCCGGACCTCCTGCGGCCTCATTGTAGGGGGTTTGCGGCGAACGCCCCGTTTTCCGTAAGCAAACCGTTAGGAACTCCCCCGAGCCGGGCGCCTGTCCACCCGCACACGGCGAACGGGTCCGCGCCACGCCCACCGACCCCGACCGTCATCCCCGCACGAGCGATGTCAGGGTCGCGAATCAGGGTTTTCTCCGGGAGCCTCCTGCCGCATCGGCACGACGCCGCTGGTAACGTGAGACGCGACGGACGACATGCATCACGAACGCATCGGGCCCGCGCCCGATCGACACAGGAAGGAGCCGCGGCATGGCACGACGGACGCCCCGGAACACGACGCACGGCGATGGAACCCTCCGTCATGCGATGACAATCGTCGTCGCCACCATCTGCATCGTCATCGCCGTGATCGTCGGCGTCGCCAAACTCTCGGCGCAATGGCTCGCCGGATTGTCCTCCCCCACCACGAAGGACGATACGGGCGCATACTGCATGGCGAAGCAGACGGACGGCGTGATGAGCTATGCGCTGACCACGGAGCAGTCACGCAACGCCGCGCTCATCACCGCGATCGGCGTGACGCGAGGACTGCCCGATCATGCGGCGACGGTGGCCCTGGCCACGGCGATGCAGGAGTCGAAGCTCACGAATCTGGAATACGGCGACCGGGATTCGCTCGGATTGTTTCAGCAGCGGCCCAGCCAAGGCTGGGGCACGGTCGAACAGATCATGGATGAGACCTACGCGACGAACGCGTTCTACGACGGGCTGGTGAAAGTCGCCGATTGGGAGACGATTCCGGTGGAACAGGCGGCGCAGGCGGTGCAGCGTTCCGGCTATCCGGACGCCTACGCGCAATGGGACGGCCTCGCCCGCGCATGGGCGCAGTCGCTGACCGGCGAAGTGGCCGCCGGCGTGGGGTGCAGACTGCCCGACGCCGAAACATCCGATCCGAAAGGATTCATCACCGGGCTGCGCAACGCATACCCGTCCGTCGCCGGCGCACAGTCCGGCACAGACGACGGTGGAACCACGGACGGGAATACGACGGGCGGCGACGCGGACGCCGTGAGCGTCACCCTCACCATGCCCGACGGGCTGTCCGGCGACGATCTGCGGCGCACGGTCTGGCAGACGGCGACATGGGCCGTCACCAACGCACACCACTATGGTGCCGTATCGATCGCCGCGAACGGCATGACCTGGACGCGTGCCGGCACCGACTGGACCGGCACGGAGACAGCGGGGAACACGGTGACGGTGACGTTCGCGTGATCCGCCCGCTCCAGGCGGTATCGCGCGAACGTCACCGCGGCGGACTACAGCTCGCGAAGCTGCGCGGCGATCTGAATCGCCTCGACGCTCGCCTCGGCCTTGTTGCGGGTCTCCTGCCATTCGTTCGCGGGCACGGAGTCGAGCACGAGACCGGCGCCCGCCTGCACGCTCGCCTCATGATCACGCAGGAACGCGGTGCGGATGGCGATCGCCATGTCCATGTTGCCGGAGAAATCGAAATAGCCGACGGTACCGCCGTAGATGCCGCGGTCGGCGGGCTCCAATTCGTCGATGATCTCGATGGCGCGCGGTTTGGGAGCGCCGGACAGGGTGCCGGCCGGGAACGCCGACATGAACACGTCGAACGCCGTCATGTCCGGATTGACCTCGCCGGTGACGGTCGAGCAGATGTGCATGATGTGGCTGAACCGTTTGATGTCCATGAGGGACACCACCTCCACGGTCTCCGGACGGCACACCTTGCTCAGATCGTTGCGGGAAAGGTCGACGAGCATGATGTGCTCACTGCGCTCCTTCGGATCGGCGAGCAGCTCCTTGGCGAGCCGCGCGTCCTCCTCCGGGGTCTTGCCGCGCGGGCGCGAACCGGCGATCGGGAAGGTGAGCGCATGGCCGTCGTCCACCTTGATGAGCGTCTCCGGGCTGGAGCCGATCACGTTGAAGTCGCGCCCCTGCGCGTCGGTGAGCGCCATGAAGTACATGTATGGGCTCGGGTTGAGCGTGCGCAGCACTCGGTACACGTCGAACGGGTCGGCGGGCGAATCGATGTCGAGCCGTTGGGAGATGACCGTCTGGAACACGTCGCCGTCGATGATATGGCGGCGGGTGGCCTCCACCGCCTTCTCATACACGTCACGCGGGGTGCGGAAACGCAGTTCCGGCTGTGGGACGGAAGCGTCGAGCGCGCTGACCCGCGCCTCGCCGGGGGTGGGCGTGGCGGCGTTCTCCTGCATGCGGTCCAGACGGCCGACGGCCTGGTCGTAGGCGATGTCGGCACGGGTGGGCTTGTCGTCCACGTTCACCGCGTTGGCGATGAGCCACACCGAACCGGAGACATGGTCGACCACGGCGATGTCGGTGGCGAGGGCCAGCACCATCTCCGGCTGTCCGGTCTCGTTCGGCGCCGTGGCGCGCAGCGTCGGCTCCCAGTGGCGGATCGCATCCCATCCGACAGTACCGACCAGACCGGAGGTGAGGTTCGGCAGTCCCTCGACACGCGGCGCCTTCAGCGTCTTCAACGTGGCGTGCGCGACCTCGACCACGTCGCCGTGCGTGGGCACGCCGGCGGGCACGGTGCCCAGCCAGTCGGCGTTGCCGTGCTCGTCAGCGCGAAGCTGCGCCATCGAGTTCACGCCGATGAAGCTGTATCGGCTCCACGAGCCGCCGTATTCGGCCGATTCGAGGATGAACGTGCCGGTACGGCCTCCGGCCAGACGCTCATAGAAGCCGACCGGGGTGAGTGAATCGGCGAGCAGGCGCCGCACGATGGGGATCACACGGTAGCCTTCCCCCGCGAGTTCGAGGAACTGTTCGCGGCTCGGCCAGGTGCCGCCCCAGTTGAGATGTTCGACGCTGCACTTGCTCATGCCTCGGCCTCCTGCCCGTTCACCGTTTCCTGCACGTCCGGCCTGTGCCCTTCGACGACCGGCAGCGGCCCTCCTTCCAGGAAGCAGCTGCGCTTGCCCGTGTGGCATGCGGCTCCCACCTGATCGACCTCGACGAGCAGGGCGTCGCCGTCGCAGTCGAGGGACACGCCCTTGACGTACTGCACATGTCCGGAGGTGTCGCCTTTGCGCCAGTATTCCTGACGGGAGCGCGACCAGAAGGTCACGCGGCCCGTGGTGAGTGTGCGGCGGAGCGCCTCGTCGTTCATATAGCCGACCATGAGCACTTCCCGCGTGTCGTACTGTTGGATGACCGCGGCGACCAGCCCCTTCGCGTCACGCTTGAGGCGCGATGCGATGCGCGGGTCGAGTTCAGTCGTGTTGTCGTATTCGTTGTCTGTCACTGTCATGGATAATGTCATCCGCCTTCCGCGTCAATGCCCGCCCGTTCCCGCCTGATCCGTTGCGGCAGGCGGCGGGAGATGAAAACCGAATCGATGGAGCCGGCTACCTTACCGGACCGTGTAGCCGTGGCGCCTGAGCTCCGCCTTCACGTCGGCGATGGTCATGATGCCGTAGTGGAAGACCGACGCCGCAAGCACCGCGTCCGCTCCGGCCTCGATCGCCGGAGGGAAGTCCTCGACCTTGCCGGCGCCGCCGGACGCGATGATCGGAATCGAGACCTCCCTGCGGACAGCGCTGATCATCTCCAGATCGAAGCCCTGCTTCGTGCCGTCCGCATCCATCGAATTGAGGAGGATCTCGCCGGCGCCGAGCTGTTCGGCGCGTTTCACCCACCAGATAGCGTCGATGCCGGTCGATTTGCGCCCGCCCATCGTGGTGACCTCGAAACCGGACTTCGTATGCCGTTCGCCCTGCTCACGGCGCGCGTCGACGGACAGGACGAGCACCTGATTGCCGAACCGTTCGGCGACGCGGCTGATGAGCGTCGGATCGTTGATGGCGGCCGTGTTGACGCCGACCTTGTCCGCGCCGCAGCGCAGCAGCGAGTCCACGTCCTCGGGAGTGCGCACGCCACCGCCGACGGTCATCGGGATGAACACCTGCTCCGCGGTGCGCGACACCACGTCGACCATCGTGCCGCGATGCGAACTGGAGGCGGTCACATCGAGGAACGTGAGCTCGTCGGCACCTTGGCGATAGTATTCGGCGGCGAGCTCCACCGGGTCGCCGGCATCCTTGAGATTCTCGAAATGCACACCCTTGACCACTCGTCCGGCATCGACGTCCAGGCACGGGATGACTCGAACCGCCAGCGACATAACTTCACTCCCCTGTTTGCAAGGTCCTTCATTACCAATGCCATTCACACTAGCGGCAAGGTGGCCTTTCGGCCCCGGCCGTCTCGCTATGCTGAACGGGCGGCGGCGCCGAAGACGGCCGCCCGTTCAGCATCACCGGGAGCCGAACGACTCCCGGGTCTTCGCGGCGAGCTGGCCGCAGGCGCCGTCGATGTCCTGTCCGCGCGTATCACGCAACGTGGCGGTGATGCCGGCGGCGTGCAGGATGTCCAGGAACCTCGCCTCGTCCTCCGGTTTGGAGGCGGTCCAGCGCGACCCTTCGATCGGGTTGAGCGGAATCGGGTTGACATGCGCCCAATCGTCGCCGTAATGGTTGAGACGCTTTGCGAGCAGGCGAGCATGCTCCGCCTGATCGTTGATGCCGCGCATCAACGCGTATTCGATGCTGACGCGGCGTTTCGAGGCGAGCCAGTAGTCGTGCGCCGCGTCGAGCACCTGCGTGGTGTCGAACCGTCGGTTCATCGGCACCAGTTCATCGCGCAGCTCGTCGCTCGGCGCATGCAGGGAGACGGCGAGACGCACCGGAAGGCCTTCGGCCGCGAGTTTCCTGATGCCGGGCACGACGCCCACGGTGGACACGGTGATGTTGCGCGCCGAGATGCCGAACCCCTCCGGAGGCATCGAGGAGATCTGACGCACGGCGGACAGCACCGACCGGTAGTTGCCCATCGGCTCGCCCATGCCCATGAACACGATGTTGCTCAGACGCCCCGGACCTCCGGCCACCTCGCCGTCACGCATCATGCGCGCGGCCACGCGGACCTGTTCGACGATCTCGCCGGCGGACATGTTGCGGGTGAGACCGAGTTTGCCGGTCGCGCAGAACGGGCATCCCATGCCGCACCCCACCTGCGAGGAGATGCACAGCGTGGTGCGCGTGGGATAGCGCATGAGGACCGATTCGATGTGGGAGCCGTCGAACAGGCGCCACAGCGTCTTGATGGTGGTGCCCTCATCGGCCACCTGCCGGGTCACCTCGTGGATGAGTTCGGGGAAGAACGCGGCTGCGGCCTCGTCGCGCTTGGCGGCGGGGAAATCGGTGAACTCGGCGGCGTTCACGTCGAATCGGCCGTAGTAGTGGTTGGCGAGCTGCTTGACGCGGAACTTCGGCATGCCGAACTCCTTCGCCGTCTCGATGCGCTGCTCGTCGGTCATGTCCGCGAAATGCAGCGGCGGTTTGCCCCTGCGCGCGTGGTCCTTGGACAGGACGTCGCGGAACGCCCCCTTGGTGCCGCCCGGTGTGATGCCGGTCTCCGGAGCTTCGGAGATGGAATGCTGATCGACCATTGTGGCCTTCTTTTCGTTGTTTTCGATGTGCGTGCTGTTCGTGGTTGTGCGTGTCATGCCGTTGGACCATGCGGCACGACGCCATGCCCGGACGCGACGCGGGGCCGGACGATCGCGGCGGATCGCCCGGCCCCGGCTTCCGGAGTGGCCCGTGTGGGTCACAGACCCGTGAACCACAGCAGGATGCAGGTGAACGGCGCGGCCATGAGGATCGAATCCACACGGTCCATCACCCCGCCATGCCCCTTGAGCAGGTGGCCCATGTCCTTGATGCCGAGATCGCGCTTGATCATCGAGGCGCACAGGTCGCCGAAGGTGCCGGTCACACCGACGAGCACGCCTTCGAGAATCGGAACCCACCATTTGGCGGCCCACACGTCCGACGGATACGTCGAGAACAACACGGCGAAGGCGCCCGCCATCGCGAACAGCACGGATCCGGCGAGTCCCTCCCAGCTTTTCTTCGGCGAGATGCGGGGCGAAAGCTTGTGCCTGCCAAGCCATGCGCCGGCGAACAGTCCACCCGTATCGGACAGCGCCGGCAGGAACACGAGCATGATCGCATGCGCGACCGGATGCCCGTGGAACGTCAGCGGGATGACGATGCAGGCGGCGAGCACCGGTATGTAGAGCACCGTGAGCACCGAGACGGCCACATGGCTCAGGCGCGAATGATGCTGTTCGCCGCCCTCATGGTTGAACGACGACTCGAGACGCGCGCCGGCCTCCGTGTGCGACAGCTTGTCGGCGACCGCCAACGACAGGCGGTTGCCGAAACTGAGCTTGGCGGTCGCGGTCAGCGCGACGAACATGATCGACGCCATCGCACACAACGCCATTGCGACGACGTGGAGCGGCGCGTAGTACGTCGCCGACAGCGTCGCCACCGAGCATACGCACAACGCGATGAACGGGATGTGCAGTCCCACCGTGGCGAAATCGACGCGCAGCTCCCACAGCGCGAGAATCATGAACACGACGATCAACGCCACGAACAGGTCGATGCTCAGGAGCATCGCGGCGAGGATGATGGCGATCAGGACGACCGCCGTTCCGATCGCCTGCGGCATGTTCCGGCCGGTTTTCTTGTTGATCTCGTCAAGCGCGACCTCGGCCTCTTCGTGGAGTTGTTCGTTGCGTTCCATAACTCGTTCGGAGGATCAGACCTCCATGATCTCCTTCTGCTTGGTCTCCAGCAGGGAATCGATCTCGTCGGTGACGGACTTGGTGACCTTGTCGAGGTCCTTGAGGAGACGGTCGCCCTCGTCCTCGCCCATGTCGCCGTCCTTGACGGCCTTGTCGATGCCTTCCTTGGTCTTGCGGCGGATGTTGCGCACCGCGACCTTGCCGTCCTCGGCCTTGCCCTTGGCGAGCTTCACGTACTCCTTGCGGCGTTCCTCGGTGAGTTCCGGCATGGTGACGCGGATCACGTTGCCGTCGCGGTTCGGGCTCACGCCGAGATCGGAGTTGCGGATCGCCTTCTCGACGGCCGCGGCCTGCGAGACGTCGAACGGGGTGACGGCGAGCGTGCGGGGTTCCGGCACGCTGATGGAGGCGACGGCCTTGATCGGCGTGGGGGCGCCGTAGTAGTCGACCACGATGCCGTTGAGCAGGGCCGGGTTGGCGCGTCCGGTGCGGATGCCCGCGAAGTTCTCCTTGGTGTTCTCGACGGTCTTGGCCATCTGGTCCTTGGCCTGATCGATGACGTTTGCCATATTGTGCTCCTTGCTGTTCGTCTACGAACTGTTGGTGTTGACGTTGTTCTCCCCTACAGATTGTAGGGGTTCGGCGGGGGTGCCGGCTATTCCGCCACGCGCGATTCGGCGGTGGAGACGAGCGTGCCGATCTCCTCGCCGAGCAGTGCGCGGGTCACGTTGCCCGGCTCCTCGAGGCCGAAGACGCGGATGCGCTTCTTGTTGTCGCGCGCCATGGACAGCGCGGAGGCGTCCATCACGGCGAGGTTGTCGACCAGCGCGCGGTTGTAGCTCAGGGTCTCGAAGCGCTTGGCCTCGGGGTGCTTGCGCGGATCGGCGGTGTACACGCCGTCGACGCCGTTCTTGCCCATCACCACCTCGTCGCAGTGGATCTCCAGCGAACGCTGGATGGAGACGGTGTCGGTGGAGAAGTACGGCATGCCCGCGCCGGCGCCGAAGATCACGACGCGGCCCTTCTCCAGATGGCGGATGGCCTTGAGCGGGATGTACGGCTCGGCGACCTGCCCCATGGTGATGGCGGTCTGCACGCGGGTGGCCTGACCCTCCTGCTCGAGGAAGTCCTGCAGCGCGAGGCAGTTCATCACGGTGCCGAGCATGCCCATGTAGTCGCCGCGCGAACGGTCGATGCCGGCCTGCTGCAGCTCGGCGCCGCGGAAGAAGTTGCCGCCGCCGGTCACGATGGCCACCTGGACGCCCTGCTGGACGGCGGGCACGATCTCCTCGGCGATGCGACGGATCACCTTGGTGTCGATGCCGACCTTGCCGCCGCCGAACGCCTCGCCGGACAGCTTCAGCAGCACCCTGCGCGGCTTGTCTTTCGCATCATTGCCAGTCATACGTTAAACCCTTTCGTCCTTGGTTCATGGCGCAAGTCGCATGGACCCGCGAAAAATTCCGTCTAACAGGTTATCCGCAATTCGCGACAGCGGCCCCGCGGGCGCGACCGGCGTTCCCGAATCCGCAGTCAGCCGCCCGGTCGGGGACGCCGTCACCCGCGGAATCGGGACAAACGCTCGCCGAGCCAGTTCAGAATCGAGCCGGCGACGACCAGCAGCGCGCCGCACCAGAACGGCAACGACAGGGAGAGCCCGAGAATGAGGGCGCTCGCCGCGACCGACAGCACCGGCGTGGCATAGGACGCGACGGCGAGCGTCCTGAGACTGCCGTGCAGGATGCCGTAGCCCCAGCAGGCGTATCCGCCGCCGATGACCGTCGTGCAGGCGACGATCGCCAGCCAGTCGAGCGGACCGGGCATCGTCTGCGGCCACCCTTCGCCTGAGATGAAGTGGATGATCCACAGCATGACCGCCACCCCGGGGAAGAACACCGACGTGCCGTCATACCCGTGCGATATGGACGGCGTGATCACCGCGTAGACGGACCAGGCGAAGGCGCCGAGAAACGCGAGCAGGTACGGCAGCGGGTTCGACGCCACATGCCCGAGCGCCGCTTCGAGGCGCAGGCCGCTGTTGCCGCCGACCGCCAGCGCCACGCCGACGGTCGCCACGCCGGCGCCGGGCAGCGCGCGCCACACGGCGCCCTTGCGCCGTGGCCTGCCCAGGGCCGCGGCGAGCAGCACCATCAATGTCGGCCACAGATAGTTGACGAGGCTCACCTCGACGGATTGCTCCGCGGTGGAGGCCAGTCCGATGGACAATGATATGGACGACTCGTAGAAGACGAACAGCACCCCGCCGACGATGAGATACCGGCGCGGGCACAGACGCAGCGGCGCGGGCCTGTGGAAGACGAACAGCAGAACGACGCCGCAGGTGTAGATGAGCGCCGAGCCAAGCGTCGCGCCGAAGGATTCGGCGACGATGCGCACCAGCGCGGTCATCAGGCTCCATAGCGCGATGGCGAGCAGCCCGACCGCCGTCGCCTTGGTCGCCGGCACGTAGGCCGTCCTTCCGTCCTTCTCGCCCATACGCGTCTCCTTCCCGTTCATGGAGGGCGTTTCCGCGCCCCGTTGTCTCCGACTGGTCCAGTCCGGGCGCGTCACCGACGTCCCGGACAAACGATGGCGGCCGCGCACCCTGAAAGGCGCGCGGCCGCCATCCTGCTGGCGTGTCGTCGTCACCCGTACCGACGGGGACGACGACACGCTCTCAACGGGGTCCGCTCACTCCTCGGAGCCCTTGCCGACCTCGACGCGGGCGAAGGCCACTGCCTTGCCGCCCACTTCCTCGAAGAGCTTGCCGACGGTCTTGGAAGGATCCTTGACGAACGGCTGCTCGAGGAGGACGACCTCCTTGAAGAAGGCGTTGAGACGGCCCTCGACGATCTTCGGGACGATCTTCTCCGGCTTGCCCTCGGCGAGGGACTTCTCGGTGGCGACGCGACGCTCGGACTCGACCACATCGGCCGGGACGTCCTCGCGGGTCAGCCACTTGGCGCCCATCGCGGAGATCTGCAGCGCGGCCTCGTGCGCGACGGCGGCGCCGGCCTCGTCGGTGGCGATCATGGCGACGATGCTCGGCGGCATCTCGGCGGACTTCTTGTGCGCGTAGACCTCGACGTGCTCGCCGGAGATCTTCGCGAACTGGCCGACCTTGACGTGCTCGCCGAACAGGGCGGCGGCCTCCTCGATGGCCTCCTTGACGGTCTCGTCGCCGGCCTTGGCGGCCAGAACGGCTTCGGTGGAGTCGGCGTCGGCGTCGACGGCGTAGCCGAGGACGGTGTCGGCGAATTCGACGAACTTCGGGGTCTTGGCCACGAAGTCGGTCTCGGAGTTCAGCTCGACCGCGTAGCCGGTCTCGCCGTTGGCGCCCGCGACGACCTTGGAGGCGATGGTGCCCTCCTGGGCCTTGCGGCCTTCGCGCTTGCCGGCCGCGGCGATGCCCTTGGCGCGGATGATCTCCTTGGCGCGGGCGACGTCGCCTTCGGCCTCGGTCAGGGCCTTCTTGACGTCGAGCATGCCGGCGCCGGTGTCCTCACGAACCTGCTTGATCAGAGCGGCGGTAATTGCTGCCATGAAACTTGTCTCCTTGAGATAAAACTCGATTACGTTCCTCTAAGACAAGAGGTGCAATCATGATTGCACCTCCCATCCTAGCGGTTGGTGAACCTCGGCGGTTCACGGTTGGCGAACCCTTCAGCGGGGATTCACTCGGCCTTGGTCTCGGCCTCGGCGGCCGGGGCGGCGGTCTCCTGGTTCTCCAGGAGCTCCTTCTCCCAAGCGGCCATCGGCTGCTCGGAGGCGCCCTCCTCCTTGGCGGCCTTGCCGGAACGCTCCAGCAGACCGTCGGCGACGGCGTCGGCCATGAGGCTGGTCAGCAGCTCGATGCCGCGGATGGCGTCATCGTTGGCCGGGATCGGGTAGTCGACGGACTCCGGGTCGGTGTTGGTGTCGACGATGGCGATGACCGGGATGCCCAGCTTGTGGGCCTCCTCGACGGCCAGCGCCTCCTTGTTAATGTCGACGACGAACATCGCGGACGGGGTGCGGCCCATGTTGCGGATGCCGCCGAGCTGCTTCTCCAGCTTGTCCTTCTCGCGCTCGAGGAGCAGCAGCTCCTTCTTGGTCAGGCCGGAGCCGTGCACGTCGGAGAAGTCCATCTCCTCGAGCTCCTTGAGGCGGGAGACGCGCTTGGAGACGGTCTGGAAGTTGGTCAGCATGCCGCCGAGCCAACGCTCGGACACGTACGGCATGTTCACGCGGGTGGCCTGGCCGGAGACGGCCTCCTGGGCCTGCTTCTTGGTGCCGACGAAGAGCACGGTGCCGTTGTGGGCGACGGTGGTCTTGATGAAGTCGTACGCCTTGTCGATCATTTCGAGCGACTTGAACAGGTTGATGATGTGGATGCCGTTGCGCTGGGTGAGGATGAACGGCTTCATCTTCGGGTTCCAGCGGCGGGTCTGGTGGCCGAAGTGCAGGCCTGCCTTCAGCATTTCGCTCATCGTGATCTGAGCCATGGTAGTGACCTTTCTTGTCGGTTATTGCCTGGTCATGCGCACCTGCGTGCAGCGCTCCCCCGCATTCTCACGGGTTCGGGCCGACCGACACAGGCCGTCGCGGGCATGACGCGAATTCTTCGTGCGCCGGTAGACGATATCGGTTGGTTCGGGACGGCTGCGACTCCGCCCCTCGCCTGGTTGGCGCACGAATTGGCACAGTACCATACGGCATGGAAAAGCCCCGGGCCTTCCGGTCCGGGGCTCACGCCTTCGGGGCGGTGGCGGCTACTTGGCGTGCTCGCGCATGTATTTGAGCGCCGCCCTGCGCTCCTCCTTCTCGAGACGGTCGAGGTACACGTGGCCGTCGAGATGGTCGGTCTCATGCTGGAGCATGCGGCCCATGAGGCCGGTGCCTTCCAGCACGATCTCCTTGCCGTCCAGGTCGATGCCGCGCACGCGCGCATAGTCCGCGCGACGCGTCTTGTACCACAGGCCGGGCACCGACAGGCATCCCTCGTCGCCGTACTGTTCGCCGCGGGTCTCCTCCAGCACGGGGTTGAGCACGTAGCCGACCTTCCCGTCGATGTTGTAGGAGAAGGCCCGGAGCCCCACGCCGATCTGGTTGGCGGACAATCCGGCCCGACCGGGATCGTTCACGGTCTCCAGCAGATCGTCGACGAGACGTCGCACGGCCGGGGTGATCTCGCGGATCTCATCGCAGGGGGTGCGCAGCACGGGATCGGGGACGATGCGGATTTCACGGATGGCCAAGACTATTTCTCCTCGCTGTCGTTGTGTTCGGCATCGGCACGGTCGCTCGCGGCGTCGGCGTCGGGGAAAGCCGCCGCGGCGTCCTCCCGCGGTTCGACGGACTCGTCCTGCTGCCGCTTGATCTTCTCCGAAACGCTAGCAAGCGAATCAGACACGTTGCCCTTGGCTTGCTCGTATGCGGACCGCAGCGACTTCGTGTTGACGCTTTCCGAAGCCTGCTTGACCGTTTCCGCGGTGCGCTTGACCGATTCGGTGGTCCGGTCGAGGATGCGCACGGTGGCGGGCAACGGCTTGGCGGGGTTGCGCGGGGCGTAGATCTCGTCGTCGATGATGCGCTCGTAACGCTTGAGGATCTTGGCGCGCACGATCTTCAGACTCGGCGTCAGCGTGCCCGACTCCTGGCTGAACTGCTCGTCGAGGATGACGAACTTGCGCACCGATTCGGCGCGCGACACGTTCGCGTTCGCCTTGTCGACGTACTGCTGCACGAACGCGCGGACGGCGTCGTTGACGGCGATCTCATCCAGCGGGGCGTCCCGGTCGAGGCCCTGGGAGGCGAGCCAGGAACGGGTCATGTCCGGTTCGAGCTCGATGAGCGCGGCGATGAACGGCTTGCCGTCGCCGATGACGACGGCATGGTCGACGATCGGGCACGTGGCGATGGTCTCCTCCATCGGCGCGGGGCTCACGTTCTTGCCGCCGGCGGTGATGATGATGTCCTTCGTGCGGCCGGTGATGGTCACGAAGCCGTCGTCGTCGATCGAGCCGAGATCGCCGGTGTGGATCCAGCCGTCGGCCGTCTTCGTCTCGGCGGTCAGTTCGGGCTGCCTGTAGTAGCCGAGGAACACGTTCGGGCCGGTGAGGAGCAGTTCGCCCCCGTCGCCCTGACGCACGCCCATGCCGGGGCCGGGCTTGCCGACCGTGCCGACCTTGTTCGCTTCCTGCCAGTTGACGAGCATGGGGGCGGCGGTTTCGGTCATGCCGTAGCCCTGGATGAAGGTGATGCCGTCCATGCCGTTGAAGAAGTGCGCCAGATCGGAGTTGAGAGGCGCGCCGCCGCAGGCGAGCCACGAGAGGTTCGGACCGAGCGCGGAGCGGACCGACTTGCCGACGGTGGACATGAAGAACGAATGGCGCACGCGGGCCGCGAGACTGTGTCCGCGTCCCTCCTGCCCGTCCTTCGACCACTGCACGAAATGACGGTACGCCGCCGCGAACACGCGTCCGGCGATGCCGTTGCCGGCCTTCTGCGAGGCGGCGTTGTACACCTTCTCGAACACGCGCGGCACGCCGAGCAGGTAGGTGGGTTTGAACGAGCGCAGATCGGCGAGCAGGTGCTTGGCTCCCGGGATGTAGCCGACGACGCCGTGGCCGCCGATGGCGACGTACTGGATGTACCGGGCGAAGCAGTGGGCCAACGGCAGGAAGAGCAGCAGGCGGTTGGGGTTGTAGAGCATGTCCTCGAGGATGATGTAGCCGTTCTTCACGATATGCGTGAAGTTGCGGTTCGACAGCATGGCGCCCTTCGGCTTGCCGGTCGAACCGGACGTGTACACGATGGTGGTCATGTCGTCGGCCCTGACGCGCGCGATGGCGGCGTCGAGCTCGTCGTCGGAGACGCCCGCGCCGAAATCGGCGACGGCGTCGAGGCCGTTCTCCTTGAAGTTGAACACGTATTCCAGACCGTCGACCTCGTCGCGCACCTGTTCGAGGGTCTGCGCGTGCGCCTGGTCGCCGGCGAACGCGATCAGCGGCGACGTATCCGCGATGATGGAGGCCGCCTGCCGCTGCGAATCGGTCTCGTAGATCGGCACGCTCACCGCGCCGATCGCGGCGCAGGCGAAATCGGTGACGCCCCACTCGTAGCAGGTGGCGGAGTAGATGGCGACCATGGTGCCGGGGCGCACGCCCAGGGCCAGCATGCCCTTGGCGACCTCGCGCACCCGCGAGAGCATCTCGTGCGCCTTGACCGTATGCCAGCGGCGCTCGGAATCCTGGTATTCGGCGATGTCGTCGTCGGGGGCGCCCTCGGCGCGCGCGGCGAGCAACGAGAATATCGTGTCGCCGTCGTTGGTCACATATTCGGGGTCGGAAATATACTCACGCAACATGAATCCAAGACTATACCCGGTCCGGTATCAGCCATGGGGTGCCGCGCCGGACGCCTAGCCGATGTCGGCGACCGTGCACATCCAGCGCGACCCCTTGATTTCGAACCGCAGGTTCGACCAGTAGGATTCCCCTCCCACGGACAGATGCACGGCGAGTTCCAGCGCGTCGGCGTTGACCAGCATTCCGTATACCGAGAACGGCACGACCGGCAGGTAGCGCATCCTCGCGCGCAGCGCGTCGTCCGTCCGCATGGTGCTGTCCATCAGATAGGCCATGGTCTCCAGGCGCTCGATGCAGGACGGTTCGACGGCTCGGCGCAGCATCGACGCCGACAGCGTCCCGCGAATCACGTCGGCGGCCAGGCACGCGACCTTGCATCCGGACACGGCCATGCCGTGCATCTGCCCGTCGGTCATCGCGTCGTCCACGACCGCGACGATGCGGTACGGCACGGGTTCCGCGGAAAGCTCGACATGTATCCGTCCCTCGTAGACGGGAGGGGTGTCGCCGTGGATGAATCCCGCGGAAGGGAATATGACGTGACGCTGCGGTTGCATTGGAGGCTCCTTCGCCGATCGATGGCCGTTCGCGCGGACCGTCGTCGGCCTCGCACGAAGCCATCGCACCATATCCGAAGGCCCCGCGTCAACATGGGCGGGGCCTTGGTGCATGGGTGTGGACGACGCGGTGGATAACCTCCCCCCGCACGCCCCTATCGGTCAGCGACGGTCCACGTACGGCGAGACCACCACGCCGCAGCGCTGGAAGTTCTTCACGTCGACGTATCCGGTGGACGCCATCGCACGGCGCAGGGCGCCGATGAAGTTCGTGGTGCCGTCCGCGGTGTGGCTCGGTCCGAACAGGATCTGCTCCAGCGGCGCGACCGTGCCGACATCCGTGCGGAAGCCGCGCGGCAGCGTCTGGTGACGCGCCTCGGCGCCCCAATGCTTGCCGTGACCGGGAGCCTCGGTCGCACGGGCGAGCGGCGCGCCGAGCATGACGGCGTCGGCGCCGAGCGCCAGCGCCTTGACGAAGCTTCCGGAATCGCCCATGCCGCCGTCGGCGATGAGCTGCACGTAGCGGCCGCCGGACTCGTCCATGTAGTCGCGGCGGGCCTCGGCCACGTCGGCGATGGCGGTGGCCATCGGCGCCTCGACGCCGATGGTCTGGCGCGTAGCGGACACGGCTCCGCCGCCGAAGCCGACGAGCACGCCGGCGGCTCCGGTGCGCATCAGATGCAGCGCGGCGGTGTAGTTGGCCGCGCCGCCGACGATGACCGGCACGTCGAGGTCGTAGATGAACTGCTTGAGGTTCAACGGCTCGTGGTCCTGCGAGACATGCTCGGCGGACACCGCGGTGCCGCGGATCACGAACAGGTCCACGCCGGCGTCTACCACGGTCGAGTAGAACTGCTGCGTGCGCTGGGGCGACAGCGCGCCGGCGACGGTGACGCCGGCGTCACGGATCTCATGCAGACGACGGGTGATGAGCTCCGGTTTGATGGGCTCGGCGTAGATCTCCTGGATGCGCCGGGTGGCGTCGGCCACGGGAAGCCGCGCGATCTCCTCGAGATACGGTTCCGGATCGTCATAGCGGGTCCACAGACCCTCGAGGTCCAACACGCCCAGCGCGCCCAACTTGCCCATCGCGATGGCGGTCGCCGGGCTGGTCACGGAATCCATGGGGGCGCCGATCACCGGCACGTCGAACTCGTAGGCGTCGACCTGCCACGCGGTGGAGACGTCCTGCGGGTCACGGGTCCTGCGGGAGGGGACGATCGCGACATCGTCCAGCGAGTAGGCCAGACGGCCCTTCTTGCCCAAACCGATTTCAATTTCCTGAGACATGCCTCCGAGACTAATGCGCGCGCGGGACGGGGAGGGCGCGGCGGGGCGCCGTGTCTCACATACTCGAACCGGCCACGGGGACGTTACAATCCTGCGCTACGAATGACTGATGTCACAACAGCATCCGTCAGGAGGAAACATGGCCAGAATCAAGGTCGAAGGAAAGGTCGTCGAGCTCGACGGCGACGAGATGACGCGCGTCATCTGGAAGGACATCAAGGACCGCCTCATCCTGCCGTACCTCGACGTGGACCTCGACTACTACGACCTCGGCATCGAGAACCGCGACGCCACCGACGATCAGGTCACCATCGACGCGGCGCGCGCCATCCAGCGCGAGCATGTGGGCGTCAAATGCGCGACGATCACGCCGGACGAGGCGCGCGTCAAGGAGTTCGGCCTCAAGAAGATGTGGAAATCCCCCAACGGCACGATCCGCAACATCCTCGGCGGAACCATCTTCCGCGAGCCGATCGTGATGAGCAACGTGCCGCGCCTCGTGCCCGGCTGGACCAAGCCGATCGTCGTCGCGCGCCACGCATTCGGCGACCAGTACAAGGCCACCGACTTCAAGGTGCCGGGCGCCGGACGCCTGACCGTCACCTTCACCCCCGAGGACGGCTCCGCGCCCATCGAGCACGTCGTCTACGACTACGGCGCGGACGGCGGCGTGGCGCAGGTGCAGTACAACGTCAACGATTCGATCCGCGGCTTCGCGCGCGCCTGCTTCAACTACGGGCTCATGCGCCACTACCCCGTGTACCTGTCCACGAAGAACACCATCCTCAAGGCGTACGACGGACAGTTCAAGGACATCTTCGCCGAGGTGTACGAGACCGAGTACAAGGAACGCTTCGAGGCCGAGGGACTCACCTACGAGCACCGCCTCATCGACGACATGGTCGCCAGCTCGCTCAAATGGCACGGCGGCTACATCTGGGCATGCAAGAACTACGACGGCGACGTGCAGTCCGACTCCGTGGCTCAGGGCTTCGGCTCGCTGGGACTGATGACCTCCGTGCTCATGACCCCGGACGGGAAGACCGTCGAGGCGGAGGCCGCGCACGGCACCGTGACCCGACACTACCGCCGTTGGCTCAAGGGCGAGAAGACCTCCACCAACCCGATCGCCTCGATCTTCGCGTGGACCGGCGGGCTCAAGCACCGCGCCGATCTCGACGGCACGCCCGAGGTGCGCCACTTCGCCGAAACGCTGGAGAAGGTCATCGTCTCCACCGTCGAAGGCGGCCAGATGACCAAGGACCTCGCCATGCTCATCGGCCCGGACCAGCCCTGGCTCGACACCGAAGGCTTCATGGACGCGCTCGACGAGAACCTCGCCAAGGCGCTCGCGGACTGACCGGTTCGCGCATGCCGGCGGGTTCGCGCAATCAGCCGGCATGCTACTACAATCGACGGCAGTGCATCGACCGTCGATTGAAAGGAATCCCGTCACATGGCCCTGCGCAGCAGCAATACAGCAGCACGACTCATCGCCATGGCGGCGGGATTCGCCATGCTGGCGTCCTGCGCGGCATGCGGCGGGCAGGACGCCGCCTCCGGCACCACCGCAGCGCCGGGCGGGAACACGGCCGCGGGCACGACGGCGTCCGCAGGCAGCGCGGTCATCTTCACCCCGTCCGACGGAATCACCATCTCCCAGAGCACCCCGCTCAACAAATGGGCGAAACTGGTGCCGGAGATCACCGACGGGCTCGTCGCCAACGGCATGGCGAAGAAGTCCATCGAGACGAAGACATCCTCCGACCTCGACGACCAGAGCCGTGACGTACAGGACTGGGTCGTCGACCATATGGCGGCCGAGGGGCAGTCCGATTCCCAAAACGACGAGAAGAGGACGACGCTGATCGTCGCCCCGGCCGTTCCGGCGGGCGCGGCCACGCGCCAGTACGGCGACTACGTCACCCAACCGCAGGACGACGACGATACGGCAGAGGGGACCGACGACGGGACCGATGCCTATACGCGTCTCGCATCCGCGCTGAGTCTGGCGCAGGATTCGGGCATGCACGTCATACTGCTCGCCAACGGCGTGGACGGCGTCACACCGGACGCGTTCGCCCGCTTCTCCACCGCCGAACAGATCGGACGCATCGAAGCGCAGAAGCTCGTCACGAAACTCGATCTCGCCAAGGCGAGCAAGGACAACCCCAAGGCCATCGAAGTGCTCATCCCCTATACGGCGACGGCCTCGAACGACTCCGACGACAACGACTCCGACGAAGAGGTCGCCTCCCCGGCACGGGACGACGCGTTCTCGCGCGAGGCGTTCGCCGGCATGTGGAAGGTGCTCCAGCCGTATTTCACCCAAGGCAAGGCGTATTCCCCGTCCGGAACGCTCTCCAAGACCACCACGGATGACGACTGGCGTGACGTGGCCGTGGACGGATCCGACAGGAAGACGATCGCCGCCGAGGTCGACAGACGGCTTCCCACTCGCAAGACCTCGGACGGCACGGCCCATATGCGCGTCGACGGCGTCATCGCGATGAACGACTACGTCGCCTCGGTGGTCACCGAGGAACTCGGCGCGCTCGGCTACACGGGCTCCGCCGCGGACGTCAACCCCCAGATCACCATCTCCGGCATCGTCGACAACATCACCGGCAAGAAGGATCTGCAACGCGGCAGCGTGCCCGACCCGGCGAAGGCGCCCGAGACCGCCGATGACGCTCAGGACGATGCCGCTGCCGTCTCAGGCGTCGACGAGATCAACAGCCGTTGGCCCATCGTCACCGGCTTCGGCGCATATGTGGACACGATGCCGCAGATCGTGAACGGCAAACAGTGGATGACCGGACTGGAGAACCGCATGGCGTTGGCCTCGGACATCGCCGAGGTCACGGTGAGACTCAACCGAGGCGAGTCCCTCACCAAGCTCTCCTACATCACCAAAGCGAAGGTGGACGGCGCCGCGAAGCGCACGAACGTCATCGAGGAGGAGCCGCTCGCGGTGAGCGCCTCCAACCTCAAGGCGGCGCTCATTGATCCGGGGTACATCACCATGGCGGACGCCGGCCTGTGACGCGGCGCGCCTACGCTCCGCGCGAGAATCGTGCGCAAAACGGCCCTTACGCGCACGATTCTCGCGCGTAAGGGCCGTCGACGATGTGATGACGCGGAAGCCTGGAATCAGAATCCCAGTTTCTGCAGCTGCTTGGGGTCGGACTGCCAGCTCTTCGCCACCTTCACGTGCAGGTCAAGCAGGGCCTTGCATCCGACGATGCGGTTGACCGCGGTACGCAGGCGCTTCTTCACCGCGACGAGGTTGCCCGCCCCCCTGCCGATGATGATCGGCTTCTGCGAATCGCGCTCGACGTAGATCGAGACGCGCACGTCCGCCTTGCCGTCATACGCCTCACCGGTCTCGTTGTCCTCCGGATAGTCGATGGAATCGACGACCACGGCGAGGGAATGGGGCAGCTCGTCGTCCAGCTGTTCGAGGAACGCGCCTCGGACGAGCTCGGCGATGGTGTCCTCCGGACGCTCCTCGGTCACCTGCTCCTCGGGGTACATCTGCGGGCCTTCGGGCATGTGGCCGATGAGCACGTCACGCACTTCGTCGAGGTTGTCGTGTTCGAGCGCGCTCACCGGGACGATGTCCGAGAAATCCGCGAATCCGTCGATTTCGATGAGCTTCGACACGAGCCGTTCACGCGACAGTTCGTCGATCTTCGTGACGATGGCGATCAGCGGCACCTTCCAGTGAAACGTGCCGTCCTCGCGCTTGACGGCGAAATCGGAACGCAGACGCGACAGGATGCGTCGGTCGCCGGGGCCGATCTCCTGATTGGCGGGCAGCAGGAACGCCACTTCGTCCACGTCGGACAGGCTTTCGTCGACGATGTCGTTGAGACGCTGGCCGAGCAACGTGCGCGGACGGTGGATGCCGGGCGTGTCGACGAGCACGAGCTGTGCGTGATCCGTGGTGAGGATGCCGCGAATGGCCTTGCGGGTGGTCTCCGGCCGCGAGGACGTGATGGCGATGCGCTTGCCGATGAGCGCGTTGATGAGCGTGGACTTGCCGACGTTCGGCCTGCCCACGACCGCCACGAACCCCGAACGGTACGGCACCGGCCTGCCGGTGCCTTCGGACTCGTTCGTGTCGCTCCGGTTAGTCGCTGCGGCGGTATCGGTCATGTCACTCCTTGGATCGGTTGTGCGTGTCGTCATGCGCACGGCCTTCGTCGCCGTCGCGCTGCTGGTCCTGCGACGTCTCGTCGCCCCCGGCGTTGTCATCTTCCTCGTGCCCCTCGACGTGCGCCGGCTCCACGACGATCGTGGACACCTTCTTGCGCCGTCCGGCCGAATCGACCGCGGTGAGCCTCAGTCCGCGGGTCACGGCCGAGGCCCCGACGATCGGCACACGCCCTAGCAGCTTGGTGAGCAGACCGTAGACGGTGTCCACGTCGTCCTCGTCGATGTCGATCTCGAAAAGCTCCTCCAGATCCGCGATCGGCGTACGTGCCGGCATACGCCACTTGCGTTCGCCGATCTGCTCCGGTTCCTCGCGCTGCGTGCGGTCGTGCTCGTCCTCGAGTTCGCCGACGATCTGCTCGATGGTGTCCTCGATGGTCACCAGACCGGCGATGCCGCCGTATTCGTCCACGACGACCGCCACATGCTGGCGGGAACGCTGCATCTGGTGGAACAGGTCGTCGACAGGCTTCGATTCGGGCACGAGCATCGGCTTGCGCACGATCGAGGAGACCGTTCGCCCGAGGGCGGCGGGGTTGAAGGCGGTGGCGCGCACGGCGTCCTTGAGGTAGGCGATGCCGATGAGGTCGTCCACATCCTCGCCGATGACGGGAACGCGAGAGAATCCCGAGCGAGAGCACAGCTTGAGCATCGATTCGAGCGTCGCGTCCTTCTCGATGCAGATCATGTCGGTGCGCGGCACCATGATCTCGCGCGTCAGCGTGTCCGACAGGGTGAGCACGTTACGGAGCATTTCGGAGACCTCGGGATCGAAGTCGTTCGATTCGACGAGACGGTCGATGGTGGCGCGGCCCTGCTCCTGCTGGATCTTCTCCAGTTCCTCGTCATCGGAGAGGTTCTGGCTGCGGCGGCGCACGTCGGTCGCCGCGCCGATCCTGGTGAACGGGGTGAGCCGGTTCGCGATGGAGACCATGCGCGAATGCTTGATCATGATGTCCGCCGGCTTGATGGCACCGGTCTCGCGCGGGCGGACCAGCACGCTCACCACACCCACGATGAGCGCGACGACGACGCCGATCACGATCTGGAGCCACAGCGTCGCCCCCCATATCGAGGAGACGATGGCGACCAATACGCCGACCATCACGTTGCAGGTGACGCGGAAGAAGGCGCACGCGCCGGCGGCGGCGTACCGGTCGGCGATGATGCCCTGCACGCGATGGATACGGGCGATCCGCTTCATGCGGCTGAACTGGGTGAGATCAGGGTCGGTCTGCACCTCGAGCACGAGGTTGTTGAGACTCGCCCGGGTCACCCGTCCCACCGCACCCTCGGCTGCCGCCAGCGACAGCGACAACCACACCAGGAATGCGGCCACGATCACGAGGGCCGCGGTGATTGCGATCAATGTCGATTGGGAGTACTCCATCGGTGTTGCGTTCCTTGTCGTTTGCTATGCGTGTTCTCGTATGCGCGCGTCTCGCATGTCCGCATGCGCGCTCATGCGCCCCTGTGCGATGCGCTCAGTGGGTGATCTGGCGTCCGGACCCGTGCCGGGCGTCGTAGACGGCCAGCGCGTCCTCGCTGCCTGCGGGCAGGGCGGGAGACGCGCCCGGATCGTGACGGACGGCGATGAACGTGAGCAGCAGCTGACGCTGCAGACCGAACATCTGCCGTTCCTGCTGCGGGTCGACGTGGTCGTATCCGAGCAGGTGGAGGATGCCGTGGATGGTGAGCAGCATCATCTCCTGCAGCATGCCGTGACCGGCAGCCGCCGCCTGCTGCGCCGCGACCCACGGGCAGATCACGATGTCGCCGAGCACGCCCTCCATGACGGTCTTGCCATCCCCCGGACGCAGCTCGTCCATGGGGAAGCTCATGACGTCGGTGGGGCCTTCGAGGTTCATCCAATGCTCGTGCATCTCGGCGATGGGCTCGGGATCGACGAACAGGATCGTCAGATCGGACTGGGTGCTCACCCTCATCTGGTCGAGCACCCACACCCCGAGATCGGAGAAGAGCTTGAGATCGATGGTCCACACCGTCTCGTTGGACACGTCAACGCTCATCGGTTTCCTTTCGTCCTTGCTTGGCGTGGGAGATGCGGCGGTGGTCGCCGTCCATGCCCTCGCTGCGGTTGTACGCCTCGACGATCAGGCCGACGAGACGATGGCGCACCACGTCCTCGGCCTTGAGATGCACGAACGCGATGTCCTTGATGCCGCCGATGATCCGCTCGATGGTGGCCAGTCCGGATCGCGGCACGGTGAGGTCGACCTGGGTGATGTCGCCGGTGATGACCATCTTCGTGTTGAACCCGAGACGGGTGAGGAACATCTTCATCTGCTGCTCGGTGGTGTTCTGCGCCTCGTCGAGGATGACGTACGCGTCGTTGAGCGTGCGTCCGCGCATGTACGCGAGCGGCGCCACCTCGATAGTGTTGTCGCTCATGAGCCTTCTGAGCTGGTCCGCTCCGAGCATGTCGCCCAACGCGTCGTAGAGCGGGCGCAGATACGGGTCGACCTTGTCGTTGAGCGTGCCCGGCAGGAATCCGAGGCTCTCCCCCGCCTCAACCGCAGGTCTGGTGAGGATGATGCGCCGCACCTGACGGTCCTGGAAGGCGCGCACGGCCTTGGCGACCGCCAGATACGTCTTGCCCGTGCCGGCCGGCCCGATGCCGAACGTGATGGTGTGCGATTCGATGGCTGCGACATACGCCGCCTGCCCGGGCGTCTTCGCGCGCACGGGATTGCCGCCCGCGTAGGTGATGACTCCCGGCACAGCAGGCTTGCGGCGGCCCGCCTCGCCTCGCCGGGCCTTCGCCGCGTCCGCCTCCACGCGCTGCAGCGTCTCCACCTCGCGGCCGTGGCCGGGGTGCGTGACGCGAGTACGGTTGTCGAGGACCTCCTGATCGATCATGCGCCGCACGGTGTCGGCGTCCATGGGCGCCGTATGCGCCGCCTCGATGATGGTGTTGATGAGATCCTCCGCCTTCGAAGCGTCCGTCTCCGTCTGCTTGGAACGGGAGACGATGGCCACACGATTGCCGCGCACGAGAATCGTCAGCTCCGGAAACGCACGTTCTATCTCCCTGATCACCTCGTCCACCGGCCCGAGCACCGCTACCGGATCAAGCTGCGTGGGTATGGTGATGGTACGTGTTGTGGTCGCCACGGATTCCTTTCCTGCATGGGTGTCGCCGCCTCCCCGGACGGGAGACGGCAGGGCATGTTCTATCGACCGTCTGTCTCCGACACCGCCTACTCGTCGAGCTTCTCGCCGGTCAGCACGTGGGCGTGCACGTGGAACACGGTCTGGCCGGCGTCGAGACCGGTGTTGAACACGAGCCTGAACGCGCCGTGGAAGGCGTCGTCGGCGATGCGCTGCGCCACCTCGACGATATGGGCGAGCTCGGCGGGATCGTTCTGCGCGAGTTCGGCTACGTTCGCATGGTGTGCCTTCGGCACGACCAGCACATGCACCTTGGCCTTCGGGTTGATGTCCTTGAAGGCATATGTGGTGTCGTCCTCATAGACCTTGGCGCTGGGAATCTCCCCGGCGATGATCTTGCAGAACAGGCAATCGTCCGATGCGCTCATGGTGTCTTTCGCTCCTTCATGCGTGGCCGCGCGGCAGATGCCGCATTATGGTTCCGCAACACAGCTTAGCGCGTCCCCGTTACCCGAGTCCGGCGCACGCACGGCGCCGATACGCTCACGGCGATACACTCACGCGTAACGGCCCAACGCCCTCGACAGCAGCGACAGCGCCACCGGTCCCGCCGCCGAGGCTCTGAGGATATTCGCCCCGATCACGACGCTGTGCGCGCCGGCCCCGGTGAACGCGGCCACCTCGTCCTCGCTGATGCCTCCTTCCGGGCCGACCACCACGTAGACGGTGCGCGGTCTGGCGTCCTGAAGGCATCGGTCGGCGAGCCGGGTGACAAGCCCTTCCACCGAATCCCATGTATCGGTCGCATCCTGATGGAGCACGACGACGAGATCGCCATGGACGTTGGCGCGCAGGCACATGGAGACGATCTGCTTCGAGGAGACGCACTCCCCCAGCTGCGGCCTCCACGCACGACGGGACTGTTCGGTGGCTGCGTCCAGGGTGGAGCGCCACTTGCGGTCCGTGCGGCCGGCCTTCCATTTGGCTATGGAACGATCCGCCTGCCACGGGATGACCTCGTCGACGCCGATCTGCGTGGCCATGTCGATGGCCTGCTCGTCATGCCCGTTCTTGGCCAGAGCCTGCACGAGGGCGAGTCTGGTGACCGGGGCGGGCTCGCGCGTGAACGCACGGACCCGCGCGACGCCGGCGTCCGGATCGACCAGCTCGGCGTCTATGCGCAGGCCGAGGCCGTCGGACAGCTGCAGACCGTCGCCGGCCCTCAGCCGCATCGACTGCACAGCGTGCCTTCTGACCTGGGCCGGCAGCGTCAGCGTCCAACCCGTATTGAGCTCGTCCGAGTTGACCGGCACGTCGTCATGGTCGCAATCCAAAAGAAACAGGGCTTCCGTCATGCGTCCAAGGCTATCAGCACCAATGCGACACGCCGGGGATTGCACGTCGCGCAAAAGCCGGTAGAGTGTTCACTCGTTGCCGCAGAGCGACAAGCACCTGCCCGGGTGGCGGAATGGTAGACGCGCTAGCTTGAGGTGCTAGTGCCTATTTTTAACGGGCGTACGGGTTCAAGTCCCGTCTCGGGCACAGACAAACCCCTTGGAGACAAGGGGTTTTCTTGTATTCACACACCTCCACACCCGCCTGCAAGGAGACACACTCATGCGATTCGTCCAACTGGAATCCATCGACGACGAACGCGTGGCGGCATACGTCAACCTCACCGAAATCCAGCTGCGTAACCGTCTGGAACCCGCCAAGGGCATCTTCATCGCCGAATCCCCGAAGGTCATCGACCGCGCGCTCGCCGCCGGGCGCGAGCCGCTGTCGCTGCTCGTCGAGGAACCCTGGCTGGAGGGCATGGCCTCCTTCTTCGAGCGCATCGACGCGCGATGGGGCACGGACGTGCCCGTATACGTGGCCTCCCCGGAACAGCTCAGACGGCTCACAGGCTACCGTCTGCACCGTGGCGCGCTGTGCGCGATGCGCCGCTGGCCACTGCCGTCCGTCGACGAGGTGTGCCGCGACGCCAGACGTGTGGCGGTCATGGAGAACATCGTCGACCATACAAACATCGGCGCGTTGATGCGTTCCGCCGCCGCGCTCGATGTGGACGCGGTGCTCGTCACCCCCTCCTGCGGAGACCCGCTCTACCGGCGCGCGGTGCGCGTGTCGATGGGCACCGTCTTCCAGATCCCGTGGACGCGCATCGGCGGCGACGACAAACGCTACTGGCCGTTCCAAGGCATCGACGAGCTGAAGAGGCTCGGGTTCACGACCGTGGCCATGGCGTTGGAGGAGGATTCCATCGGCATGGACGAGCTGACACGCCGTCTGGAATGTGACCCCGCCGAAGACGACCACATCGACAGGCTCGCGCTCATCTTCGGCACGGAAGGCGACGGGCTGTCGCGCCATACCATCGCACGTGCCGACCTGACCGTGCGCATCCCGATGAGCCACGGCGTGGATTCCCTCAACGTGGCGGCCTCCAGCGCGGTCGCCTTCTACGCCACACGCGCACGCTGACACGGGGCATATTCGCCGACGCGACGCGCGCGACGTGATTCGGGCGTGTCGCGGTTTTTGTGCAATCATTGTCATTGTGGGTCCGGAAGCGAGGATGCCCGGGCCAGACCCGACCGCGGCGTCGAAAGACGCTGTTAGTTGTTGAGAGGAGCAACGCGACAATGGCCAAAAACAAGCAGAAGATTCTGTCGATAGTACTGGCGGGCGGCGAAGGCACCCGACTCATGCCGTTGACGCGCGACCGCGCCAAGCCGGCCGTCCCGTTCGGCGGCGTGTTCCGCCTCATCGACTTCCCGCTGTCCAACCTGGTGAACTCCGACTACCGTCACATCGTCGTGCTCACCCAGTACAAGTCACATTCGCTCGACCGTCATATCTCCCAGATGTGGCGCTTCTCCTCGCTGCTCGGCAACTACGTCTCCCCTGTTCCCGCGCAGCAGCGTCTCGGCAAGCACTGGTACCTCGGCTCCGCCGACGCCATCTACCAGACCATCAACATCATCGAGGACGTCCAGCCCGACATCGTCGTGATCGTGGGCGCCGACCACGTCTACCGTATGGACTTCGGCCAGATGGTTCAGCAGCACATCGAATCCGGCGCCGAATTTACCGTCGCCGGCATCCGCCAGCCGATCGCCGAATCCCGGCAGTTCGGCGTGATCGACGTCGACCCGAACCACCCGAACCAGATCAAGACCTTCCTGGAGAAGCCGGAGACCTGCGCCGGCCTCCCCGACGATCCGAACTCGTTCCTCGCCTCCATGGGCAATTATGTGGCCAACACCGACGCACTGTTCGACGCGCTCGCCAAGGACGAGAAGAGCGAGAACACGAAGCACGACATGGGCGGCGACATCGCCCCGTACTTCGCCTCTCGCGGCGAGGCCGGAGTCTACGACTTCAACACGAACGAGATCCCGGGCTCGACGCCCACCGACCACGCCTACTGGCGCGACGTGGGCACCATCAAGCAGTTCTACGATGCGCACATGGATCTGATCGCCTACGTGCCCGAGTTCAACCTGTACAACCAGGCGTGGCCGATCTACACGAACTCCGGCACGTTGCCGCCGGCCAAGTTCGTGCACGCCGGCCGTGACCGCCTCGGCCACGCGACCGACTCGATCGTCTCCCCCGGCGTGATCGTCTCCGGCGGTGAAGTGCACCACTCCGTGCTTTCACCGAACGTCCGCATCCACTCTTGGGCGCAGGTCGTCGATTCCGTCCTGTTCGACGGCGTCGTCGTCAACCGCCGTGCACGCGTGTACAAGGCGATTCTCGACAAGAACGTGGTGCTCACCGAGAACTCCACGGTCGGCATCGACACCGAGCACGATCTCGCGCGCGGCTTCACCGTCACGCCCGAGGGCATCACGGTGGTGCCGAAGGGTACCGTCGTCGACGACTGACGGTCGCGGCGCTGGCGCAGTTACCGGTCGAAACCGTTAAGGGGGAGGCCCCGGACCTCGTAAGGTTCGGGGCCTCCCCCTTTGTCGTCGTCCGCCCCGTTGATGCGGTGCGTTTCAGTGCTTCTCAGTACTTCGGCAGGTTGTCGAAGTTGAAGCCGAGAGCGGCCAGCTGTTCGCGTCCCTCCGGGGTGATCATGTCCATGGACCAACGCGGCTGCCACGTCCAATCGATGCGGAACTCCTCGACCAGACCGGCGAGGGTGCTCGCGCACTCGTCCTCGATGAGGTCGGTGAGCGGGCAAGCCGGCGTGGTGAGCGTCATCGTGATGATGGCACGCCCCAAATCGTCGATCTCGATGCCGTAGACGAGACCCAGATCGATGACGTCGATGCCGAGCTCCGGGTCGATGACCTGATGCAGGGCCTCACGGACGTCCTCCGCAGTGGCGCGGCCGATGTCGTCCACGAACTTCAGCGGGATGTGGCTGTCGTCGGATTCCGCCTCATCGCCGTGGCCGCACTCGCTTTTCTTGTGCCGGCCGCAGGCGCACATGTCCGCGCCGGTCTCCGGTTCGGCAGGGTGGCCGTTCGGGAAGCCCTTGGCGAGGGCCGGGTTGGCCATCACGCGACGGGCGGCTTCCTCGTCCTGCAGCACGCCGTTCACCGCGTCGAACACGGTCGGCTGGGGTTCGGGCACCAGATTATCGCTCATTGTTCACTCCATACTCGTCGGGTCGTCATCCACTGTACGCGCCGCCCGGGGCTTTCGCCGTCCGGCGAACGTCGTGGGCGGCATATCGAATCAGGCTTTGGCGGCCAGCGCCTTGGCGATGGAATCCTTGAGACCCTCCCAGGCAAGCAACGCGCATTTGATGCGCATCGGGTATTTCGAGACACCCTGAAACACGATGCCGTCGCCGAGGGTTTCCTCAAGCGCCTCGTCGCCAAGCCCTTTGCCACGCGATTCCATGAGCTTGTGGAACGTGTGTTCGAGCCGCATGGCCTCATCCACGCTCTTGCCGTCGACCAGATCGACCATGACGGACAGGCTGGCCTGCGAAATGGAGCATCCCTGGCCATCCCACACGACGCGCTCGATGGTGTGGGGCTCCTTGTCGGAGACCTCCACATGCACGGTCGCCTCGTCGCCGCAGGTCGGGTTGAACTGGTGGGATTCGCCGGGCGTGCAGTATTCGTGGGTCGCGCGTACGACGCTGTCGCCGGTCGCGTCCGCGCCGGCCCCCTCCTTGGTGAGGTCCGCCGCGAAACGCTCCTTGCCATGCGGGTTCTTCGCGGCCTCGAGGATGACCTCCTGGTACATCTGCTCGAGGTCGTCGCCACTCATTCCGTAATCGTTCATAACTTCCTTATCGTATCCGCCCCGCGGACAGCCGCCCGCGGGGCGGGCGGCTCACACGCCGAAGAACGCGCGGATGCCCTTCGCCGCCTCGACGAGCGCCCGGGCGTCCTCGACGCTGTTGTACACACCGGACGAGGCCCTGTTGGAGGCGTACAGACCGAAGTGGCGATGCACGGGCTGGGCGCAATGGTGCCCGACGCGGATGGCGATGCCCTGCGCGTCGATGTACTGTCCGACGTCATGCGGATGCACGCCGGCGACGTCGAACGCGACGGTGCCGATGCGGTCGACGTTCTCACGCGGGCCGAGGATGCGGATGCCTTCGATGTCGCCGAGCTTGAGCAGTTCGGCGGCGATGGCGCGTTCGTGCGCCTCGATGTTCTCCAGTCCGATGCCCATCATCCATTCGGCGGCGACGCCGGCGGCCACGACCTGCGCGACCGGCTGCGTACCCGCCTCGAAGCGCGCCGGAGGCTCCATGTACTGCGCCGGCTGGTCCATCCACGCGAGCTCCACCATTGAACCGCCGAAGTTGGCCGGAGGCAGCGCTTCAAGAAGCTCACGCCTGCCGTACAGGAACCCGACGCCGGTGGGGCCGTACATCTTGTGCGCGCTCCACGCGGCGAAGTCCACGTCGAGCGCATGGAAGTCGACCTTGAGATGCGGCACCGACTGGCAGGCATCGAGAACGAACACGGCGCCCACCTCGTGCGCACGGCGGACGATCGGCGTGATATCGGTGATCGCGCCGGTCGTGTTGCCCACATGCGTGACGGCCACGACCTTGGTGCGTTCGGTGATGACCTCGTCCAGGTTATCGGTGCGCACGCGCCCGTCCTCGGTCAGATCAAGCCACTTGAACGTGGCGCCGGTACGGTAGGCGAGTTCCTGGAACGGCAGGAGCACCGAATGATGCTCCGCCTTCGAGACGACGATCTCGTCGCCCGGCTGCAACGCGAACCGCTTGGCGGCCGCTCCCCCACGGCCGAGCGACGCGTTGCCGAACGCGGTGGCGAGCAGGTTGAGGCCCGCGGTGGCGCCACCGGTGACGACAATCTCCTCAGCGCCTTCCTCGGCGTTCGCGCCGACGAGACGCGCGACCTTCGCGCGCGCCCGCTCGAATGCGACGGTCGAGCGCGCGGCGAGTTCGTGGGCGCCGCGGTGCACGCCGGCGTTGATGGTGCGGTAGAACTCGCTCTCCGCGTCGATCACGCATTGCGGCTTCTGCGATGTGGCCGCCGAATCGAGATAGACGAGCGGATGCCCGTGGATCTGCTGGTCGAGGATCGGGAACTGCTCCCGAATCGCTGCGAAATCTGTCATGGTCGTTGTCCCCCTTTGTTCAGACAGATGGTGATTTCGCCCCTGTGCGGGCCGGTCCGATGCCGACACGGCCCGCACAGGGGCGGTTATGTCCTTCCCGCTCAGGCGAGGGCCGACTCGGAGTCGGCGCCCTCCGGCAGGTAGGCGTCGTAGCCGTTCTCCTCCAGCTCGTCGGCCAGCTCCGGGCCGCCGGTCTTCACGAAGTGCCCGTCGGCGAACACGTGCACGATGTCCGGCTTGATGTACTTGAGGATGCGCGTGTAGTGCGTGACCATGAGGATGCCGAACTGGTTGGCCTCCTTGGCGCGGTTCACGCCTTCGGACACGATGCGAAGCGCGTCCACGTCGAGGCCGGAGTCGGTCTCGTCGAGGATGGCGAACTTCGGCTTGAGCAGTTCGAGCTGCAGCACTTCGGCGCGCTTCTTCTCACCGCCGGAGAAGCCCTCGTTGACGGATCGGGTGGCGAACTTCGGATCCATCTTGAGACGCTTCATGGCCGCGGAGAGCTCCTTCGTCCATGTGCGGATGGACGGCGCCTCACCGTCCACCTCGGTCTTCGCGGTGCGCAGGAAGTTCGTCATGGACACGCCGGGCACCTCGACCGGGTACTGCATGGCGAGGAACAGGCCCGCCTTGGCGCGCTCGTCCGGGGTCATCTTGAGGATGTCCTGGCCGTCGAGCAGCGCCTCGCCCGAATCCACCACGTACTTGGGGTGGCCGGCGAGCGTGTAGGCGAGCGTGGACTTGCCGGAGCCGTTGGGTCCCATGATGGCGTGCGTCTCGCCGGAGTTCACGGTCAGGGAGGCACCCTTGAGGATCTGCTTGGTGCCCTCCTTGGTTTCGACATGGACGTAGAGGTCCTTGATTTCGAGAGTTGACATTCGATTGCTCCTAAAAGTCTCTTGGTTTACTTGTCTTCCAGAACCTGCGCCATGGCCGCGTCCTCGCCGCGTGCCAGACGACGGTCGATGACGCTCATGAGATGGTCGGAGACGGCGGGGATGCCGATCTCCTCGACGAGTTCGCCGAAGAAGCCGCGCACGACGAGCTTGCGCGCCTCGGTTTCCGGGATGCCGCGCGATTCGAGGTAGAACAGCTCCTCGTCGTCGAAGCGGCCGACCGAGGATGCGTGTCCGGCTCCGATGATGTTGCCGTTCTCGATCTCCAGATTCGGTTCGGAATCGGCGATGGCGCCCGGGGTGAGCACGAGGTTGCGGTTGAGTTCGTAGGAGTCCGTGCCCGGGGCGGTCGGCTCGATCAGGGCGTTGCCGACCCACGTGGAGTGCGCGCCCTTGCCGTCGAGCGCGCCCTTGTAGACGACGCGGCTCTTGCATTCGGGGTGGTTGTGCACCACCATCGTGCGGTGTTCGATGTGCTCGCCCGGGTCGACGAAGTAGATGCCGAGCATGTTGAGTTCGCCCTGCTCGCCGCCGAAGTCCTGATCCATGCGGATACGCACCACATCTCCGCCGAGCGTGACGACGGAATGGCGCAGGGACGCGCCTTCGCCGACGTGGATGCGGTGGTTGCCGACGTGCTTGGCCTTGCGGTCCCATTCCTGGATGAACGTGGCGGAGATGTGCGAATCCTTGCCGGTGGTGATCTCGACGCCCTCGGCGAGACGCGCGTCGCCGTCGTGCTCGACGACGACGTCCGCATGCGCGCGGTCAGCGGCGTCGATGACGAGATGGAACGCGTCGAGGTCCTCGCCCGCGCCATGCACCTTGACGAGCACAGGCTGGTCGATCTCGCCTTCGAGGCGGATGACCGTAGCCGTGGCGCCCGAATTCCATTCGACGGCGGAGACGCGGTCGTTGGGCTTGGAGACCGTGCCGGAAACGCCTTCTCCGAGCTTGACCTGGGAGAGGGTGACGCCCTCGGCCAGCGGGGAGCCGTCGATCATCGACACTTCGATGCGGGTCTCGCCGCTCGGGGCGAACACGTCGAAGAACTCGCCGATGCGCTCGATAGGCGTGTAGCGCCAGTCCTCCTGGTCACGCGCCGGCACCGGGAACGCGTCCACGTCGAAGGAGCGGGGCGCACGATCGGCGCTCGATGGCATGGCCGCCGGAATCTTGTACGGGTCGTTCGGGTCGGCGACCGGAATGTTCAGTTCCGTCTTGTGTTCAACTGCATCTGCCATGGGAATCAGCCCACCGATCCTTCCATCTGCAATTCGACGAGTCTGTTGAGTTCGAGCGCGTACTCCATAGGCAGCTCGCGGCTGATTGGTTCGACGAAGCCGCGCACGATCATGCCCTGCGCCTCCTCCTCGGACAGACCGCGGCTCATCAGGTAGAACAGCTGGTCCTCGGAGATCTTGGAGACGGTGGCCTCATGCGCCATGGAGACGTCGTCCTCGCGCACGTCCACATGCGGGTACGTGTCGGAACGGCTGAAGTCGTCGACGAGCAGCGCGTCGCACACGGTCGAATTGGAGGAGCCCTCCGCTCCCTTGACGATCTTGACGAGGCCGCGGTATGCGGAACGGCCGCCGCCACGCGAGATGGACTTGGCGACGATGGTGGAGCTGGTGTGCGGGGCGAGGTGGATCATCTTCGCGCCCGTGTCCTGATACTGCCCCTTGCCGGCGAAGCCGAGCGACATGGTGCTGGCCTTCGCGTACGGCTCGGCGAGGATGCACGCCGGGTACTTCATCGTGGCCTTCGAGCCGATGTTGCCATCCACCCATTCCATGGTGCCGCCCTCGCGCACGTAGGCGCGCTGGGTGACGAGGTTGTACACGTTGTTCGACCAGTTCTGCACGGTGGTGTAGCGCACGCGCGCATGCTTCTCGACGATGATCTCGACGATGGCGGCGTGCAGCGAGTCCTCGGACCAGATCGGGGCGGTGCAGCCCTCCACGTAGTGCACGTAGGAGCCTTCGTCCGCAATGATGAGTGTGCGTTCGAACTGGCCCATGGCCGGCGTGTTGATGCGGAAGTAGGCCTGCAGCGGGATGTCCACGTGAACGCCCTTCGGCACGTACACGAACGAGCCGCCCGACCATGCGGCGGTGTTGAGCGCGCCGAACTTGTTGTCTTCCGGCGGCACGACGGTACCGAAGTACTTGCGCACGAGATCGGGGTATTCGCGCACGGCGGTGTCGGTGTCGACGAAGATGACGCCCTGCTTCTTCAGGTCCTCCTGGATGGAGTTGTAGATGACCTCGGATTCGTACTGGGCGGCCACGCCGGAGACGAGACGGTTCTTTTCCGCCTCGGGGATGCCGAGACGGTCATAGGTGCTGCGGATGTCGTCCGGCAGCTCCTCCCACGTCTTGGCCTGCTTGTCGATCGGCTTGACGTAGTACTTGAAGTCGTCCGCGTTGAAGCCGGAGAGGTCCACGCCCCACTTGGGCATCGGCTTGTCGAGGAATGCCTTGAACCCGCGCAGACGCATGTCGAGCATCCACTGCGGCTCGCCCTTGTCGGCGCTGATGTCGCGCACGACCTGCTCGTCGATGCCTCGCTTCGCGGCCTCGCCGGCTGCGTCGGAATCGTGCCAGCCGTAGCTGTAGTCGCCGAATTGCTGGATGATCTCGTCATCCTGTCTGATCTTCTCCTCGTTGACGCGGGATCTGTCGGCCACGTATTGGCTCATCTCCACGTCAGCCGCGGCGTTGGGTGCCTGGGTGTCACTCACCGTACACTGCCTCCAATCGTTCGCATGTTGTCCTACGCAAACCTAGCAGAACCCGTACGCGAACTCACGCGCCACACCGCATATCGGCTGAGAGGAGAACCGTGAGGTACGGCACAAAACGAAAGCCTCCGCCTCATCCGGCAGCCGGATGAGGCGGAGGCTTTCATGAACCTGCGGCATCGCTCCCTGCGATGCCGCACCGTGCAGTCCGGTCCGTCAGGGCCTCAGCGCTGGCGCTGGTGGTCGAGCGCGGCCTTGACGAGGCCGGCGAACAGCGGGTGGGGCTTGGTCGGTCGGGACTTGAACTCCGGATGCGCCTGCGTCGCCACGTAGAACGGGTGCACGTCCTGCGGCAGCTCCACGAACTCGGTGAGCTCTCCGTCCGGGCTCTGGCCGGAGATCCTGAGGCCTCCTTCGCGCAGCTGGTCCTTGTACGCCACGTTCACCTCATAACGGTGGCGGTGGCGTTCGGTGACATGCGTGGTACCGTACAGTTCGGCGACGAGCGATCCCTCCTCCAGATCGGCCGGGTAGGAGCCGAGACGCATGGTGTGGCCCATGTCGCCCTTGCCGGCGACGATGTCCTTCTGCTCCTCCATCGTGGCGATGACCGGGCTCGCGCAGTCCGGCTCGAATTCGGTGGAGTTCGCGTCCTCGATGCCGAGCACGTGGCGCGCGTATTCGATGACCATGGACTGCAGGCCGAGGCACAGGCCGAGCGCAGGCAGCCTGTGCTCGCGGGCGAACTTCAGCGCGCCGATCTTGCCGTCGATGCCGCGGATGCCGAAGCCGCCGGGCACGACGATGCCGTCGACCTGGTCGAGCGCGGCGGCCGCACCCTCCTCGGTCTCGCAACGGTCGGCCGCGACCCATTTGACGTTGACCTTCGCCCAGTTGGCGAAGCCGCCGGCCTTGATGGCCTCGGTGACGGACAGGTAGGCGTCCGGAAGGTCGATGTACTTGCCGACGATCGCGATGTTCACCTCATGCTTGGGGTGGTGCACGCGTTCGAGCAGGTCGGCCCACTCGTCCCAGTCGACGTCGTGGAACGGCAGGCCGAGCTCGCGCACCACATAGGCATCGAGGCCCTCGTCGAACAGGATCCGCGGCACGTCGTAGATGCTCGGCGCGTCCACGCAGTTGACCACGCCTTCCGCATCCACGTCGCACATGAGGCTGATCTTGTCCTTGATGGACTGGTTGAGCGGGCGGTCGGAACGCAGCACGAGCGCATCCGGCGTGATGCCGAGCTGGCGCAGCATCATCACGGAATGCTGGGTGGGCTTGGTCTTGAGCTCGTGCGCGGCGGAGATGTACGGCACGAGGGAGACATGTACAAACATGCAGTTCTCGCTGCCGAGCTCGCGGCGCACCTCGCGCGCGGCCTCGAGGAACGGCTGGGATTCGATGTCACCGACGGTGCCGCCGATCTCCGTGATGATGACGTCCACGTCGTCCGCGGCCTGGGCGCGCATGCGGGACTTGATCTCACCGGTGATGTGCGGGATGACCTGCACGCACTGGCCGAGGTATTCGCCGGCGCGCTCCTTGCGGAGCACCTCCTGATAGATCTGGCCGGTGGTGACGTTCGCTTTCTGGGAAAGGAACACATCGAGGAAACGCTCGTAGTGGCCGATGTCGAGATCCGTCTCGGCGCCGTCTTCGGTCACGTACACCTCGCCGTGCTGGAACGGGTTCATCGTGCCCGGATCCACGTTGATGTACGGATCAAGCTTCTGCTGCAGCACATGCAGGCCACGGGAACGCAGCAGGCGGCCGAGGGAGGACGCCGTCAGGCCTTTGCCGAGGGAGGAGACCACGCCGCCGGTGACGAAAATATGCTTGGTGACGTGCTCTTGCGAATTGCCATGTGTTCTTCTAACCATGGAATTTCACTCTATCACTCGTCTGTGACGCGGCGTGTTCACCCGTTGCAGTGGTATTCATACGTTTGCGTGAAAGGCAGAAGGGTCGGCCGCCCGATGAGACGGGCGGCCGACCCTGAAATCGGCGGCACGACACGGCGTGCCTAATCACGCGCGCTCAGCCGTTGACGATATGCGCAATGGCGTCGAGCGCGAGCTTGTAGCCATAGAAGCCCATTCCGGTGATGGTGCCGGTGGCGACCGGGGAGATCACGGAACGCTTGCGGAATTCGTCACGCGCGGACGGGTTGGAGATGTGCACCTCCATGAGCGGCAGTCCCGCGTCGCCGACCATGTGCGCGGCGTCTGCCAGGGCGTAGCTGTAGTGGGTGAACGCGGCCGGATTCATGACGACCGGCGTCTTCTCGTCCGCCGCCTGGTGCATCCACCGCACCATCTCAGCCTCGTCGTCGGTCTGACGCACCTCGACGTCCAGTCCGAGGGCGGCGCCCCATTCGCCGCACAGACGACGCAGTTCCTCGAGATCCTGCCTGCCGTACACGTCCGGCTGGCGCACGCCGAGACGACCAAGATTCGGTCCGTTGACGACGACGACTTTGGTGGTCATGTTCGTTTTCCTTTCAGTATCGGATACGTCAGTGCCGGATACGGCGGAACGCCTCTTCGACGGCCTCGGCCGGCGGGTCCTCGAGATGGATCATGTGACCGGGTCCGCCGTCGAGGACCACGAAGCGCAGCATGTTGCCGCGCGCCTTCTTGTCCTTGTGCATGAGCGCGAGCACATCGTCGAACGAGCCGCCGTTCCACGAGACCGGCAGACCGAGCGAGCTGAGCAGCGCGCGATGGTAGTCGACGAGCTCCTGGTCGATGTACCCCAGCTGGTGGGCGAGTTCGGCCGCGTACACGGTGCCGACTGCGACCGCGTTGCCGTGGCGCCAGCGGAAATGCTCGAGCTTCTCGATGGCGTGACCCAGCGTATGCCCGTAGTTGAGGAACTCGCGCTTGCCTTTCTCCTTGAGGTCGGCGGAGACATGGTGCACCTTCACGGTCACGGTGCGCTCGATGAGTTCGGCGACCACGTCCTCCAGACCAGAGCCGAGGAAGGTCGCGCCGTCGAACGCGCGCAGCTGTTCGGCGTGCTCTTCGAGGATGCGCAGGATCTCCTGATCTTCGATGAACCCGGATTTGGCGACTTCGCCGAGACCTTCGATGAAGATGTCGTTCGGTAGCGAGGCGAGCGCCTTCGTGTCCGCGAGCACGCCGGCGGGCGTGTAGAACGAGCCGACGAGGTTCTTGCCCGCCGAGGTGTTGATGCCGGTCTTGCCACCCGTGGAGGCGTCGACCATGGCGAGCAGCGAGGTGGGGCAGTTCACGTAGCGGATGCCGCGCATCCACGTGGCGGCGATGAAGCCCGCCAGATCGGTGGCCGCTCCCCCGCCGACGCCGACGATCGCGTCGGAGCGGGTGAAGCCTTCGTCGCCGAGACGCCGCCATACGCCGTCCGCCACCTCGACGGTCTTGCCGGCCTCCGCGTCGGGCACTACGATGTCAACGACCGTGTAGCCCGCCTGGCGAAGCAGCGTGCGGGCTCGGTCGGAGTGCCGCTGCACGGGCGTCGTGTGGATCAGCGCAACCTTGCTGACCTTGTCGCCAAGCATGTCGGCGAGATGGTTCATCGCCCCCTCGCCGATCACCACGTCATACGGTTCGATGCCGCTGCCGGTCACATGGACGGTGCGTTCGCCGATCATGTCCATCACCTTTCTCGCCGCCATCTGCGGCGTCTGCCTGCGCGTGTGCACATGCACATTCGCGACTTCACGGAACACGGGGTCGCGCTGCTTGTAGAGCTTCCTCCACCGGGCGTTCGCGTCGCCGGCGAGCATAGGCCGTCCGCCGCCGCGGTTCGCGCGCTCCATCGCCTCGCGCGGGTCGGCGTCGAGGTAGATGACGCGTCCGCCGTGGCCGATGTAGTCGGCCAGCGCGTCCTGGGTGGACGGGGTCATCGGAGCGCCTCCGCCGAGGGAGAAGATGCCGTCGAAGTCCTCCAGATAGTCGGCGATGAGGTCGGCCTCCACCTCGCGGAACGCAGACTCACCGTATCGTTCGAAGTAGGCTGGGATCTTCATCCCCACTTCGCGTTCGATTTCGATGTCGGCGTCGGCGAACGGCAGGCGCATCATGCGCGCCACCTCCTTGCCGACACGCGTCTTGCCAGCGCCCATCATGCCGATGATGACTGCCTTGGGACGGATGACGCCGCGCCTCACCGCATGTGCTCCGGCCACGAGGCGAGGTAGTTCTCGCAGTTGCGGCGCGTTTCGGCGACGCTGTCGCCGCCGAACTTCTCGAGCGCGTACTTGGCGAGTGTCAGACGCACCATCGCCTCGGCGACGACGGACGCCGCGGGCACGGCGGTCGAGTCGGAACGCTGGTTGATGGCCTGCGCGGCTTCGCCGTTGGCGACGTCCACGGTACGCAGGGCGCGCGGGATGGACGGAATCGGCTTCATGGCGGCGCGCACGCGGATCGGCTGCCCGTTGGACATGCCGCCTTCGATGCCGCCGGCACGGTTCGTGAGTCTGGTGATGCGGCCATCCTCGCCGGGCACCATCTCGTCGTGCGCGGCGGAGCCGGGGCGCACCGCTTCAAGGAATCCGTCGCCGATCTCCACACCCTTGATGGCCTGGATGCCCATCACGGCGGAGGCGAGGGCGGCGTCGAGGCGACGGTCGGACTCCACGTAGGTGCCGATGCCGGCGGGCACGCCGTAGGCGATGACCTCGATGACGCCGCCGACCGTGTCCGCGTTCGCCTTGATCTCGTCGATGCGCGCGATCATGCGTTCCTCGGCGGCCTTGTCGAGCGTGCGCACAGGTGAGGCGTCGAGCGCGGCGACATCGTCCGGTGTGGGCAGCACGGCGTTGTCGGCGTCCTCGACGCCGGCACCGCCGATGGAGATGACGTGGGCGACGGTACGGATGCCGAATGCCTGTTCGAGGAACTTCGCGGCGATCGCACCGAGCGCCACACGCGAGGCGGTCTCACGCGCGCTGGAGCGTTCAAGCACCGGACGCGCGTCGTCGAAACCGTACTTGCGCATGCCGGTCAGGTCGGCGTGCCCCGGGCGAGGCCGGCTCAGCGGCGCGTTGCGGCCGGTGCGTTCCAACTCATGATCGAGCGGGTCCGCGCTCATCACTTCGGTCCACTTGGGCCATTCGGTGTTGGCGATCTCCACGGCGATGGGACCGCCGAGCGTGGAGCCGTGCCGCACGCCTGTAAGAAGCCTGACCTTGTCCTGTTCGAACTTCATGCGTGCGCCGCGGCCGTAGCCGAGACGCCGACGCGCCAAGGCGTCCACGACATCCTGGCTGGTGACGGACACGCCTGCCGGCAGTCCTTCGATCATCGCGACCAGCGCCTCGCCGTGGGATTCGCCCGCCGTCTGCCAACGCAACATACGTCTATTCCTCCATTGTGCCTTCGCCGGCACCGCGCGCCGCTGTCGGCGGACGTGCAGATCCCGGCTTCTCGCGTTCGTAACTAGGGGTTAATGTTAAGGCATGCCGTACCTGTACTGTCTGCCTGGTCTATTATGCGGTCTCGCCCTCGCCGTCGAGGATGTGCGCCGCCGCCGTGTGCCGCGGGTCTGGGTGGCGGCCGGATGCGGCGTGCAGCTTGCCGCCGACCTGCTGTGGGCCGCAATGGCGAACGATTTCTTCATGCTGCTCGAGGCGCTGCTGTTCACCGCCCTGTGCTTCTGCGTGCAGCTGCTGCTCGCGTTGGCGAAGCCGGGCGCGCTCGGGTTGGGCGATGTGACGGCGATGCTGCCACTGGGTCTGGCGGTGGGCGCGTACGGGCTTGTACACGTCGCCGCATGGTGGTTGGCGATGGGGGTGTTGGGGCTAGCGTTCGTCGCCGCATGGACGCGCTTCGACCCCCAGCGCGCCACGCCGTACGCGGGACGTGTACCGTTCGTCCCGGTGATCGTGGCCGCGGCGGTCGTGGCCGTCATGGCGATCGCATGACGCCCGTCCCCGGTTCCCTGCGTTCCCTACCTTAGGCTCCCCATCCCGGTTCCCATGGTGCGGTAACACACTTTCTTCATAACCCCGGAAAACAGCCGTTTTCAGCCGCCGCACCATGGGATTGTTACCGCACCATGGGACGTCACGCTTCCTCACTCGTGAGTTCATGTACGCGTGTGCACGAACTCACGAGTGGGGAAGGGGGTCAGTTCGCGTTCTCGTTGTTGGATTTGTATTCCTGCACGAACTGGTTGAACTCGTCCTCGTCGGCGGTGAATTTGGTCTCGCCGGTTTCGAGGTTCACGGTCACGAAGTACAGCCAATCGCCGCTCTCCGGGTTCAGCGCGGCCTCGAGCGCGTTGTCGCCGGGATTGGAGATGGGAGTCGGGGGCAGGCCCTTGTGTATGCGCGTGTTGTATGGGTTCGAGGCGTCGTCGAGCATGGCCTGCGTAATGTCGGCCGATTTGACGTTGTTACCGTAGGCGACGGTGGAATCCATGCCGAGCGTCATGCCCTTGTCCAGACGGTTGAGGATGACGCGCGTCACCTTGCCGTAGTATTCCTTCGAATTCACCTCGGCCTCGGCTATGGAAGCGATGTTGAGGATCCGCTCACGGTCGGCGGCCTTGACCCCGAGCTCATCGAGCTTCGCGATGCGCTTGTCGACCATCATCTTGAGGATGTCCGAAGCGGACTTCTTCGACTTCACGTCGTACTGCCCGGGCTCGAGCCATCCCTCGAACTTGCCCTTCGCCTCGGCGGGCAGGATGCCGCTGCCTCCCCCGTCGATCACCGCCTTGAACTCCGACTCGTCGATACCGCTCAGCTGCGCGGCGTTGGCGATCACGTCGGACACGCGCTCACCCGACTTCACGTCGAGGAATCCCGTGGCCTTCGTCTGGTCGGAGAGGATCTCGACGGCATCGGCGGACTGCATGTGTTTCTGCATCTCATAGGTGCCCGGGTAGAGCGTCGCCGAATTGGCGGAGACCGTCGCCGCGAACGTCTCCGCGGATTTGACGATCTGCGCCTTGACGAGGTTCCTGCCGACGGTCAGGGAATCCTGCCCCTGTTCGATGGTGAAGTAGACGGTGCCGTACGCCTTGCCTTTGAACTCCTGGGAAATGCTCTTGTTGTACTCGTTGACCGCGCGGATCGCGGCGATGCGGCGGTACCCGAAGAAGCACCCCGTGGCGAGGAGGGCGAGGACCGCTACCACGGCCACGATGACGAGGACGCGCTTCTGGCGTCCCTTGCGACGCCGGTCGCGCATCTCCTTGCGTGATTTGGGCGGCTTGGGCGGCTCCGACGCCGGGGCGGCGGAATTGCCGGTAACCCACTGGGTGTTCTCCTCGAAGTAATCGTTGAAGCTGTCGGACATCACTTCTCCCTATCGCTCTTTGCGATCCAACGCGGATTGCAGTATCACGACGGCGGACTGCTGATCCACCATCGACCGGTGGCTTCTGCCGCCTATGTTCGCCTCATAAAGCTGATGATGCGCGCTCACCGTCGTGAGCCGTTCGTCCATCAATTCTACGCTTGGTGTCGTTTCGAGTCGGAACTCCCCCTCCTCGGCCAGCCGTTCCATGCGCTTGATGAGATTCGTGGCCCACCGGCGCGCCTTCTTCGCGCTTTTGCCTTCGTCGCCGTTCATCAGGAGCGGCAACCCGATGACGATGTGGTCGACCTGTTCGTCCTCGATGACGTAGATCACATCGTCCAACGCGCGGAAGGAGTCTCCGTACGCCTGGATGTTGCCGATGGGGTGTGCGAAGGTGAGCTCCGGGTCGGACAATGAGAGTCCGACCCGAGCGTCACCCAGATCGATGCCGAGCCAGGTCAAGCGGCTCAGCCCTTCAGCGCCTCGTGCTCGAGCGCGGCGATCGCCTCGTCGATCTTCGAGGCGTCGGCGCCGCCGCCCTGCGCGAAGTCCGGCTTGCCGCCGCCACCGCCGCCGAGCATCTTGGAGGCGCCGCGCACGAGGTCGCCGGCCTTGATGCCGAGCTTGCGCGCGGCCTCGTTCGTGGCCACGGCGACCATGGGCTTGTCGTCGGCGCTCACGCCGGCGAGGGCCACGACGACCGGGGACTCGTCGCCCAGACGGGAGCGCACGTCGAGCACGGTCTTGCGCAGCGCGTCGAACGAACCGAAGTGGCCGACGTTCTTCGCGGCGACCTTGACGGCGGCCTGTGAGGCCTGCGCGGCCTTGACGAGCTCCGGGACGGCGGCGGCGAGCTGGCTCTCGTACATGGCGGCAAGCCTGCGATCGGATTCCTTGAGCTTGGCGAGCAGCGCGTTGACGCGCTCGGCGAGCTCATCGGGACGGGCGTTGAGCTTGTCGGACAGCTGCGAGACCAGTGCATGCTCACGCGCGTTGAAGTCGTAGGCGCCCTGGCCCACAACGGCGTCGACGCGGCGCACGCCGGAGCCGATGGAGGCTTCGGACAGGATGTTGACCATGCCGATCTTGCCGACGTGGTCGACGTGGGTGCCGCCGCACAGCTCACGGCTCCAACCGTCCTCGCCGATGGAGACGACGCGCACGACGTCGCCGTACTTCTCACCGAACAGGTGCATCGCACCGAGGGCGATGGCGTCGTCGAACTTCATCTCCTTGGTGGTGACGGCGAGGTTGTCGCGCAGCTTGTCGTTGACGCGCTCCTCGACGGCACTGATCACCGACTTCGCCGGGGCCTTGGACCACTGGAAGTCGAAGCGCAGTCGGTTCGGGGCATCCTCGGAGCCGCGCTGGGTGGCCTGCGGGCCGAGCTCCTCGCGCAGCGCCTTGTGCACCATGTGCGTGGCGGTGTGCGAACGGGCGATGGCGCCACGGCGGGCCAGATCGATGTTGGCGTTGACTTCGGCGCCCACGACCAGAGTGCCTTCGGTCAGGCGGCACTGGTGGACGATGAGGTCCTTGATGGGCTTCTGCACGTCGTCGACTTCGAGCACGGCGCCGTCGTCGGACAGGATCTCGCCCTGGTCGGCGAGCTGGCCGCCCGCCTCCGCGTAGAACGGGGTGCGGTCGAGGATGACCTCGACGGTGGCCGGGCCGGTAACGGCCGGCACGGACCCCTTGCCCTCCTGCATGATGCCGAGGACCTTCGCGCGCGCGGACATATCCGTGTAGCCGAGGAAGTCGATGGGCTTGAGCAGCGTCTTCTTGAAGTCGTCGTAGACGGACAGGTCCACGTTGTGACGCTTCTTGAGTGCGTCGGCGCGGGCGCGGGACTTCTGCTCGGCCATGAGCTCGCGGAACTTCGCCGCATCGACCTTCACGCCCTGTTCGGCGGCCATCTCGAGGGTCAGCTCGATCGGGAAGCCGTAGGTGTCGTGCAGCTTGAAGGCGTCCTCACCGCTCACCTCGGGCTCGTCGGAGCCGTTCTTGGCCTTGCTGACGGCCACGTCGAGAATCGTGGTGCCGGTCTCGAGCGTGCGGCGGAAGGCGTCCTCCTCGCCGTACGCGGATTCGCTGACCTCATGGAAGGTGTCGTTGAGCTCCGGGTAGCTGGGCTCCATCGCGGCCTTGGAAGTCGGGAAGAGGGTGGGCAGCACCGGATCGGTCACGCCGAGCATGCGCATCGAGCGCACGGTGCGGCGCAGCAGACGGCGCAGCACGTAGCCGCGGCCCACGTTGGAGGGCCGCACGCCGTCGGACATGATCATCAGGGCGGAGCGCACGTGGTCGGCGACCACGCGGAAGCGCACGTCGGCGTCCTCGTTCTCGCCGTACTTGAGTCCGGACAGTCGCTCGGCGGCCTCGATGACAGGGAAGACCTCGTCGGTCTCGTAGATGTTGTTCTTGCCCTGCATCAGGTAGGCGAGACGCTCCAGACCGGCGCCGGTATCGATGTTCTTGTTCTCGAGCTCGCCGACGATGTGCAGGTCGGTCTTGGATTTGACGTTGTCGACCTCGTAGTTCTCGAAGACGAGGTCCCAGATCTCGATGTAGCGGTTCTCGTCGGCGATGGGGCCGCCCTCCTTGCCGAAGGCGGGGCCGCGGTCGACGTAGATCTCGGAGCAGGGGCCGCCAGGGCCGGGGCCACCGGTGGTCCAGAAGTTGTCCTCCATGCCCATCTTCTGGATGTGCTCGGGGTCGACGCCCTCGTTGACCCACAGGGAGCGGGCCTCGTCATCGTCGGTGAAGGTGGTCATCCACAGCTTCTCCGGATCGAAGCCGTAGCCGCCCTCGCTCTGCGGGGTGGTGAGCAGCTCCCACGCATAGTGGATGGCCTCCTCCTTGAAGTAGTCTCCGAAGGAGAAGTTGCCGAGCATCTGGAAGAAGGTGCCGTGGCGGGTGGTCTTGCCGACCTCGTCGATGTCGAGCGTACGCACGCACTTCTGGTTCGAGGCCATGCGGTGCTTGGGCGGGGTCTGCTCGCCCATGAGGTACGGGATGAACGGGACCATGCCGGCGATGGTGAACAGCGTGGTCGGGTTCGGCGAGATGAGCGACGCGGAAGGGACGACCAGATGGTCGTGCGCCGCGAAATAGTCGAGGTAGCGCTTCGCGATTTCTGAGGTGCGCATAAGCGGGTGGAACTCCTTGTATTGTCTGTTGTCGGGCATGATGAAGCCCTGTGGGTCGTCTGGTGCGCCGTAATCAATCGTTCGCATCATGCGTGGCTCCGCCCTTACGGTACGGGCGGAGCCACGTGGCGGCGGGCTCAGCGGCCGTCGCCGATGTACTGTCTGTTGAGTTCAGCCTCGCGGGCTCGACGCGTGGCATTGAATTCGTTGACGAGTCCTTCGAACGTGCGGATGCCCACATGGTCCTGGTCGGGACCCAGCAGGAACTGCCTCGCCGCGTCCGGGGTGTTGGCCTTCACGTAGGCCTGCGCCTTGGTGACGGCGATCACTCCGAGCGAGAAGCCGAGCCCGACCCAGAAGATGCGTTTGAACATCACTCCCCCTTGCTGTCCTCGCCGGCGCGGCCGGCGGATTGGCGGACGAGGAAGGACTGCGCGGTGGATTTGAGGGCGTAGACGGCGGAGGCGACCTTGATCACCGGCTTGCCGAGGAAGGAACCGTACAGGTCGGTGAGCGCGCCCACGTTGTTCGCGGTCGTCGAGGCGGCGGCGGAGATCTTGTTGACGTCCTCCAGCGACTTGTTGACCTGCTTGACGGTGGTGACGCCCTCGTCGAGCGCCGGGATGGCATGCTCCCCCGATTCGCGTACGGTGTCGGCGATCTGGTCGAACAGCTTGCCCAGACGGATCAGCGGATAGATCATGAACCCGGCGAGTACGGCGAACGCGATTGCGGCGACCAGACCGGCGATCTCTCCAACTCCCATATTGCCTCCTAGTACACAGTTACCCGCACAAGAGTATCACTTGCCATACGACACGATGGTTATCGCCTCATCGAACGGTTTGTCCGTATCGAAATCGATGAGGGTGACGGAGCCGTTGGCCGGCCTCTCGCTCAGGTCGAGACCGTCGCCGCCGAAGCGGTGGCCGAGGCTCAGCAGCGTGTTGCCATGGGATATCTGCAGCACGTGGTCGCCGTCCCTGAGGTCCGGGTTCGCGGCGATAAGCGAGAACGCCCCCTCGACCCGGTTCCAGTATTCCTCATCGGATTCCGCATCATGGAACGGATCGGCCTCCTTCAGGAAGTCACGGGTCGCGGCGAGGCCGAACTTCTCGACGATCTCGTTGTAGTTCTTCGCACCGTGGGGGCCGCCGGCGGCGGTCCATGCGAGCGACATGTCCTGGCCTTCGAAGTAGCCGTAGCACTGCTCGCGGAAGTGCATGTCGGCGACGAGGACGGGGCGGCGGTGCCCCGCGGCCTCGTTGATGTCGAGGATGCGTTTCGCGGTGATCTCCGCGCGCGAGGTATCGGAGCAATAGGCGGCGGCGAAGTCGAGGTCTTCGAGCTTGTGCCCGGCCTTGTCGGCGTCGGCCAGGCCGGATTCGGTCAGGGGTGCGTTGCACCACCCCTGGAGGCGGTTGTACTTGTTGAACGTGGTCTGCCCGTGGCGGACCAAATGCAGATGCAGAATCATGCTCCTACAGTACAACGTGCCGTTCAATGCAACGTGCCGTACGATGCGGCGGCCGTTGTACGTCGGGGTGCGCGGCACAACGCGGAAACCCCGCGTCCTTTGCGGGAACACGGGGTTTCGGCGGTATGTCCTTGACTGTATATGGATACAGAAGTGGGCCCGGATCAGCGGGCGTAGAACTCGACCACGTACTGGATGTTGATCTGGATCGGGATCTCCTCGACCTCGGGCTTGCGGGTCAAGGTGGCCTTCAGGGACGCGAGGTTCACGTCGAGGTAGCCCGGAACCGCAGGCAGCACGTCACGGTGAACGCCTTCGGCGGCGATCTGGAACGGCACCATGGTCTGGCTCTTGGCCTTCACCTGGATGGTCTGGCCCGGCTTGACGCGGTAGGACGGGCGGTCCACGATGTTGCCGTCCACGAGGATGTGGCGGTGGGTCACGAACTGGCGGGCCTGCGCGGTGGTGCGGGCGAAGCCGGAACGGAGCACGAGGTTGTCGAGGCGGACCTCGAGATCCTGAAGCATGGCGTTACCGGTCTGGCCGGGGGTGTGCGTACCGGTCTCGTAGGCGCGGCGAAGCTGCTTCTCGGACAGGCCGTACTGGGCGCGAAGACGCTGCTTCTCACGCAGACGCACCGCGTAATCGGACTCGGTGCGGCGGCGGGTGCGGCCGTGCTCACCCGGGGCGTACGGGCGCTTCTCGAAGATGCGCTGGGCCTTCGGGGTCAGGGCGATGCCGAGGGCGCGGGACAGGCGCACCTGACGGCGGGAACGCTGAACGTTCGTCATTGTTTGTTCCTTGCTTTCTGTCGTTATCTGAACGGAACGCGGTTCTCCCTTGCGGGGAGCCGCGCTGAGCCAGGCCTCTCCAACGCTTCATCGTGATTGCTCACGAGCGGCCGTACCATACGGATTCGTTACGATTCCGGCTGCCGACCCGTTGACGGGCTAAGACTCCAGACGATGCCTATCCTGCGATAGACAACGATTGGCCAATATACACCCACGCGCAGGACAAGCCTTTCCCGCGCGTGGCGGCGGGCGGTCCGCCGAAGCCTTTTCATCACAGCTTTTCTATCGGGGCGACACGAAGCATGAGGCGCTTGACGCCGTCGGAGCCGAAGTCGACGGTGAGGACCGAATTGCGGCCTTTGTCCTGCACGTCGACGACCTTGCCGAGACCGTATCTGTCGTGCGTGATGCGGTCGCCGATCGAGAAGTCCTTGACGTCGAGGCCATTGTCCTTGGTCAGCGAGGACACCGGCACGGAGCCGGAGGAGCCGGTCTTCGGCGTGGTGCGGCGCGTCGTGACCTTGCCGGAACGCGAGCCGGAACCGGACGTCGAACCGGACGAACCGTAGCGGGACGACGAACCATACTTGCGCGACAAGGAGCCGGCGGAGGCACGGCGACCGGAGCCTCCGCCGTAGGTCGAACCCGAATCGGAGCCGCCATAGGTCGACGATCCGTATGACGAACCGTACGACGAACCGGAACGCCCCGAACCATAGCGCGAACCATACGAACCGGAACCGTACGGGGAACCATAGGACGAGCCGGAGCCGCCGTATGCGGGGCCTGAGGCGAAGTCGTCGTCCCACCCGCCGAACTCGTCGCCGTCGCCGCTCCACTGCGAACGCATGCGTTCGACGCCGGCCTCGCGGCGCTTCCATTCGATGAGCCCGTCGGGGATCTCGTCTAGGAACTGGCTGGGCAGCATCTCCGCCGCCTGCCCCCACTGCGCGCGCACGGCGGCGCGAGTCACGTACAGACGCCGCTTGGCGCGCGTGATGCCCACGTAGGCGAGTCGCCTCTCTTCCTGCAGCTCGCTCGTGTCCTCCATCGAGCGGGAATGCGGGAACGTGCCCTGTTCCATGCCGGTGAGGAACACCACGGGGTATTCGAGTCCCTTCGCGGTGTGCAGGGTCATCATCGTGACCTTGCCGGAATCCTCGTCTGCTCCGGGCAGCTGGTCGGAGTCGGCGACCAGCGCCGTGGTCTCGAGGAATCCGGCGAGCGTGGCGTCCGGGGTCTTCTGTTCGAACTCGGCGGCGGTGGACTGCAGCTGGGAGAGGTTCTCGACGCGCGACTCGTCCTGTGGGTCGGTGGATTTGCGCAGTTCGGCCAACAGTCCGGATTTGTCGAGCACTTCGGCGACGACCTCGCTCGGCTTGGTGTCGTTCGCCCGGGCGAACGCGGACAGACCGGCCATGAGGTCGCGGAACGCGTGCAGCTGGTTCAGCGTGCGGGTGGGGATGCCCTCGATTTCGTCCATGCGCATGAGGCCCGCGAAGAAGCTCACGCCGTGCGTGCGCGCGTATTCGAGGATGATGCCTTCGGCGCGCGCGCCGAGACCGCGTTTCGGCACGTTGAGGATGCGCCTCAGGTTCACGTCGTCGTTCGGGTTGACGATCGCCTGCAGGTACGCCATGGCGTCCTTGACCTCGCGGCGTTCGTAGAACTTCGTGCCGCCGACGAGCTGGTAGGGCAGTCCGGCGTTGATGAGCGCCTCTTCGAGCGAACGGGACTGCGCGTTGGCGCGGTACATGATGGCCATGTCCGAATAGGCGATCGACTCCTCGGCGTGCAGCCGCGCGATCTCGCCCGCGATCCAGAGCGCCTCCTGCTGCGCGTTGTCGGCGGCGTAGCCGACGATCGGCTCGCCCTTGCCGAGCGCGGTCCACAGTTTCTTCGGCTTGCGACCCTCGTTGTTGGAGATGACCGCGTTCGCCGCGTCGAGAATGGTCTGCGTGGAACGGTAGTTCTGTTCGAGCATGATGGTCTTCGCGTTCGGGAAGTCCTTCTCGAAGTCCTGTATGTTGCGGATGTCGGCGCCGCGGAACGCGTAGATGGACTGGTCGGAATCGCCGACCACGGTGATCCATGCGGGGCCCTGGCGGCCTGCGGCGGGACCGGCCGCGCGGGCGGCGCCTGCGAAGCCCGTGGAATCCGGATTCTCCCCCGCGTCCACGCCGGCGAGCTCCCGTACGAGCACGTACTGCGCGTGGTTGGTGTCCTGGTATTCGTCGACGAGGATGTAGCGGAACTTGTGGTGGTAGTAGTCGGCGACGGCCGGGTGGTCGCGCAGCAGTTCGACGGTGCGCACGATGAGGTCGTCGAAGTCGACGGCGTTGGCGAGCGCGAGACGGTGCTCGTATTCGGCGTAGACGACCGCGTAAAGGGCTTCGATGTCGCCGACCGTGCCGATTTTGTAGCCGCGCTGGCCGGGTTTGAAGTCGGGCGCGTATTGGGCGAGTTGGGTCCTCCAGCCGATGAGCTGGTTCTTGTAGTCGGAGATGCGGCCGAGGATCGATCGTGGCGTGTAGCGTTTGACGTCGATGTTGAATTCGGTGGCGATGATTTTGACGAGGCGTTCGGAGTCGGCGGAGTCGTAGATGGAGAAGCCGTTGCTCAAGCCGATTTCCTTGCCGTCGCGGCGTAGGATGCGTACGCAGGCGGAGTGGAAGGTGGAGACCCACATGCGTTGGGCGACGGGGCCGATGAGGGTTTCGAGACGGTCGCGCATTTCGGCGGCGGCTTTGTTGGTGAAGGTGATGGCGAGGATCTGGCTGGGCCATGCGGCGAATTGGCTGAGGATCCATGCGATGCGGCGCGTGAGCACGCGGGTTTTGCCGGAGCCTGCGCCGGCGCCGATGAGCAGTGCCTGGCCGCGGTATTGCACCGCTTGGGATTGTTGCGGGTTGAGGTCGCCGATGAGTTCGTCGGCGTTTCTTGCGATGACGTCCGGATCCTGCTGCATGCTGCTTCCCCCTTGTTCCCTGTGTCTGTTCCTCGTCGGGTCGCCCGGCTGCCGTGGGTGCCCTGTCCGTGTTTTCGGCCATCCATGTCTACCACATGCCGTCGTCGTGCGGGCGATGTGCTCCGGTTCTTGCGGGCGGCGCGTGTTGCGTGTCCGCGTGTATGGTGGCCGGTCAGACGCGAGACGTAGACTGCTGTTCAATCATCCGTTACCCGCTATTCGTCAAAAGGGGTTGACATTGAAGGAACTTGAGGAGCGCATCCGCAAGGAGGGCACGGTCAAGCCGGGCAATGTGCTGAAGGTGGACGCATTTCTGAACCACCAGTGCGATGTGACGCTGTTCGACCATATGGGCGCGGCATGGGCAGAGCATTTCGCGGGCAAGGCCATCACGAAGATCCTCACCATCGAGGCTTCGGGCATCGGCATCGCCTGCGTGGCCGCCCGCCATTTCGACGGCATCCCGGTGGTGTTCGCGAAGAAGGCACAGTCCATCAATCTGGACGGCGAACAGTACACCACCACCGTCTATTCCTTCACCAAGCAGAAAGAATTCCCGGTGATCGTGGCGAAGAAGTATCTGAACGCCGGCGACCATGTGCTGCTCATCGATGATTTCCTCGCCAACGGCAAGGCGCTGCGAGGCCTGATCGACCTGTGCGAGGCTGCCGGCGCGGTGGTCGAGGGCATCGGCATCGCCGTGGAGAAGGGCTTCCAGGGCGGCGGCGACAAGCTGCGCGCCGAGGGCTATGACGTGGATTCGCTCGCGATCGTCGAATCGATGGATTCCAAGACTGGCGAGATCGAGTTCCGCAAGTGATTCGTTCCGTCCGCGTGCTTCGGCCGGTCGCCGTATCGGCTGAAGCACGCGGACAGCACTCCGGTTCTTCGCTGGACCGGAGCATGGCTCCTCGGACGGGGAGCCGTTTTCATGTTGACGCCGTTGGCGTCATGTTGATGTCATGTTGAGAGGAACCATGGAAGAAGAGAAGAAGAAGGATGCGGCCAAGACTGCTGCGACCGGCGCCAAGGCCAAGGCCGGCATCTCGATGGAGGCGCTGACTTCCCTCGACGCGCCGGTGTCGTTCTGGAAGGGCATTCCGTTCGGACTGCAGCATGTGATGGCGATGTTCGTGGCGAACCTCGCCCCGATCTTCATCGTCGCCTCGGCGGCGAAGATGAGCGCCGAACAGTCGGCCGCGGTCATCCAGGCGGGTCTGCTGGTGGCGGGCCTCGGCACCTGCCTGCAGTTGTACGGTGCGTGGCGCATCGGCTCGCGTCTGCCGATGGTCACGGGCATCTCGTTCACGTATGTGGCGGCCGCGGTCGCGATCTGCGCGGACAAGGGCTATGGCGCGGTCGTCGGCGCGGTGATGGTCGGCGGCCTGCTGGAGTTGGTGCTCGGTCTGACCGCGCAGTATTGGCGTCGGTTCGTGCCGCCGATCGTCTCCGCGATCGTCGTCACGTCGATCGGCTTCTCGCTGCTCAACGTGGGTGCGACGAGCTTCGGCGGCGGTTCGGGCGCGAAGGACTTCGGCTCGTGGGAGAATCTCACGCTGGGACTCATCTCGCTGGTGGCGTGCCTCGCGTTCCAGCTGCTCATGAAGGGCACCGCCAAACAGCTGTCCGTGCTGTTCGGCCTGGTGGTCGGCTATGTTTCGGCAATCGCCATGGGCAAGGTCGACTTCTCCGGGTTCCGGCATCTCGCCATCGTGTCCGTGCCGCAGTTCATGCCGTTCAAGCCGGAGTTCGACTGGGGTGCGATCATCTCGCTCGGTCTGCTGTACGTGGTCTCCTCCGTGGAGGTGCTGGGCGACACCGCCGCCCTGACGAAGGTGGGGCTCAACCGCCTGCCGACCGAGAAGGAGACGACGGGCGCGATCGCCGGCGACGGCCTCATCTCCTCGGTGTCCGGCCTGTTCGGCTGCCTGCCGCTCACCTCGTTCGCGCAGAACATCGGACTCGTGGCGATGACGAAGGTCGTCAACCGCAAGGTGATCCTCTCCGGTGGCCTGATCCTCGTGGTGGCAAGCTTCGTGCCGGCCATCGCCGAGGTGTTCAATTCGCTGCCGCAGGCGGTGCTCGGCGGTTGCACGATCATGATGTTCGGCAACATCATCCTTTCCGGCTTCCAGATGATCGCCGAAGCGGGCTTCACGCAGCGCAACATCACCATCGCCGCGCTTTCGCTGACCATCGGCATCGGCTTCACGCAGGTGAGCGACATCTTCGCCCAGTTCCCGGCCCTGTTCCAGCAGATCTTCGCCTCGAACTGCATCGCCGTCGCGTTCGTCGTCGCCGTGATTTTGAACGCCGTCCTGCCGAGCGAGGAGCACTTCCTCTCCGCCCCGAAGGAGCACGAGGAAGCCGCCGAGTGACGGTTCCCATCCGTTCGTCTACGGCGGCTTGTCTCCGGTGACCCGAACGATACCGGAAAGCCTCCGTCCCATCCCCATGAACGACTAGTGTTCGTATGCGGATGGGACGGAGGCTTTTGTCATGAGAATCATCGAGCGGTACTGCCGGGGCAAGAGGGATGACCAGTCGCTCAACGAGGACGGGTTGGCGGTGACCGCCGATTTCGCTGCGGTGGTGGACGGCGTCACCAGCAAGAGCGTACGCTGCCTGTGGCAGCCGAGCGGCGGCGTGGTGGCGAAGGACCTGGTGCTCGCCACAGTCTCCTCAATGCCCGCCGATGCCACGATGCGCGAGGCGCAACGGTCGATCGACGGGCGTCTGCGCGACGCGTACCGCGGTCGTGGCGTCGACGTTCCGGCCATCACGGACATCATGGAACGCGAACCTGTGGAACGGTTGCAGGCGAACGCGGTGGTCTACAGTGCGGCGCGGCATGAGGCGTGGCTGTTCGGCGACTGCCAGATCATGGTGAACGGCGTGCAGGTTCCCACCGTGAAACGCGTGGACGTGCTGTTGGGCGAGCTGCGCACGTTCGCCACGCTCGCGTTGCGGGAAGGGAGTGGGGAGGAGGACAGCCTGCCGAGCTCCCCCGATCCGGCGCGCGAACTCATCATGCCGTTCCTCAGATTGCAGTCGCGGTTCGCGAACAAGCGCGGACCATACGGCTATTTCGTGTTCGATGGCTATACCGACCCCACGTATCCGATCCGCACCATCCACATCCATCCCGGCGACGAGGTGGTGCTCGCCTCGGACGGATACCCGCTGCTGCGCTCCACACTCGCCGAATCGGAGCATGAGCTCGCACGACTCAAACGCGAGGACCCCTCCCTCATCGGCTCCGAATACCAGTCCACCAAAGGGTTCGCCCCCGGCCTCGACTCCTTCGACGACCGCACCTACCTGCGCTTCGTCGCATAAGGCCGTGCACCGTGTCCCATCCACGGGATAATGATGGGAATATGGGCATTGGCATCAAACGGATCTACGACGAACCGCAACCGACGGACGGGTACCGAATCCTCGTGGACCGACTATGGCCGCGCGGCATGAAGAAGGAGCGCGCCGCCCTTGACATGTGGATGAAGGACATAGCCCCCTCGACGGAACTGCGCAAATGGTTCGCCCATGATCCGGAACGTTTCGCTGATTTCACGCAACGCTACCGGGAGGAATTGGATGCCAACGAGACCATGGTCGAAGAACTCGCGGGTCTGTTGCGGGAACGCCGGACGGTCACCCTGCTGTATGCGGCGAAGGATCCCATCGTCAATCACGCGGCGGTACTGCGCGACTATATGCGCGAACACATGGCTTGACATGCCGTGCGGACGTGTGTGCGCCGCGGAGCTCAGATGCGTCTGAGCTCCGCCATGGCGGCATAGTGCAGTATGTCGAACCGTTCCGGGGCGATGCGCTTGAGCAGGGCCATATGCTCCCGCTCCCATGCGGCGACATGCTCCGGGTCGAGCGACGCGCCGATGCCCCGGCACGCCTTCATCCGCCCGTTCCAGCTTTCACGGGTGAACGGCACCTTCAACCGGCGCTCCTCGTGGTGGACGAGCTCGAAACCATCCTGATAGCAGTCCGGGATTGCGATCGGGTGCATCCGCTCCCCCGCACCGCTCCAATGCGGACTGTACTTGAGGACGAGGCGTTCGCTCGCGCCGGCGATCCGGTCCTCGAACGGCAGCCATTCCATGACCATCACGAGGAACCGGCCGCCCGGCTTGAGCAGCCGATGCAGCCTACTGCATACGGTCGCATGGTCGAAATACCAGAAGCATTGGCACGCCGTGACCATGTCGAACGAATCGTCCGGGAAGTCGACGTCCTCCGCCGCCGACACGTGGTATTCGATACCGCGCGTCGCCTCGGCGGATTCGGAGAGGCGACGCGCCTGCGCGATCTGTTCCGCGGAGACGTCGACACCGACCCATGTGGCGCCGTACCGCGCCATGTTGCGGGGCAGCACGCCGGTGCCGGTGCCTAGATCGAGCACGCGCTGGCCGTCCCGGCACAGGCCGCGGTCGAGGATCATACGGTAGAACTCCGGCGGATAGATGTCTCGGTATCTCGCGTAATCGGCCGATGTCCTGCCCCAGTCGAAGGGCGTTCCATCGTCTATGCGTCGGTCAACGATCATCGGACCGTCCTTTCTCGAAAGCGCCTGCATAAGTCCGCTCATAGGATACGCCGGCCCATCGGGGTCACGCCCCGGCCGGCATCAGTCAATGACCTTCAAACCGACGACGCAGGAGACAAACCCGCCGATGAGCAGGATACGCGTCAGCGAGAAGGTCTCCTCGCGGTCCAGAACCCTTGCGAGCGGAAAGTAGCGGCATTCCTTTGACGTCATCTTGTCTTGCAGGGGTGCATCCGGCCCTTCTCCGACATCCATCTGCGTTACAAGGGGTACCAGCCGCACTGTATTCCGGCGAAAAACGCCGTATCCGCCCCGATAAGGGGCAGATACGCGCCGGGTCGGCACCCCTCGAAAGCAAGATGGATATCCGGGAACGGGCACATGTACCCCTCGAAACCCGTATTTACCAATGAACGTGCATACTTCGCACCGCTGCCCCACATGCCTCCGATGGAACGACGGACAATGCACTGCGCAACACCTGACGCGTGGCGCTCCGACGCCTCAGACCACCCCGGTTGGATCGATCTCCTTGCCGAAGA
>NZ_BCFK01000032.1 GCF_001417815.1 Bifidobacterium aesculapii
CGGCATACGAGATGATAAAAGGATTGGATGGGGATCAGGACGTCACTCGGCGCAGACCGCCCCGGACGAACACGAAGCAAGGGAGCAGTCATGAGCAACCACAACCCCACCGGCAACGACGACGAGACCCCGGCACCCGCATCCGCGGCGAAACCGGAGAAGCCGCGCATCTTTCCTGAGGTGGGTGCGGCTCTGCTCAAGGCGCGCAGGGAATGCGGCATGACACAGCAACAGCTGGCCGATGCGACCGGCGTCTCGCGCATCACCATCCAACGCATCGAACAGGCGCACATCAACCCCTCGTTCAAGACGCTGGAGGCGCTCGCCCACGGCATGGGCCGCACGCTCACCATCAGCTTCGACCCCCAATGACGCGGCAGCCGCGCCACCACCGCGTGAATTCCCCGTGAACCACAGGCGTCGAACAGTTCCGGGGGTACCGGCCGGCAATGCGGATGCGGCACAATGGTGGCAAGGAGGCCCTCCCATGGTCGATGACTACACCGCGAAGATGACCGAGCTGATCGCACTGATGCGTCTGATCGGCAACGACACGCAGCAGTGCGAGGTCAAGGAGTGCAAGCGCCGCATCTCCTCGACCATCACGGACACGTTGTCCGCGTTCTCCAACGGTTCGGGCGGGTGGATCATCCTCGGTCTGAGCGAGAAGAACGGGTTCACGCCGGTCGAGGACTTCAATGCGCGCGCGATGCAGGAGGCGTTGAGCCAGGCGTGCGAGAAGATGACGCCCGTCGTGCGCCCGGTGATCGTCACCTGCCCGTTCGAGGGCGCGAACCTCGTGTTCGCCCGCGTCGACGAGATGCTTCCGCGCGACAAGCCCTGCTTCATCAGCGAGCGCGGCCCGTACGAGGGCTCGTATATCCGTACGGGCGATGGCGACCGTCATATGACCTCCTATGAGGTGGATCGGCTCATCGAGGAACATCTGCAGCCCACGTACGATCTGGATGTCGTGCATGGCGCCACTCCCGACGATTTCGATCCGACGCTGGTGGAGGGTTTGCTTGCGCGGGTGCGCGAGCAGCATCCGCATGTGTTCGCCGACCGGGGCGATACGGATACGCTGCTTGATCTGCAGGCGTTGCGTCATGATGATTCGCAGATGCCGTTGCGCGGCGTGGGCGGTGTGCTGCGCCCCACGTTGGCGGGTCTGCTCGCGTTGGGCAGGTACCCGCAGAAGTATTATCCGAGGTTGGGCATCACCATCGCCGTGTTTCCGGGGACGTCGCGCGACGACGTGTTCCGCGGCGACGAGCGTCTGGTCGCCGCGAAGTCGATCGTCGGGCCGATTCCGGTGATGATCGATGATGCGGTGGAGTCGCTGATGCATTGGATCGGCGCGAAGAAGCCTGATTATCCGCCGGTGGTGCTTCGTGAGGCCATAGCGAACGCGCTCACGCATCGTGATTATTCGCCGGATGCGCGCGGCACGCAGGTGAGCATCAGCGTGTTCACGGATCGTATCGAGATTTCGAATCCGGGTGGTCTGTACGGCACGGTCACGCATGATGTGCTCGCCAATCCGCATCCGGTGACGGGTGTGCCGAGCGTGTCCACGCGCAACCAGTTCCTGTTCACGTTGTTGGAGTCGACGCCTTATCTTGGCGGCGGGTTCGTGAACCCGGAGGGCGGCGACGGCTATCAGCGTATCGCGGCGACGCTGCGCGAGGCGGGCATCGAGCCGGCGACGACGGTGAACGACATCAACACGTTCACGATGACGATCACGCGGCATCGCATCGCCACCGCGGGAACGCCGAACGACATCGCGAAGGCGATCACCGCGGTGTTGGAACGTCATTCGGCGATGAGCATCCGCGAGATCCTGCGCGAGCTGAAGATCACGCCGTTGGCGGTGACGTCGGGTATGCGCGAGCTGCTGCGTGAGGGCCGGGTCGCCGAGGTGCGGTTCCGCGACGACCCGACGCGCCGCTACCGTCTCAAGACCGCGTGAACCGCTTTGCGTGAACCGCTGAGGAGCCCGCCCCGCCTCGGCGACCCGTTTCGTCCTACTTGTGGTAGAGGCTCACGCGCTCGTATTTCGGCTCGCAGCACACGTTGATGCCGAGCTTGCGGTAGAGCGCCTCGTCGGCCGAGGAGATGATGACGGAGAAGAACGCGTCGCATCCGCGCAACTGTTCGAGCCCGGCGATGACGCGTTCGGCGAGCGGATCAGTGGCGCTGGTGATGGACAGCGCGATCAGCGTCTCGTCGGAGTGGAGCCTGCGGTTCGTGCTGTTGAGGTGTTCGGTCTTGAGACGGCAGATCGGTTCGATGGCGTCGTCGTGGATGACGGGCAGTTCGAGGTCGACGCCGGCAACGGTCTTGAGCGCGTTCATGAGCAACGAGCTCGCCGACCCAAGCAGATCACCGGTCTTGCCGGTGACGACGCGCCCGTCGGGCAGGAGCATGGCGCCGGCCGGGCCTCCGGTCGCGCGCTCTTTGGAGAGCGCCGCGTCGCGCGCCGGCGACAGGTTCTCGTCGACGCCCGCCCTCTTCATGATGGAGCAGAGGCGTTCGACCTGCTCCTCGCCGGCGCCGGTGCGTTTGAAGTTCACTGCGGCGGTGAAGTACCGGCGCACGATCTCCATGTTCGCGGCCTCACGGCACGCCTCGTCGTCGACGATCGCATACCCGGCCATGTTGACGCCCATGTCCGTGGGGCTCTGGTAGGGGCTTTCCCCCATGATGCGTTCCATCATGGCCTTGAGCACGGGGAACGCCTCCACGTCGCGGTTGTAGTTGACGGTGGTCTCGCCGTACGCCTCCAGATGGAACGGGTCGATGATGTTCGCGTCGTCCAGGTCGGCGGTGGCCGCCTCGTAGGCGATGTTCACCGGATGGTTGAGCGGCAGGTTCCAGATGGGGAACGTCTCGTATTTCGCGTATCCGGCGGCGACGCCGCGACGATGCTCATGGTAGAGCTGCGACAGGCAGGTGGCGAGCTTGCCGGAGCCGGGGCCGGGCGCGGTGACGACGACGAGCGGACGGCTCGTCTCGATGTAGTCGTTCCTCCCATACCCTTCGTCGGAGACGATGCGCGCGATGTCGTGCGGATACCCGGCGATAGGATAGTGCAGGTAGCAGGTGACGCCCAACTGCGCGAGTCGGCGCCGGTACGCCTCGGCCGCCGGCTGGCCCGCGTACTGGGTGAGCACCACGGAGCCCACGTAGCATCCGCGGGAGCGGAACACGTCGATCAGGCGCAGCACGTCCTCGTCGTACGTGATGCCGAGGTCGCCGCGCGTCTTCGCCTTCTCGATGTGGTTCGCGTTCACGGCGATGACGATCTCCACGTCGTCGGCGAGGCTTTCCAGCATACGGAACTTCACGTCCGGCCGGAATCCGGGCAGCACGCGCGACGCGTGATAGTCGTCGAACAGTTTGCCGCCGAATTCGAGGTAGAGCTTGCCGCCGAACCGCGCGATGCGCTCCCTGATCCTGGCGGCCTGCAGTCCGATGTACTTGTCGTTGTCGAATCCCTGTCGCATGTGTGTGGAGGAACCTTTCGGAAAGGACGGCGCGAAATGACCTACAGGATTATACGCGTCATCCTCCGATGCCGGGCCGTGCACGCGGCCCGGCACGTCGCCCTCGCCATCCGGCACCGTGCCGCTCCAACGCCGCACCGCGCACGGTCTCGGGCGTCCCGTCACATGAACACGAACCAGGACTCCACATTCCACCAGATCCACGTCGGCATGTTCATTCCCGTCGCGAACTGTTTGAAGACGAGGAACAGGAACGCCGCCGTCATGCAGGCGGCGAGCCATCCGAACGTGAGCCGTCCGGCCACGTCCCGCCAGCGGTCCGCCCCGGTCGCGACGTCGGTCGTATCATCTGCGTCACCGGACGCGCCGTCACCGGACGTACCGCCCACGCCGCACGACGCGCGCGCTGCCGCCACGCCGGTCTCGGCGGCCACGGCGGTCGACACCCCGGTCCGGTGCACCGCCGCGTCGACCGCATACAGCAGCGCGAGCACGGCGAACACGAGCATGAACGCGTAGTCGATCTCGTAGCGGAAGTCCACGCCTGTGATGCGCGCGTTGATGATGAACGTCGCCGCCGCCGCCGCGAGCGCGCCGATGACGAGCCCCGTCGCGACCACGCGGTGCAGCGCGAACCGCCACACGGTGACGGTGAACAACAGCAGCGCGAACGGAGCCGCGGTGAACAGCCATCCGCCGAACATCGGATGCTCGCTGCGCCATGTGGTCAACGGCACGCTCTGATGCTGCACGAACGGGAAGTGCGCGGTGAGGTTCGGCGGCTGGAACAGGTATTGGAACACGAACGAGAAGTATTGGGTGAGCGGCGCGCGCGCATGTGTCATGTCGTAACCGGTGAGGTTGTATTTCGCGCCGAAGTCGGTGAAGGAGCCGAAACGCGCCATGTTGTACGCGAACTGCGGCAGGAACACCACCAGATATGGTACGACCGCGCACGCCCAGACGCGGATCTCATGTATGAGCGCACGCCGGGAACGCAGCCCCCGCACCCATAGCGCGCGGATCTCGTCGGCGAACAACGGGAGCGCGATGAACGTGGCGAGGATGACCTGCGGCCGGCTCGCGATGGTCAATGCCATGCACGCCGATCCCGCGGCGAACAACGGCAGGTGCCGTTCCAGCTCGCGCAGTTTCGCCTCTATCCACAACGACAGTCCGAGCGCGGCGAACCCCACGGCCATCTCCTGCGGAATCTGGTAGAACAGGCCGAGCTGGATGAGCATGGCGATGCCGTTGCCGAACATCATGGCGGTCATGCCGAGCAGCGTCGCGCCGAGCGAGACGGGGTGCCGGCGCGCGATGAGACGGGCGAGCTGGACGGCGAGCGCGGCGGTCGCGAGCGCAGCGAACGCGGCGGTGACGGCGATGCCGGCGTTCGTGGGCAGGCGCATGCCGGTGAGCGCTTTGAACGGTGCGAACAGGAGCAGCGCGGGCAGTACGCCGAAGTACGAGTAGTACTTGCCGTCGTGGAAGGCCACGTCGAAGTAGACGGGCGTGTCCGGATTGTTCAATGCGGTCAGGGTGCGCGCCCGGGTGTCGTACGGATTGTCCATGGCGGCGAGACCGTCGTTGACCGGGTAGTCGAGCCATGCGCGCCCGTTGAGGATCGCGTCGGCGAGCCGCTGGTATTGGTCGGTGGCCTGGTATGAGGCGAAGAAGTCCCAGTAGACGGGTTCGGGGCTTTCCTGCGGCGCGGCCATGGCGAACAGGCCGAGCGGCAGCAGGCAGGTGAGCGCGGCGCAGACGGCGACGGGTATGAGACAGGAGCGTCGGCGTAGCGCGAGGCGTATACGGTAGAACGGCGAGGCGGGACGGAACGCGATGATGAGGAGCGCGGCGAGGATTTCGATGAGGAGGCGGATCGGGCTGAACCGCATCGGAACACGCGGGTTGACGGTGATTGTGTTGTACGGGATGACGTCGCCCTTGTCCATCTGGTAGCGTAGCCGCACGTGCGTCGCCCCGTCGCCGACGCGCTGGTAGCGTGAGGGTTCGGCGGACGGCGAATATCCGACGTCCGCGTTCGCGTCGTACCAGCCGGAGTCGGTCGTCTTCATCGTGGAGAGCTGCCAGCGTACGGCGTCGCCTTGTCGGGGGCGTTCGGCGGAGGCGTGGTCGATGTACAGGTAGTCGATGGGCTCGTCGGCGGAAATGTCGCGCCACGCGTGTTCCGGGTCGGTGATGACGGCGATGCCGCCCGTTTCGACGCGCAGACCGTTGCCGACGCCGTCGTCGTGCGCCTGCACGGGGTGGGCGCCGAGCGTCTGCCAGAACGGCAGGTTGAATACGAACAGTTCCAGCAGCACGATCGCGATGACGGCGATGCAGACGGGCCGTGCCCATGGCGAGCGGCGCAGGCGCGCACGCCACGTGTGCGGACGGGGGGCCGCGGCGGATGACTCGGGTGACTCGGGTGATGACGTCATGCGCTGTGATGGTTCCCGGTCCGTCGCGTCCTGCGTCACGTGGTTCGTCGCGGTGCGCGTCACTGCTGCTCCTTCATGTCCGTGCGGTCGTTGTCCGCCGTCGCGGGAGTGTCCGCGACGGCGACGACGGACACCCCGGATACGGCGGGGGCGCTTCCGCCGTCGTCCGTCCACAGGCGACGGGCGGCGGGCGCGTACGCGATCTCCTTGACGCGTTCGAGCTCGTCCTCCTCGAGCTTGCGTTGCGTGCGCAGCACTTCGGAGACGATGAGCAGCAGCAGGGAGATGACCATCCAGATGAACAGCATGACGCCGAGCAGGAGGGACTGCATGTGGCCGCGGCCCTGACCGGCGAAGAAGAACGTGAGATAGCGGATGAAGACTGCGGCGGCGCCGATTCCGGGGATGATGGCCGACCAGGTGAACACCGAGTGCGCGCGGAACATGAGGAAGCTGCGCACGATCGCCCCCGCGGACTTGCCCATGTGTTCGAAGATGTTGTGGAACAGGCGCGACTTGCGGGTCTTCGGATTGGTGACGATCGGCACCGACGTGATGGCGATGCGCTTGTAGCCGGCCTGGATGATCGTCTCCATGCAGTAGCTGAATTCGGTGACGATGTTGAGCTGGAGCAGGGAGCGTTTCGAGTAGGCGCGGAAGCCGCTGGCCGCGTCGGGAATGTTCGTGCCGGCTGCAAGGTTGACGACCCATGAGCCGAATCGTTGCATGAGACGTTTGAACGGGCTGAACTCCTTGATCGTGTCGGTCTGCCGGTCGCCGACGACGATGTCCGCCCTCCCCTCGATGATCGGGCGCACGAGGTCGCCGATGCGTTCGGACGGATACTGGTTGTCGCCGTCCGTGTTGACGACGATGTCGGCGCCGTGCTTCAACGCGTAGTCGACGCCGTCGCGGAAGGCGCGCGCCAGGCCCATCGTGCCGTTGTGGCGCACGATGTGGCGTATGCCGAGCCGTTTCGCCACCGCGACCGTGTCGTCGGTGCACCCGTCGTCGATGATCATCACGTCGAGCCGGTCCACGCCGTCGATGTGCTTCGGCATATGCTCCATGACGAGCGGCAGCGTCTTGGCCTCGTTGAGGCAGGGTATTTGGACGAATACGTGCATCAGTTCCCATCCTTTTCGTTGACCGCGGGCGTCCTGTCCGCCCGTTTCGCGAACACCGACTTGATCTCCTTCACGTCGAGGATCCCGACGCGTGCGAGCATGGCGGCGAACGCGGCGTACACGGCCGCGTAGAGCGCCATGAGCGCCACGAAGTTCGTCACGTCGAACATGCGCCCCGCGACGGCCATCACACACCACAGCAGCGCGTCACAGCCGATCGCCGCCCACGCCTTGCCGCTCATCACGTCGCCGAAACGACGACGCGTCTCGATGTAGGAGACGACCATCACGGCGAACGTGCACGCCATGCTGCTGGCGGCGACGGCGGTGATGCCGCCGAGCCGCGCGGCGGCGACGAACACGCCGACGACGACCGGCAGGGAGACGAGCGACAGCATGTCGGAGAAACGCGTGTCTCGTTCGGCGTTGAGCGTCATGTTGAGAATCACGGTGACGCCCATGAAGAAGCTCGAGAACGCGAGGCACGCCAATGCAGGCGCGGCGGTCGCGTACGCGGGCGAGTAGAACGCGGCGAGCAGGTCGGCGGCCGTCGCGGATATCGCCACGGCCATGGGCGCGACGAGCGCGAACGCGAGCAGGAACAATCCGCGCGCCTTCCGCAGCGCCTCGCCGCGCGCGCCGGCGGCGACGAGGCGCGCGACCACCGGCAGAATGATCACGGCGAACGCCTGCAGCAGGTAGTACGTGGTCTTGCCGAAGTTCATCGCGCCCGTGTAGTAGCCGGCCATGCGGTCGGGCAGTTCGGCCTTGACGACGAGCGTGTCGGCGCTCAGCACGAGCGACGCCATGATGAAGAACAGGGAGAACGCGAGCGTGCCATGCGCGGCGTCACGCCACGGGAACGACGCGCCGCCCTCGGGCAGCAGCGCCCATGCCGGCGCGAGCATGACGAGTCCGATGAGAATGGTCAGCACCATGGCCGCGCAGTAGCCGATCTCGACGCCGATGACCGGCTCGTGCGGGAAGACGAGGATGATCAGCGGAATCGTTCCCAGTTTGACGATCGGATAGAACGTGGAGAGGAACGCGCTGCGGCCGAACCGCTGCAGCCCGTCGTTGATGCCGAGCATCACCACGTACAGGCCGTTCGCGGGCACGAGGAACGCCGCATAGCGGAAGTAGCGTTCCAGCGTATCGTCGCCGAGCATGAGCCCGAACAACGGGGCGCCGGCGAAGTCGAGCAGGAAGAACACGGCCACGATCGCCGCCTGCACGACGAGCGTGCGCGCGATGACCTGACGCCCGTCCCACCGGTGCGAGGCGATGTTGCGCGACAACGCCTGACGGGCGCCGTTGCTGACGAACAGGTATTCGAAATCAAGCACGGTGATGACCGTGCCGACGATGCCGTAGTCGGCGGGCGAGGCGAACCCGCCGAGGAACCAGTGGATCGCGTAGCCGGCGACGAAGAACGCGATGTTGCTGACGAGGTTGAACAGGAGTCCGCGGCTCATGCGACGGCCTTCCCCTCGTCGGTGCTCCCCCGGGCGCCGCGCCCACGATGCGCGTCCTCTTCATGCCGCGCATCCGTTGGGCCCCATAGCGTCGCCGGCGCGACCGCATCCGCGCGTAGCAGGGCGAGCAGCAGCGGTATCATGACCGGCGCCCACATCATGTACCGGGTGGCGGTCGGTTTCAACGGGATGGAGATCGCGTTCGGCAGCAGCGACAGCAGTGACCATGCGAGCGGAATCAGGAACGGCGCCCACGCGGGGGCGCCCGCCCGCATCGCGGATGTTTGGCGGCCAAGCGCGGCGAAGACGAGGAACAACGGCAGCACGAACGTCCACAACGCAGTGAACGTGAGCACGTTCAGCACCGGCGCCGTCTTCCACTTGTCCCACCATGCGTATGCGGCGGATTGGCCGGCCCGGTTCGCCGCGTAGGGCGGCATTCGCGTGAACGGGTCACTGTAGGCGTTCGCGATCTGGAACCACATCCGGTTGCCGATGGCCGCGTCCGCATGCCGGTCGAGCGTCGCCAGGGAGATGCCGCGGTCGGTGGTGTCCAACGGCGTGCGGGTGAATGAGAACCAGCCCGATTCGAGCGAGATGAACGCCGCGACATACGATTCGGGGTGCCGCAATCCCATGGACAGCCATACACGAAGGTATTCGGGGACGGCGGACGGGTCACGCAGCGCATACTGGATGACGGGATCGGCGAGATACGGATTGTACCGTCGCGCCATCCGTTCGAACGGCACGGTGTTGACCCGGTCGATGACACCACGTTCGTATGCGGTCACGTCATCGGGATGGTCGAGCGCGTACCGTGCGGTCATCTGCATCGGCGCGACGAGCAGCTGGTTCGCGTCCTCCCGCACCACGCGCAACGGTCCACGGACCGCCGCCGGGAACACGACCATGGCAAGCAGCGCCACAGTGGCCGCGGCTGCTGCGGCCATGATTCTCAAGCGGCGGCGCGCACGCAGCAGCGGCAGGCACAGCAAGGTGAGCACGGTAATGTACAGTCCCGTCATCGTGGTCAACGCGTTGCCTGTGGAGACGACGATGAACCCGATGAGGAACCGGCGCGAGGCGAGTGCCGCGAGACGGGTTCGCGTGATTTCGGCGACCATGAGCAGCCATGGGATGAGGAACAACACGTGCAGCGTGTCCTTGACGATCGACATCGTGAAGATCGGGAACGCGGGGAACAGCGCGAAGAACAGGAACAGGACCGTAGCGAACACGCACGGGCAGCCGACACGTCTCACATACAGGCATGCGCCGGCGAGTTCGGCCGCGGTGACGACGACCTGTATGCCGAGATAGGCGATGAGACCATTCTGGTAGTTTCCTGTGAGCAGGTCGCCGAGCCGGGCCACGCCGCCGAAGATGATGGTGTCGAGCACCGGGTGATGCGAGGATATGGCGCCCGTCGGCTGCCCGTATGCGCTGATGCCGAAGAACTGGGCGATCTGGTCGCCGGTATCGTACCAGAGGGTGCCGGGGAACATCAAGACGATGACATGAGACCAGCATAGGAGGATCACCGCACCCGCGACCGCGACCTGCACCGCGACGTAAAGGCCTGCGAAGCACGCACAAATGCGACGACATACGCCGCGCAATGAGCGGAACATGAGCCGCGGAACGGACGGAAACACCGGAGGTGGTACGAGTGGAAACCGTACGTCCACATGTACGGGATGGGAGAAGACCAGACGTTCCGTCAAGGTGAAGGACGCGAACAGAATCAACGCCGTCACGGCCGTCTCAAGCCAGAACCGTAAGTCGAACGGGCCGAGCACGGCATTCACTGCTGCACGGTTCGCAACGGCTATGACCAGCCCCCCGGCGACGCACAACACGGGCCGTGCCGCCCTCGACGGACTGATTCTTCCCAAACGCATGATTACGACGATAAATGAGCGGATACGTAGTCGCAGTGCAGTTGGCTCAATGTTCATCAAGCGGTGTCGAGCCGGTAACCGTGCACTCAAGACAAGGCAGACGGGAAAACATATGGATGCACAGGAGAAGGATGGTTACGGCCATGGTATTGGGTTTGCGGATTTGCATCCGATTCTCCCGTTGCGGGCTTGTGCATCGTCGCATGGGCTCGCGGGAAGGGGGTTGGTGCCGGGTCGCGGCCGGCGGCCGGGGCGTGTGCGGGGGCGCCCGCCATCGTTGTCCCGATATGGGTAAGGTTTCTTGGTCTGGTGTCCGTGGGGTTTCCCGTTTGGGTGTGGATGTGGGGAAGGCCCGGTGGGGGAGCTGTGCTCGACCCCATCGGGCTTTCCGTTT
>NZ_BCFK01000033.1 GCF_001417815.1 Bifidobacterium aesculapii
CGCCGAGCCGTCGGTGACAAGCTCAAGCGAACGGTCGAGGAAGCTGGTATCCGAATAGGTGTATCGGAATGCGCCGCGTGCGATCTCCTGTCCGTCGGCGCCTCCCTGGCGCACCTGCAGGCCGAGGTCGACGATCTGCGGGTTGTAGGAGTGCTTGCCGATGAACGCGTCGTTCGAGAAGCTCACCACGGCCGTGTACGTACCGGCCGGAACGGTGCCTGCCGGAATGGTCAGCGTGCCCTTGTCGTCCGTGTGGACGGTGGGTGTGTTGTTGGCATCCTTGACGACCACACGGGTGCGGTCGCCGAGACCATCGGCACCGGTTTCGGCGGTTTCGAACTGGTTGCCCAATCCGGCCACGTACTTGCCCTTGCTTGCGTTGGAGGTGCCGGAGGTCACGACGTTCGCGCCGCCGGAAAGCGCGGCGTCCTCCGCCTCGATGGAGACGGCGGCCTTGTCGGCGTCGGAAGAGGAGGCATGCGCTGTGACGACGTCGCGGACGAGCACGCCGTCGCCGGCGGTCAACGTCAGACGGTTGATGCCTTCGGACAGGGCCGCGCGCACGGTGGTGGACTGCAGACCTTCGTACTGCGCGGTGGTGTCGAGCACCGTCACGCCGTTGACGACGAGCGTGAGCTTCGCGCCCTTGGACGCCGTGTAGTCGATGGTCACATCGTGGTAGCCGTTCTGCCATGCGTGGGCGAACACGTCGGCGGAGCCGTCGGTGAGCGAGGCGAAACCATTCGTGCCGTTTCCTGCATAGGAGAGGGCGGCGCCGCCCTCCAGACGGAACTGCGAAGCGGGGTATTCGGTACGGTCCGCGACGGAGTCGCCGCCAGCGGAGACCTGGTAGAGCAGGAACTTGTCGAGCGTGTTGTCGAAGGCGGAATCGCCGTGCAGCGCGATCGCATGGTCGCCCTTGGCGAGCGTGAGCTCGAGCTCGGCGCTGCCGTAGTACTTCCACTTGGCGGCGTCCTTCATCGCGAGTTCGGCGCCGTAGGAGAGCGTGCCCGCGTCCTTGCCGTCGACGGTCACGGCGTTCGCTCCGGGGAATCCGGTGTTGCCGCTGGTCACCTGCAGGCGGTACGTGCCGTCGGCCGGGACGGACACGTTCCACGTGGCGGTGCCGCCGGTCTTGAAGTTGCCGACGTCACCGTTGCCGGAGGCCATGAAGTAGCTCCAGCCGGAGCCGGAAGGCGTCTTCGTGTACGCCTGCGCGCCGCCGGCGAGCGTGGACTTCTCCGCCTCCTGGACGAACAGCGCCTTGCCGTTGTCTGTGTCGGTGGTCAGCGTGCGGTCCTGATGCGGGGTGACGACGAGCTGGTAGGAGGCGTAGCGGTCCACGCTGAGGGTGGTCACGTCGAGGGTGCCGTTCTTGACTTCGGCGTTGGAGATCGCGTTGACGACGCGCGGGGTGGCGGCCACGCCGTCCGGACCGGTGAAGGCGTTCTCACGCACTTCGACGTCCACGGCGCCGCTCAATCCGACCTTGTCGAGACCGGTCAGATGCACGGTGACGGGGACGTTCGCGCCGGTGTTCTGCACGGCGTCCGAGTTCGCGTCGTTCGCGCCGCCGTACAGCACGGTGGCCTTGCGGTCCGTCTTGTCGATCGCTGCGATGCCCTGCAGGTTGTCCTGCTGGTTCGGATGCTCACTGGTCACCTTCACGGTCTGCTGGCCGCGCAGGTCGCCGTACCACTTGAACTGCCACCAGCCGGCGTTGGCCGAGTTGGCGCGCGCCATATTGTCGGACAGGTTGCCTGCGTAGTTCCAGTAGGCGGTTTCCGCCTGCACCTTCGTGTCTTCGAACATGGACTGCCATTGCACGAGCTGGCCGGGGACGGACATGTCGCGCAGCTCGCCGTATTCGGTGATGTTGATGGCCAGCGGGGAGATGCCGAGCTTCTTTTCGAGGTCGCGGTAGGCGGCGTAGTGGGAACGGTAGGAGTCGAGGCTGCCGCGGCCGAGCTCATGCCAGACGAACACATCGGGCAGTGTGTTCGATGCCTTCGTATGCTCGAGGAACTTGGCTGAGCGGTTCGCGCGCCAGGCGCTGTCGCCGGGGCCGGCTACGCGCGCATGGTCCGCAGTCGGCTTGACGCCGTGGACGTTCGTCTTCTCGCCGTTCCTGTACTGGTTCCAGATTTTCTGGACGAGCTGGTATTCGGAATCCCAATCGGTGAGGAATGTGTTGAAGATGGGGGCGTTCGCGTTGTCCCCGGAGGCGTACCAGTTGCCGCCGTCGGGCTCGTTGAACGGGATGAAGGTGTACTGGTCCGGGTGTTCGCTGTTGGACAGCACCTTGTTCATCACGATTTCGGTGACCTGTGCGTAGTCCCATACGCCGTCTCCGCCTTCGGTGTAGGTGCCGTAGGAGGGGTCGGACGGGTCGACGTCGAGCTTGTAGGTGCGATCGTCGCCGGGACGCTTGCCCTTGTTGTACGACCAATCGGGGTAGTAGTCCTGCATGTAGATCGCGAGTTCGTTGCCGCCGTTGGCGAAGAACTGGTTCTCCAACGCCAGCGAATCACCGCTGGGGTGCTGCGTGCCGAACGGTGGTTTCTGGGAGGAGTTCTCGATGCGTGCGCCGTCGAGGATCGCGTCGGTCGGCGATCCTTCATCGCCCAGACCATACAGCGTGCCGGAGGCGCCGCCGAGGAAGTCGCCGGTCTGCTGCGCATAATCGACGTTCAGCGTCTGTGTGGGTTTTGTCGTTTCCTGGGCCTGGGCGGGGAATGCCAGCCCCGCGCCCATCATCGCCGTGGCGGCCACCGTCGCCACGATCGCGCTCCATCGTTGTCCCATGCTTCCTTGCTTCTTTCTACGGTGAATCGTTATTCCGGGGTCTTCCCGCGTTCGCCGCCACATTGCTTCTCGACGAACACGCTCAGTGTATCATAACGTTTTCATAAACAAAACAAATGGCAGTGGATAAACAGCGAAAGACATTGAAATTACAGTATTTTTAAGGTATAAAGTCGTTGGCGACCGGCGTGTGAAAACGTTATTGCGTGGGTGGGGCGGGCGCTTGCCGTGCCCGAGTTGCTCCTCTCGCGCCGTTGTGCCGCCGTCGAGCGGCTCGGCTGCGGGGTCGGACGTGGGTGGCGCTCCTTCTGCGGGCGTGTGCCGAATGGCGTGATATCAGAGGCGCCATGTTGCCGATGGGGTCAAGTCGTCGGGGCGGCGCCGACGGGCGGCCGGAGCGAATGCCGGCATCGCGGTGTCATTGTGTCGGGGATGTCTCGATGTGATGCCAAGTGCGATGACGTGCACATAAGATGGTACCGATACCATATCGCCATATCGCGATGGGGCATGAGTTGCGTGGCGGCGCGCGCATGATGTTCAATGCCTTGATATCACTGATATTTCACAGTTCTGCATATAGATCCATTGAGGCGTACAGGCGAGTGCGGGTTGCGGTGACGCTTCACCGTCGATATGATATGAAATCGATACCACAACAATCGACGATAGGCCGTGCGGCGATTCCGCTGAAGCGATGGCGCAGGCGGGCGTCGGCGGGCGCAAGATGCAAGGAGTGACATGTCGACCTTCACATGGGGCGGTACGGCCCTGTCCCTGACCTTCACATGGGGCGATGACGAGCCGGTGGCCGTCACCGGACTGCGCACGGACGATGTGGACGTGCGATTCGACCATCGTCTGCCGCTGGCGGAGATTCTCGCGGTCGGCACCGGGCATTGGCTGGCGAACGACCGTCTCGTCCACACCGACATCGGCCGCGCGCTGCGCTATACCGGCCATACCGCCACCCGCGACGAGAACGGCGACCATCTTGACGTGACCCTCGCCGATGCCTCGCTGGGACTCACCGCAGTCGTCCACTACGACCTGCCGGGCGACGTGCCGATGTTCCGCACGTCGGTGACGGTCACGAACACCGGCGACGCGACCGACGCCGGCGCGTCGGCACTCGGCGCGGACGGCGCGGTCGTGCTCGAATCGGTGACGAGTTGGACGTCGGCGTTCGGCGCGCCGGCCGGCCGAACCTCTGACTGCGATGCGTGGACGCTTATCGAATGCGAAAACGAATGGCTGGGCGAAGGGCGCTGGCACGCCACCCCCGCCCGGAACCTGTTCCCGCGCCTCAACCAGCAGATGACCGGACACAACCCGCGCGGCGAGCACGCCGTCGTCAGCACCGGCACCTGGTCCACCGGCAAGCATGCGCCGCTTGCCCTGCTGGATTCGCGCGTGCTCGGCCTGACGTGGCTGTTCCAGATCGAGCATGACGCGGCATGGCGTTGGGAGGTCGCGCGCGATACGGAGGACGGCTACATCGCCCTGTCCGGGCCGACCGGTGTCGACCACGATTGGATAAAGCGCCTCGCGCCCGGCGAATCGTTCGCCACCGTGCCGGCGTCCGTCACGATCGCCCCCGATTTCGACGGTGCGATCGCCAACGTGACCGCTTACCGTCGTGCGATGCGCATTGAAAAAGCGGACAACGCGCGCCCCTGCGTCATCTTCAACGACTACATGAACACGATCAACGGCGATCCGACGACCGAGAAGCTGCTGCCGCTCGTCAAGGGCGCCGCCGAAGTCGGCGCGGAGATCTTCTGCATCGATGCCGGCTGGTACGACGACACCGGCGACTGGTGGCCGTCCGTCGGCGAATGGATGCCGTCGAAAAAACGCTTCCCGAACGGCATCACCGAAGTCGTCGAAGCTATTCGCAACGCCGGCATGATCGCTGGACTCTGGCTGGAGCCCGAAGTGATCGGCGTCAAATCGCCGATGGCCGTGAAACTGCCCGAAACAGCGTTCTTCCACCGGCACGGCCGCCGCGTCGTCGAACAGGAACGTTACCTGCTCGACCTGCGCGACCCCGCCGCGCGCCGGCACCTCGACGACACTATCGACCGCCTGGTGAACGACTACGGCGTCGGCTACTTCAAATTCGACTATAACGTCTCGCCCGACGCCGGCACCGACACGGATGCGGACAGTGCCGGCGACGGCCTGCTCGGGCACAACCGCGCCTACTGTGCTTGGGTGGAGGGGCTGCACGCGCGCCATCCGGAGCTCATCCTCGAGAACTGCTCGTCCGGCGGCATGCGCATGGACTTCGCGCAGACCTCCCGCTTCCAGGTGCAGTCCACCTCCGACCAGCAGGACTTCCGTCTTTACCCGACGATCGCGGCCGCGGCGCCCATGCTGATGACTCCCGAACAGGCGGGCAGCTGGGCGTACCCGAACGCGAAGGACGATCCCGAGACGTTCGCGTTCAACCTCAACACGACGCTCCTCGGCCGGTTCTTCCTGTCCGGTTACATCAACCGGATGAGCGACGCCCAGCGCGCGCTGATCACGCAGGCGATAGACGCGTATAAGCGCGAAATCAGGCCGGTGATCGGTTCGGCGGTGCCGTTCTGGCCTCTCGGGTTGCCGAAATGGGACGACAAGGTCGTCGCGTTGGGACTGAAGGCGCCGGAGCGCACGTTCGTGACCGTGTGGTCGCGCGGCGGCGAGGGCGGCGGCGTGCCGCTCGCCCTGCCGCACCTCGCCGGCCGCGCCGACGTCGCAGCGCGCACGCTGCTGCCCGTCGGCGACGGGTTCGCCGAGTGGCCGGTCGCGTGGGACGTCGCGCGCGGCGAAGCCACGGTGACGGTACCGGCGGGCGGTGGCTATGTTTCCCGCACGTTCGCATTCGACGCGGCGTGAGCCGCGTGATGGGGCCAGCGGATATCGCGTGGATCACGTGAGCGCACGTTGACAAGGGCGGGCCCCGTATCCCGGATCCGGGATACGGGGCCCGCCCATTCCGTTCGTGGCGCTGACGTTCCGCGCAGCGGACAGGATGGTGGCGAAACGGTCAGCGACGGATCAGTTCGACGAGAACGGCGTGTTCGGGCGCGAGCTGCGGCAGACGCACGCCCCATTGGGCGAGCGTCGCGCCGCCGACGACGATGCCGTCGTCGCTCCACCAGCCGAGCGCGGTGCGGCAGTTCGGGCTCATCTCGCTTTCGTACGGTGCGACGCCGCCGAGCGGGCGCACCTGATAGGTGGCCGATTCGTCCAATCCTGGGAATCGCGTGAGTCCATACGGGTATTCGCGCGACGAGGCGACGGTCGCGAACCGGTAGACCGCACGTGAACGGTCGGGGGCGATGAGGCCGTCGACGCGCACGGCGGGGTCCGTCGTATCCGCATGCACGAGCACGCCCTGCGGAATCGTTGCGCGCCGCGTCTTATACAGGTCGATCCAACGCTTGAGCCGTGCGAGGCCGGTGTCGTCGAGCTTCATGATGTTCCATTCGATGCCGAGATGGCCGAAGAACGCCATCGCCGCACGCATGGTGAGCGATGTGGCGCGGTGGGTCGCGTGATTCGGGGATTCGGAGATGTGTTCGCCGATCATCTCCGGCGGCACGAGCAACGACGTGCCGCGCTGGATGTCCGCGCGTTCCACCGGATCCGTGCAATCCGACGCCCACACGCGCGAGCAGCGTTCCAGTACGCCCGCGTCGATGCGGCCGCCGCCCGACGAGCAGGATTCGATCTCCAGCCCCGGGTGACGGGCGCGCAGCCGGTCCACGATCGCGTAGAACGCCTCGGTTTCGCCATGCACGGCCGGATGACCGGATGCGGGGGAGAGCGGCTCGGTGAGGAAGCGATTGTGGTCCCATTTGATGTAGTCGATGTGGTATTCGGAGACCAGCGTGTCGATCGCCGATTCCACGTACTCGGCGGCCTGAGGGTTCGTCAGGTCGATGACCTGCTGGCTGCGCGCCTCAATGGGGAGACGTTCGGCGCTCGGAGCGAGCATCCAATCGGGATGTTCACGCGCCGCATTCGAATCGGGACTGATCATCTCCGGCTCGAACCACAGGCCGAACTCCATGCCGAGCTGATGGACGCGGTCCGCCACGGCGGTGAGGCCTTGCGGCCACACATCCTTGTCCACTTGCCAGTCTCCGAGTCCCTTCGTGTCGTCGCGGCGGCCGGTGAACCAGCCGTCGTCGATGACGAACCGTTCGATGCCCACTTTCGCGGCACGCTCGGCCAGGGCGATGACCTTCTCCTCGCTTTGCCCGAAGTACATCGCCTCCCACGTGTTGAGCGTGACCGGGCGCGGGCGTTCGGCGAGTTCCGGATGGAAGCCACGCAGATAGGTGTGGAATCGGGCCGCGACCTCATTGAGGCCGTCGCCCACGGCGACGAGCAGGCGCGGCGCATGGTAGGTGCCGCCCGGTTCGAGCATGATTTCGCCTGCGTAGGGGAGTTCTCCGCCGCCAATCACGCCGTGTGTGTACGGTGTGCGTTCGGCGAAGACGGTGCTGTTGCCGCTGAACGCGACATGCGCCGCGAAAACGAGCCCATGCTCGAAACCGAATCCGGGGACGCCGGCGCTCAGCAGCGTGGCCGCGTTGAAATCAGGACGGCCCATGCGTGAGTCCTTCGCGAACAGACCTTCGGTGAACGGCTGGCGCTGGATCGCGCGTTCTCGCAGGTGATGGCCGGTACAGGTCTCGATTTCGCCGACCTGCGGCGGCAACGGAATCACAGGAGTGAGCCGCGAGACGGATAGCGGCGTCCGGCCGGTGTTGGCGAGCGTCATATCGATGCGGATGAGGCCTTCGCGTCCGATGGCGACGGACGCGGCGAGGCCGAGGCCCGCCGCCGCGTCCGTCGCGGTGAAGTCGATCGAGTGGGCGGCATGGTGTGTTTCCTCGACGGTCAGGTGGGGAAAGACCTCCACGCCGTCGCGCGACACCTGGATGGCGGGCGTGCCGGTCCAGCCCTCCGACTGCGTGGGCAGCAGGGTGGGTGATTCGCTGATGGACAGGCCCGCGTCGAGCGTCTGCGGGAACTGCGGGTCGATGTCCGGGAGCGTGGGGCGCTCGCCGTGCCTGGCGGTGTCGGAGGCCGGCATTGCGGCACGGGTGACGGAGACGACGTGGGGGAGTCTGCCGTCGGAGAATCCCATGGTGAGGCGTACGGCGCCGATGTTTTCTCCGGAATGGCCCGGTTGGGTGATGGTTGCGGCGTTCATATGCATGGCATACCTCGATGTATCTCAGTGGTCGTTCAACGGTCGCAGCGGTATCGGCCGCTTGCACGCGGGGCTTGCCTCCGATGCGGTTCAGTGGCATGGCGTCTGCGTGGGAATCGATACCATCGAGAATACATTGTGGAATCGGTACCACAAAATCGGACTTCGTGATTTCGGTTGGCGATTTGGCGTCTGAGGCAGCTTGTAGGCCTTATAAATCAATGCGTATAACGTTTGACGCATTATGCGAGCGTTACAGGTTTTTGATTTGCGACACTCCGTGAATGGTTGACATGGAATCGATACCACCTACAATTGTGGCTATCGGAAGCAGAGGTCGCGACAACGCAGTGATGGGTGCCGCAGCCCCGACAGTCAACCGATAGGTCCGTCCGCAGGAGGGGCGGGTCGAGGAAATCAGGACAACGAAAGGCTCAATGATGAGGAACTGGAAGAAAGCGACCGCCGTCATCGCCGGCGTCGCGGCCATGGGCATGATGTTCGCCGGTTGCGGCAATCCCGCTGCCGCGGGCGGCGACGACAACGTCGACACTTCCTCCGCCGACTACTGGCCGGCCGAGGACACCAAGCTCGACGGTGTCAAGCTCACGTTCTGGGCGGCCCAGAACTCGAACAAGATTCCGGTCAAGGTCATCAAGGACTTCGAATCCAAGACGGGTGCCAGCATCGATCTGCAGACCATCCCGGATAACTATGAGTCCAACGTACAGACCAAGATCACCACCGGCGACTCCCCGGACCTCATGTTCTGGCAGGCCGTGCCGTCTACCTTGGCCGGCTTCGTCGCGCAGGACAAGCTGCAGAAACTCGACAACGCCCCGTGGCTGGAGAACTACGCGGACGGCATCGCCGACGCCGGCGGCAAATACGACGGCACTTACTACGGCGCCCTCGTCTCCGCTCCGGACACCGAAGGCGTGTGGTACAACAAGCAGGTCTTCGAGAAGGCCGGCATCACCGAAACGCCGAAGAACTGGGACGAGTTCATCGCCGCCGCCAACAAGATCAAGGATTCCGGCGCCGCCGACTCCGCGCTCTTCGAAATGGCCGGCTCCCAGTGGGGCACCCAGTGGGCGGTGCAGGTCCAGCTCGCCGAAGCCGCCAAGGATGGCCTGTGGGACAACGTCAACGCCAACAAGGACAGCTTCGAAGGCAAGGACATCCTCGGCGCCATCAAGGAATACAAGCAGATGCTCGACGACGGCCTGTACAACAAGGACGCCGGCTCCGCGAAGGACACCGATCAGGCCCAGGCACTGCTCGACGGCAAGGCCGGCATGATCATCCAGACCAACTCGATGTTCAACGCCATCGCCGCCCTCGCCGACAACGACAAGGACAAGCTCGACGACACCATCGGATTCTTCCCGATTTCCAAGGAAGGCGACATCGCCACCTCCATCCCGCAGCAGGGCAACTCGGTCGTCGCCTTCAAGACCGGCGACTCCCAGCGTGAGGCCGCCACCCGCCAGTTCATCAGCTTCTGGCTCGGCTCCGAATATGAGACCTTCATCAAGGACCAGAACCTCGTGTCCATCATGAAGGACGTGAAGACGCCGGACACCGTGCCGCAGGCCCAGCTCGACGCCTTCGACGCCCTGAAGAACGCCGTCGGCTCCATGCAGTCCCAGGCCGTCGCCAATCCGGATCTCTACCTGAACCTCGCCAACATGGTCAACGGCACCCAGACCCCGGAGCAGGTCGCGAAGACCACCCAGGATCAGTTCGCCCAGATCGCCAAGGCCCAGGGCGTCAAGGGATTCTGACCGGAACCCGCTAGGTTCCATCCTCCACAGTCATCCTGCTGGGAATCCGACCGGAGGGCGGCCGACGCCGCCC
>NZ_BCFK01000034.1 GCF_001417815.1 Bifidobacterium aesculapii
TCCGGGCCCCGGCCGGGATGCCACGACACACAGATATAAGGAAACGAATCTGATGACGACGACACACGTCTCGAAGTCCGCCCCGATCAAGGGCACGCGGACTCTGGAGCGCAAGAACTACCCATTGCGCTATGTCGTTCCCGCGGGCGTCATGCTGTTGGTGTTCTTCTTCCTGCCCACGGTAATGAACTTCATTTACGCGTTCACCGACTGGTCCGCGTTCAAGAAGACCATCGACTTCAACGGCCTCGAAAACCTGAAACAGCTCTTCGAAAGCGGCACCCTGATGGCCGACATCAAGGTCACGCTCATCTACGCGGTGCTTGTGGCGTTCTTCCAGAACGTCTTCGGTCTGGCGCTCGCCGTGCTCCTCGAAAAGGACACGCCGCTCAACCGCTTCGCCCGCACCATGTTCTTCATCCCGGTGATCATGTCCGCCCTCGGCGCCGGCTACATCTGGCAGGCCGTCCTCAAGACCGACGGCGTCGTCAACCAGATCCTGAGCTTCTTCGCCGGCCACACCGTGGACATCCAATGGCTCGGCTCGACCACGTGGACCATCGTCGTCGTCACCATCATCCACGGATGGAAGTGGATGGGCTTCGCGATGCTCACCTACCTCGCCGGCCTCAAGACCATCGACTCCGAAGTGCTCGAAGCGGCCTCCATCGACGGCGCCAACGCCTGGCAGACCTTCTGGCAGGTCAAGTTCCCGCTGGTCGCCCCGGCCGTCACCTTCAACGTCGCGACCGCATTGCTCGGCTCCATGAACTCCTTCGACATCGTCCAGGCCACCACCAACGGCGGCCCCGGCGGATCCACCGAAATCCTGAACCTGTTCATCTGGCGTACGTTCGGCAAGGGCCTGTACTCCCAGTCGACCACCATGAGCCTCGTGCTCTTCGTGATGGTGATGGTCATCGCCATCCCGCTCATCATCTACCTGCGTAAGCGTGAGGAGAAGATCCTATGAGTAGCGCAACCTACAGCGAATCCGGCGTCAAGACCAACAGCCTCACCGTCGTGCGCAAGAAGTCGAAGGCCGGCGACATCATCCACGCCGTCATCGTCATCCTGCTCATGCTCGTCTTCCTCGCCGTGCCGTTCTGGATCCTCATCGTCACCGCCGGCAAGACGCAGGCCGAGGCCGTCGTGCCGAGCATGGCGCTGCCGAGCAAGTGGCATCTCATCGAGAACATCCAGACCGTCATCGTGCAGGGCAAGGTGTTCCCCGCGCTGATCGGCTCCCTGCTCGTCACCGTGCCGTCCGTGTGCATCTGCCTGCTGTTCGGCTCGATGGCCGCGTGGATCTTCGGTCGCCGCACTTCCAAGGGCGTGTCCATGCTCTACGCGCTGTTCATCTCCGGCGTCATCCTGCCGCCGTCCGTCGTGACCATCATGATGCTGCTCAAGATGATTGGCCTGTCCGGCACCGCCGTCGGCATGAACTGCGTGTACATCGGCATCTACCTGTCCGTCGTGATCTTCTTCATCACCGGCTTCATCCGCACGATTCCGCCGTCGCTCGAAGAGGCGGCCCGCATCGACGGCGCCAGCCCGATGAGGATCTTCTTCACGATCATCTTCCCGCTGCTCGCCCCGACGCTCGCCTCCTCGACGATTCTCGTGGTGCTGTACATCTGGAACGACATCTTCTACTCGCTGTTCATCCTGTCCGGCAAGATGAGCACCCTGCCGCTCAACCTCTACAATGTGGCGAGCGCGGGCCTGTACCTCAACAACTGGCACCTCATCTTCGCCTACATCATCCTGATGACCCTCCCGCTCCTGATCATCTTCGTCATCGGTCAGCGCAAGATCATCAGCGGTATTACGGGCGGAGCCGTTAAGTAAACAGCCCGGTGGGCTGTTTATAGGTTCCGCCGAGCGGTGGCAGCCGCGAGGCAGGTTGGGCCGTCCCGTAGGGGCGTCCGTGATTGCCGGCGGAGCCGTTAAGTAAACAGCCCGGTGGGCTGTTTATAGGTTCCGCCGAGCGGTGGCAGCCGCGAGGCAGGTTGGGGTCTCGCCGTAGGCGAGTCTTTGATTGCCGGCGGAGCCGTCAAGTAAAGCAATATCGTTTCTCCTTCCCTCTCCTTCCATCCGGAAACGCCCCGGCCCCGCAAGGTCTCCTCGACTTGCCGGGATCCGGGGCGTTCCCGTACCAACGGACAGCCATCATCCAACACCCTTACTTATATAGTGATTGGATATGGAAGACAGACAGGTGAATATGCCAAGGCCTAAGGAAAAGCGCGCGCCGGTGATCAAGGACGTCGCCGCGCTCGCCAACGTATCGGTGTCGACGGTGTCCCGATACCTGAACGATTCGCCCCGCATCAGCGCCGAAAGCAGGGAGCGCATCGCGCACGCCATCAAACTGTTGGACTACCATCCGAGCCGTGTGGCACGCGGATTGGTCAATTCCGCCATGAAGTCGATCGTCGTGCTCACCAGCGACACCACGCTGTACGGTTCGGCGATGACGATCCAAGGCATCGAGGACGAGGCCCGTGCGAACAACTATCCGGTAAGCATCTCGAAGCTGGCCGACGATTCGACCGAGGCATTGCGCGCCGCGATCACGATGGTCATGGATCAGAACCCGAGCGGGGTCGTCGTGCTCAAATACGATGCGCTCGCCGCGCAGGCGCTGCGGCTGCTGCCGGATACGGTGACGAAGGTGGTCATCGCGGGTGACCGCGAGCCGGATCTCGACCAGATTGACCTGTGCGAGAACCAGGCTGGCCGTGAGATCACGCGGTACCTGCTTGCGCTCGGCCACCGCAACGTATTCCATGTGACGATTCCCGGCGGCGGCGGAGGCTACAGCCGCACCGCAGGTTGGGAGGCCGAGCTGCGTGCCGCCGACAGACCCATTCCGGATATGCTGCATTGTTCGTGGCAGCCAGCCGACGCGAGGGAACTTGGCCGCCACATGGCGCATGTCGATGGACTCACCGCCGTGTTCGCCGGCAATGACGAGATTGCCATGGGGCTGATTCGTGGTCTGGAGGACGAAGGCAAGTCGGTGCCTGACGACATCAGCGTCATCGGCTTCGACGATCATCCGCTCGCCTGCGTGTGGACGCCGCCCGTGACCACGTACCGGCAGGATTTCCCCGCCGCCGGGCGCAAAGCCGTGCAGATGCTGCTGTCGCGCATCGAGGCGCGACAGCAGGGCGAGGAACTCCCTGCGCGCTTCGTGGAGCTTCGCGGCGAACTTGTCGTGCGCGGGTCCGCCGCGAAGCCTCGATCGTAGAAAGGGAACGGTGCCGTTGCCGTCTCGCTGGGTCAGCCGAGACGGCAACGGCACCGAACCGGGTCAGCGGGCGGAGCGGGGGCTCCGGCGCTTGATGAGGGTGAGCGTGATGCCGGCTGCGGCGGCTGCGACGGCCAGCACGACGATTGCGGCCACGGCGGAGCCGGTGGTGCTCAGACCGGTCTTGCCGGCGTTCGGCGCGGCGGGCTTCTGCCCGTTGCCGTTACCGTTGCCGTTACCGGAGTTGCCGGAGTTACCGGAGTTACCGGAGTTGCCGGAGTTACCGGAGTTACCGGAGTTACCGGAGTTACCGCCATCGCCGGCCCCCGGCTTGTCCGGGCTCGGCTTGACGGGATCGAGGCCGTTGATCGCGTCGTTGAGCGCGCTGGTCGCGGCATCGACATCGTCCTGCGTGGCCTTGGCGTCGTCATAGACCGTCTGGGCGGACTCGACGGCCGTCTGGAATACATTCCACGAGTCGGCGGTGTAGTCGTGCTCATCGAGCGTGGCGGCCTTGTCGAGCGCGGTCTTCAATGCCGATTTGTCAGCCGGCGTCTCCGGCGCGTGGACCTGCCATTCCGCCACGGCGGGGGAGGCGGAGCCTGAAGTGATGACCATGCGCAGCTTGGTCGTCTTCACCGGCGTCGTCCACGTCGCATCGCTCCAGCCGCCGTTCTCGGTGCCGAATCCGTCGGCCGGCGAGTTGGGGGTCAGCGTATAGGAGGCGTCGGGGATGTCGGTGAAGACGTTCTTCGAGGCATCCCAGTACTGGAGCTTCCACGAGGCGGGGATGCCCAGTCCGCCGCCATCCGACGTGAACTGCACGCGGCTGGAATCGATGGTGACCTCACGGTCCCACTCGTAGTCGAGACGCATCTCGCCGGTGTTCGGCCAGGTGCCCCAGATGTCCTCGTTCGCGTTGGTCACGTCGGGGAGGATCCTGCCGTCGTTGAGCGCGGCCACGCCCTTCGTCCAGCTGGCGGCCTTGTTGTCCACGTCCGTGGCGACCGCATCCTTCTCGATGTTTCCGGTCAGCGGTACGGACGTGTCGGACGGGATGTCGGCGGAGGCGGCGGAGACGTTGCCGGCCTTGTCGGTCGCACGGTAGTAGACGGTCGTGCGGGAGCTTGTCGGCGCGGCGACCGCATCCTTGTAGACGGTCCACTCGCCGTCCTTGCCGATGCGGTATTCGACGGAGGCGACGCCCGAACCGGTGCCGTCATCCGCCTTGAGGGCCAGCGTGCGCTTCGCCTTGTCCACTGTGGCGGTGACTTTCGGTGCGGCGGAATCGACCTTGCCGGAGGCCTTCGCGATGTCGGAGACGTTGCCGGCCTGGTCGGTCGCACGCGCCCACACCTCGACGTCGCCCTGCGCGTCCAACGTGGCGACGGCCGCGTTCGAGTCGGTGGCGACCGTCTTCCACGTGGCGCCCTTGTCGGTGGAGACCTCGAGCTTGGCGACCGGGGCGGCCGCGTCGTCCGTGGCCTGGACCGCGGCGAACGGCGCGGTGGTGAGCCACGTGCCGTTGCCGGCGTTCGCGGCGACGGACGCCTTCGCCGTCGGCTTGGTGGTGTCGGCGGCGGGCTTGTAGCCGTCCTTCACGGTGACGGGCAGCGTGACGTTGCCATCGACGTTCGCCTCGCCGTCCACGCCGGAGACGACGCCGTGCGCGTCGAACGTGCCGGCCTTCGCGTAGGAGTCGGCATCGACCGGACGCCAGATCACCGGGGAGTCGATGGTGGCGGAGCCGTACTTCACCTTCACGGTGGCGGGCAGCCGCGGCGCCTCGCCGGTGGCGGTGGTCACGCCCGCCGGCTGCTGGATCGCCGGGGACTCGTCCGCGGAGTAGACCTCCCATTCGGGCACGGCCACGGACGCGTAGCCGCCGTCCACGGCCTCACCGGTCAGGTCGAGCTTGAGCGCGGTGGTGGTCACCGCGTCGAAGGTGACGGTGTTCGGCTTGTCCTTGCCGGTGGTGTTGGTGTAGGCGCTCGGGTTCGCGACATTCTTCCACGTGCCGTCCTCGGCGAGGTACTGAATCTTCCACGAGCCGGGCGCGCGCAGGGCGTTGGAGTCCACGTCGAACCATACCTTGGAGGAATCGACGCGCACCGTGCCGTCCCACTGGTAGATGAGTGAGTCGCCGGACTGCGGCTGCGGCATCGAACGGTAGTTGGTCCAATGGTCCGGCGGGACCACGGCGGTGACGAGCACGCGGCCGTCGTTCACGGAACCCTTGTAGGAGGGCGTCTCGGTGAACGTGGCGCTCACCTTCGCGTAAGGCGCGACGTTGCGGCTCGGCTGGGTCTTCTCGGCCTTGGTCGGGTGCGCGGTGGAGGTCATCCGGCCTTCGGAAGTCCAGTCGACCTCGTCGATGCTCACGGCGCGGCGGAAGTCGGTGCCGCCCACCTTATCGCCGGTGTGGTAGGTCACGTACCACTTGTCGCCGAACTTGAGCACGGAGGGGTGCATCGTCGTGGCGGAGCCGGACGGCACGAGCACGCCCTGGTACTTCCACGGGCCGAGCGGGCTGTCGGAGGTGGAGTACTGCACGCACGCCTGGTAGTTCGACTCGACGCAGGTGGCCGCGCCCGAACCGGGCTTGCCGCCGTCATAGACGTTGTAATAGGTGTCGCCCTTGCGGAACACCCATGCGGCCTCGAAGAAGCCCTTCGGGCCGTTGCCGCCGTCCGCGTCCTTCATCGTGTGCAGGTTCGGAGTGCCGTCGTCCTTGGTCTCCACTTCGGTGTATGAGGTGCGTCCGGTGGCGGCGTCCTTCTTCATCTTGATGGCGAGCTGCGTGCTGAACGTGCCGAAGTGCAGGTAGCCGGTGCCGTCCTCGTCCACGAAGAACGCGGGGTCGATGGTCTCTATCTTCGTCTGCGCGGTGGTGAGCAGTGGCTTGCCGATGGCGTCCTTCCACGGGCCGAGCGGGCTCTTCGACTTCGCCACGCCGATGGCGAACGGGTCGACGCCAGCCGCCTCGGAGGCCTTGTCCTTCACCGGGATGTAGTAGTAGAACCAATCGTCGGACTTGTCGGCCGGGGTATCGTTGTCGTCGGCCACGACCTGGCCGGCGTACGCGCCGTCGCCGGTGGCCCAGCTGAACAGGTCGGCCTTGGCGACGGTCTTGTAGTGTGTCCACTTGCCTTCGTCGAGCCCGTTCTCGTCGGTCACGTAGACGCCCCAGTCCTTCATGTTGAAGGAGCCGAAGTCGGGCGCGGCCTCGTCGTGGCCGGTGAAGACGAACAGCTTGCCGTCGTAGCTCAGGGCGGCGGCGTCGGCGGAATAGTAGTTGCGCGACAGGTCGTCCGGGGTGTCGATGCCCTCGTTCTGCCCGATCGGGTTGCGCATGTAACTCGGCAGGGCGCTGTTGTCGATCTGGGTGACGGTGACGTCCGGGTTGTTGTACGGCAGATTGTCGTATGGTTGTCCGGCGACGCTCGGCGCGTTGTCTGCGGAGGGCGTGTCGGCGGCAAGTGCCGTCGGTGCGGCGACGATTCCGCCGGCGAGCAGGGTGGCTGCGGCCGCGATGCCTCCCACGATTGAACGCCATGATGACACACGATGATGCATGATTGCCTTTCTCCTCTTCGAGTCCCGGGGCGGAGACGCCGTCCCCGGTGGGTCTGTCTATGCGGATGGTCTTTTGCAATATAGACCAACCCTTTGGACCCGTGCGGGGGAGCCGCTACGGGTCCAAAGGGTTGGCTGTAGATCATGCCGGGGTTAGCCGGCTATGACGGGTCAGCGGGCGGAGCGGTCGCTCCGGCGCTTGAGGGTGAGCGCGATGCCGGCTGCGGCGAGCATCAGCGCCGCGGCGACGGCGATGGCCGAGACGGCGGCACCGGTCGCGGCGGTGGTGCCGCCCTGCTGGTTCACGCCAGGCTGGTCGGAGCCGGGCTTCTGCTCGGGCTTCGTGTTCCAGTAGGCCTTGTCCAGCTCGTCCTGTGCGGCGTCGACGGTCTTCTGGTCGGCCTTCGCGTCGGCGAACACGGCCTTGGCCTTCTCGAGCGCGGCCTGCAGGGCGTTCCACGCCTCATCGGTGTACTTCGCCTTGTCGGCCTTCTCGGCCTGGGCGATGGACGCCGCGAGATCGTTCTTGTTCACCGGCTGGTCCGGCTTGGTGGCCGGGTGCGAGGCGAGCACCTTCTGGGCGTCCGCAAGCGCCGTCACCTGGGCGTCGACATCCTCCTGGGTGGCGTTCGGGTCGTCGTACACCTTCTGCGCGTCGGCGACGGCCTTCTGGAACTCGTTCCACGCGTCGGCCGTGTACTTGGACTTATCCAGTCCGGCGGCGGCCTTCAGCGCGGCCTCCAGCTTGGACTTGTCCACGGTGGGCTGCGGTTCGTCGTTCTTGGCGGCGTGCACGCCCCACTCGGCCACGGCGGTGCCGAACGTGCCCTCTCCGGTGTGCGGGGTGAGCACGAGGCGCAGCGAGGTGGTCGTCACCTTGTCGAAGGTCGCGACGCTCCAACCGTCGTTCTCGGTGGCCAGGGCGGCCGGCGAGTTGCGCACGGTGGTGACCTTCGCGTTCGGGGCGTCCTTCCAGGAGCCGTCCTCGGCGAGGTACTGGATCTTCCAGGCGTCCGGAGTCTCCAGGCCGCCCTTCGCGTCGTCGGTCTTCGCGAAGTTGGCCCAGAACTGGACGCGGCTGGAGTCGACGGTCACGGCCTTGTCGAAGTCGTACTGGGCGTACATGCCGTCGACGGCCTTGCCCCACGTGCCCCAGACCTTCGCGTTGACGTCCTGGTCGTCGGTGGTGGGCCAGGTCTTGTCGACCACGACGCCGTCGTTGAGCTTGCCTTCGGCCTTCGACCAGTCGGCCTCGGCGGAGACGGACGTCTTGGAGGCGGTCTTCTCGATCCAGCCGTCGGCGGGCTCGGGTTCCGGTTCCGGCGTGGTGCCCGCGTTCGGGTCGGCGACCACGTGGACGGTGACCTTGGCGGCGCCGCTGGAGGCTTCGGCCGTGCCGGAGACCTCGTAGTCGCCCACCTTGGTCAGGTCGATCTTCGCCACGTCGGCGTCGTTCCAGGTGACCTTGCGGTCGTCGAGCATACCGTTCGGGAAACGCACCGGAACGGTGGTCGGCAGCGTGACCGACTTCGCGTTCTGGTAGACGGTCTGCTCGACCGGCTGGGCAGTGCCGGAGGTCTGGCTCTCGGCGTCGGAACGCACGCCGATGTGGGCGGTGGTTCCGGCGAGGGCGCCGGCGACTGCGCCCCGCACGTCGAATTCGGCGTCGGCGGCGAGCTGGTCGTCGCTCACCTTGCCCCACGTGACGGCGAGGTCACGACGGGAGCCGTCCGCGTAGTAGGCGGACACGGTGGCGGGCAGCTTGAGGTCGGCGGCCTTCGAGCCGGTCTTGACGAGACGGTTCACACCGTCCACGCCGAGCGGGTCGACGCCGTACGCCTCGAATTCGGAGACGCCCACGATCGCGCCCTTCGGGAACACGATGCGCAGCTTGTCCGTCTCGACCGTGTCGGCGAACTTCACCTCGTTGCCTTCGTTCTGCTTGACCGTGTAGGACTGGCCGTCGGCGAGCTTCACGTCCTGCCACTTGCCGTCGGCGTCCGCGTACTGGAGCTTCCAGCTCTTGGCCATAGGCACGCCGCCGCCATCGGTCCAGAAGAAGACCTTGGCCTTCTTCAACGGCACGCGGCCGGCCCATGCGAGTTGCAGCGTCGGTTCCTTGCCGGTGTTGTCGCCCCAGTTGTTCCAGGTCTCGTTCGGCGTGTTATCGTACACGACCTTGCCGTCGACGACCTTCTTGGCGTTGTCCTTCGGCTGGTAGCCGTTGGTGTAGCTGGCGGAGGCGGTGGACTGCGGCGCGATGTTGGAGGTGCCGTCGGACGGGATGCCGTGGACGGTGACCTCCTTCTCGCCGGTCAGCTCGCCGTCGGAGGCGGTGAGCTTGAGCACGTAGTCGCCTTCCCTGTTGAAGGTGGCGGTGGTGCTGGCCGCGCTGGCGTCGAGGAACGACGCCTTGCCGCCCTCCGGACCGGAGACCTGCGACCACGTGGTCGTGATGTCGCTTTCGGCGGGCAGTCCGTCGTCCTTCACGGAGCCGACGAGCGAGGCACCGGAGGAGGTGCTGGAGGCGAGGTAGGCGTCGACCTGCGGGGCCTGGTTGCCGGCGGTGCCGGTGGCCTTGATGCCGGTGTCGTAGGCCTCGAGCTCCTTGACGCCCACGGCCTGCCCGGCCTGCGGGGTGAAGATGGCTCGGACCGCCTTGGCGTTCACCGCGTCGAACTGGACGCGGTTGTAGTTCGCGCCGGCGTAGGCGGGCGTGCGAACCTGGTTCGTGAGCGGCTTCCAATCGGTGCCGTTCTCGGTGTACTCCAGCTTGTAGTTCGCGGGCTCGGCGTAGCCGGAAATGGTCTGGCTGGACGAGCTCTGGTAGAAGTACAGGCGGATGTCGTCGATGGTCTGCGGCTGCTTGAACGTGACGGTCAGCGTATCGGTCTTGTTCGAGGAGCCCTTCGACCCCCAGAACGATTCCATCGCGTTGTTGCCGTCGACCGAGTTGGCGGCCGGGTATCCCTTGGCCTCATAGGTTGCCTTGGCGTCCGCGCCCTTGGCGACGTCGGTCAGGTTCTTGGAGGCGGAGTCGACGTTCGCGCCGGACTTGGCGAACAGGTCGGTCACGCGCTGGTCGGCGGTGAACGCGATCTGGTTCGCGGCCGGAAGCTCGGAGCCGGTGGCGCCGGTGATCTTCGCGCCCGACTTGGCGACGTCCTCGACGGTGCCGGTGGCCGGATCGTAGACGAGGTGGGCGAGCTTGTCGGAGGTGAAGGCGAGCTTGCCGCCCACGTACAGGCTGTAGCCGGCCGGGCCGCCGTAGTGGCTGCCGTCCTTGTCCCACACGATGGAGACGTCCTTGCCGTGGTAGCTGAGGTTGTTCACCGTGAAGTAGTTCCAGCCGGGGATCTCGATCGGGTTGAGCTCGATCTTGTTATCCTCGCGCGGGACCATGCCGGCCACGTCCTCGACCATCGTCCAGTTCGTGGTGCCGAGCTGGGTGTGGTGGATCCAGGAGCGGTAGGTGATCTTGCCGCCGTTCTCGCGGCCGTCCTTGTTCTTGCCGGCGATGGTGTCGGAGGCGGGGTTGTTGTCCTCGTTCCAGAACTCGTTCTGGTCCGGGTACTGGTTGTTGCCGCCCTGGTAGTGCGCGAACGCCACCCAGTACAGCAGCTTCTTGAAGTTCTCGTTGCTGATGTAGCCGTTCTTGGCGGCATCGTAGTTGCGGATGCCGGCCGAGTAGATCTGCAGCAGCGGCTGCGCGTTGATGATGGAGAAGTTGTTGGAGCCCACCGGCTTGCCGCCGTTGAGCGCCGCCAGGGTCTCCTTATCGGCCTGGTTGGCGGTGAAGAACGGGAAGATCGGGAACTCCTTGGCGTCCGCGAACAGACGTAGCGCCTCGTTGTAGTCCTTGTTGCCGGTGGGCATCAGGCCTTCGGAGTACGGGTAGTAGTTGTTGAGCTCCTTGTACTTCGCGAAGTCGCCGTTGTGGGAGCCGATGAACCTGTGCTGGATCAGCTTGGTGTCCGGGTTCCACAGTTCGGTGGTGACTTCCTTCTTGATTTCGTCGGCGACCTTCTGCATCTTGTCCGCGTTGGCGGTGTCGCCCGCGGAGCGGTACGCCTGGGCGGCGGCGTTGGCGTTCGCCCACAGGTTGGCGGAGCCGTCGGCACGGTCCATGCGCTCGCCCGAATGTTCGGAGAACGACACGGCGTCCGCGTCGTTGCCGGTCATCGACCACCAGTTCCAGTCGATCAGGCTGTTCTTGTTGTTGTTCTGGTTGTCGTTGTTGTCCGGCTCGGTGGTCGAGGCGAGCAGACCGTTGACGTCCTGCGCGCCCTGGTCGGCAAGCTTCTCGGCCACGGTGGCGGGGCCGCCGTGCACCTTGTAGGAGTCCCAACCGGCGCGCGTGATGTACTGCGTGTAGCTGTGGTTCCAGTTCGCCGGATCGCCCGGGTTGTCGTGGTAGTAGTAGTACCCGGACTTGCCCTTCTTGGCCGTGTCGCCGGCGGAGAGCCAGGTGCCGTAGGAGTACTCCGGGTTGCGGAACCACTTGGTGTCCATGATGAACATGCCGGAGGTGAGCACGATCTGGTTGTTGTAGCCGAGCGCGCCCTCGACGGAGGTCGGGTACTGGAAGGTGTTGCCGGGCATGTTCGCGTCGAGCATGTTGAATCGGCTCAGCCACCAGCGGTAGACGACGGTCTTGTCGATGTTGTCCTCGGGGGTGTCGACGTAGGGGGAGTTGTCGACCCACCACTTGTTGTACGTGGTGACGGAATCCTTGTAGGAGGCCGCCGGGTCCTGGAGGTCGCCGTTGAATCGGGCCTCGTACTCGGTGGTGGACTCCGGCAGCTCGTTGGCGATCAGGCCGAGCTGCAGCTTGGTGGTCGTGGGCTTGCCGGCCTCGAGCTTCAGGGTGCTGACGAGCTTGCCGCCCTTGGCGGTGAAGCCGTTGCCGGAGAAGCGTGGGTAGATGGTCGTCAGGTTGTTCTTGACGTTGACGCGCCCGGTGAGCTCGGCGTCGCCGTCGGCGCCCGTGGTGACGAACGGGGATGAGGCGGTGAGGGTCACGTCGCCGCCTTTGGCGCTGTCCAGGGTGAGGTTGGCGACCATCACGTTGTTGTTGGTGATGTACTTGACCTCGGTGACGGTGAGCGACTTGTCGGCGTTGGCGAACACCGTCTTGAAGTAGCTCGGGGTCTGCTTGCGCTGGGAGGCGTCCTCCGTGAGGGACTGGCCGTCGACGGTGACGGTGAAGCCGTCCTTGCCGGTCTGGTCCCAGTATGCGGCGTCGCCCACGAAGCCGAGTCGGGAGGGCTCGTGCGTGTACATGTAGGCGGCGCGACCTCGCGTGAACAGGATGGCGTTGTTGTCGGCGCCGTCGAAGCTGTAGGTGCCGGCGTCGTTCTTGCCGTCCTTGCCGTTCGGCGTGTTGCCGGTGCGCGCCAGGATGCGGTCGATCCAGAAGTCGTGGTCGGTGTCGGTGCCTGCGCCGTTCGCCTGGTCCTTGGCGAACGTGTTCGCCAGATAGCTCTGCGTGGGGTTGTAGGCGACGCCGTTGGCCTTGGTCTGCATCGGATCGTCGGATCCGTAGAACTTCGGATACTGCACGTCGGCGTTAGGCTCGGCGATGTCCGCGGCGGAGGCGGTGAGCGCTCCCGAACCGAACATCGTCGCTGCGGCGACGACGGCACCTATCGACGCGATCCACTTCTTCCTAGTGGACCTTTGCGTGGATGAGTCCATGCTGTGTTCCTTCTCCTTGGTCTGCACGGTCCGCCGTCGCACGCACTACCGCCGATGCCACACCGGACCGGGCTGATTTGGGTTATCGCCACACACCCGTCATTCCCTATTCGTTCGCGGGCGCACGAACCACTGCACTGTTGCGCTCCCGAATGCCGAACCTCACATCGGATATGTGGCGTTCGCCGCAATGTTATGGTTTCGTGACCGCTTCGCGGAGGCGGAACTCACGGTTGCGAAAAATGTCGCAGCGAAATATTTCGCATTTGCGAAAACCGGGAAAAAGGCTTTTCCTGCCCTCCTATATTGCTAACCGAAGCCGTTCGGAGGAACGCGATATCGATTGCGCAGCGGCCACGTTCCCCAGCCAGACAATGCGGCCGGCAGTACAACACAACATGTGAACAGCACACGTACGGGGCGCGGATCGACGGGTCGAATCGCGTCCCAGCGCCATGGAAAGGACGAGGCATGAGCCAGAAAGTCACGGTGACGTCGCCATTCTGGAAGCGATACCGCGAGAACGTCGCCAAAGAGGTGATCCCCTACCAGTGGGCGGTCATCAACGACGAGCAGAAGATCGACATCCCGCGCGACCCCTCGGGCGCCAAGCAGGACATCGACTACCATTACAGCCGCGCCGTGCGCAACCTGCGCATCGCCGCCGGCGACGAGGAAGGCGACTTCAAGGGATTCGTCTTCCAGGACTCCGACGTCTACAAGTGGCTCGAAGAGGCCGCCTACGCGCTCGCCTACGAGCCCGACGACCAGCTCAAGGAGCTGTGCGACAAGCTCGTCGACCTCATCGCCCGCGCTCAGCGCGAGGACGGCTACCTCGACACCCCGTACATCATCAAGTCCGGCGCCTTCGCCGACCGTGAGCGCTTCACCCAGATCCAGCAGTCCCACGAGATGTACGTGATGGGCCACTACATCGAGGCCGCCGTCGCCTACTACGAGGTCACCGGCAACCAGCAGGCCCTCGAGGTCGCCGAGAAGATGGCCGCCTGCCTCGACGCCAACTTCGGCGAGGAGGACGGCAAGATCCCCGGCGCCGACGGCCACCCGGAGATCGAGCTCGCGCTCGCCCGCCTGTACGAGGTCACCAAGGAGGAGAAGTACCTCAAGCTGGCTCAGTTCTTCATCGACGTGCGCGGCAAGGACCCGAGCTTCTACGACAAGCAGAACGAGAAGATCGGCGACGGCTCCACTGACATCTTCCCGCAGATGCGCGGCTGGACGCACGAGTACACGCAGACCGCCCGCCCGATCCGCCAGCAGAAGACCGCCGAAGGCCACGCCGTGCGCGTCGGCTACATGCTCACCGGCGTCGCCCACGTGGCTCGCCTGACCGGCGACAAGGAGCTGGAGGAGACCGCCAAGCGCCTGTGGAGGAACATCGTCACCCGCCGCATGTACATCACCGGCGGCGTCGGCTCCACGCACGTCGGCGAGGCGTTCACCTACGATTACGACCTGCCGAACGACACCATGTACGGCGAGACCTGCGCCTCCGTGGCCATGAGCTTCCTCGCCAAGCAGATGCTGGAGCTCGAGACCAAGGGCGAATACGCCGACGTGCTCGAGAAGGAGCTGTTCAACGGCTCCATCGCCGGCATCGCGCTCGACGGCAAGCACTTCTACTACGTGAACGCGCTCGAGGCCGACCCGACCGCCACCGACCACAACCCGGACCGCTACCACGTGCTCATGCACCGCGCCGAATGGTTCGGCTGCGCCTGCTGCCCGGCCAACATCGCCCGCCTCATCGCCTCCGTGGACCGCTACCTGTACACGGTGCATGAGGACAAGCGCGAGATCATCGCCCACCAGTTCATCGCGAACGACGCCGAGTTCTTCGACGGCGTGAAGGTCTCCCAGAAGTCCAACTTCCCGTGGGAGGGCCACATCGAGTTCACCGTCGACGTGCCGGAAGGCGCCGATCCGGTGAAGTTCCTGGTTCGCATCCCGTCCTGGTCCGCGTACAAGCACGAGCTGACCGTCAACGGAGAGGACGCGCGTCGTCTGCCCGTCGAGGACGGCTTCGTGACCATCGAACTGACCTCCGGCGAGTCGAAGATCACGCTCGACCTCGACATGGCCGTCAAGTTCATGCGTTCCAAGACCGTCGTGCGTCACGACATCGGCAAGATCGCCGTGATGCGCGGCCCGATCGTGTACTGCGCGGAGGAGGCGGACAACTCGGCTCCGCTGTGGAACTACCACATCGGCAGCCACGACGCCTCCAAGGCGCGTGCGGAATACCACTTCGGCGAGCTCGACGGCGTGGAGGTCATCACGATTCCCGCGACCAAGCGCACGCACGACGACGTGGAATTCCCGCTGTACGCGGACGTCGAGGAGCACCCGGTCGGGGAGAAGTCCTACGACCTGAAGCTCATCCCGTACTACGCGTGGGCGAACCGTGAGGTCGGCCAGATGCAGGTCTGGTTCGACTCCGACTTCTGATTCCAACCCTTGCGCGACCAGGCCGGCACCGGAGGTACGCCGAACCATTCATCCATCCGTCCGGCCCATTCGCGCCCCATCGCCGTTCCCGCCCCAGCGCCCTGTAGTGCGGGCGCGGGAACGGCGTGAACCACCACCTGTTGTCCATCAACAACCCAATCAATGAAGAAGGAAAACAAGCAATGAGTGCTGCAACTCAGGACGCTTCTGCCGTGAAGCTGTCGGTCAAGGAGAAGGTCGCCTACTCCTTCACCGATATGGCAGGCAACCTGCTGTACGTGACGATCTCCTCGTACATCATGTACTTCTACACCAACGTGTTCCACATCCCGGCCGCCGGTGCGCTCGGCGCGGGCACCATCCTGCTGGTGGCCCGCTTCGCCGACGCCATCTCCGCCGTCGTGTGGGGTTCTATCGTCGACCACACCAACACCAAGTGGGGCCAGTCCCGCCCGTGGTTCCTGTGGCTGTGCGTGCCGTTCGCGATCACCGTGTGGATCGCCTTCACCGCTCCGAGCCTGCCTGACGGCGCCCCGAAGTTCTGGTACGCGCTGATCACCTACATCCTGGCCGCCGGCGCCGTGTACACCGGTATCCAGACCCCGATCACCGCCATCCTGCCGAACCTCACCTCCGACCCGGTCGAGCGCAACAACGCCAACTCCTTCCGTATGGCCGGCGGCCAGATCGGCTCCTTCATCACCTCGTCCTTCACCATCCCGCTGGTCGGCTTCTTCGGCGTCCAGTTCGGCGGCGGCGACAAGACCGGCTTCATGATCGTCACCGCGATCTGGGGCATCGTCGCCATCATCCTGCTGCTGTTCTCCTTCAAGAACCTCAACGAGCGTAACTACCACCCGGAGCTCAACAAGCCGATTCCGCTGTCCGACTCCCTCAAGGCCGCCAAGGGCAACTGGCCGTGGATCATCCTGGTCGTCGCCTTCGTGATCTACTGGGTCGCCCAGTCCACCCGTAACGGCGTCTCCACCTACTACGCGCAGTACGTGCTCAACAACCGCGACCTCGTGTCCATCTTCAACGGCGTGCAGGTCCTCGGCCTGATCGGCACCATCGCGATGCCGATCATCGCCAACAAGACCAAGAACAAGACCCTGACCATGATCATCGGCCTCATCATCGGTGGTCTCGGCCAGGCGCTCATGCCGCTCGCCGGCACCAACGTCCCGCTGCTGGTCGTCTTCTGGACCATCGGCGTGCTCGGCGCCGCCATCGCCATCGGCATGCCGTTCGGCATGCTCGCCGACACCGTCGACTACGGCGAGTGGAAGACCGGCATCCACGCGGCCGGCTTCCTGACCGCCGTCGGCTCCGCCTTCTGCATCCAGGTCGGCTCCGGCTTCGGAGCCTTCCTGCCGCTGGAGATCATGGGCGCCGCCGGCTACGACGCGACCAAGGAAGTCCAGTCCCAGGCCGCCCAGGACGCCATCACCTTCTGCTTCATCTGGCTGCCCGTGATCGTCTACGTCATCGTCGGCGTCATCATGTGCTTCTACCGCAAGTTCGAGAAGATGGAGCCGCAGATCAAGGCCGAGCTCGCCGAACGCCACGAGGCCCAGCTCAAGGCCGAAGAGGCCAACGCCTGATAAGGCTCCCGTAGACCGGGCCCCGACCGTTCCCGCACCGTTCCAGCCGATTCGATGAATCCGGCGGAACGCGGCGGCGGACCGGGCGGGGTCCGGCCAGTGGATGCCCTCCGTCTTATCTCTTTCTTTCCATTTCTTCCTTCCGGCCGTGCCCCGGCGTGTGAATCCCAGCGATCCATGCGCCGGGGCACGGTCCTTTATCCCCTACGATGGATGCACGCGGTCGTGCGGCATCCGCACGACCATCCGTCCATCACCAAAGACCGTAGAAAGGACGCCACCCATGGGCAGAGACGCCCGCAACAGGGACGCGCGCGCCGCGGCGCGGCTGGAGGACGTGGCAGCCGCCGCAGGCGTATCCATCTCCACCGCGTCGAAGGCCCTGCACAACAAGCCGCGCATCAGCGAGGCGACGCGCACACGAGTGATGGAGGCCGCCCGCGCGCTCGAATACTCGCCGAACAAGCAGGCGCAGTCGCTTGCCGGCGGACACACGAGCAGCGTCGGCGTGCTCGCCTACGAGCTCAGCGCGCACTGCACCGGCCCGGTGCTGGTCGGCATCGAACAGGAGCTCAGCGCACGCGGCATCAGCATGCTGCTCGCCAACGCGCAGGCGGACGCCTCACTGGAACCCGGCCATGTCGAACAGTTGATTTCCATGAACGTCGACGGGCTCATCATCGTCCACAACGAAACCAACCCGCATCCCTCGCTCGGCGACGATTGGGGCATCCCCATCGTCTACGCATACGGTCCCTCCACCAATCCCGCCGACTGTTCGGTCACCTGCGACAATCTGGAGGCCGGCCGCACCGCAGTCAACCATCTCGTCGACTGCGGGCGCCACCGCATCGCCGTCATCGGAGGCGACCGGAGGTTCCTCGCCGCGGCGGACCGGCTCAAAGGCACATTGGAGGCGCTCGGCGAGCTCGGATTGCAGCCGGCCGGCCCGGTGCGCTTCAATTCATGGCACGAAAGCTGGGGTCGGCAGGCCGTGAGCCGTCTCATCGACGAGGACCATGTCGATTTCGACGCCGTCATCTGCCAGAGCGATGCACTCGCGCGCGGCGCGCTCGAAGAGCTCAAGGCGCGCGGCGTGCGCGTTCCCGACGACGTGGCCGTCATCGGACACGACAACCGCGAGGTGATCGCCGAAGCCACCAGCCCGACGCTCACCACCATCGACAACAACGGCGAAGGCATCGGACGGTGCGCCGCACGCTACCTGCTCGACGCGGTCGGCGGCAGACGGCGGCGTGGCACGGACTACGTGCCCTGCCGGCTCGTGCCGCGCGAATCCACGCGGCTGCTGGACGACGCGCGGTAGCATCGCGCGGAAATACGCCGACGTCGTCCTTCCTTCCCACCGCCCACGGCCTGCGTAATCGTTCACTATGCGAAATCTTTCGCATTGGAGCGATAGGCCGATGACGGCAGAACACGGCCCAATACAATCTGTGCCGAACAGGGAATGACACGATGCAGGCACCGTCATGGGAGCGGTACCTCCCGCCTTCGCATCCTTCCTCACTCCCACGACGCAACAGCGGCGTAGGCATTGCAGCGCGCCGCACTACAGGAAAGGAACGCACATGGGCAGACGACGATTGAAGAACGCCATGCGCGCGGCGGTCGGCATAAGCGCCGCCGCGGCGACGCTGCTCGCCGGAGGACTCGTCGCCTTCGCAGACGACACGAACGGTACGGTTGCGCCCGCGAACGATGGCCAAACCGCGGCCTGCGCGCCGCTGACCGACGCCGAAGACGCCTCTGCGAACCAGACGCCGGCGCAAAAAGCGGAACTGACCGCCTCCTACACGGCATCATGGAACAACATCGAAGCCGTGCGAGACGGCGAATCGGTGTTCACCAAAGGCGACAACTCGCAGGTATGGGGCACCTACTCGAACAACCGCCCCGACACGCAATGGCTGCGATACGGCTGGTCCGGCGACGTGACGCTCACCGGCGCGTCCGTCTCCTTCTGGCATGACAACGACTCCGACACGGCTGGCGACGGCGTGGCCGTACCGCAATCATGGAAACTGCAGACATCGGACGACGGTGAACGATGGGTCGACGTCGCGCTCGCCGACGACGCCGCGTACCCGCGTGACAAGGACAAGGCGAACGACGTGACCTTCGCCGCGCCGGTCAAGGCGAAGTACCTGCGCGCCGTCTTCACGGCCTCAAGCGACGGCAAGACGAACGCCGCCATCGGCGTGAGCGAATTCGCCGTCACCGCGGAAGGCGACGTGCCCACGAACCCGAACAGTGGGCTGGCCGTACTGCGATCCGACAGCTTCCAAGTGGGGGTGAGCCGCGAGACCGGCGGCATCTACAACCTCACGAACACCGCCGACGCGCCCCAGTGCACCAACTACGTCATCAACCCCACCACCAAGACCGCCGGAAGCAGATTCAACGTGGACGACTCGCGTTGGACCGGAGACATCAGCACCTGGACGAACGGCAAGGCACAGAACACCGGACTGTCCGACAAGGGCCGCACCGTCGTCAAGAGCAAGGACGGCGCTAGCGTCACCGTCTCGTACGACTCCGGCAAAACCGAAAACCGCGCCGGCGCAATCAAGGACTTCGACCTTACGGAACGTTACGCGCTCTCCGGTGACGGCGGCGACGTGCTCGACTGGGACATCACCGTCGACAACACCTCCGGCGCCGAACTCACCATGGACGACCTGACCTTGCCGATGCTGTTCAACTCGTGGTGGGACTCCTCCAGCCAGGACAACATCTACGAGCAGAACGTCTCCCGCCACGCCTACGTGGCCAAGGACGGCTCCTACATCTACTGGCAGCGCCCCTCCGGAACCGGCCCATACCTCGTGATGGTGCCGAAGGAAGGCACCTCGCTCGAATTCAAGGACAAGGCGAAGCCGGGCGAAGGCACCTTCGCGGAATCCGATCCGAGCTGGGAGGGCCTGACCGAATTCGCAATCCACTCGAACCACGTCCAGGACGCGCGCAAGGGCAAGATCGACGGCTATCTCGACGCCACGAAGCTGACGCTCGGCGCAGGAGACTCCGCCACCTACGGATTCACGTTCCGTTGGGCCGACAGCTACGACGACCTGCACAACGTGCTCTACGAAGCCGGCGTGGTGGACGCGGTGTCCTACCCCGGCTACACGGTCTCCACCGACTCCAAGGCGACGCTCGCCGTGCGCGCCAAGGACGGCGTCTCCTCCATCACCGGTGGAGGCGGCAAGGGCACGAAGGCCGGTGAGGACGCGAAGATCGCCAAAACCGGTTCAAAGAACGGCTACGACCTCTATGAGATCGAATTTCCGAGCCTCGGCGAAAACTATCTGACCGTGCACTTCGGCAAGGACGGCAAACGCGAATCCGTGATGCAGTACAACTCGATCAAGCCGATCGAGGAACTCATCGACACGCACGCCGACTTCCTCGTGGACAACCAGCAGGCCAAGAACCCGTCCAAGGGCTATGACGGCGCGTTCCTGCAATGGAACATGGCGGCCGCCGAGCTCGTGACGCGCGACAGCGCCACCATGCAGGGCCAAAGCGAATGGAACAAGCGCTGGATGGCCGGCGGTGCCGACGATCTGGGACTGTCCCCGGCGGAGTTCCTGTCCGAAAAGAACGCGGAATCCCCCGATAAGACGCAGGTCAAGGCCCTCGACTACTACATCGAGAACTTCCTGCTCGGCTACCTGCAGAACGAGCGCAAATCCGACGCGGGCGTCGCCTGCACCGGAGACGAGTGCAACGAGCGTACGTGGAACATCTACCACTGGTATGACGGCACCGACGGCGACAGGCCCTCCGGCACGTGGAACAGCGGCAACGTGGGCGAAGGCGCGGTGACCTGGCGTGTGATGAACGCGCCGCACGTGTGGAACACGTACTACAACATGTACCGCATCGCCAAGGCGTATCCGTCCCTCGCCAAGGACATGAAGTTTACGGCGGACCAATACCTCGACATGGCGTACAACACCGCCAACGCCTTCTACAACCACGACCTCGACTACAAGGCCGCTTTCCTCGACAACTCCTCCCGTGAGATGGGCGCGATGGGCGAGGGAACGATTCCCGAGATCATCGCATCGCTCAAGGCCGCCGGAAAGACGGACGAAGCCGACGTGCTCACCGAGCACGCCAAGAACAAGCTGGGCACGTACCAGTCGAAGGACTACCCGTTCGCCTCCGAGATGAGCATCGACACCACCGCGTTCGAATCCACGTACACGATGTCGAAGATGTTCGGCGACACCGCGCTGCAGAAGAAGACCACGCTCGCCTCGCTGTCCGCGCGCGGCACGCAGCCGTTGTGGTACTACAACGGCGGTGACAACCGGCACATGGGCGAATCCTGGTGGAACCTCGGATACGAGACCCAACTGGGAGCATGGCAGCAGCAGTCGTACCTCGAGAACACCGACGTGGCGGCGGCCGGCTTCGACGCCGACGAGCTCATGCGCTCCACCTACGGCGCCTACATGGCCGGATGGTCGAACATCAACATGGGGCAGATCAGCTCCGACAAGCGCAACATCGGCGCGGCCGCATGGCAGTACCAGTCCGAGGGCGGTGACACCACCGCTTCAGGCTCGTACAGGATGATCAAGGTGCAGAACCACTGGTGGATGTGGAGCGGCGAGGCCGACCTCGGCTTCTGGGGCGCGTTGCGCACCGCCTCCGTGAACGTCGTCGACGACAAGATCCTCGGCGAATACGCGTACGGCGCCGACATGAAGACCGGCGACGGCACCTACGTGATCACGCCGAAGGACGGCGTGCGCAGGAAGGCCGTGTTCTACAACCTCGGCAAGCTCGGATTCGAACTGAGTGGAGCCAAGTACACGAAGGCCACGGTCGCGGCCGACGGCAAGAGCGTCACGCTCGAACTGGAGAACACCCAGGGCGACGGGGCATACACGCCTACCGTGGACCTGACCAACCTGCCGGAAGGCGAGTGGAAGGTCTCCGTCGCCGGTTCCGGCTCTACCGCCGATGTGACGCGTGCGGCCGACGGCTCGGCCACGGTGCCGTTGTCGCTCGAAGGCTCCACCGCCACCGTGACCATCAGCACCGGTGAGGGCGGCGGCGAGGTCGGTCCTGCTCCGAACCCCGGCGACGGTTCGGACAAGGGCGACGGTTCGGACAAGGGCGACGGTTCGGACAAGACCGAACCCGGCCAGTCGGGCGGCAAGGGAGACAACGGCAAGGCCGATGCCGCCTCCGGTAAGAACGACTCTCTGACGGTCACCGGCAGCGAAGTAGCCGGTGTGCTGGCCGTGGCGTTGGTGGCCGTGACGGTCGGAACCGCGGTTCTGATCCGCAAGCGACGCCGTGACTGTTGACGGCGATTGACGGCAGCCATCGGTAGCCGCCGCTGAATGGGGGCGCCCGTCGGGAATACCCGACGGGCGCCCCCATGTGTTGATCAGTGTTGCATTCCATTGAACAGCCGGGGCTTATGGCTCAGGCATCCGATGGCGGGTATCATGGCGATAGTCCGTCGCGTATGTGGCCGTATCGGCGAATTCGACGGGAGGATCGGCAGGAGACGGAATCATGACGGCACGGAGACATCCCAAAGTGACGCTCGCCGACGTGGCGCGCGAGGCGAACGTGTCGGTGTCGGCCGCGTCGAAGGCGCTGCGGCACACCGACCGCATCTCCGCGCAGACGCAACGCGCCGTGGCCGAAGCCGCGCGGCGCCTCGGCTACGCGAGCCCGGCCGAACGCGCCTCGCGCTCGGCGAAACGCAAGCGCTCCGGGCTCGTCGGGCTCATCACCTCCGACTACAACGGACGATTCTCCCTGCCGCTGCTCACCGGCGCCGAAACCACGCTCGGCGCGTCCAACCATGCGGCGCTGCTGATGAGCTCGCACGGACAGCCCGCGTTGGAGCGCGGGCACATCGACCGTCTCGCCGCCTACGGCGTGGACGGACTGATCGTCGTGGGCGACACCACGAACCCGCGCAACCCGCTCGAAGAACGCACCACGATGGGCCTGCCGGTCGTCTACACGTACGATCCCTCGCGTGACCCGGACGACTGCAGCATCATCTGCGACAACGTCGGCGCCGGTGCGCAGGCCATCGAATACCTGCTGAGTCTCGGTCGCCGCTACATCGCCATCATTGCCGGCGCGGAGGATTTCCAGGCCGCGCGCGACCGCATCCAGGGCGCGCAGCGCACGTTCGTGCTGTACGATTTCCGCCCGGTGGACGTGCTGTACGACTCGTGGAGCGAGGACTGGGGCGAACGCGCGGCGCGGATCCTCACCGAACGGCACCCGCACCTCGACGCGATCTACTGCCTGAGCGACGAGATCGCGCGCGGCGCCGTACGCGGGCTCATGGCCGCGGGGCGCAACGTGCCGGGCGACGTGGCCGTGATCGGGCATGACAACTGGTACGTGTTCAGTTCGAACACGCACCCGACGCTCACCACGTTCGACAACAACATCACGTTGATCGGCAAGACCGCGGCGCAATACCTGCTCGACGCGATCAACGGGAACCCGCATCACGGCGTGTTCAGCGTGGAATGCCCGATGATCGTGCGCGAATCCACCGAGGCGGGGCGGCGCACGCCGTTGGAGAGCAGCGGGCGGATATACGAGAAACGACTGGGCGCGTAGCGTTCGGCGGGGCGCGATTGGATGGCGCGGCATCTCTCCCGTGGCTGCCTTCCGGTTCGGCCTGCCGCCACGGCATACCGAAGGGAAAGCCGTTTTCGGATAGTGAGAATCGTTCTCGCACAAGTGAGCGTTCACGCGGAGGCGCGGCTAGAATCGTGCCTGAAACGATGACGTACCGGTCAGACGTTGCAGTCTGAGGCGAAGAGGAGTGGCGCATGCCGGAACAACGTGAGGAGCATGACCCGACGGCGGGCGCGGCGATGCCGCGTTCCGTGCGGTTGCGGGACGTCGCGGAAGCGGCCAACGTGGCGTTGTCCACCGCGTCCCGTGCGTTGCGCGGGCAGTCGCGCATCAATGTGGAGACACGCAGGCGCGTATGGGAGGCGGCGCGGAGGCTCGGCTATGACGTCGGGCGTTGCGCGGCTCCCGACGGCGGCGGACGGGCCGACGCGGACGACGAGAGTGCGGCGGGTCGCCGTGCCGTGGGCCCGTCGCGCGACACGCGCGTGGGCGTGGTCTGCCTCGATCTGGAGGGCACGTTCTCGCCGACGATCCTTCTTGGTGCGGAGAACGCGTTCCAGGCACGTGCGACGGCGATGCTGCTCATCAACGCGGGCGGCAACGAGGCGTTGCTGCACCGGTGCGTCGAACAGCTGCTCGCACAGGACGTCGCGGGGCTGCTCGTCATCTCCCGGCGCACCGACCCGGTCGCGCATCTGGACGTACCCGTGCCATGCGTCTACGCGTATGGGCGCTCCAGCGACCCCGACGACTGCTCCATCGTGCAGGACAACGTGGCGGCGGGGCGTCTGGCCGTCGAACATCTGCTCTCATGCGGGTATCGCCGCATCGCCATCATCGGTGGCGACAAGGCGTATGTGGCCTCGCGCGAACGCATGGAGGGCGCTCTCGACGCGTTGCGCGCGCACGGACTGGAACCGGTGGGTACGCCGCGGTTCGGCCCATGGGACACCGAGTGGGGTCGCGCCGCCACCAGACTGCTGTTGAACGACGACCCCACGTTCGATGCGGTGGTGTGCCAAAGCGACGTGCTGGCGCGCGGATGCATCGATGAACTCGAGCGCAGCGGCCGGAGAGTCCCCCAGGATACGGCCGTCATCGGGCATGACGACAAGCCTGACTACGTCGCATACGTGCACCCGCACCTCACTTCCATCAACGACCGCAACGAGGATGTCGGCCGCCAGGCCGCCGTGTGCCTGATGGACGCCATCGACGGGCGTCCGCACCACGGCGTGGAATACGTGGCGGCGTCGCTGATACAGCGGGAATCGACGCTGCCCTCGGACTGACAGTTCATCGCCGGCGAGACGCGCGCGTCACCGGATCGGCGGCAGCAGACGGTCCACATCCTGTTTCGCCGCGTCGAGATTGCGGCGGATGTCGTTGATGCCGGAGTCCTCGACGATGCCGTGCACGTCGATGTCGCTCTGACGCCGCAACGCCGTGCCGCGTGTACGCATGTCGCGTACGAAGCGGCCGGCCTTGCGGGCGTATCCGGGCAGACGGTCCGGGCCGACCAGAATCAGCGCGATGACGAGAATCACCACCAGTTCCGTGCCGGAAATACCGAACATCACCATCACCTTCCTTCGGGCCGTGACGCCGCGACCTGTCCGACGGTCTCGCCGGCGCCCTTACGGCCGATCTTGCGGGAGCGCAGCCATGCGAACGTCACTACGGCACGCACCTTGCGCGCCACTGCGAACAGCTTCGGCTCCTCGCCGGCCTCGCGCATGATTTTCCACAACTGGATGCGCTCGTAGAGGGCGCACACGCCGATCGCCGCGAAATAGATGCCGATGATCGGCAGCGCGAGCGCGCACAACGTTCCCGGGTCGCCGGTGGGCGTCGCGACGGCCGCGAAGACGAACGCGACGAGCACCGCCACACGCCACTGCCTGAGCCACGTGCGCGTCTCGACCGCGCCCATCATCGTGAGCGCCACCATCACCACCGGCAACAGGAACGACAATCCGAACGCGAGCGTCATGCGCAGGATGAAGTCGAAATACACGTCGGCGCTGAGCAACGTGGCCGTGTCCGCGGGGGCGAAGCCGGTGAGGATCGCCACCGCCTGCGGCAGGAACACCCATGCGAGGCCGGCGCCGGTGAGGAACAACGGCACGGACGCGCCGATGAACGCGACGGCCATCCAGCGTTCCTTCCGTTTGAGACCGGGGTTGATGAACGCCCACAGCTGGTACGACCACCACGGGCAGGACGCCACCATGCCCAGGAAGAACGCGATCTCCAGCTTCACGTTGAACGCGGAGACCACGCCGTTGAACGTGATGCTCATCAGACCCTGCTGCTGGGCGGCCGCCGTGAGGAACGGCTGCTGCAGGATCCGGAACACCTGGTCGCTGACCATCCACCCCGCCACGGTCATGAGAATGATGCCCGCCATGGAACGGATGAACCGCTTGCGGAATTCGACGAGATGGTCGGCAAGCGGCATGACCGCTTCGGGATTGCGGGGCCTGCGAAGTCCTCGGGGTCCGCGCGTCCGGCCGGTCTTGCGGCCGGCGGCCGTGCGGCCGGTCCCGGCGGAGACGTCGTCATCGGAATGGTCGAGCAGGCTGTCGAGATCGAGATGCGTGTCGTTGTCGCCGGGATGCAGCGCCGGAGCCGGAAGCGTGGCGCCCCCGGCCGCCGTGCCCATCGCGGCCGTGCTCATCGTGCAGCGGCCCCGGTCGCGGGGGCGGCTACCGGCGCGGCGGTGGCGCTCACCGTGGCGGCAGGGGAGACGACGGGTGCGGGTGCGGGCTGGGCGGCGGGTGCCGGCGTGGGGGCCTCCGCAGACTTCTCCGCCGTGGGGGCATCATCGGTCTTCGTTTCGGAACGGAAGATCTTCAGCGACTGGCCGACGGACTTGGCGAGTTCGGGAAGCTTCTTGGCGCCGAACAGCAGCACGATGATGAGCAGGATGATGATGAGCTCGGTGGGACGAAGATTAGGCATGACTGTATTCCTTCCAACTCCTATGTTGAGGCAGGGAAGTATCACCTTATTGACGCACCAGTCACACAGTATAGCGTCTGTGTGGCGTGGGTGCCATGCAACGGGCCGTTGCGCAACGGGAAACGAACCGGCAAACCTGTGCAAAACGGTGTTCAATACCGTGCGAAACCTTAGGGGAAACCGATTTCGCACTGTGCAACGGATGCGCAACAAGGTGGACGAGGCGTGTGGCGCGCCCGGCGGAACGTGCTTATTGTGAACGTGCACAGCGAAGACGGAGCGGCAACGGATGCCGCCCCACATGGGCGAACCGAAGGAGGGAAGCCTACAACAGACCAACAGGACCGAAGCGACGAACCGACGATCCCACCCCGCAACATACGCAAGCAGACAGGGGACGCACCTCAACGGGATCGACGGCAGGGCGTGGAGGCCCGGGTCCGTTGCGTCCAACCGCCGCCCGTCATCGATGCGATGCACGAGCCGACGTATGGATGCGCCGGTGTTCAGCGAAGGAGCAAGATGAGTTCTACAGAAGCAACGACCGGCATCTCACGCCGTGCCGTGCTCGCCGGCGCGGCCGCCATCGGCGGCACCATCGCCGTGGCGAGCGCATTGGGAGTGGGCACGTCACCGGCGACGGCCTCGCCCGCGGCCACCGGAGCCGCAGGCGCGGGCGGCGCGAAGGGCGCGGGCGGCGTGGCCGTCCCCGCGGCGCAACGCACCACGAAGAGCGTGAAGTCCATTCCGGATTCACCGGTGCTGCCCGGATGGGACGTCCAACCGTTCCCGCTGGGCAAGGTCGCCGTGACCGGCGGCGTGTTCGATCGCGCCAAGCAGGACCAGCTCAACTTCGCGCGCTACTACCCGATCGACCGAATGCTCACCTGCTTCCGCGCGCAGGCCGGACTCGACACCAAAGGCGCGCAGCCCGCGGGCGGCTGGGAGAACTTCCCGAACGGCTCGCTCGACAAGGCCAAGGAGCAGCAGTGGGGCGACGCCGAGTACAAGCGCGGCCAGAACAAGAACGGCGCCGACGGCCTGCTGCGCGGCCACTACGCCGGCCATGCGATGTCCATGCTCGCCCAGGCGTACGCGGAAAGCGGCGAGGAGACCATCCTCAACAAGATCAACGCGCTCATCGCGGGCCTCGTGGAGTGCCGCGACGCGCTGCGCAAGATGACCTACGACGGCAAGCCCCGCTACACGCACCCCGGCTTCCTCGCCGCCTACGGCGAATGGCAGTTCAAGGCGCTGGAGGAGTACGCCCCCTACGGCGAGATCTGGGCTCCCTGGTACACCGAGCACAAGATCCTCGCAGGCCTGCTCGCCTGCTATGAGTACGCGGGCAACGAGGACGCGCTCGACCTGGCCGAAGGCATCGGCCACTGGACGTACGCGCGCCTGAGCAAGTGCACGAAGTCCCAGCTGCAGAAGATGTGGGACATCTACATCGGCGGCGAATACGGCGGCATGAACGATTCGCTCGTCGACCTGTACAACCTCTCCAAGGACAAGGACCGCGCCGAGTTCCTCAAGGCGTCCAAGTTCTTCGACACCGACAAGCTCATCGACAACTGCGGCGCCGGCGTGGACATCCTCAACAACCTGCACGCCAACCAGCACCTGCCGCAGTTCGTCGGCTACGCCAAGGACGCCGCCATGCCCGAGGCGGACATCAAGGAGGCGGACCGCAAGCGCTACCTCAAGGCCGTCGAAGGCTTCTGGGGCATGATCGTGCCCGGTCGCATGTACTCGCACGGCGGCACCGGCGAAGGTGAGATGTGGGGTCCGGCGCACACCGTGGCCGGCGACATCGGCACGCGCAACTGCGAATCCTGCGCCGCGTACAACATGCTCAAGATCGCGCGCTGCCTGTTCTTCATCGACCACAAGCCCGCCTACATGGACTACTACGAGCGCACCGTGCTCAACCACATCCTCGGCGGCAAGTCGCGCGACCTGCACAACCCCACCGACGCGAGCGCGACGACCGGCTTCACCCCGGGTAACTGCTACATGTACCCGGTGAACCCCGCCACCCAGAAGGAATACGGCGACGGCAACGTCGGCACCTGCTGCGGAGGCACCGCGTTGGAAAGCCACACGAAGTACCAGGACTCCATCTACTTCCACTCGGCCGACAACAAGGAGCTGTACGTCAACCTGTTCACGCCGTCCACCCTCGACTGGACGGAGACCGGGCTCAAGCTCTCCCAGGAGACCAACTACCCGGAGGAGGAGACCTCGACGCTCATCGTCACCGCCGCGCCGAAGAGCGCCGTCACCTTCCGTATCCGCATCCCCGCGTGGAGCAGGGGCGCGAAGATCGAAGTGAACGGCAAGGCGGTCGACGGCGTCAAGGCCGGCGAATACGCCACCGTGGCCGGCAGCTGGAAGGAAGGCGACAAGATCGCCGTCACCATCCCGCTGCAGCTGCGCACCGAATCCACCGACGACCGCCAGGACATCCAATCCCTGTTCTACGGGCCGACCCTGCTCAACGCGCTCAACCCGTCCACCAAGTTCATCCAGCGCGGCTTCTACGAGCGCAACGGACTCGACGGCACCATCAAGCTCGGCGTGCAGAAGAAGGAAGGCACCAAGAACTACTTCATCATCGACGGCGACGAGTTCGAACCCGCGTACAACGGCGACAACACCCCGTACCACATGTACTTCCAGCGCAAGGACGACTACGTGGGCTTCGCGGGGCGCCTCACCGACGTGAAGAACCCGAAGCGCCCGGCCGCCAAGGACCGCGACGCCTCCACCCTGATGGACGACATCTGGGCCGCCGCGCCGTTCGCCAGCCGCGCCGACTTCGTCAGGAAGGTCCAGGAGGTCTCCAAGACCTACCAGGACGAAGGCCTCCTGTCCAGCCACGACCGCCAGCAGGTGCTCCTCGCCGCCGGCCGCGCCAGGATGAGCTGACCCGGCTGAGCACGGACGACATCGCACGGACACCACCGTCATCATCGAAGACACCAATCGAAGAGAAAGAACATACATGACCATCGCAAGCACTGCAACGGCCGCGAAAGCGGGACTGGCGAAACGCTTCGCCGCGCTCGCCGTCGCCGCCGCGACGCTGCTGGCCGGCGGCGCCATCGCCGCAACGGCAAGCGCGGCGGACGAGCCGGCTCCCGCGGAGACGAACGTCGCGCTCAGCGCCGACAAAGGCAACGACAACGCGCCCGACATCGCCGTCAGCTACGTGACCGGCTGGAACAAGACCACGGCACTCAACGACGGCAGCCTCGACGGCAACGCCAACTACGGCGGATGGGGCACGTGGGGCAACACCGGCGACCACGAGACCGCCACCTACACGTGGAACCGCGACGTGACCACCGCCAAGTCCGTCGGGTACTACTGGACGAACGCGAAGACCGGCGACGCCGGCGTGCTGCTGCCGAAGAGTGTGTCCATCGAATACCTCAACGCCGACTCCGGCAAGTACGAGACCGTGCCGAACCTCAAGGTCGACAAGGCGTTCCCGTCCGACTCCGAACTCGACGCCGACAACCCGGTCTACGGCCCGTACACGTACACCTTCGACCAAGTGACCACCAAGTCGCTGCGCCTCGTCGTCGCCAAGCAGGCCAACGACAACAAGGGCATCACCGTCACCGAATGGCAGGTGCTGGGCTCCAGCGCCGCCGAGCCGGTCGACCCGGGCGATCCGGACGCGTTCCTGTACACGCAGCAGGTCGCCGTGCGCACCACGCCCGGCGCGGACCCGACCGCCAAGTTGCCCAAGAACGTGTGGGTGACGCCCGAAAACGGCCCGAGCCTCAAGGTGCCCGTCACCTGGGACGCCGTCGGCGCTGACGCCTACGCGAAGGCCGGTACCACCAGCGAAGTGAAGGGCGAGACCAAGGCCGGCACGTATGACGGCATCAAGGTCGAGGCAGGGCAGGTCACCGCCACCATCGGCGTGTACGACCAGCTCAACACCGAGGTCACTGACGCGGAGTACGTCTCCACCGTCACCACGCCGGGCGTCAAGCCCGTGCTGCAGGACACGGTCGCCCTCACCTACGCCGACGGCTCCGTCGAATCCGGCGCCAAGGTGACGTGGGCCGACGTGCCGAAGGCCGACTACGCCGAAGCCGAGCAGATGGGCGAGGTCTCCGGCGTTATCGAAGGCACCGAGATCAAGGCGCAGGGCATGTTCTTCGTGGTCGCCCCGTCCGATCCGAACGCCAAGCCGCTCGTCGCCATCGACTTCGACTCCGCCGCGCCCGGCTCCGGCTGGTACACGATCGCGCCGAAGTTCTCCGTCTCCGCGCAGCGCGGCGTCTCCACCGTGCCCGTCACCTCCGTCGAGTACAAGATCGGCGGCGGCCAGTGGATCGAAGGCTCCGGCCCGGTCAGCGTGAACGAGCAGGGCGAGGTGACCGTCTCTGCGCGCGCCACCGACGCCAACGGCAACTCGCGTGAGGCCTCCCAGACCATCAAGGTCGACACCGCCGCGCCGAAGGTCACCGCGAAGCAGGAGAGCAAGAAGGGCAACGACGTGGTCGTCGCCCTCACCGCCGACGACGGCGCCAAGGGCTCCGGCGTGACCCGCGTGCTCTACTCCACCGGTCCGTCCAACAACCCGAAGTCCAACGAGAACACCATGTGGGGCACCTACGTGGACGCCGACAAGATCAAGGTCCAGCTTTCCGCCGACCACAACACCTACGTGCACTTCTACGCGCAGGACGCCGCCGGCAACGAGTCCGCCTACGCCAACATCAACCTCGGCAAGGGCGAGGCCACGCCCGAGCCGACCCCGTCCGTCGACTCCGTGGCCATCACCGGCGACGGCGTGAAGGACGGCAAGCTGGCGCTCACCGCCGGCGACGCCGCCAAGCTCGCCGCCGACGTGAAGACCACCGGCGACGCGGCCAAGACCGTGACCTGGAAGTCCTCCGACGAGAAGATCGCCACCGTCGACAAGGACGGCAACGTGAAGGCCGTGGCCGCCGGCAAGGCGACCATCACCGCCACCTCCACCGTCGACGAGTCCAAGTCCGCCTCCGTCGAGGTGACCGTCAAGGCCAAGGAGCCCGAGCCGGCCCCGGTCGACAAGTCCGGACTGAAGGCCGCCGTCGAGATCGCCGGCAAGCTGCAGCAGTCCGCCTACACGTCCGCGACGTGGAAGACGTTCTCCGATGCGCTCGCCTCCGCGAACAAGGTCCTCGCCGACGAGTCCGCCACGCAGGACCAGGTGGACGCCGCCCGTCAGAAGCTGGCCGACGCCGTCGCAGGCCTCAAGCCGGTCGAACAGCTGCCCACCGTCGACAAGTCCGGTCTCAAGGTCTCCGTCGAGGTCGCCGGCAAGCTGGTCGAGAAGCAGTACACCGCCGAGTCGTGGGCCAAGCTGTCCGAGGCGTTGAAGAACGCGCAGGCCGTGCTTGACAACGCCAAGGCCACCCAGGACGAGGTGACCGCCGCCCAGAAGACGCTCGTCGAGGCCGTCGCCGGTCTGGAGAAGGTCGTCGAGCCGACGCCGACGCCGGTGGTCAAGGACGGTCTCAAGGCCACGGTCGACACGGTCAACGCGAAGAACCTCAATGAGGCCGACTACACGCCGGAATCCTGGAAGGCGCTCGCCGACGCCCTCGCCGCCGCGAACGGCGTGCTTGGCGACGTGTCCGCCACGCAGGACGACGTGACCGACGCGCAGACCGCACTGGTCAAGGCCATCCTCGGACTGGAGAAGAAGGCCGTCGAGCCGACTCCGACTCCGACTCCGACGCCGGTCGACAAGTCCGCGCTCCAGGCCGATGTCGACACGGCCAAGGCCGTCGACCGCGGCCTGTACACCGACGAGTCCCTCAAGGCGCTTGACTACGCCATCGCCGAAGCCCAGAAGGTGCTCGACAACGCCGACGTCACCCAGGATGAGGTGACCGCCGCCCAGCAGGCGCTCGCCGAGGCCGTGGGTGGTCTGAAGGAGAAGACCCCGGCTCCGAACCCGTCGCCGAACCCGGCTCCGAAGCCGTCCCCGAACGGTTCGACCGCCGGCAAGGGCAACGGCGCGCTCTCCACGACCGGTTCCACGGTCGCCGGCGTGGCCGCCGCGGTCGCGCTGCTCGCCGCGGCCGGCGCGGGCCTGACCGTCTGGCGCAAGCGCCGGGCGTGAGCTGACCGCGTTTCTCCCGATATACGACGAGACCGTCGCATTCACTCCTTCGAATGCGGCGGTCTTGCCGTATGTGTCATGTCATCCATCTGTGGATGTGCAGTCGCTGCACGACCGCACGAAATCGTAAAGACCGTTGACATGACGGTGGATAACCTGCCGCAATCCACACGTTGTCCACAACACGCCCGGGGCAGGGGGCTCTTTCCACATCGGCCGGTGGAGGTGGCGCGGGAGGCGTGCGATGACGCACGCTGGAAGCACCGGAGGAATCGGCGAAGTCGGCGACGCACGGCACCGATGCGGCGGTCTCCTTCGGTCCATAACCGAACAGCCACCACATCGGACTCGCGGGACGACCCCGCGAACAGCAACGGCGCCGGACAGCGAAAGCCGGCAGGAAAGGACCTCTCATGGGCATCCAACAAGCGCTGGTGACCGTCACCGGCAACCTCGGGGCGGTACCCAACCCCTTCACCACAAGCGCGAACGTCCCCGCATGCTCGTTCCGCATGGGCGTCACCCCGCGTTTCTTCGACCAGAGCACCGGGCAGTGGCGTGACCGCGGCACCTCATGGGTGAGCGTATGCGCCTACCGCGGATTGGCCAAGAACATCCTCGGTTCGCTGGAAAAAGGCGATCCGGTGATCGTGGTCGGTACGATGCGCACCGAACGCTGGCAGAAGGACGGCGTGGACCGCGTCACGCCGGTCATCGACGCCTCGGCCGTCGGGCCTGACCTGAGCCAGGGCATCGCCAGACTCAACCGCATTCCGCGCAACCAGACCGGAGCCGGCGGTGCCGCCGCCGGCGCGGGTGGTGCCGGTGAGCCCGGTGCGTCCGCGGCGGCGAACGCACCGGAATCCGGTACCGGTGCGCCGGGGGTCGGCGGACAGTACGGCCCGCCGTCGAACAATCCGCTGAACCCCGCGATTCCGTCGAACCCCATAGCCAATGCGGGAGGCGCCCCCGGCGTCGTCATCGACACGTCCGGCATCAGCGACGACACCGGCGGAACGGTCGGGAATGATGATGCCGCCACCGTTTCCGGTGAACCCGCCGGAAGCGGTGCGATTGTCACCGGCGCCACCGGCGATGATGACGCCAGTGGCGCCGGTGATGCCGGCAGAGTGGCCGACTCCGGCGCGGGCGATGCCGCAGTCGACCCCGCCACCGGCGAGATGCGCGAACCCGACGACTTCAACAGCGGCACGATGTAACGGGAGAGGTGTTCGTCACGTGGCGTTCTCGGTTCACTCCGGGGTTTGTACCGTATTCCGGGCATAAACCCCGGAGCGAATCGAGACTTCCCCGCCAGGGAGTGTGGTGTTCAGGGGTGGAAATGCAAGGCCGTCACGGGCCGCACTCACCAGATGCGCACGCGCTCCTCCGGGGCGAGCCACATGGCGTCGCCGGGCCGCACGTCGAACGCCTTGTAGAACAGGTCCACGTTGCGCACGATGCCGTTGGTGCGGCATTCGGCGGGGGAATGCGGGTCGATCTGCAGGTACTGTTCGGCCAGCTCGTCGCGGTTCTTCGTGCGCCAGATCGAGGCGTAGCTCAGGAAGAAGCGCTGCAGGCCGGTGAACCCGTCGAGTTCGGGCGCGCCCGCGAGCGACGCCTCGATCGCGGCGGGCGAACCGTCCTCCGCGCGGCCGGCGGCCTTGTCGAGCGCGAACGCGTACGCCTTCAACGCGATGTTCACGCCGCCCAGATCGCCGATGTTCTCGCCGATCGTCAGCGCGCCGTTCACATGCGGCATCTTGTCGGGCTCGTCCGCGTACTTCTCGGCCAGCTGGCGGGGCGTGAACGCGTCGTACTGCGCGATCAGCGCCTTCGTGCGCGTCTCGAAGTTCGCCTTGTCCTCGGCGGTCCACCAGTCGTTGAGTTTGCCGTCGCCGTCGTACTGCGCGCCCTGATCGTCGAACCCGTGCCCGATCTCATGCCCGATCACCGCGCCGATGCCGCCGTAGTTGGCCGCATCCTCCGCATCCGGGTCGAAGAACGGCGGCTGCAGGATCGCCGCGGGGAACACGATCACGTTCATCGTCGGCTCGTAGTAGGCGTTCACCGTCTGCGGGTTCATCAGCCACTCGTCCTTGTCGACCGGCTTGCCGACCTTCGCCAGCTGGTAGCCGGTCTCGTACAGGGTCACGGCCTTCGCGTTCTCGGCGAGCACCGCGTCCTCGTGCACGTCCAACGCGGAATAGTCGCGCCAATGGTTCGTGTAGCCGATCTTCGGCGTGAACTTGGTGAGCTTCTCCAACGCCTTCGCGCGCGTCTCCTCGCCCAGCCAGTCCGAATTCGTGATGGACACGCGGTAGGCGTCGATGAGGTTCGCGACCAGCTGCTCCATGCGCCGCTTGGAGCTTTCCGGGAAGTGGCGGCGCACATACTCGCGGCCCACGTCCTCACCGCACGCGCCGTTGACGAGGCTCACGCCGCGCTTCCAACGGTCGCGCTGCTTCCTCTGCCCGGACAGCACCTTGCCGTAGAACGAGAAGTTCGTCGCGTCGAACACGTGCGAGAGCATGCTCGCCGAACCCACGATGACGTGCACGCGCGCCCACAGCTTCAGATCGTCCAGATCGGCCGCATCCCAGAACGCGTCCAGTCCGGTCAGGAAGCTCGGCTCGTGCACGATCACCCGGGCGAACACGGTGCGGAAGTCGAGCGGCTGCACGGTCGCGGCCGGCGTCGCGTCGTAGGCGCGCTGCCATGCGTCGATCCACGCGTCGAGCCCGAAATGCGCGAGCGACGCGGCCAGATCGGCGAAATCGGTGGGATTGTACGTCTTCACCGAATCGCGCGTGGCCACGTTGTCCCAATGGTTCGCGGCGATGCGCGTCTCCACGTCGAGGAAACGGTGGGCCAGGGCGAGCGCCTCCTCGCCCGGCGTGGGGAGCGCGGCCTCGCCGGCGGCGCCCTGCGCCTCGTCGGCGTCGTCCGCGTCATCGCCGGCACGACGCGGCAGTTCGTCGTCGACGTTCGGATTGTCTTCGGCGGCGGGCGCGTACCCCGCGTTCACCAGTTGCGTGGCGACCATCGTCACGAACGATTCGCGCACGGGCGCGTAATGCTCCTCGCGATAGTAGGCTTCGTCCGGCAGCAGGATGCCGCCCTGTTCGATGTGCGCGATGTTGAAGTCGGGGTCGCCCGGGTCGCCGTAGATGGCGACGCCGAACAGGTCGGGGCCGCCCGCGGGGTTGAGATGGCCGAGCACGCGCGTAAGCGCCGCCTTGTCTTCGGCGGCGTCGATCGCGTCGAGTTCCGGACGGATCGGGCTGATGCCCGCCTCTTCGATCGCATCCGTGTTCAGGAACGAACGGTACAGGGCGCGCGACTTCGCCGCCGGAGCGGCGATGGCGTTCACGTCGGCCGCGGCGGCGTTCGCGTCGGGCGCATCGGCGGTGCCGACGCCTTGCGCGTCATCGTCTTCGAGGATGTCGCGGATCTGGTTTTCCGCGTCCTCGGCGAGCTTGTCGAACGAACCGTAGCGGGAACGGTCGTCGGGCAGACGGTACGTGTCGATCCACGGGCCGTTCACGTAGCGGAACAGGTCGTCGGCGGGCTTGACGACGCCGGAGAACGATGCCGGGTCGATGCCCGACTTCAGCGCCGGCGCGGAGCCGGCCGCAATGGTTGCAGATGTTTCACTCATGCACACCACAGTAGTCGGCCGTGCGGGTTCCGCGCACGTTCCGCCCGCCCGCCACGCGCATAGTTCACCGGCGGTTCCGATGCGGTTCGGCTGTGATCGGCCGCATCCGCGACCGCGAAGACCACGGGTACGGCCGACCGCAGCCGGTGCGGGCCAAGGCCGGCCGAGCGGCGAAAGCTGCCTACAGCAGCACGATCTGGCGGTTGAGAATCGCGTCGTTGCCCTTCGTGGGCACCGTCTTCCACGTGACGGACTCGAACCCGTTGGCGCGGCCGGCATGACGGTCCACGAACTTGCGCATCCATTCGAAGCACTGCTGCGTCTGGATGGCGTCGCTCAACGCGCGGTGCTCCTCATTGTCCGCGATATCGAACCGGCGGATCAGGTCGAGCAGACGATGATGGCGCTCATACGAGAACAGCGCGCGGCTGATCTGCATCGTGTCGAAATCCACGCACGAGAACGGCGTGTCCAGAACCTTGCGCGCATTCCAATCCAGGAAGCTCAGGTCGAAGCGGATGTTGTGCCCGATCAGCGGCTCCACCGCGATCTGCGCGCCCGCCGCTGCATCGGTCGTCTCGCCGCCTTCCGCGCCCTCGCCGAGCCACGCCACGAACTCGGGCAGCACCGTGTCGATCGGATCCGCGCCCGCGACCATATCATCCGTGATGCCAGTGAGCCGCACCACCGCGGGAGGAATCGGCCGCAGCGGGTTCACCAGGCGCTGGAACCGGTCCACGATGCGCCGCTCGCGCACGCGCACCGCGCCGATCTCCGTGATCGAGCAACTGTTCGGGTAGAACCCCGTGGTCTCCAAATCGAGCGCCACATAATCCGCCGGGAACCCCTGCGGGAGGAAGGCCGCCGCGGCGGTCTCGAGATCGGACTGCTGCCCGGAAACGGTGATGCCGGAAACGGTCACGGCTGCTCCTTACCTAAAAATCCAAACGTCGCATGGATGCGCCACGCACGCCGCATACGCGGGAGCCGCATGCCGCAAAACATGTGCCATGCATGCGTGACGCACGTGGCCACGCAGATGCTGCACATCGCCCCGCAGCCCGGCGAAGCCGCACGTGCCATCCTTGCGCAGACCATCGTAGCCGAGCCGCCGGGACACGGAACAAGTAGACCGGTTTATAGTGGGGTAGCGTGTCGCGCGCCCCTCGGCGGCGGATACCGCGGTCCGGGCCGGCGGCGATTGCGCAGACCGCGACCGGGCGAATATCGCGACCCGGTGGTCGGTGACCGGGCGCCGTGCGTCAGACATCGCGACCCGGCTGCCGTGCGCCGGACACCGCGACCTGAAAGACCGGCGCAACGCGCACGCGCCCCGCGCGGCGCACACGGAACGAAAGGCGGAACATGAAACGGATCGTGGCGGGAATCGTCGCACACGTGGACGCGGGCAAGACCACCCTCTCCGAAGCGCTGCTCTACCGCACCGGCGAAATCCGCAAACTCGGCCGCGTCGACCACGGCGACGCCTTCCTCGACACCGACACCCTCGAAAAAGCGCGCGGCATCACCATCTCCGCGCACCAGGCGCTCGTCGAACACGGCGACCTCCAGCTCACCCTGCTCGACACCCCCGGCCACGTCGACTTCGCCGCCGAAACCGAACGCGTACTGCGCGCGCTCGACTACGCGATCCTCGTCGTCTCTGGCATCGACGGCGTGCAAGGCCACACCGAAACCCTATGGCGATTGCTGAAACACTACCGCGTACCCACATTCGTCTTCGTCAACAAAAGCGACGCCGCAGGCTTCGACCGTGCCACCGCGCTCGCCGACCTGCGCCGCCGCCTGTCCGACGCCGTCTACCCGCTGCCGCTGCCGTCGCGCGACGCGGCAGGCGACGCCGCGCGCGACGGTGACGCCGCCGCGCACGATACCGCCGGCGCCGCCACGGTCGATCTCGGCGACGCCGCCGAAGACATCGCCACACTCGACGAATCCGCGATGGACGAATACCTTGAAACCGGTGCGCTCACCGTAGACACAGTGCGTTCGATGATCGCGAAACGCGCGCTGTTCCCCGTCTGCTTCGGCTCCGCGCTGAAACTTGACGGCGTCGCGGAATTCCTCGACACGCTCGACGCGTACACGCGCGAAACCGTCTGGCCGGAACCGTTCCGCGCCCGCGTGTTCAAAATCTCCCACGACGACAAACACAATCGCCTCACCTGGCTGCGCGTGACCGGCGGCACGTTGAAAGCCAAATCGATGGTCGCACTCGGCGGCGGGGTGGACGCGCGGAACACTGAGCATGCCGACGTCGCCGCCGGTGCCGCAGGCGGCGACGAAGGTGTCGCAGGCGCGTCGACACCCGTCATGTCCGGCGATGCCGTCGCGGAACGCGAGAAAATCGACCAGGTGCGCGTCTACAACGGCTCCCGCTTCGACATCGCCACCGAACTGCCCGCAGGCGCGGTGTGCGCGGTCACCGGCTTGACGCATACGTTTCCCGGTGCCGGCCTCGGCGACGAACCGGACGCCGGCACGACGACGATGCAGCCGGTGCTCACCTACACCGTGCTGCCCGCCGGAGCGGACGCCGGAACGCCCGGCGGCGACACGGCCCCGGCGGCCCCACGGTTCGACGACCTCACCCTCCACAAGGTGATCGCCGCACTTCGCGAACTCGAAGACGAGGAGCCGCTGCTCCACGTCGTATGGGTGGAACGCGTGCAGGAACTCCACGTGCAGCTCATGGGCGCGGTCCAGCTCGAAATCATCCAGCAGACCCTGCATGACCGGTTCGGACTCGACGTCTCGTTCGGCGCCGGATCGATCCTCTACCGCGAAACCATCACCGCGCCCATCGAGGGCGTCGGGCATTTCGAGCCGCTGCGCCACTACGCGGAAGCGCACATCCTGCTCGAACCGGGCGAGCCGGGCAGCGGCGTGAGCGTCGCCACGAACGTGAGCGAAAACGAACTCGACCGCAACTGGCAGCGGCTCATCCTCACGCACCTGACCGAACGCGACCATCTCGGCGTGCTCACCGGCTCGCCGCTCACCGACATCCGCATGACGCTCGTGGCCGGGCGCGCGCACCTGAAACACACGGAAGGCGGCGACTTCCGGCAGGCCACCTACCGTGCGATACGGCAGGGGCTCATGGAGGCGCGCGGCGGCATCACGGGGCGTCCGGTCGTCGGGCGCGACACGCAACGCCCCGCATACGAGCCGCCCGAAGACGAGGACGACGTGCGCGACAGCGCGCGCGACGGGGCGCGCGGCAGTGCGGAAGGAGTCGGGCGCGACGGCGCCGGGCACAGCGGTGCCGGGAACGGTGGTGCCGGACACGGTGGTGCCGATGCGGACACGCGCGACGTGGACGCGATGGTGAAGGCCGTGGCCGCCGACCCAGGCAACTGCCGGCTGCTCGAACCGTGGTACCGGTTCCGGCTGGAAGTGCCGAACAGCATGGTCGGGCGCGCCATGAGCGACGTGCAGCGCATGTCAGGCACGTTCGACGCGCCGACCGACGACGGCGACTACGCGGTCGTCGAAGGGTACGCGCCCGTCTCCGAAATGCGCGACTACGCGATGGATGTGAACGCATACACGCACGGGCGCGGCCGGTTCTCCGCCACATTCGGCGGATACCGGCTCTGCCATGACGCCGCGCGCGTGATCGAAGCCGCCGCCTACGATCCCGAATCCGACCTGGAGAACACGCCCGACTCCGTGTTCTGCGCGCACGGCGCCGGCTACCCGGTCAAATGGTACAAAGTGCCGGAATTCGCACACGTCGACTATGCGACCGCGTGACGTGTGTGGGTGTGTATGGTGTGGTGTGCGGGCGTGTGGCGTGCGCGGTTGTGTGACGTGCGTGGTCGTCGTGCGTGACCGCGTGTGACGGTGCGCGGGCGTGCACGATCGTGCGGCGTGCGCGGAGCGCGAGTGCCGAGCGCGCGTCCAGGCGGGACGGAACGACGCCTACCAGATCCGCGGGCGGACGAAACCGTTCGATTCGAGGAACGACCGCACGTCGCGCAGCTCATCCATATTGATGGAATGGGTCATGCCGGGGTAGACGTGCTCGTCGAGCGTGGCATGCGCATCCCAGAACGCGCTCATCGCCGCCACATCGGACTTGGGGAAGATGTCGTCCGCCGAACCATGACCGTAGAAGACCGGCGGGCGGGAGGCCATCAGCGCGTCGTCGCCGGGCATCGCGCCGGGGGCGAGCCAACCCGAGAAACTCACGGCAGCGGCATAGCGTTCCGGATCGAACCGCAGCATGTGCGCGGCGAGCAGACCGCCCTGCGAGAAGCCCATCGTGACCACCCGACGCTCGTCGGGGATGTTCGCATGGACCCATTCGTCGATCGCGGCGGCAGCCTCGCCGGCCTGTCGGGTGAGCGACTCGCCTTCCGGCACGCCCTCATGCGCCCAATCGCCGAACCACGTGCCGCCCATGCCGTAGGGGATCGGGGCGCGCAGGCTCGCATAATCGGCGGAACCCGCGCCGCAGTAGTCGAGCAGATCGGGCAGATCGTACTCGTTGGAACCCCAGCCGTGCAGCAGCACGAACACGGGGGCATCGGAAGCGGCACCGGAACCGGCGGTGGCGGTGACACTGGCGGTGGCATCGGAGGCAGTGGGAGCGCTCAGACGCGTCAAAGCCTTGGTGATCTTCATACCAATCAGTGTAGGCCGCGTCGATTACGGCAGGGGCATGCGGACCGGGGTGAGTATGGGGCGAGGCGAGCGAGGGGCGGCAATGCGGACTAGAGCGAGTGAGGGGCAAGGCGAGTGTCGGGAGGAGCGAGTGTCGGGAGGAGCGAGTGTCGGGAGGAGCGAGTGAAGGGCAAGGCGAGTGAGTCGGAGTGAGACGAGCGCGGGACGGGCGAGCGCGGGACGGCGCAGAGCCGGCAATGTGGACCTTAGCCTGGTATAGCGCTGGACCGTATATAGCGTCCCATAACCAACCCATATAGCAACGCCGTTCCCTTCGCGGGCATCATCCGTTATCTTCGATAACAGCCGCACGGGGAACGGCCTCGTGGGGTGGGGAAAACAACAAGTGCCATGCGACAGCGCCAAGCAGTACGGGACGCACGCGCAGCGCAAACGCAACACGATAGGGGGTGCGCAATGACCAGGTTCAACACTCAGCTCGTCCACGGCCTGCCGGTCGGCGACAATGCCACCGGAGCCGTGAACCCGCCGATCTACAACTCCACGACATATGCTTTCGAGAAGGTCGATTCCATGCCCCGCTACGATTACGCGCGCAGCGGCAACCCGACCCGCGACTTCCTCGAACGCCAGATCGCCCAGCTCGAACACGGCAAGCGAGGATTCGCATTCGCCTCCGGCCTCGCCGCCATCCACGCGGTGCTCAGCATCTTCAAGCCGGGCGACCGCATCGTCGTCGGCAAGAACGTGTACGGCGGCACCTACTCGATGTTCCACGAGTACTTCGCCGACCGCGGGCTGAGCATCGCCTCGGTCGACACGCAGGACTTCGACGCGCTCGAGCGGGCTGTCGCCGGCGACCGCGAGCACGGCGTCGCCCCCGCCCAGGCCGTCTACTTCGAAGGCATCACCAACCCGCTGCTCGACGTGAACGACGTGCGCGGCATCGCCAACATCGCACACCGCCACGGCGCCATCGCCATCGTCGACAACACGTTCGTCACCCCGTACCTGCAGCGTCCACTCGATCTGGGCGCCGACATCGTCATCCACTCCGCGACGAAATACCTCGCCGGCCACTCCGACGTGAACGCGGGACTCGTCGTCACCCTGAGCGACAGCCTCGGCGAGAAGATCTACTTCGCGCAGAACCGTTTCGGCGGCGTCCTCGCGCCGCTCGAATGCGACGCCGTGCGCCGCGGCATCCAGACGCTCGCGTTGCGCATGGACCGCCAGCAGGCCAACGCGAAAGCCGTCGCGCAATACCTGCTCGCCCACCCGCTCGTGAAGACCGTGTACTACCCGGGCCTGCCCGCCCAGGAAGACGAACTGCGCGCCAAAGGTTTCAAGGGCGCCGGCGGCGTGCTCGCCTTCGAAGTCGTGCCCGGCGTCGACCCGGCCGACGTGCTCGACAACCTGCACGTGTTCCGGCTGGCCGTTTCGCTCGGCGCCGTCGAATCGCTCGCCGAGCTGCCGTGTCGCATGACGCACTTCGAACTGCCGCGTGAGGAACGCCTCAAAGTCGGCATCACCGACGAACTCGTGCGCCTGTCCGTCGGCATCGAAGACGCCGCGGACCTCATCGAAGACCTTGGCCAGGCGTTCGACATCGCCTACGAGCAGTACATCAAACGTCACGCCGACACCGACGTGTTCAGCGCGCTCACCGCGGGCGTGCTCGCGTAAGCAACTAGACAGTAGGAGGAACGTCGGCTGGTTCCGGTGCGTTGGTTGGTTCTGGATGCCGGAACCGGCTGTTTACTCCGGTGCGTCAGGCCAGTTGCCTATTCCGGCTCTTGCCGCTTGATTCGGTGCCGCGGATGCCCTGTAGGGGGTGTCCGCGGCACCTTTTGGTATATACATTTGGCTCTTCGGGCGTGTGTGGTCTGGGTGTATCCGATCTGTCGAGTGTGGACCTTGGATGCTCATGGTCTGTCGTGGATTCCGGCATGGGCGCCGGCGTGACTTGTCGGAGCCCATGCCGCAAACCCGTGGCGGCGCTATGCCGCCGTCAGATAGGCCGTGGCCGTGCGCTGCAGTTCACGCACCAGCGCGTCCAGCGCGGGACGATGGTCGCCGGCGCGGGTCACCACGCCGATCTCACGCGTCGCGTAATCGTCGGCGATCGGACAGGCGATCAGCCCTTCGCCCAGATTGATATGCGTATCCAGCTCGGGCACAAGCGAAACGCCCATACCCACCTCCACCAGGTTCTGCGTCGCCCAATAGTCGTCCGTCGCGTGCACGACATCAGGCGTGAACCCGGCGCGGGAAGCCAGCTTGACGAGATTCGCGCGGCACGTCGGGCAGCCGGCGATCCACGGCTCGTCCTTCGCCGTGGCCAACGAAACCGGCTTGCCGTCCTCCTCGTAGCGCTGCGCCACGTCGCTTGACCGCCGCACCAGCAGGCGCAGCGGATCCGAGCCCAGCGAATGGAACTCCAAATCGTCGCCCAACGGCAGGAACGAAGGGATGCTGCCGTAGCGGAACACGGCCGCCGCATCCGCCTTGCCCTGCGACACCTGCACAATCGCCTCCGGCGGCTCCATCTGCGTCAGCGACAGCTTCACATCATTGACCATGCCCAGGCGGACCACCGCGCGCGCCGCGATCGTCGAACAGATAGAGGGAGGCGCGACCAGACTCAAATGCACGAAACGTCGTTCGCGGTAATCCTCCAACTCGTGCTCGGCATGCTCAAGCCGCTCCGCGATGGACTCGCCGTGACGGGCGAGCATCGCGCCCGTGGCGGTCAGGCGCACCCCATGCGGCGTGCGCTCCACCAGTGTTGTGCCGCATTGCGCCTCCAGCTTCTTGACCTGCTGGCTGATCGCCGGCTGCGACCAGCCGAGCGCCTTTGCCGTGGCCGAGAACGAGCCATACCGTTCGATCTGCCACAGGGTGACCAGCGATTGCGGGTTGAGCTCAGTCGCGTGATGCGTGGCTGAGGGCGTCGGATGTTCCGTCATATGCGGCTCGATTCTCGTGGGAGGGGCGCTCGGTGAGGAGGGTTTCCTTCATGCTACCCGTGCCATGCGGATGAAGGGTGGAATAGAGGGAATGGGCGGCATGGCCGGGCGGTGGAGTGATGGGGTGATGTTGAGGGAGGCGGCGGAGCGATGTGATGAAAGTGAAGGAAGCGGCGGAGCGACGGGGTGGCGTGAACGAGTGGGTAGTGGAGTGACGGAGTAGCGTGAACGAAGCTGCTGAGCGATGGAGCAACGTGAAGGAGTGGGTAGCGGAGTGGGCAGTGGAGTGAACCTGTGCAGTTGGGAGGCGAACCTGCACAGTTGAGGTACGAACTTGCGCAGTCTGAGGGTGAACTTGCGCAGTCTGGAGGCGAACCTGCGCATAGGGGTCGGGTAGTGGGGCTTTCCGGCGCTGCTGACCGGTCGCCAGATGCTTGGAAATCCGCCGATTTCAGAATCGTTGCTTGGCTCGGGAACGGCTCTCTTCAGAATGGGGGTGCACAGGTTGCGGTCTCGATTGCGCAGGTTGTATACGAAACCGCTCAGGTTATATTGCCGAATGAGCAGGTTGCGCATCTGATTGAACAGGTCATAGGCCGAACTGCGCAGATCGGTGATGAGGCTATGCGTGTTCGCGGATGAATGCGAACCTCGTGCCGGGCTGGGACGGCACCGGCGTATGAATCCGTGCTTCGAGTAGGATGCGCGGATTCATACGCCGGTCGATATGTCCGGAGGGGCCGCCCGCCCGGACATATCGACCGGACGGCAACCAATCACGCTTCGCGCAGCAGGCGCAGGTGCTCGTCGTCCGGCTTCGGCGGGATCGTGCAGCTCGGAGCCAGCAGGAACGGCTTGCCCTTGCGGAAGTCGACCGTCTCCTTGATCTGCTTGGCGAGCTCGTCCGTGTCGGTGCCTTCGCCGATGAGCACCGCGTCGGGGCCGCCGACCGGCACCGCGTTGAAATCGTCGGAGATCGGCGGGTTACCGGGCACGTACGGGTCCCACTGCAGGAGGTCGATGGGGTAGTCGGCGAACCAGTCCGGGTTGGCGTGGTCACGGCAAGTGTGCAGCAGCCTCACGTGGTCGCCCACGGCGGCGAGAATGCGCTCGTCGTACGGGCGGGCGAGCTCGAGGAACTGTTCGTGCGTGAAGTAGCCGCGGCTGGCCATGCCCGTCTCCGCGTAGAAGATGCCGTCAAGGCCGGCGCCGCCCTGCTCGACCGGCGCGATCACGGTCTTCACATAGGCGATGAGCGTCTCGGTGATCGCGTCCAGCGCCTTGAGGGTGGCTTCCTTGTCGGTGAACAGCAGCGTGTCCTTGTCGAGCACGGGCGCGGCGCCGTACAACGCCTTGCCGTTGATACGCGGCAGGCCGGCCACGAACAGCAGCACCGTCAGCGGGGAGAACACGGTTTCGAGAATCGCGCGGTCGCCGAGGTCCTCGCGGATCAGACGCGCGGAGGCGATCTGGTCGGCGAACGGCTTGCTCGCGGTCGGGTCGACGGGCGTGATCTTCGCCAGATCCTCCGGACGGGTCACCGGGTAGTCCAGCAGGCGCGGGGAGCGGCCGGTGCCGTAGTCGTCCGGGTCGAAGTGGGCGCCGAAGGCTTCCGCGTAGTAGGCGGAACGCGGGTTGATCTTGACGTAATCCCAATCCCATTTGCGCACGAAGTCGATGTGCGCGCGGGCCTGCAGCTCCACGTCGTATTCGGCGCCGATGAAGTGCTGCCACGCACTGGTCAGGTACGGCGTGGTGCCTTCGCCTTTGGCGAGGTCGTGGAATTCCTGTCTGCGGTCGCGGGTCATGGTACTGCCTTTCGTGTGCCGCGTTGTCGATGCTGCCGCCTTGCGGCGGGGACGGCAACAGGTTGGTTGATGGATGGGTAAGTATCGTGTGCGGATTGCGGGGCGTGGTTGGAATGCGGGTGGGCGGAACCTACGGCCCCGCAATCCGCGCGTTACAGGCGTGTGCCGGTGAGCACGGCGTCATGCCTGCGCAGGTACAGGTTCATGATGATGAACAGCACGCCGCACAACGCCCAGTAGACGAGTGCCGCAGCCGTGTATGAGGTCATGTAGTCGCCGTTGAGTCCGGCGATGAGCTTGGCCTGCGCGAAGATGTCGATCACGGCGATGGTGAATCCCATCGACAGCGCCTTGAGCACGTTCATGAACATGTTGAACAGGTTGGGCAGCGCGTAGACCACCGCCTGCGGGATGATGACGTGGATGGCTTTCTGCCAGCGTGTGTAGCCGAGCGAGTCGGCGAGTTCGAGCTGGTTCGGGTCGATGGAGGCGAGCGATGCCTGCACGGTCTCCTGCAGGTAGGCGGTGTAGACGAGCACGAACGTGAAGATGAGCACGATGGTCGCGTTCACCGAGTTCTTGCTGACGTGGAATCCGACGGTGTTGAGCATGGCGGACGACCATTGCGGCAGCAGGTAGTACCAGAACAGCAGTTGCACGAGGATCGGCGTGCCGCGGAAGAACGACGTGTAGAGGCGCAGCAGTTGCGACAGGACGGGCACGTGCGCGCGGAACACGAGTGCGACGGGGATGCCGAACAGCAGTCCGAGCGCGAGGATGATGATCGCGTGCAGCAGCACCGATGGCACGATGGTGGCGATCTTGATGATGTAGTCCAATAACGCTGGCATGGGTTTTCCTCTGGTCTGTGCGCGGGGCCGTTTCCCGTGGTTTGTTTTCTGTCTGGTGGTCGTCTGGCGGGTCGATCGGTTGGTGTGACGGCGGGTTTTACGCGGCGGTGCGGGCGCGCAGTCGGGATGCCGCGTCGATGACCTGGTAGTAGCGGTTGTTGCGTTTCGCCAGCCACACGAGGAATTCGATGAGCAGTGCGGCGACCCAGTAGATGAGCGCCACCGCCAGATACACTTCGGACTGTTTGACGCCGTAGTTGTTCGCCACTTTGATCGAGGCGAGTCCCATCATGTCGACCACGCCGATGGTGAACAGCAGCGACGTGTCCTTGAGGAGATCCACGGCCGCGTTGCCTAGATCGGGGATGGCGATGCCGATGATCTGCGGCAGCAGCGTGCGGCGCCACAGCTGGCCTTTGCTGTAGCCGAGCGAATCGGCGAGTTCGAACTGGTCGGGTGTGACGCTCAGGTATGCGCCGCGCAGGATCTCGCTGAGCCAGCCGGCGTTGAAGAAGATGAGTGTGACGCACGCGAACGTCGTCTTGCTCAATGAGGTGATGTCGATGCCGAACGTGCCGAGCAGCTGCGGCAATCCGAAGTAGATGAGGAACAGCAGCAGCACGATCGGCTCGCAGCGCACGAACGAGACGTAGACGTCGAGGATCGCGGACAGGACGGGAATGCGGTCGACTCGCGCCCTGAGAATGAGGAACGCCAGCACGAACGCCGCCGCGTAGCAGCCGACGACGATGAGCAGCGTGTACGGCAGTTTCAGCAGGAACGCCGGCAGCAGGGTGAGCACGTATGCGAAATCCACGGGTTCTGTCCTTATATATAGTGCGCTTGTGCAGGGTGCGTTGTTGCGCGGATGCGGATTGCGGAGATGAGGGATGAAGGTCCGTCGGTAGGTGTCCGGCTTGCGG